>CAMDAH010000003.1 GCA_945888625.1 Chryseobacterium gleum
CCACCACTGTTCACTGTCGCATTGAGCGGAGCACTGAAGTTCTGCACTACTGTATTCAGGTAAAATCCTGTCACTCCTAATTGGTTCGGAGTGTTCCAGTTATCTGTGGAATAATATACCTGAAAGGCAATTATATTAAAGTCAGTCCCCAGGGGTAAATCGTTGTAATCAAATGATAAACTAGTAACATTCAGATCGTTTCCTGCTGAAGGAGATGCATTGAATTCTATATACCGTGAAGGATCAAGAGCACCCGCTATCCAGCCTGTATTGCCCACCCAAAGTTGTTGCCCGGCATTGTATCCGTAAACAGACATTAATGGAGCATTGGAGCCGCTACTAATTATTTCTGGCTGAGCGCTTACATTTCCGCTAGTCGATGTAGCCAATTGATCGGCAGTTAATGCCCAAGTGACACAAGCGTTTTGTGCCATTGTAGCAGAAGCCAATCTAATCGTTACTAAAGCAATCAAAATTAAAGTTTTCATTTTATGTGTTTATATTTTATTGTTTGTTTCGTCTTTTATCGGCTGTTAATATTATTTCAACTTTCCCTTAAGGTCAGCCAGTGAAAAAGGCCACGTTAATTAGTTTATAAATATAGTAATTAAAGATTTGAAAAGGTTTGGAAATTTCAATATTTTAGGAGTAATGTCGTAAGTTGGCTTCATGATAGTATCAAAAGTAGATTTTTTTGCGAAGGTCCAACTTTATTGTTGCAATCATTTGCTGGTTTCGCTTTACTGGGCTTATGAAACCGTAAACCTTCCCACTTACGATGCTTAGTATTGAGTATTCGGGCTTGAATTTATTGCTCAGCTATCAAATCAACTAAATACTAAATGCTTTCTTCACGATATGATCAACTCTTTCTCTATGATCAACCCAAGCAATAATTCTATCATTCCCTAAGACCTTTTCCATGTTTGAAACCATCCCAACAAATGGATTAAAAGGGAAGATCGTCGTCTGAAACCTTTTTATTCAAGTCAATTTGAAGTTCTTTTAGTAGCGCAATAACAAAAGGATTGTTTAGGGCTTCACTTGGAATTTCTTTCGCAAGATACGTATTTAGCGTAATGGCTGCTTGAATGAAATATTGGTCCATTTTTAGTTCTATATTGGCGTAGGCATAAGCCCATCCATAGGTACTTTTTAGGATGCTTCGTAGAAAATTTATATCTGCCTTCAGCTCGTCAGAACAAAAGGCTAAAATGTGAAAATCCAAGGTTGATGCTTCCGCCATGAATGATCGATTACCTTTAAGTTCTTGGTTAAGCAATGGGTAAATATTGCTTATTACCGTTGATCCGCGCCGATTTTTAATTTGGCTCATGGCACAAACAAATAGGATTGGGTCTGATGACAATGATTGATTCAATGCATGTAAAAAGTCACCATTGATTTTAATCAAATCCAAAGCAAATTGTCGTTCAGTTCTTATTTTTTCAGGGATATAATTAACTATTTCATGATTGCTTTTGGTTGCCTTAATCCAAAAATCTTTGTTATCTATAGATGATGAATTCAACCCTGAAATCATTGAGTTTATTTGATGGGTTTTGGCCGAGCGAACGACTTTCAAGAAAAGGTCTTCATCTTGAATTGGAAGGAGTGAATCAATAAGTAAATGTCCTTCTTTGTTGCGAATCAACTGACAACATACTTCAATTAAATCTGTTTTTTCGTCATTGCAATTATTGTAAACTTCTACTGTTTTTCGAACAAAATCAATGTCGGTGTAAAGGTCAGGTTTTGTTGAATCTAGTATCCTCCAATCTTTGGTAGCCAATTGTAGGATGAAATTTCTATCCAGTCTAAGATTATCGGATGCATGCTCGAATAATGACCAATGGTCTTCGACTGCGCGTTTCATGATTTCATAATCTTCTATTGGAGCTATTCGATAAATGATATTGAATGAAAAATCAAGACACAGCCTTACGATTTCAATGTCGCTTTTGAAATCATCGTTCAAATAGGAGTAGAGATTTAGAAAATCACCTCCTTTCTCTAATAGTTTAAAGACAAATTCACGATTGTTTTTTAAGCGATCACTGAGAAAGGTAAAGGCAAGAATATTTTCTTCAATTGCGAATGTTGCAAGTTCTTCATCATCTTCATAAAAGGGAATTAAACTTCGAAAATCACCTTCGTGATTTTTAAGTTTTTTATAAACCTCATTAATAGATAAATGAGATGAGTCCCAATATAAATCCTCCATAGAGAGTTCAGGATTCAGACATTCAGCAATGGCATCACGGTACATTAGATCGGGAAAATCATACATGGCATCGTAGGGACGAGGATGATTTGTTTCGATCAATTGATCACCTTCAACTTTCAACATTTCCCAAAAAGGACCGGATGAACTGCGTAAAAGAATCAAACCATCCGTACCTATGTCAAGGTCGTGACAATATGGTGAAATTCGTTGTCCTTTTGCATTATACAGGCTGAAGATTTGATTTCGATACGATTCCATTGAGATAATCCCGTCACAGTCGAATGAGACCTGTTTGATATCGGTAAACAACTCTGGAAAGGATGAATAATGAAGGTTTTTAGCTCCAGTTTTGTCAAGATGAGAACGAAAATAAATGATGACAGTTGGGCAGCAATCGCCTAGAATTTCCTGAATCTCCTCATTGGAAAGTGAATCAATTCCGTCGTTATTTGAATTTCCAGTCTTTTCTATAAAGGCATTTGTGATGTTGTCTGACAAACCAAATGAATCGTTTTTTATCTGGTATAGGTATGCTTTAAGTTCTAGCGAATTAGGTTGCTTTTTGACCAAATTAAAATTCACAATTTTTATTCTCATCACTTATTTGTCAAACAATTTAACATCTTTGTATTAACCCCAATTAACCGAGCATAAAAATACAATTTTTAAGCACATTTGTTACGTTGTTTATTCCCTTCCCCCTCACTCGAAGTCTCTCAAGCTAATTCGTTCGCCTTTTTTAAGGTCGCGTGTGGCTGTTTTACCTAAAATTTCAGGTAGGTGCTTGGGATGTAAACTAAAACCTGGACGAACGCTTTTTATAGTGGCTTCTGTAATGATGTCTCCTTTATTAATTGACTCAGCAACATAGAGTGAACGGGAAAAATCTTTTCCTGCCACTTGTTTGGGACTTAATTCATAGCTAGTTGTTCCTACAGCTACTTCTGCTTCACGGATTGCTTTTACCATGTCGGTGAATTCTATTTCATTCATGGAAAAGGAGGCGTCTGGGCCACCAATGGATCTGTCTAAAATAAAATGTTTTTCAATGACTTCTGCGCCTAAGGCTGTCGCTATCACAGGGACGGTTGAACCTAAGGTATGGTCGGATAATCCAATTTTCACTTTAAAATCGATGGCTAATTGTTGCATCATGGCCAAATTAGCCTCTGCAACGGGAGCAGGGTAGGAGGAGGTACATTTTAATAAGGTGATGTTGTTATTTCCAACTTGTCGACAGGTTTCAACCGCTAAATGAATGTCATCATAGCTTGCAATTCCGGTTGAAATAATGATTGGTTTACCTCGTTTCGCTACGTATTCAATCAAAGGAATATCGGTGATTTCAAAGGAAGCAATTTTGTAAATAGGGCAGTGCAAGGTTTCTAGGAAATCTACCGCGGTTTTATCAAATGGGGAAGAAAAACAAACTAATCCTTCTTCTTTCGCGACTTCAAAAAGTTGTGCGTGCCATTCCCAAGGGGTGTAGGCTTCTTTGTATAGGTCATGTAATTTTTTACCATCCCAAATGGTTCCGCCTTTAATCACGAAATCAGATTCATCGCAATCTAAGGTCAAGGTGTCTGCGGTATAGGTTTGAAATTTAATGGCATCAGCACCTGATCTTTTGGCAGCTCGGATTGTTTCAATGGCGGTTGCTAAACTCCCGTTATGGTTAGCGGATAGTTCTGCGATTACAAAGACATGGTGCTCGTTTTTGGCCATCTTACAGCTGCTTAATGTATTTTAATTTTTTTTGGTCTGACGAATCTAGTAAATATCCTTGTCTTTCAAATATTTTTCGTGAGGCGATATTTTCATGCACAACAAATCCTATTAATTGACTAACCGTTGGAAATTTTTCTACTAATGCTGGTAAAGATAAAGTGAGTATAGCATTTCCATAACCATGTCCGTGGTAGTTATTGTCTATCAAATAACTAATGATTGCCTCGTTTTCTGTATTTATGTCATATCGAATGGATCCAATGACTTCGCTGTCTTTTTCCAAAAGTAAGTAGAGGCAAGAAGGATCGTTTATTTTCGAATTGTACCACGCGTAGTGCATTTCATGGGTGATTGCTTCCTGCTGAAAGGAGTATTTACGGATGTTTGGATCGCTTGCCCATCGAAAGGTAATATCAACATCATTTTTTGTCGCTTCTCGGAGTTGGAGGGGATTCTTTTTTGTATGAATAACGACATCTACTAACTTATCGTCAACTAGCTGCTCTTTTTCTAAGCGTTTGGTCTGCTGAAATCCGGCATTTTCTATGGCTTTGTACAAATGTGGACGTAAATCATAGGCATAGGTGAATAGGCTACTCAAATACAAATCCGTAAAGGCTACTTTTTCTAGCAAATGGAGGAAGGTGACCCAGTTTGTTTCGAAATTGTCGGCTTCTAATTCGGTTGCCATGATAAAGGACACTTCCGCATGGTGGCTTTGCCAATTAATATGGACTAATCCTCCATAGCCAATGCATTTTTCGTTTTGTAGAAATGAAAACAAGATTTGGGCTGGTGCCTTTTCGTTAAATGAGGGATGAATGATGTTTTGAAAGTACGCTTCTTGGTCGTTTTCAGTGAGTATTTTTTCTTGCCGCAAATGATACATTTGTTCATTTCGCCATTTCATTATAGCTAAACGATCTTCATATCGAATGGGAAAAATGGCAAATTCTCCCTTTGTAATTTCTTGCTTATGTAAACAGTTATAGCTCGCCATGTCCATTCAATTTATGAAGTATGCATTGCAAGACATAGGCATGGCCTTTTTCATTTAGGTGATGAAAATCCGACATAATTCCACTTGATTCAATTCCGTTTAAATCGATTGCTCTTCCCGTTTCTAGTAAAATGGAATTGTATTGTGCTATTCGCTTCGCGATACCACCGACTTTTTTCTCATAGTCGCTGTTTGCAGGAAGTATTGTTAAGAATAGCACCTTTGATGTTGGAAATAGGTCGATGAATTGTTGTATGTTCTTTTTAAACTTCGAAGGTTTTACATACGTAATATGTCGAAGATTTCTGACCCATTGTTTGTTCAGGGCCTGCAGTAAGTACTTTCCTAAGAATGGAATGGATTTTATTATTTTTAATTCATTTTTCCCCGCAAATCTGGGGGTACAATCTACGATGCCGCTTTGGATGATCACATAGTCAAATTCACTTTTCGGCGATTGAAAATAAAAAGTTTGCTTGAGTAATTCTGTCGATGTGGCTCCTCCAATCGCTATTTGACAAACGGAATACCCATTTTTTCGCAATAATTCTGGCCATGTATTAGAAAAGGAGCAGTTTTCAGGTTGTGACCTAGGCAGAGAAAGGGAATCAGTAAACAACAATATGTTTTTACTCATTTCATCTTGGTCTTTTCGTTTAGTAGCTGTATAAGTGTTTGGTCCGTTTTGTATTTCAACTGACAATCTTTGTTTATCGCTGCAATAGCAGGATTAGCATCTAAAAATGTTAGAATGTCACTTAGTTCGTAGTCTATTTTATCGTTGGCTATAAAATGATCATGGATCCGATTAAAGAGTATTAAATCTTCTTCATAATCTAATGTTAGTCGATAATCTCGCACTAAATGTGCTGGTAATTCAACCGTATTTAAGTTGAAAAATTCAGGGTTGTTTTGAAAATACCACGTCATGTATTCTGAATAATCAGCAGATGTAAAGTAGGCTTTTATTTTTCGAAGGGCGGAAACGTTGATTATTTCAAGGTTGCAGCCTATTGCCGCGCTTTTTCCTGTGGTATAATCAGCGCCTTTTTCGAAATGCGATGCAAGCAATATTCGGCAAGTTTCCGAATCTACGTATGGCATGTCGGCGGTGATTCTAACGATTACATCGATGTCCATTTCATCACAAATCGTTAAATAACGTGCAATCACATCTTCTGGATCTCCTTGAAAGAAAACAACATCGGGATGGTAGGTGTGATTTTTCAGTTCATCGTCTTGGGAATTTGTCGAGCTGGCAAGTATGGTGTGGTGAACGTCTTTGAATTTCAAGGCACTTTTTATACAATATTCTACGGAAGGTAAATTTCCAATTGGTAAAAGTGCTTTTTCTTTTAAGCGCGATGATTTTAAGCGACACGCTATGATGCTTGCAATTTTTGCTTCCTTAAAATCAGCTTTATTAATGGTTTGTCCCGCTTGAATAGGGGAACTTAGTATTTTCCTTTCCGCTTGAAGTTGGAGTACTTCATTGAACGTTAATCCATCTTTCCCTGAACGTCTGAAGATTAAGTCACTCGAACTGCTGATTAAGTCGCCTGCCACTAAAAGTTTTTTTGTAAGGGGTTTCATTTGACTTTTATGCAGGTAGTCAATTTCACGTGTATTGATGAACTCTTTATCGGCTAAGGCCGTGTAGTTTTCTACGTTGGCGACTAACTCATCGAATTGTTTTTTCGTGATGGATGAAAAGTGATCGTACTTTGTCTCACGATCGTCAAGCATGACATGTTTCTCAATGGCATCAACGCCATTTAACACAGCGATTAATGGCAAAGTGAGCGCATCGTTGGACTTACCTTCTGTATGGTCTGCAAATACAATTTCGTTTTTAAAATGGTTTTTTAAGATGGCGATTTTATTCAATCCACTGTCTTCCAATAAGGTAGGATAAGATTGAAAACCAATTTCCAACATTATTTTTTGCGGTCTCAAGTTATTGTTCACCTTTTCTATTATCGCTTCAATGGCTTCGATGGATTGAGCAGCAATGTTTAAAATGATAATTTTCTCTTGCAAATTGGTGGAAGCGAGTAGGTCAAAAACTTCTTGATTTTGTAAGACGGAACTTTGAAATTTTATTCCTTTTATTTTATCAATGTTTTCATTGAGAATTTGTACGCCATACGCGTCAAATAAATCCAGCCAGACATCTTTGCTTTTGTTTGCCTCGCTAAAAATTTCCTTCCAATCGTTGGGAGCAAAGTATAATTCTTGATAGACTGGATACCATTCAAAGTCTTTTGTCGCAATGGTGTCAGGTGAAAATGCTTGAAATTTTATCCCGAAATTTCCAGAAAGGTCACTGAATTGTGCAATCAGGTCATCTAAATATTGGCGATTTCCGCCATGCGTATTGGCAACTTCAATAATGTAATAGGGTGTTTTTTTCATATAACGAGTATCACACCTTAAAATTAGGGTCAATGTGTTCACGAATTAATTCACGTAAACTCTCCACATTTTCCATTTTTTCATTATCAAGTGAATTGTAGGAGAATCCTTCTTTTACTTTTATGGCATTGAATTTCAACACAAACTCATTCAAGTTCCATACCGTTGATTGTGGAATAATGACGTAATATTTCCCTAAATCATAGGTGAAAAAAGAATCAGATGAACTGATCATTTCTTCGTGAATCTTTTCACCAGGGCGAATTCCAATCACTTTCTTTTCACAGTTGGGACCAATGGCCTCTGCGACATCCACGATGCGATACGATGGAATTTTTGGCACAAATATTTCGCCGCCCCAAGCCGTTTGTAAGGCATGCATGACCATATCAACACCTCCTTGAAGGGAAATATTAAACCGTGTCATTGATTCAACGGTAATCGGTAGGACATTGTCAATTTCTTTTCGTTTTAAAAAGAAAGGAATAACAGAACCATTTGATCCCATTACATTTCCGTAGCGAACAACGGAGAACTTAATGTCGCGTTTTCCTTTGATGTTATTAGCGGCAACGAAGAGTTTGTCGGAGGTTAATTTGGTTGCTCCGTAAAGATTGATGGGGGCACACGCTTTATCCGTTGAAAGAGCGACTACATGTGAAACATTCGTTTTCAATGCTGCTTTTATTACATTTTCAGCACCACCAACATTGGTCTTTACGCATTCATCTGGATTGTATTCTGCAATATGAACATGTTTCATAGCAGCTGCGTGAATGATATAATCAATTCCTGAGAACGCTCTTTCTAAACGCTCATAGTCTCTAACATCGCCAATAAAATAACGGAGTTGCGGGTATTTTTTGACAGGAAACTCTTGTTCCATTTCAAATTGCTTCTGTTCATCTCGCGAAAAAATAACCAACCTGCCGATATCAGGATGTTGGGTAAGTAAATGTTTCGTAAGTGCTTTTCCTAATGACCCTGTTCCTCCTGTTATTAGTACTGCTTTATCTTTCATACTGCTATTTATACAAATATATTAAATCCAATGCAATCACTATGATTGACTTTTCCGAAGTTCCGCTAACGATTTCCGCTCGAATGCATCAATCATAGACACTTCGCTGCAATTATAGATGCTCACATTTCTTTTTTTACTGAATTTCAAGATGTCCCAATAACCTTTAAATGACAAATAGAACTTATGAAGAATTTCGTGTAATTTCCTTGGTCTAGTGATGTAGTCTTGCACTTTTTCGGGACGTGATGTTTGCTCGTCATAGTAATGTTTCTGATGCACAAGGGCTTCATTGTTATCGTTTACGGAAATCTCTGCTAACCACGAATGATCAGCTCCGACTATAGCAATAGTTTTATATTCTAGGAAAATAGCATTCATGATCCCAGGAATCAATACATTGTGAGGCCGGGGAATGGCCCACGATCTTTTGTAAACAAAGTGGGTAAAAAAGTTAAATCCCTCACCGGGAGTTTGGTTAAAGTAGATTGCTTTTATGTTTAGATTTCCAGCGATTAATGCTTTAAAATGACTTGATTTATTTGCGCGGAAGGGAACCATTAAAAACATTTCCCAAGTTGTGTTGGCAAGGAGGTTGCCAAATAATTCTTTTCGTAATTCTTGGTAAAAAGGGGATAAGCTCTCTTCAGTTTGAAAGTAACTCACCGCGTTTAAAAGGTAAAGTTTTGGTTGTAGTGTGGTGAAATATTCGGTGTTAGCAAATTGGTTAACTGCCATTAAATCATAGTCTTGAAATGATTCAATTGAATGTTTTTCTATGGTTTGTTTGAGCGATGGACCATTGCCAAGAATTAAACAAGTGGCCTTCTGCGTAAATTTTGCTTTGAGTAGTTGGGTGAATTTTGTTTGAAGAAATATACGAATACAGGAGGCAAAAGTATCGCCTAAATTTCTAACCCAAGATTGAACACACACTAGTAAACGCATAACGGAAAATTAGTACTTGCAAAGCAACCCTAAGGTTACCCAATAACGAAATAAAAGAATCATTTTTGCACGCTGATAGTGGAGGGTAAATAAATAATAAAGTGCAATAAGCAGACTAGCAAACCATTTCATTAGTTCTATAATAAGTCTTTTGATGTAGGATAGAGCTCCTTCATTGGAGGATCTAATTCGCTCGCTTTTCCCTGTTCCTATCCCTTGTTTTTTGATGAAAGAGGGTAGGGTTCTTTCCATTGGAACGGAATGATAAACAAGCGCATTGGGTAAATAAAGCACTTTCATGTTGTGTTTATACAACTTATTGAACAAATCTTTTTCTTCGCCTCCGCTTAAATCCGATCCAATTCTTCCTAAGGTAACATCGAAGCATCCAATTTCGGCAAAAACAATTGAACGAAAGGCCATGTTAGAACCACGAGGATAATCATTTGACGTAAATTGTAATTTCTCATCGCCTTTGTTAAAATAACCAAGCAGTGAATTCAAAAAGCGGTTTTCCCATTTGGGAATCGTATCTTCATAATGCAAGAGTATTTTTCCGCCAATGGCCATGGTGTCTGGCGAAGCTGAAAATTCATCAACCAGCACACTTAGGTAATGCTCATCGATGAAGGCATCATCATCCAAAAAGGTGATTAATTCAAAGTTGGCTTGTTGAATGGCATGGTTTCTTGAAAATGAAAGTCCTTGTTGTACTTCTTCGCAATAGCGCGTTTGTAAGGTGGGATTTTTGCGCTGAAAATCTTGAAAAAGTTCGGCTGTATTTCCGGGTGAATTGTTATTGACAAGGACCACTTCAAATCGATCGATTGCTAATGTTTGTTTTTCGATTGATGCAAATAATTGCGGAAGGTATTTCTCCCGATTATAGGTACAAATGGCAACTGAAATTTTTAGCATTGACAACGCTTATTATTGAGCTAAAAGTAACTTAATTTCTGAGATGGCCATTGAAAGTCCACTTGGTAGTTTTCCTCCTGCTGTTGCAAAAAAGTTTTGTCCGCCTCCGCCTCCTTGAATGTGCTGTGCTGCTGAGCGTATTAGCTTCGAAGCGTCCCAGCCTTTATCCTTCACTAAATTTTCCGAAATGATTAAAGTTAAGGTGCATTTTGCACCGTCTTTATTACCAATTACCCCCACAAAATTATCCGTTTCACTTTTTAATTGAAATAAAATATCTTTCACTGAATCACTATCTAAATCTACGATTTCACCTAAATAATGAATGCCATTTTCAGTGCTAATTTTTGTGGAAAGCACTGCTTTTATTGCCTTGCTTTTTTCGCGTTGGAATTGTTCTAATGACTTCGTTAATTCATTGTTTTTATCAATTAAATCAAGCACTGACTTTTGAATATTTTGAGGATGCTTTAACAAGGCACTTAGCTGATCTAAGGTCGCTGCTTTTTCTTTAAAATATCGTTCAGCACTCGGACCTGTAATGGCTTCAATTCTACGAATACCAGCCGCCACTGCGACTTCGGAAGTTATTTTGAATAGACCAATTTTTCCTGTAGCTGGAACGTGTATACCACCACATAATTCTACTGAATCTCCAAATTTGATAACTCGGACTGAATCGCCATATTTTTCGCCAAATAAAGCCATAGCACCCAACTTTTTTGCTTCCTCAATGGGCACTGCACGACGTTCTTCCAAGGGGATATTTGAATGAATCGCCAAGGTAACCATTGCTTCTATTGCTGCTAATTCATCTTCTGTTATTTTTGCAAAATGAGAGAAGTCGAAGCGTAAATTGGAAGGATTAACGAGTGAACCCTTTTGCTCCACATGCTTGCCGAGTACGGAACGTAAAGCGTGATGTAATAAATGCGTAGCGGAATGATTATCAGCACTTAGTTGGCGTTTATCGACATCAATCTGAGCTGTAAATTCGCCACCCAATTCAACAGGGATTTTTTCCGTTAAATGAATGATTAAATTATTTTCTTTTTTAGTGTCAAAGATGGAAATGGTGTTAGTTTCATTACGAAGTATTCCTTTATCTCCAACTTGGCCACCTCCTTCTGGATAGAATGGTGTTTGATTCAATACTAATTGAAAAAAGTCTTTTTGCTTTTGAGAAACTTTACGGTAATTGATAATACGAACTTCAGCACTTGTATGGTCATAACCAATAAATTCGGTTGTTTCGTCGGGATTCACCTGCACCCAATCGGCTGTTTCTACAGCTGTTGCTGCGCGCGATCTATCTTTTTGAATCTGAAGTTCGTGATCAAAAGCCTGCTCGTCGATCGATAGGCCATTTTCACGTGCAATTAACGAAGTTAAATCGATGGGAAAACCATAGGTGTCATACAATTCAAAAACGGCATTTCCAGCAATTATCGGCTGGTTTTGTGCTTTACATTCGTTCATGAGCAGCTCCATTCTTTTAATTCCGAGCTCTAAGGTTCTAAAAAAACTATTTTCTTCTTCGCGAATTACTTTTGAAATGATGTCTTTTTGCGCGATCAATTCTTGGTAAGGATCTCCCATTAATTTACATAATACGAGCGATAAGTCACTCAAAAAAGATTCTTTTAATCCCAATGTTTGGTAGCCGTAACGCACTGCTCTTCGTAAAATTCTTCGGATAACATACCCTGCACCGTTGTTGGCCGGTAGTTGTCCGTCGGCAATTGAAAAAGCGATGGTTCGTACATGGTCTGCAATCACACGCAAGGCAATGTCCGTTTCTTCCGATTTTCCATAAGGAATCCCAGAAACCTTAACCATGTGTTGAATCAAGGTTTGAAATAAATCGGTGTCATAGTTGGATTGTTTTCCTTGAAGTGCCATCGCTAAGCGCTCCAATCCCATGCCTGTATCAACGTGCGTAGAAGGAAGGTTTTCCAAGGAACTATCGGCTTTTCGATTGAATTGCATGAAAACATTGTTCCAAATTTCAATCACTTGTGGATGGTCGTTATTTACTAAATCGCGACCAGGCATTTTCTTTTTATCAGCTTCATCACGTAAATCCACGTGAATTTCGGTACATGGACCACAAGGTCCCGTATCGCCCATTTCCCAAAAATTATCTTTTTTAGAAGCCAAAATAATTCGGTCTTCCGCTATAAATTTTTTCCAAATGCAATAACTCTCTTCATCGCGCGGTACATTATCGGAGGCATCACCTTCGAAAACGGTAACGTATAGTTGATCTTTCGGAATTTTGTATACTTCTGTTAATAATTCCCAAGCCCAAGAAATGGCCTCTTCTTTGAAATAATCTCCAAACGACCAATTCCCCAACATTTCAAACATGGTGTGGTGGTAGGTATCAACTCCCACTTCTTCTAAGTCGTTGTGCTTTCCAGATACGCGCAAACATTTTTGGGAATTAGCCACCCGCTTTTCGCTTGCTACTTGGTACCCCAAGAAAAAATCTTTAAATTGATTCATTCCTGCATTGGTAAACATTAAGGTTGGATCATTTTTCACAACCATGGGCGCTGACGGAACAATTTTATGTCCTTTGCTTTCAAAAAAATCAAAAAATTGCTGCCTTATTTCAGTTACGGTCATTGCTTTTTACTTATGCTTACAAAGTTAGAAAATTCCTTGTAATGTCGAGTGATGAGAAGCGAAAGCTGCTCTTGTTGATTATTGAAGTGGGTAAACCAATTATTTTTTTACATTATAGCAGCAAAACAGGCGAAATTTACCACGGCAATTAAAGGAGAGAATACTATGAAATAAACTTCATTGGATGCATTACAATTCCGAAATTAAATGGTAAATTTAATTAATATGAATCATTAAAATTAATCAACCGTTAACACCTAAATTATAATTCCAATGATAAACGTAGTTTCTGCCAATGTACTTGCTCAATGTCCTTATGAAAAATATGCCACTCTAGCATTGAGTATCAATTTTGAAATACGTGCTAAAAAATTTATTGACAGAATCAAAGAATTGATGCCAGATGTAATTTTGTTACAAGAAGTGGACAAAGGTTGGCGAAATGAGATTGATTCAAATATACTAAAATTAGGTTATTACGTTCAATATGGGCATTGTAGGAACAAGAACTTAGGTCTTGCAATTTTATGGAAAAAGGATACTATGGAGCCAGCTTCTGCAAGAGCAGCAAATTTTAGTGAAGCTGGCATTTTGAGTATGGAATTTCTGCATAGTCAGTCAAAGGAAATAGTATGTTTTGTCACTGTACATGCACCATGGGGAGAAGCCGAAAAACATCATGATTTTTATAATACCATCGTTTCATCTAATGGTAATGTCCTAATTGCAGGCGATTTAAACACGGATAATCCCAAAGAAAATAATAATTATAAATATTTCTTTGGTAAATTATTTACTTTGAATAAAGGATATAAAGACATAACTGATTCTATTCAATTCACTTCGCGAAACGTCAAAACAAATACAGAAGAAAAAATTGATTTTATCATTGGAAAAAATTGTAGGGCAATTAATACATGTATTTATCCTGATAAATTAGCTTTATTGTTACCGCATGTTTTCGGGGGAGAATTTGATTTAGAGGAGGAATCTAATCATTTCTCCGATCACGCCTTGTTAAGCTCAACCATCGTGTTATCTTGATTTTTCAATAGCTGTAATTATTGTCGCTGACAATTTATACTTTAATTGGTTTGTCAAAGTTATTTTATTGTCTCACTTGATTTATCAATTTTGTTGCTATTACTAAGTATTTAAATGTACTTAACAAGTGATAATCTTGATTTTCAAAATGTAATTAATCGGCTTTTGTTCCCATGTTTTTTTGTTCTTTTGTATAAATTAATACAAACATGGAATTCATCGATCCCCTTTTGGATAAATACGTTTGCGAGCATACAGCAAATGAATGTGACTTGTTAAAGAAAATAAACCGTGAAACGCATTTGGAAGTTTTACAGCCGCGCATGTTGAGTGGTCATTTTCAAGGACGCGTATTGAGCATGTTTTCCAAGATGATTCGACCTGAAAGAATCTTGGAAATTGGCACTTATACTGGTTATTCGGCACTTTGTTTGGCGGAAGGATTAACTCCTAATGGAAAATTAGTAACGATTGATATCAACGAAGAATTAGCCTCAAGAGTGAGGGGCTATTTTGCTGAATCTCCATACAGTCATCAAATAGACTACCTAATTGGTGATGCGATGGAACTTATTCCTGCTTTAAATGAAAAGTGGGACATCGTCTTTATCGATGCCGATAAATCGAATTACATCAATTATTATCACTTAGTATTTTCCATGGTAAAAGTTGGTGGGTACATTATTGCTGATAATGTTTTGTGGTCTGGAAAAGTAATTGATCCCTCCCAACACGATAAAGACACCTTGTTACTAAGAGAATACAACCAGCTGGTTCACCAAGATGATCGAGTGGAGGAGGTATTATTCCCGATACGCGATGGATTGATGATTGCACGAAAAATTAACGAATGATTACTCACGAAATTCGTGTTACAGGGGACGGTTCAAAAACTATTTTTCTCCCTGAATTAAATGAAACCTATCATTCGACTCATGGTGCCTTGCGGGAAGCTCGTCACGTGTTCATAGAACATGGTCTTGAATTACTAAAAGATAGGAGGGAGGTTCATGTCTTAGAAGTTGGCTTCGGAAGTGGTTTAAATGCGCTACTTACCGGATGTTGGTCAGAAGACAATAGGGTTAGTGTAAATTACACGGCGCTCGAAGCTTTTCCGCTAAGTACGGCAATTTGTTTCGAATTAGATTATCCTTCGCAAATAGGTGAGCATTCCATCTTTTTGAATCAAACAATCATCCAATCAGCCTGGAGGAAAGAAAATCAAGTGTCTGCCCATTTCAGTCTTACTAAAATAGATACTAGAATTCAAGTATTCGAAACGGATCAGTGTTTTGATTTAATTTATTTTGATGCTTTTGGTCCGCGCGCTCAGGCAGAAATGTGGGAGTACGCTATTTTAGAGAAAGCGCATAATTTTTTAAAAACAGGTGGAACTCTTGTCAGCTATTGCGCAAAAGGTCAATTTAAGCGTGACTTAAAAGCGGTAGGATTTCGAGTTGAATCACTTCCTGGTCCTCCCGGTAAACGCGAAATGACAAGAGCAAAACGTTTGGTATAATACATAACGAGATTAGTAAAAGTAAAAAGTGGGGTTCTATTCTGATAGAAAAATAGTACTGGTATCCTTTTTTTATAGGCGTTTATTTCTTAAGGTTTTTAATTATTTTATTGCACCTTTCAAAACAATGCCTATCTTTGCAAAAGTTTTTCATAAAGTATGAAAGCTTACATAATAATTATTTAACTAAATATTGGCATGTATTTAAACCCAGAGGTTAAAAAAGGAATCTTCGCTAAACATGGCGGATCAGATACGAATACTGGTTCGACGGAAGGTCAAGTTGCATTATTCACGTATCGTATTAGTCACCTTACTGAGCATTTGAAAAAAAATCGAAAAGATTTTGGAACACAACGTTCATTGCAGTTATTAGTAGGTAAAAGGAGAAGTTTATTAGACTACTTGAAAAGTAAAGATATCGAAAAATACCGCGCTTTAGTTAAAGAATTAGGACTTCGTCGTTAATTCAAAACAAGTGCAAATTTATTGGAGGGGACATTCGGCATTAGTCGTATGTCCTTTTTTTGTGTAATAATTAAGTAAATAAATAGCTATGAATATAGGAATTAAAAAGTCAATGGTCACCGGTGGTAAAACTATCAGCGTTGAGACCGGTAAATTGGCAAAACAATCGGATGGCGCTGTTGTCGTTCGAATGGGTGATACGATGTTGTTGGCAACTATCGTTTCTTCTCAAGAAGCAAAAGAAGGAGTTGATTTCCTTCCTTTAACAGTTGATTACCGTGAAAAGTATTCGGCAGCAGGACGTTTTCCTGGTGGGTTTTTCCGTCGTGAAGCAAGACCGTCAGAAACAGAAATTTTGGTAATGCGTTTAGTGGATCGCGCTTTACGACCACTTTTCCCTGATGATTACCACGCTGAAGTTCAATTAATGATTCAATTATTGTCATATGATGGTATCAATAATCCGGATGCTTTATGCGGATTTGCTGCTTCTGCTGCCATCGCTGTTTCTGATATTCCATTTAATGGTCCAATGTCTGAAGTACGTGTTGGTCGTGTGGACGGTGAATATATATTAAACCCAACAATGGCTGAAATGGCTGTTTCGGATATTGATATCGTTATTGCAGGCACCATGAAAGATATCAACATGTTGGAAGGTGAAATGCAAGAAATTTCTGAAGATGAATTAATCGAGGTGTTCAAAATTGCACACGTTGCCATTAAAGAGCAATGTCAATTTCAATTAGATCTAGCTGCTGAAATTCCAACTTCACAGCCTAAGCGCACGTATTCGCACGAGTCACACGATGTGGCAGTAAAAGCAAAGGTGTATGAATTGGCTATGGAAAAATGTAAAGATGTAGCGAGAATGGGCTTGGCGAATAAAGCGAAGCGTACTGAATTGTTTGATGCAATTAAATCCGAGGTTAAAGCAAGTTATTCCGATGTAGAATTAGCTGTAATTGGAAAATTCATTTCACCTTATTTTTCTGAAGTTAAAAAGAAAGCGGTACGTTGGGTAATGTTAAATGATCGTAAGCGTTTGGATGGTCGTCAGTTTGATGAAATTCGTCCTATCTGGGCTGAGGTAGATTATTTACCGATGGTTCACGGTTCTGCTGTATTTACTAGAGGAGAAACGCAATCATTAACTACCTTAACCTTGGGTGGAAAAATGGATGAGCAATTAATTGACGGTGCTACATTTAAAGGAACAGAGCGTTTTATGTTGCATTATAATTTCCCGCCGTTTTCAACGGGTGAAGCGAAGCCTTTAAGAGGAACTTCTCGACGAGAAATTGGACATGGTAACTTAGCTTTACGTGCGCTTAAGCCGGTTCTTCCTGATGATAATCCTTACACAATTCGAATTGTTTCTGATATTTTGGAATCCAATGGCTCATCGTCAATGGCAACTGTCTGCGCAGGTACTTTAGCGCTTATGGATGGTGGAATTCAAATTAAAGCGCCTGTTTCGGGAATAGCAATGGGACTTGTTGCCGATGAAGGTAAATTTGCCATTCTTTCTGACATTCTAGGTGACGAAGATCATTTAGGTGATATGGATTTCAAAGTGACGGGTACTGCTAAAGGTATCACCGCTTGTCAGATGGATATCAAAGTAGATGGTTTGCCTTACGAAGTGCTAATCCAAGCGTTGGAGCAAGCAAAAGCAGGTCGTCTTCATATACTTGATAAAATTATTGAAACAATGCCGGCACCTCGTGCTGAATTAAAGCCACAGACGCCACGAGTTGAAACATTTATTGTGCCTAACGACATGATTGGTGCGATAATAGGCCCTGGAGGAAAAATCATTCAAGGTTTGCAAAAAGAAACAAAAACAATAATTACAATCGAGGAATTACCGTCTACAGAAGGTCGCGTACAAATTCTTTCCAACAATGGAGACGATATGAACGAAGCGGTTCGTAGAATAAAATCAATCGCTTTTCCACCTCAAGTAGAGGACGGTGCAACGTATCATGGTAAAGTGAAATCCGTTAAGGAGTTTGGTTGTTTTGTTGAAATACTTCCTGGTACAGATGGTTTAATCCATATTTCTGAATTCTCTTGGGAGAAAGTAGCAAAAATGGAAGATGTCTGTAAAGAAGGAGATATGATTGATTTCAAAGTAATTGGTAAAGATCCAAAAACTAAGAAATGGAAATTGTCCCGAAAGGTACTTTTAGAAAGACCGGTTAGAGAAGAGGAAGCAACTCAATCTTAATTTTTTCTTTCTTGTAAATTTATCAAAAAAGGCGGATTTTAGTCGCCTTTTTTAATGTTATGTTCACATTATAGTTCATGATTTAGTTAATTTTACATAAAAAAAAATAACATGAAAAAATATGTAATTACTTTAACCGCCTCCTTGTTTTTATCGCTTTCATTTGCGCAAATTATAGAAACTTTTTCATTTTTGGGTGCTGCTAACGCCAACGGCTGGACAACCCATTCAGGAACAACGCCTGGACAAGTACAGACAATAAATTCACCTTCTAATAATGGGAATAGCTTGTCTTTTTTAAATTTAGTGGCTCCAATTGGAAACCGTGTTCAATTGATAGCAGGTAACTCGGAAGATGTCAATAAAGCGGTAGTTAATCTCGGGACCAGTGCTTATTATTCTTTTTTGTTAAATGTTCCAACAACTGCGGGTTTGCATATTAATGCCAATGCTGGAGATTATTTTATTGGCCTTGGAGCAACTGCTGGTTCACCAGTAACATCGCTTGGAGCTCGAGTATTTATTAAAGCTGGATCAACCCCAAACTCCTTTGTCCTTGGATTAACGAACAACAGCGGCGGAGGAACAAATACAACTTGGAACCCGACAGAATATCCTTGTGGTACGACTGTCTTTGTAGTAGTTAAATTAAACATTGGTGCTAGTCCAATTGCATCTTCCATGTGGATTAACCCAACCCCAGGTTCAATAGAGCCTGTGTCAACTATACTTAATTCCTCAGGTAGTAATGCGATGGTTGCTTTGGCTTCTATTTATTTGCGTCAAAGTGGAACAGCCCTAGCAGGAACAGGTACTTTGGAAATAGATGAAATAAGGGCAGGTAACACTTGGGCATCTGTTACTCCAGCGGGAGCTATTGCATGTGTTACCTACAATAGCATTTCTGCAACAGCTTGTACGTCCTATACCTTGAATGCGCAAACGTACAATACAACCGGAAATTTTGTTCAAACATTACCCAACGCAAACAGTCAAGGTTGCGACAGCATCATTAACCTAAACCTTACGATTAACAATACATCAAGTGCTGTTTTAACTGTAAATAATTGTGGACCTTACACACTCAATGGACAAACATACTCGACTACAGGCACTTACTCACAACTCACTACAAACGTTAACGGTTGTGATAGTGCGATAACCTTAAATTTAGCAGTGGTTTCCTCCTTATCTTATTATCAAGATTTTGATGGTGATGGGTTTGGAAATGCAGCAGTTTCTCAAATTGGCTGTAACCCAATTGTTGGTTATGTAACTAACAATACGGATTGCAATGATTTAAATAATGCAGTTTATCCGGGTGCAATAGAGATTCCTGGAAATGGCATCGATGAAGATTGTGATGGAGTTGACGCACCTGCAGTTCCCTTGATGATTGGTCTTTACGAATTTACAGCAGCAGCGAATTGCCCTGTAACGAGTAATCTTGTAACGGCACAACCGCCAAATGCCTTGTTTTCTCCATTTACCAATATGGGGGTTACGTGTTCACCTACAGCAAACGTATTTAGTGCTTCAACGTGGAATCAATCCAATACAATTGACTTAAATCAATACAATGAATTTTCCATTGTGGCAGACACTTGTGTTGCACTAAATCTGTCATCGGTAGCTTTTAATCATCGAACAAGTGCTACAGGTGGAGCGCCTACTTGGATTTTACGTGCTAGTTTAGACAATTTTACCACAAATATTGGTTCAGGTTTGTCAGGTAATAATGGAAATGTGATGCTTGACGATACGGTTGCTCTTCCAATTTCGTTTTCAGGAATAAGCCAAGTTACTTTCCGAATTTATTTAACAAATATAGGTGCTGCAGGCTCTACTTGGCGAATGGACAACGTGAGTTTGTATGGAAGTACTACGCCTATATTACCTCAGTTATTTTATGCTGATGCAGATGGTGATGGATACGGCGATGCAGCTGTTTCTTTGTTAGCTTGTTCGGCACCAGCTAATTATGTTGCTAATAACACGGATTGTAATGACCTTGATTCATTAATTAATCCATTAACAGTTTGGTTTGTAGATTTTGATATGGATGGGTATGGGAATCCAAACAACTTTGTTACAGGCTGTCTTCAGCCTCCTGGAACAGCCATAAACGGCTTTGATTGCGACGATACAAATAACCAGTTGAATTTAGTGGACATGTACTATGTGGATGCTGATGGAGATGGTTTTGGTGATGACGCTACTGGGGTAGAGCAATGTGTTCAACCAGCAAATACGGTAACTATTGGTGGTGACTGCGATGATGCAGATTCTACTATTTTTCCTGGTGCAACTGAAATATGTGACGGATTCGATAATAACTGTAACGGTGTGAACGATGAAGGATTAATTTTCAATACCTATTTTGTGGATGCTGATAATGACAACTTTGGAACGGGTGTTGGAGAAAGTTTGTGTGAGGATCCAGGGGTAGGATATGTATTAGTTGGTGGAGACTGTGATGATGCTGATTCTACTATTTATCCTGGTGCAACTGAAATCCTTGACAATGGAATCGATGAAAACTGTGACGGTGTAGACAATTACTTATCAGTTCTTGAACTTGCTGAAATAAATGTGAATTTGTATCCGAATCCAAGCAATGGTTTATTTATCTTGGACTTACAAGCAGAATTAGCTAACAGCAAATTATTTCTATTGGATTTAAGTGGTAAAATTGTGTTCGAAGTGCTGATTAATGGTAAATCAGTTGTGGTAGATGCTTCGAACTTGCTCCCGGGCTGTTATGTAGTTCGTATTGAGAATGAAAAATCAAGCATAGTAAAACGATTAATTATTTCAAATTAATTACATCGTTGATAGAATTGTATTGCTTAAATAGAAGGCTTAGGGAATAATTATATCTAGCATAAATGCCTATATTTGTGATTTAACTTCTTTATGCGTTTTCTTGTTGTTCTTTTTTGTTTTATTGGAATTTCCTCTCACCTAATTGCTCAAAATGTTTGGCAACAAGAGGTGAATTATGAAATTAACGTGTCCTTAAATGATGTAGACCACGTGCTATCCGCTTTTGAGTCAATCAAATACAGCAACAATTCGCCCGATGAATTAACTCGTATTTATATTCATCTTTGGCCGAATGCCTACCGGGATAGAACTTCTGCACTTGCAAAGCAATTGTATGAAACGGGAAATAAAGAATTGTTTTTTGGTCCACAAAAAAATAGAGGAGGAATCGATTCATTGGATTTTAAAGTCGATGGTGAAAAAGTGATGTGGGAATTTGATGCTGATCATTCTGATGTTTGTTATTTAATTTTAGCTAAACCACTAAAGCCGAACCAACAAATTACCATTTCGACTCCCTTTAGAGTGAAAATTCCGTCTGGTTCGATTTCTAGACTTGGTCACATTGAACAATCGTATCAAATTACACAATGGTATCCAAAACCGGCTGTTTATGATAGCAATGGTTGGAACTTTATGCCGTACTTAAATCAAGGGGAGTTTTACTCAGAATTTGGTTCCTTTGATGTAAGTATTACCGTTCCAAAGAATTATGTCCTAGGTGCAACCGGTGATTTAGTGACTCAGTCAGAGAAAGATTTTTTGGATTCCCTTGCGGTCGCTACCTTGAAAAATATTCCTCTACTTTTACAAACGAAACAGGGCATTTCTGGTTCAACTATATTTCCGGATTCTGATGTAGAGAAAAAAACACTTCGGTATCGTCAAGATATGGTACACGATTTTGCTTGGTTTGCTGATAAGCGATTTGCCGTTCTCAAAGGTGAAGTTGAGCTACCAGCTTCGAAAAGAAAAGTGACGTCGTGGGCTATGTTCGTCCCTCATAATACCTTGTATTGGCAAAATGCGATCGAGTACATTAATGATGGAACCTATTATTATTCGCTTTGGAATGGCGATTATCCCTACAACAATGTTACGGCAATTGATGGAACAATTAGCGCAGGTGGTGGAATGGAGTATCCTACGATAACCGTTATTGGTAACGCGAGGTCTAAGGAAGAATTGGAAGTGGTAATTGTACATGAAGTAGGTCATAATTGGTTCTATGGAATTTTAGGGTCCAACGAGCGCTTACACGGTTGGATGGATGAGGGATTAAATACACTTAATGAAGTTCGCTACATTCAGACCAAATACCCAAATAATAAAAGACTGTCCGATATGGTCTTGAATGGAAAATTTCATTTTAATGACTTAAATTACCACGATCAGGGCGATTTAAGTTATCGCACACTAGCATCTTTGGCATTAGATCAGCCAATTGAAACTCCCTCTGAGGAATTCTCTTCCATTAATTATGGATTAATTATGTATCAAAAGACGGGATTGGTTTTTTATTACTTAAAAGACTATCTTGGCGATGCATCTTTTGACCAAGCCATGCATCTTTATTTTGACACTTGGAAATTTCGCCATCCGCAGCCAAAAGATTTACAAACAATTTTTGAAATAAATACCAAAAAGGACCTATCGTGGTTTTTCAATGATTTAATTCAAACGACAAGGCACATTGATTATAAAATTGTTAGTGCAAGGCCTTCGAAAGTAGGGACATTGGTGAAAGTAAAAAATGTTGGTCAAGTCAATGGTCCAATAGAATTAAATGTTTTTAAAGATACCTTATTAATCGAAACAGTTTGGTTAGAGCCAGGACAAGAAGAAGTTAATATCAAATCCAATCCTTCCGAATTTACGTTCATCGCCATTGATGCTTCAAAAGATATTCCTGAGGTTAATAGGTCGAATAATACGTATTTTTCAAACCGCTTGCTGTTTAAAAAACGGGAGCCAATAAAATTTGAGTTTGCTACAGGTGACAATGAATCTGCTAAAAATAGTATTTTTTGGTTGCCGGCAGCAGGGTGGAACGTAAACGATGGGGTGATGTTAGGTTTGGCATTTCATAATTTGGGAGTGCCGCTTAAGCCAACGCAGTATTTTATTGCGCCAATGTATGCTTTTAATGGACGAAAAATGACAGGTATTGCAGAAATATCACACGCTATTTTCCCTCGTAATTTTATTAATGTCGCTAAAATTGGACTTTCTGTTAAATCCTTTTCAACTTCATCCTCCAAGCTAGACAATACGCCTCCAGGGGAATATTTTGTGGGATTAAATCCTTACTTAACGCTTGATTTAGCGAAAAATGCCGCTAAGTCTGTTGGAAGGGCACTAACCGTTAAAGGTTTACTTCGTCAGTACAGGGAATTTCTTAATCCCCAGAATAATTTTGGTGCTTTCATCGAGTACAATTATCAAAAAAATAAATCGGATTACCGTTACCTTAATGAGTCGAGACTTGAGTTTGTGAGTAATACGAATCAGGAGGATAATGTCCTTAGACTTTCTATGGCGAGTAATTTTGAATTCAAGTACCTAAGAAATAAAATGAATCGATGGGTGAAAATTAGAACCTACGCGGGCTATAATATTTCCCAAAAATCGCTCACTTGGAGCAACCAAGAAAAGTACTTTATGGCGCTGTCTGGTGCGAGTGGAATACAAGATAATTTCTTGGAAAATTATTATTTTGATCGATTTTCAAATACAAGTATACAACGCGACGAAAATATGGGTGGTTTTCGAAGTAATGCCTTAATCTATTCTAAGTCTTGGATGGTGGCTGTAAATACCACCTTTCAATTGCCTATTAAACCAAATTGCTTTGTAGGATTTGTTGATGTGGGTGCCGTTCCGTTGAATTTATATGTAAATACAGGTGTAGGTATTAAACTTGGAAATGTAGTTGGTTTGTATTTTCCGCTTTGGCGTTCTGCTAACATGGGTGCTAATTTATTCGATAATTACACGAACGAAATTCGATTGACACTCAAGTTTAATCCCCTTGCAAAACCGTTACTATTGAAAAAATTATTAAAATAATTCCTATGACAGAAAATAAATGGTCTTTTTCTAAAGTATTTTGGCCTAGCTTTTTAGCCGTAATTATCGCATCTGCTGTTGCTATGTTCTTCTTTTTTATTGTACTAGGTGGAATCATTGGCTCGTTTAGCGAGTTCGGTCCTGAGCCACTTGCAATAAATGATAACGCAATTTTACACATGACCTTAGAAGGCCCAATTCAGGATAATGGAAATTCTTCCTTTGATGTGGCGAGTTTTAATTTGAATGAAACAAATGGCCTTTCTAGTTTAGTTTATGGACTTAATAAAGCAAAAACAGACAATAAAATCAAAGGGTTATTTATTGATATTGGTGATATTCAATGTGGTTTTTCGAGTGCACAAGCGTTGCGCAAGTCAATTGCAGATTTTCAACAATCAGGAAAATTTGTTGTCACTTATTTTTCGGGAGAAATGATTTCTCAAAAAGCATATTACGTGGGTTCTGTCGCAAAAGAAGTATATGCTTTTCCAAGTTCTGCTTTTCAATTAAATGGCTTAGGAGGTGAAATGATGTTTTTTAAAAATTTATTGGATAAATTGGAAATTGAAGTGGAGATTGTTCGTGGATCTAACAATGACTTTAAAAGTGCCGTTGAGCCATTTTTTAGAACGAATATGAGTGACTCGAGTAGGGTTCAGTCAGAACGCTTTCTCCAATCGATTTGGCAAAACATGTGCGCTGAAATGGCTAATTCACGAGGAATAGTGAGTACTAGTTTTAACAGCATGGCCGATTCTATTCAAGTAACTAGTTCGGAACATGCGAAAAATTTCAAATTGATTGATTCATTGCAATACCGTGATGAGCTAATGGCGTGTCTTATGAAAAAAATGAACGTTTCGGAGACCAAGGATTTATCGCTATGTGCTTTCGAAGAATACGCAAAAAATGCTTTTTTTGATGATCAAATTTTAATTCAGGCGCAAAATGCCAATGTGGCTGTAATAACTGCCGAAGGTGACGTGAGTCGCGATGGTGATGGCATTGCCTCTCGAAAAATTTGTCGCTTATTTCAAAAGGTTAGAAATAATACAGCCATAAAAACAGTCGTTTTTCGAATTAATAGTCCCGGTGGTAGTGCACTTGCGAGCGAAGAGATTTGGCGAGAAGTATTTTTGACGAATAAGCTTAAAAAAGTGATTGTTTCCATGGGCGATGTTGCTGCTTCTGGTGGTTACTATATTGCAACGCCAGCCACTCGGATATTTGCCGAAGCGACAACCATTACCGGTTCGATTGGGGTTTTCGGAATGATTCCGTATACTGGAAAGATGTTTGAAAATAAGCTTGGAATTAATTTTGACCGTGTTGGTACGAATTCACATGCCGTACTTTCGCTTAATAAAAAGTTAACACCAGAAGAGTTATCGCGAATTCAAGGTGAAGTTGATGTTATCTACAGTCAGTTTCTTAAACGCGTTTCCGAAGGAAGAAGGCTATCGCTAGAACGGGTAATGCAAATTGCTCGTGGGCGTGTGTGGACCGGCGAGGATGCGCTTTCAATTGGACTAGTGGATGAAGTGGGCTCTTTGCAGGATGCTACAAATTACGCAGTGAAATTGGCGAAAATTGATGCGCCAAAAGTTATTTATTACCCACTGGTTAAGGAGGATAAATTAACGAGTATCTTTAAATTAGTTGAGCAAGAAACGGAGGATGCAGAGGTGAAATTGAAGCAAAACTCTATTCCTGCTGATTTACTCGCTTATTACGAGCAAATTAAATTAATCGAAGGCCGAATGGGTATCCAAATGCGCCTGCCATTCGATATTAAGTTCGATTAGTCAGAAGATGCTCTAGAAGTTCTATTTGTAAAGATTGACCTTTATCTTCGTTGTACCACTTTTGTTCACTGATTTTAAGCGCTTCCTTTGTTTCACTTTTTTTCTTTTGAGAAGAAATTAATAACTCTAATTTTTTAGGTCTTGGTCCCCAGTGAAATAAATCAGCACCCTGTTTATTTCTTGCGATCAGTTTAGGAATACTTTTTTTTCCTTTACTCAGGTAAGCATCAATTTCTGAGTCAACATCCCTAAGTTGAATAACCACATGAATATGCGTATTCATTTCAGCGAGCTTGAATAAAAAAGGTAAGGTTTGTGCAGCATCTCCACACCAGGGTTCGGTTATTATTATCCAATACTGTGTTTCATTTATGGATTTGATGAGTTCAGCAAGGTCTTGCCGAATACTTCCTAATTTTGTCCATCGTTTAAATCGACTTTTGTTCAACAAAATATATTCTTGAAATTCTAATGAATAAGTTGAGTTTGCCTCTTTGTTCACTTCAAAGGTAGCAAGGTAGTCTGCTGGGGTCATTGAAATGAGTTAATAAATAGGGGGGAATTGTGCAGAATCTGATTCCGACATTATTGCATTCACTTTCTCCACTATGTCGTGGATGCTTGGTTTTGAGAAATAATCACCGTCTGTACCATAGGCAGGTCGATGATCTTTTGCACTCAAGGTACTTGGCTCGCTGTCCAAATAAAAGTAGCCCTTTTGTTCAACTAAGATCTTATCTAATATAAATCCTGTTGCACCGCTGCTTACATCTTCATCGACGATCAATAATCTACTCGTTTCTTTCAAAGAATCAACAATTAAATGATTCACATCAAATGGTAAAAGCGTTTGAACATCTATTAATGTTATTTCTATACCCATTTGAGCTAGGCTTTCTGCTGCAATTTCACAAAGGTTAAAGGTTGATCCATAAGAAACCAAGGTTAAATCTTTCCCTTGCCTTACGATTTCTGGTACACCTAATGGCTCTCTAAATAAGCCTAAATTACTTGGTATTCGTTCTTTTGTACGATAGCCATTTAAGGGCTCAATAACTAAGGCGGGTTCATCTCCTGCCATGAGTGTGTTGTAAAATCCTGCGGCTTTGGTCATGTTTCTTGGAACGCAAACATGCATGCCACGCAACGAATTGACAATCATCCCCATGGGTGAACCACTATGCCATATTCCCTCCAATCGGTGACCGCGCGTGCTAATTATTAGTGGTGCTTTTTGCCCACCTTTTGTACGGTATTGTAGTGTTGCGAGGTCGTCTGACAAAATTTGAATCGCGTAAAGTAAATAGTCCAGGTATTGTATTTCGGCAACAGGACGCAGTCCACGCATGGCCATTCCTATTCCTTGTCCAATTATAGTGCATTCGCGAATACCTGTGTCGAATACCCGAATAGCTCCAAATTTATCTTGCAGACCTTCCAAAGATTGATTTACACCACCAATTTTACCTGCGTCTTCTCCAAAAATCAACATTTCAGGATGATTTTCGAGCAATTTATTGAAGTTTTCACGTAGAATTATTCTTCCATCCTCTAAATTGATTTCATTTGCGTATTCGGGCACAACAGCTAATATATTAGTTGCAGCTTGGTCAGATTGTGAATAAAGAAAAGAACTGTATCGTTCTTCATTTAATGTTATCTGTGCTTTAATCCAATTTGCGAGTTCTATTTTTTCGTCGCTTGCTTCTTTTCGTATAATACGAAGCACGTTTCGCGCGCCCGATAGTATGTCTTTTCGAACCGGTTCTAATGCTTTTGTTAATTGAGTAATTTCTGCTTGAACGCTCTCTTTTTCATTGGTTTTACTTAAAACTTTTTCGAGTAGAGAAAGACATGCTTTTAAGTCTGCTTGAATGCTTTGTGTGTAATTTGTCCAAGCGGTGTTTTTTGCCTGACGCACCTTGTTCTTTGCATCAACTTGTATGGCGATTAGTTCTTCCTCATTGGTTACAAGCGTTAGGTCATCTACATTAAAATTGAGAATCCATTCCTTAAACTTCGCAATGCAGTCAAAGTCATTTTCCCATTGCAATCTTTCGGCGGATTTGTAACGTTCGTGAGATCCTGATGTGGAGTGGCCTTGAGGTTGATTTACTTCCTTTACATGTACAAATGTAGGAACGTGCTCATTACGCGATAAATTGACTGCTTTTTCGTAGGTGGCGCAAAGGTCTGCATAATCCCATCCCTTGGTTTCAAATAATTCATATCCGTCATACGCTGATGTACGTTTCATCCCTGCCAGCGCTTGAGAGATGCTTCCTGTTGTAGTTTGAAATTCGCGCGGTACAGAAATACCAAATCCGTCATCCCAAACTGACATTACCATGGGTACTTGAAGCACACCTGCGGCATTGATTGTTTCCCAAAATGGTCCTTCGGAGGTCGAGGCATCGCCAATCGTTCCAAACGCCACTTCATTGCCTTTATCAGTAAAATGTTTAAATCGCTCGTCACTAGAAAGCATCGTATTATTTCTATAAACTTTAGAAGCAAGCGCTAAGCCCAATAGTCGTGGCATTTGTCCACCGGTTGGGGATATGTCTGCGGAACTGTTTTTCTGTTCCATAAGGTTAACCCAATTTCCGTTTTCATCAATACTTCGTGTTGCATAATGACCACCCATTTGTCTACCTGCAGACTGAGGTTCGAGTGCTAAATCAGGGTGCCCGTAAAGGCCAGCAAAATAAACTTCTAAACTCAGTTGACCAATGGCCATCATAAGCGTTTGATCTCGGTAATAACCTGATCGAAAGTCACCATTTTTGAATTGTTTCGCTAAGGCGATTTGCGCAATTTCTTTGCCATCACCAAAAATACCAAATTTAGCTTTGCCCATTAACACTTCTTTTCTGCCGAGTAATGAAGCCTCTCGCGATTCACAAGCCAATTGATAATCTGCTAACACCTCTTTACGGAAGGTGTCGAAATCAATAGGGGGAAGCGAGGTTTTATCTAGGGTCATTGGCTATTTTTCTGTTGCAAATATAAGGAAAAGTGAGTGAAAATTGCTTCCATTTAGTTGGATATTTTTTGGCATCTTTGTACACGTTTAGCTGAAAATTATGAAAATAGAACTTTGTGCTGCCTCCGTTGATGCACTTCATATTGTCAAGGAATTGGCGATTGATCGAATAGAACTTTGTCAAAATTTGGAGCAAGGTGGAACGACCCCTTCCTTTGGTTTAATTGAATTGGCACTTTCAAAAGAATTGGAAGTTCATGTACTAATAAGGCCGAGAGCAGGTGGATTCGTTTATTCAGAAGAGGAAATAAAAGTTATGCTTAATGATATTGAAGTATGTCGAACACGCGGCGTAAAAGGTGTTGTCATCGGTGCTTTAAATACGAATAGTCAAATTGATACTAATACCGTGCTGAGAATGAAAGAGGCAGCCAAAGAGATGCAAGTCACTTTTCATCGTGCTTTTGATGAAAGTTTTAATTGGAGAAATTCAATGGAATTGTTAATTGACTCAGGGATAAATCGAGTGCTTACTGCCGGATTAGCATCCTCTGTTGATCTTGGTTTACCAACGCTGACTGACATGATGCACTATGCTAATAAACGAATTGAAATTATGGTTGGTGGCGGTGTTAATTTGGGTAATATAAATCGAATTGTATCGGAAGTACAGCCTGATGCCATTCATTTTTCAGGAACTTCAAAGGTATTATTAGACGAACAATCGAATTTCTCTGAGTCCATCTTGCAAATTGATCGTAGTAAAGTGGAAAAATTAATACAATCAATAAGGGGAAGGTGAGCTGTTTTTATGACATTTTTACCTCATTGAAATCGTTTTGTATGCCATGATGTCGCTTTTGTTAAAATGGCAACATCTTTGAATTGATTTTAGACATCAAAAATTACGTTATGACAGATAAAAAGAAACCAGAAAGCGAAAAGGAGCCTGACCTTACAGCAACGAATGACGGAGTTGAAAATACCGACTCAGATGAGGCTAACTCCGAGGATGTGAATCCAGTCGAAGAAGAGGAAAATAAATACAACGAGTTGAATGATCGGTACTTGCGGCTTCATGCGGAGTTTGATAACTACCGAAGAAGATCAAATAGAGAAAAAGTAGAATTGATTTCTTCAGCGAATGCCAATTTATTGAAAGATTTATTGCCAATTTTAGATAATTTTGAACGTGGGATAGCGAACAATAACAATGCAACGGATATTAACGTGGTGAAAGAAGGCTTCTCCTTAATCTTTAACCTATTTAATGGTATTGTTGAGGCTAAAGGTGTTAAGAAAATGGATTGTAAAAACCAACCTTTTGACAGCGAATTGCATGAAGCTATTGGTAATTTACCTGTTGAAGATGCCGACCTGAAAGGAAAAGTAGTTCAGGTGGTGGAAAATGGTTATTTGTTAAATGATAAGGTAGTTCGATTCGCCAAGGTGCTTGTTGGACAGTAAAAAAATATAAATGAGTCAAAAAAGAGATTATTACGAAGTTCTTGGGGTATCTAAATCGGCTGACGAAAGCGAAATAAAAAAAGCTTATCGCAAATTAGCTATTCAATATCATCCCGATAAAAATCCAGACGACGCAAGTGCTGAGGAAAAATTTAAGGAGGCGGCGGCTGCATACGAGGTATTGAGTAACGGCGAGAAAAAAGCACAATACGATCGTTTCGGTCACGCAGGAATGGGACAAGGTGGTTTTGGTGGTGGCGGTGGTATGAATATGGACGACATTTTTTCGCAGTTCGGAGATGTGTTTGGAAGTAGTGGTTTTGGAGGTGGTTTCGGTGGAAGTAGAGGTGGTGGCAATAGCCGAATGGTTAAAGGGTCCAATCTCCGTGTTAAAATGAAACTTACGCTTGAAGAAATTGCTAACGGGGTTTCAAAAAAAATAAAGGTTCAAAAGTTAGTTGCGGTGGATGGGGTTACTTTCAAGACCTGTGCTACTTGTAACGGACAAGGAAGAACTACGAGGGTTGCACAAACTTTTTTAGGTGCTATGCAAACCCAATCAACCTGCCACGTTTGTCAGGGTTCAGGAAAGTTAATCGATAAAAAGCCGAGTGATACGGATTCTAATGGACTTAGAAAACAAGAAGAGACAATAGAAATAGCAATTCCAGCGGGTGTGGAGGAAGGAATGCAACTAAGTGTTCAAGGCAAAGGAAATGCCGGACCTTTCAATGGCGTTAACGGTGATTTAATTGTTGTTATTGAAGAAATTGAGCATAGTGATCTAAAACGCGATGGTGAAAATATTCATTACAATGCCTTTGTTAATTTTGTAGATGCCGTACTTGGTGAAACGATTGAGGTTCCAACTATTAATGGAAAAGCAAAAATTAGGATTGATGCAGGTACGCAAAGCGGAAAAGTATTGCGATTGAGAGGCAAGGGGCTGCCAAGTGTACAAGGGTATGCAACTGGAGATCAGTTTGTACATATTCACATTTGGACACCAGTTAAAATTAGCAAGGAGGAAAAAGAAATGTTGGAGAAGCTGAAGCAGAGTGAAAATTTTTCTCCTAATGCGGAAACCAAAGACCCCGGATTTTTCAAACGGATGAGAGATATGTTTTCTTCATGAATTTTATAGATTTTTGGAATAAAGGGAAGTTCGATACAAATAAGGTATTGCTCAGTTTAACCTTAGTCTTTTTCGCCTATTTTGTGGGAAGTTCCATTTTATACATTGATTTAGCTTTCAATTTTCCAGATTACGAAATTATTGGCAATGATTACGTAAAGAATCTCTCCTTATTACTCGGCAAAAATAGGCTCTTATTGTGGCTGTTACTGCCCTTTATTTTTGTGTTTGCAGCGCTGATTGGCTGCCTTTACAAAATTCATAAACTTCCCTTAGTTGCCATTTTTACTTCTCGTGAAAAAATTGATTGGAAACGTTCTTATTTCGCGTTTTCGTTGTGGGGTGTCATGGTTGTTGGTGTTACTTTAATAGAGTTGCTCTTGCACCGCGATTTTGAAATTATTTTTAATTTACAACGATTTCTACCTTTATTTTTTTTAGCATTGCTCATCGTGCCAATCCAAACAACTACTGAAGAATTACTGTTCAGAGGGTATATACTGCAGGGAATTAAAAAACGAACAGGCAGCTACATAACTGCCATACTTACAAGTGGTGTTATGTTTGGAATGATGCACATTGCCAATCCGGAAATTCTTAAAATGGGGTATCACATTTTGATATATTACGTGGCTGTTGGTGTAGTTCTTGGTTTTATAGTTTACTATGATTCAGGTTTAGAGTTAGCAATGGGTTTCCACGCTGCAAATAATTTAATTACCGCGCTGTTAATTACTTCAGATTGGCAGGCTTTTCAAACGGACGCAATTTTAAAAGATAATCATCCACCCGGTAATGGTGTAACTGGGATTTTGATGGCGTCAGTAATGTTATGCTTGTTCTTTTATATTGTAATGAAGAAGTACAAGTGGGCCATTTTTTCAAAATAAGTGCATTACTAAATCTTTTGGGTCATTAAATTTTTAGTCGCTTGCATGCAGCGCTGAATTATATTTTTAATTTTACTTTAATGATTAACATCACTGAATTATCGAAGTCATTTAATCGAAAGGCTGCCCTTTCAGATGTTTCTTTGTCCATAAATACAGGCCAAATCTATGGATTACTAGGTCCTAATGGTGCCGGTAAAACAACACTTATCAGGATTTTGAATCAAATTCTGGTCGCTGATAAAGGGAATGTTCAGGTAGATGGGAAATTACTTAATAACGCGCATTGGAAAGATTTTGGCTACCTGCCCGAAGAAAGAGGTTTGTATAAATCAATGAATGTAATCGATACCTTGGTTTTTTTGGCGCGACTTAGGGGAATGACTAAACAAGATGCGAAGCGTAGTGCTCAATTTTGGCTCGATAAATTTGATATTGCCTCGTGGGCGAAAACCAATATTGAAGCGCTTTCGAAAGGAATGGCTCAAAAAATTCAGTTTATAGCAGCCGTTGTGCATCAACCAACTTACCTAATTCTTGATGAACCGCTTTCTGGCTTTGATCCGCTAAATGTTGACTTGATTTTAAATGAATTGAAAAGTATGCGCGACGAAGGAAAAACAATCATTCTCTCCACCCACAATATGAAAAGTGTCGAGGAAATTTGTGATGACGTTGCGCTCTTGCACAAATCAAATTTAATTGCTGTCGGAAAGGTAAGTAGTTTAAGGGAACAATCAAATAACGGCGAGTTTGTCGTGCGCTTTGGTGGAAATATGATTGCGCTGGCTAATGCGCTATGGACAGAATTTGAACTCATTGATTCGCGAGAAATTGGTGAAAATCGCTACGAAATTATCGTTAGGCAACGTGGAAAACGTACTTTTAACGACTTAGCAACAAATTTAATGGATAAGTTAATTTTGGAGTCAATCGAAAGACGGCTGCCAACTATGCAAGAGGTTTTCTTGGATTTGATAGCAAAAGAGGAGGTGAAAAATGAGGAATAGTTGGTTGATTGCTTCGCGCGAATTTTTGGAACGATGGAAAAGTAAATCGTATCAATGGATGCTGCTTATTGGTCCACTGATTATACTTGTATTTACTTATTTTTTATTGAAGTTTGGCGATGAAGGGAAAAAGTCAATTAATGTGCTCATAGCTGACCCAACAAACTTGTTTGATAATAAAATAACGTCTAATCAAACGAAGTCGATCAACTATTCTTTTTATACCACTTATTTGGATTACAAGGCGTTTAGAGATGGGAGTCGCTTTAGTGAATTTGACGCGTTTGTTGAGATTAACGAGAAAATACTTAGCAATAAAACAGTGAAGCTTTTTTACCGTGAGCGTCCGTCTACCGACATTAAAATAAAACTTAAGTTTGAGTTGGAGCGACGACTAGAAGAGCAAATGATCGATCAATTTACAGATTTAAGTATCGATAAATACCGTCAAATAAAGCAGCCTTTAAACGTTGATTTTCTCGATGTTTACGATCCTAAAAATCAGGCGGAAAGCGAAAAAGGATGGGTAGGTGTATTTTTTGGCGTACTAATTTTGTTTTTTATTGGTTTCTTTGGAATGACGATTCTTCGCAGTACTTCTAAAGATAAAAGTAATCGGGTAGTGGAAGTGTTACTCGCCAGTGTGCGATCTAAGGAATTGATGCTCGGTAAAATAATGGGAATTGGATTAGCTGCTTTTTTGCAGTTAATGATTTGGTCTTTCGTTATTGTCATCGGCCTATTGATTTTAAAGGAGTTTGTTTTCTTAGATATTTTTGATGCTGAAAATTACAAGGGTCTACAATACGCCGAATCAGTGAAAAATGACATTCTTGCTAATTCATCGCTGACGCGCTACAATGCATTTATTGACTTAATTTATCATCGAATTAATTATGGGGTTATGATTCCTGTTTTTCTTATTTTTTTTCTCGCATCTTATTTCTTTTATGCTGCATTTTTCATGGCTGTTGGCGCAACTGCAGGTTCAGAAAGCGATGGACAACAGTTTATTATTCCGATTTTCCTTCTGCTACTTTTATCTTTTTATGCCGGATTTCAAACAATATATGCGCCAGAGTCCTCGATGGCGGTATTTTTTACTTACTTCCCATTTACAGCTGCAATGGTTGCCTTGATTAAGGTTTCTAATGGACTTTCTACTAGCGGATTTTTTCAGCTTGTTTTTTCACTCTTTTTATTAGTGGCAAATGCTTTATTTTTTTTACAAGTGGCTGCAAGATTATTTAAAAATGGAATTTTAAGTTCGGGGCATCGCTTGACATGGCGAAACATTTTTCAATGGTTAAAAAAAACTTAGGGTGATTATTGCTGCTGTTGATTTGGGTACGAATACCTTTAGTTTGTCGATTTGCCATGTAATTGATGGGAAGTTAACTCTTATTCATCAAGAAAAAGAGGGAGTGATGCTCGGAAAGGGGGGGATAAATGAAGGTTTTATTGCACCCGACGCATTGCAACGTGCTTTGGATTGCTTGGAAAGATTTAAAGAAAGTTGTGTTAATTACGGTGCAGTTGAAATTCGCGCAATAGGAACGTCAGCAATTCGAGGTGCTGCTAATGGTGTTGACTTAATTCAAAAGGCAAATGCCCTTCATCAAATTAATATCACTATCATTGATGGAATTCAAGAGGCTAATTTTATTTACCAGGGAATTGCGTCCGCACATTCTTTTTCTGAGCCATCGCTAATTATGGATATTGGTGGAGGAAGCACTGAATTAATCTTTGCCGATCAGCATGGAATTATTGATTTGATGTCATTTAATATCGGAATATCACGCATTTATCAGCTATTTGAACTGTCCGATCCTTTGCGTGATGAAGAAATTAAAAATATAGAAAAATATTTGGATGACCACGCCGGAAGTTTTGTAGAGGCGATCAAAACTCCCATTTTAATTGGTGCAGCAGGAAGTTTTGAAACTTTTTATGAAATGATTTATTGCAAACCTTTTCCGAACTCATTTGAATCCCAAGAAATTGAAATGCCACTTTTTAAAAACATTTTAGAGGAAGTAATTTTCTCCACTTATGCAGTAAGGAAAGAACACCAACACATCATCGATATAAGAAAAAAATTAGCACCTATTGCTGCCATAAAAACACGTTGGATAATTAATAAGTTAGTTGCCACGAGGATTATTGTAACGCCCTGCTCGCTTAAGGAAGGGGTGCTGTTGAGTTAAATTCTATTTGTTATCGTTCACCTTTCCACCTTCGTTTAAATTGTTTTGGATAGAAAGGATATTTCTGAAAGTGATGTTGATACGTGAGTCCAAAATTCGAGGTTCTTTCGGAATACAATGTTTCCATTCCACTTGCATTTTATCATCCATTAATAAAAGATCGCCATCCTCCAGTTGTAGGTCGATTACAGCACCTGTGGCATTATTCCTAAGTTTAAATTTTCGAGTGGCACCAAAACTAAGCGATGCAATGATAGGATTTTTACCCAGTTCTTTTTCATCGTCGGCATGCCAGCCGTTTGAGTCGTTACCGTCTCTGTAAAAGTTGACAAGGGCACAATTAAATTGTTTTTCAGTAATCACCGCTGTTTCTCTTAATAAAATAGCTAAAAGATCTGCTAAGGGTGCGGATTGCATTTGTTGTCCTGAATAAGTATAACTAACTGTTTCATATGCGTGAAACGATTCGAGTCTCGGTGTTGGATACGTTTTTCCATAGATCTTAACGTATCCTTGTTTTAAGGTGCTTATTTGTTTGAGCTGGTCAAAGTACTCAAGACTTTTTTCAACAGAAAAATACCTTCGCCATAATTTTACTTGACCAGCTAAGAGGACTTCGGAAGGAGAAATGGTCATTTTGTTGAAATGAAATTATTATTTTTGAGCACCAATACAATTAAGTGAACAAAATTAAGAATAATGCACTTACCTTTTTAGGGTATAACACGGCGGAATTAATTGATTTTTTAAATCAGTTAGCATGGAATCTTGTGCTTAGTGCGCTAATTATTCTTCTCGGATTTTGGTTTACAAACATGCTGGGAAAATTTATCGAAAAAATACTTACCAAAAATAAAACGGATAAAGGTCTGGTTACCTTCCTTTCGAGTTTAGCAGTTATTTCTGGAAAACTATTTTTTACCCTCACAGCAATGGCAAAATTAGGAATTGCCGTCACTTCCTTTGTAACAGTGCTAGGTGCCGCTGGAATCGCCATTGGTTTGGCTTTTTCTGGAACCCTGTCCAATTTTGCCGGAGGGATAATGATTCTTGTTTTAAAGCCGTTCAAAGTAAATGACACTATCCTTGCTCAAAACATACAAGGTCTAGTCACTGATATACTTATTTTTAATACCTACGTTTTGACGGATGACAATAAAGTTATTATTCTTCCAAATGGTCCTTTAATTAATGGAACGATTATCAACTTTACCAAAGAAAATAAACGAAAATTGGTGGTGAATGTGTTGGTCGGGTTTGGTGAAAACATGGACATCTTGCGTAAAGAAGTAGAGGAATTGCTATCAGAAAATAGTATGGTTGTGAAAGATACTATTCCAACTGTGGAAGTGACCTCAATTAATGAAAAAAATGCTGCTGTTGCCATTTCAGTTTGGGTAAAAGCAGCTGAATTTTCTTCTTGTTCTGTTACTTTACATGAATTGATTTATAGGCTTTTGAACAAAGAAGGCAACTTAGTTTTGAAACAAAACAACAGCAAGAATGAACCTAATTGAACAATACATTAACGGAAACAATTTTGGTAAATTAGTGGGAATGCGCTTCACTATTCTTGCACCCGGAAAAGTAAATTATTTATTGTCTGTGAATGAAAATCACATGGCAACTCCTTTTTCTGCTCATGGGGGGTGTATTGCCTCGCTACTCGATGCAACAATGGGAGTAGGAGCCTTGTCGCTAGTTTTTGATAAAAATCAAGTGGTGGCAACAATCGAAATGAAAGTTAATTTTCTAAAAGCGGCCAAACTCTCGGATGAATTAGTTTCAATTTCTAGGGTCATTAAAAATGGAAAAAAAATTATTGTTATGTTTGCTGAAGTTCGAAATCAAGATGAACAGCTACTTGCAATTGCTTCGGGCACTTTTATGCCTTACGATGCAGCAAAAGCAGGGTATTAATTAAATTGTTGTGTTATGTTGGGTACCATTTTATTATTGATTTTTACGGTGGTGGTTTTACCACTGATTAGCTTCTATTTTGGAACGCCACTTACTACGCTTCAAAATTCGATCTTGTTTGATCACATGATTTGGTTGGTAGGCGGTGTGATCGCTTATTGTTTTGTGGTGGGCGAACTGAGTAGAAATAATTCACAAGTGGATAAATTATGGAGTATAGTGCCGGCTATTTATGTTTGGGATATGACTTACCTTGCAGGATGGAATGATCGTATGGTGCTAATGGCCATTGTGGTAACAATTTGGGCGCTTCGTTTAACCTATAATTTCGCTCGTCGTGGGGCATACACTTGGAAGTTCTGGGCAGGAGAGGAGGATTACCGTTGGGAGGTGCTTAGAAAAAAACCTGGTTTTAATAATCGTTTTATTTGGATGCTTTTTAATTTATTCTTTATCTGCGCTTATCAAAATATGTTGATTTTTCTAACTACTATTCCTATTTTAGCAGCAGTTGGGTCGAAAGCACCGCTTAATTACATAGACTTTTTATTAGCTTTTAGTTATCTTGTTTGTGTAGCTGTCGAATTTGTTGCCGATAAGCAACAGTTCGTTTTTCAAACAGAAAAGCACAGAAGGTTGGCTGCTGGTGAAGCGCTTGGGGAATACCAGAAAGGATTCGTGCATACCGGACTTTGGGGTATTGTTAGGCATCCCAATTATGCCATGGAACAAGCAATTTGGGTGGTATTTTACTTCTTCAGTGTAAATGCAACCGGTCAATGGTTGAACTGGTCTGTGGTAGGTGCCACTTTATTAATTGTTCTTTTCAAAGGAAGTTCTGATTTCTCAGAGGCTATATCAGCGAGTAAATACCCTGAATACGCGAATTATCAGCAATCAGTACCTCGATTTTTTCCGTTCCTGAAAAGGAAGATGCTTTAACGCTTGAAGCCAAGGAGTATTTCTTTGATTCTTTCTAATCTTACTATTATTTCTGCATCACCAATCCGAATTGATGGAGTAGTTGTCTTTTGCTTGCCAGATTTATTCTCTTTTAGCACTTTTTTTGCGCCTTCAATAGTATATCCTTGCACTTTTACAAGTTCATGAATCGTGTTGATTTCAATTATTTCTTTAATAGCATAAAGTCTATTCCCTTTATTGTTCTTTTTTGCTACCGATAATTCAAATTCTCTTTCCCAAAATCTTAGTAATGAAGCATTTACATCTAATAATTTTGCAACCTCACCAATTGAATAGTATAGCTTTGTAAGCGAATTAATTTCAATTTTTGCCATTATTCGTATGAATTATTTCCGAAAATAGTTATAAATTAGCATTTGTAGCAATAGAATGAAACTTAAAAGACTACTTTTTTTTATTACACTGCTTAGTTTTTCATTAAAAGGGTGGAGTCAAAATCCGGTAGGTGCTACAATTTCCCCCACAGATCCAACTTTACCAGTTTTTAATAAACAGCAAAGCGAACGAATAAATTCTATTATATCTTATGCTAAAACGTTTATTGGTACTCCCTATCATTGGGGAGGAACAACGCCCTCAGGTTTTGATTGCTCGGGATTTATAAATTATATTTTTGGGAATTTTGGTTTTTCTTTAACGAGAACAAGTTATAATTTAGCTGAGTTAGGGGAAACTATTAAATTAGAAAATATTTTACCGGGAGATTTACTATTTTTCAAAGGGTCTAATCCCAAATCTACTACCGTGGGCCATGTAGCCATGGTTGTTGAGGTAACACCAGATGCAATTAATTTCATTCATTCGTCTAATGCTGGTGTGAAAATAAATAATTTTAAAACGAGTAAGTACTACATTGCCAGGTATATCAAAGCTAAAAGGTTGGATTACGAGACCTACAAAAAAGACTAAACAATTAATTTAACTAAGTGTTAAATAAAAATGGCAATTACGCTCGTATTTAATAGAAAACATTGGCTTTTTATAATCTTAGCTGGTTTATTTATTACAAATGCTGTTACTGCAGAACTAATTAGTAATAAATTAATAGAAATCCCGCTTGTGCTGCGGCTGGCTTCGCTTCAAATAGGTCCTTTCGTAACTATTGTAGGAATTTTGCCCTGGCCTGTTGTTTTTTTGCTAACCGATTTAATAAATGAATTTTATGGTGCATCTTATGTTAGGCGTCTTTCATGGATTACTGCAGGGTTAATTTTTTATTGTTTCATCGTAGTGGGGTTTTCCTTGTTGCTACCGGCCGTTGAATTGCCCAATTCAAGTCTTTCCGATAATAAATCTTATCTATTGGTTTTTGGTCAGGCGCAAATGGTAATTGTAGGTAGTATTGTCGCATTCTTGATTTCGCAATTACTTGATGCTACATTATTTAAGTTTATCAAGTCGCGAACTGGGAATAAATATATTTGGATGAGGAGCACAGGAAGTACCGTTATTTCTCAGTTATTCGACTCATTCATCGTTTTGTATATTGGTTTTGTTCTCCCCGGTAAAATGGCATTCTCCGATTTTTTAACTGTTGCACCTACTAATTATACTTTAAAGCTAATAATTGCCATTTTATTAACACCTTTAATTTATCTTGGACACTTCCTAGTAAGAAAATATTTTTTTAATGATAATAACGCCGAATTAACCACTTAAAAATGCTAAAATGAAAATCATTTATTTTATGGTCATCTTATTACTTACCGCTTGTTCATTTGGACAGAAAAGTAAAGTAAATACTAAATCGTCGAGTGATAGTCTCGTGTCGTATGGTAAAAAAATGTTGCCTGAAAATGTGTGTTACATTATTCGAGATGGTGGCACGGAGCAGCCCTTTACCGGTAAATACGTCGATCACCACGAGGCAGGAATCTATGTTTGTGTAGGATGCGATAAGCCTTTGTTTGAGAGCGAAACAAAATATGATTCTGGTTCTGGATGGCCAAGTTTCTATAATGCGATAGATTCAAAAAATGTATTGAAAAAGAGAGACGATTCTTTTGGTATGGTTCGTTTTGAAATTCTTTGTGCAAATTGTAACGCTCACCTAGGTCATGTTTTTGATGATGGGCCTAAACCTACAGGCATGCGTTATTGTGTTAATTCTGCTTCATTAAATTTTATCCCTAAGAAATGAGTTCTAAAATTACATTAGGTGCTGGTTGTTTTTGGTGTTTAGATGCGTCTATTCGTTCGCTAAAGGGCGTTATTTCCTCTATCCCTGGGTATACCGGTGGTTCTTCTTCTAATCCGAGCTATGAACAAGTTTGCTCAGGTAAAACTGGGCATGCAGAAGTGGTAGAAGTGACATTCGACGAGGAATTAATAAGTGTTAACGACTTATTAGAATTATTTTGGTGGATTCATGATCCAACTCAATTAAATAGACAGGGGTTTGATATCGGAACGCAATACCGATCTTCCATTTTTTGTCACTCGGAAGAACAAAAACAAATGGTGGAAGCAACCAAAACCAACTTGGAAAATAATAAAGTGTGGGAGGGAAGTATTGTAACGACTATTGAACTTATTACCATATTTTATCCTGCGGAAGATTATCACCATGATTATTTTCAAAAAAATCCTCAAAACCAATATTGTCAAATGGTTGTGAAACCCAAGTTAGAGAAGTTCAAAGAAGTTTTTAGTGATAAGTTAACTTAGAGAAGTTTACTTTTAACGTAGCATAGTAACGTGACCAACACGCATTAACTTTTCGTCGTTGTTCATAGTTTTGAAGGTTAACTTCCATGTATAAATTCCGTCTGGCGACTTCATTCCTTTATTGTATGAACCATCCCATCCAAAGGCAACATTGTGCGATTCCCAAATTAATTCACCCCAACGATTAAATATCAAGAATTCATAGTCAAATGGATCGAACCCAGAGTGCATGACGGGCTTAAAAGTTTGATTGAATTGATCTCCATCGGGTGTAAAAGTGTTTGGAACCCAAAATATAATTTCTTGGTCATAACATTCTTCTAACACGGTAACTTTAATGGTATCCGTACCAATACAACCCTCGCTGTTCGTACCAATAACAATGTATTCATTTTCTCCCACACCCGGTAAATAGGACATGCCATTGTTTGCGCCGTTGCTCCATACATAGCCTGCAGCTCCTGAAGCATTTAATAAAATAGAATTCCCCAAGCAAACAGTTAAATCTTCTCCGGCATCGACAGCTGGACTAGGAGAAATAGCAAGGTTAAAAGTCGCAATTCCAGGGCAAACTGCTGCTGCAGTAGTGTAGGTTATTAAATAGGATCCCACAATTGAATTGGATAAATCAATTGTTCCAGTTGAAGGATTTAATACCAATCCAGGGCCACTTGTTACTGTACCGCCTTGTGTTCCTGTAATCGTTGCTATTGGATCAATATCTGATTGACAGTAGATATCGTCAGGATAACTTATTCCTGCAGCTTCTCCACCAACATAAGCCCCTACGAAGTCAAATTGACACCCGTTATCATCTACCACTGAAAAAGAGTATGGACCGGATACGGTCAACCCATCTATTATCATTGTACCGCCATTTAAACAATTACTTGTTACAAAATTGGCTGTTGCAGGAAGTAAAGAAGGCACATCTGCAGTGAATGAAGTGCCGTTAAGTTGTGGTGAGCCACCAGTAAATGTTACTGTAGCGGTGCCATTTGCACAATTGGATGTACTCGTTGCTATGATTTCTGGAAGGTACTGAACTGCGATAGGATCTCCCATATCAAAACACTGTAAAGCAGGTAACGTGACGTAGCTATATGTACCAGTTTGTATACTATACATGGTTAAGGGTACAAAGTAAACGGTATTGTTGGTAAACGTTCCAGCTGGAAATGAATTAATAAAACTTAAATCGTTCAAATCAAGTAAATTTCCGCTTCCAGTAACAATAGAAACTAAACAAGGATCATCTGGTATATCTAGTCCTGAGGTATTTGCTTGTTGCGGGGTTAAGGATACTGTTGGTGGGCAAGAATAAGCCAACCAAACAATGCCAGGATCGTAGGGTGGCGCAATTGGATCGTAAGTAGGTGAGCCAGGTACAGTAGAGCCAATTAATTCGGAGGGAACAGAAAAGTCATTGTTGGTTAAGATGGAAATTGAATCACCGTAACAAATTTTATTAATGGTTGGCATTGGGCTTAAATTCGTTGTAAATGTGCCCATCATGGCACTGCAATCACAAGCAGGTGGAACTGCGTAGGTTAGGGTGGCTGTACAACTTTGACTAGCAGAAAATGCTGCAGAAATGACACAACTAATGCCGTTTGCTGGACCAGTAAAAGTAAAGTTAGAGCTTGATCCAAATGGCGCATTAAATACTTGTGAACCGCCACACGAATTGGTTAAGGTAAGTGTGCCCGTTGCAGGCGCATTGGTGTAGTTAATGGAACCTGTAATGGTGTATTGGTTGGTTACAGCGTTACAATTGGTTATGTTTCCAGTAAAATTACCAAACGAACAAGGACTGCCTCCATTACATGAAGCGGGAGCTGTATACGTTTGAAGGGTGTTGCAATTCGCATTTGCAGAAAAACTTGTAGATACGGTACATGAATTGCCATTGGAAGGTAGCCCGGGAAAACTATAATTTATCGTGTTTGAAAACGGTGCATTGAATACCTGTGAACCGCCACAACTATTTGTAATTGTTAAAGTGCCCGAACCCGGTGGATTGGTAATGGATAAGGTACCCGAAACTCCATACGTATTTGTAGCAGGGTTGCAAGCACTTGGTATAGCGGTGAATCCAGTTACACCACAAACAAAAGAACAATCTGCCGAACCACTGCCACCCGTCTGCGAAAACGAAATGGTCCCTGCTTGATTTGAAAAATTTGTTAATAATAAAATGTAGAATTGCCCAATTTGTGCATTTGGAATAGAAGCAGTTTCTGTAGGGCTTGGAGAATAACTGCAGTCAATTGGGCTACCACCTGGAAATGTGCTTCCTCCACACCCAGCTGCAAGGGAAGTAAATGGACCCCACAAAGCAAAATCGACATCTATTCCTGATCCTCCAGCAGAGGATTGACTAATACCGAATGTCATGGGACCATTCTGATCGATTTCCATGAAGTACCATACTGGGTTTGGCGTAGTACCCAAGCACCCTACTGTGCCTAAGTTTGCTACGTTGGTAGTATTAGGAAAACTGTAATTGGTTCCAGTACAGAACGGGGAAGCTCCATTACACTGAGCGTATACAAACATTGTATTGGTAAAGATTAAAAACAGTACGAAAAAGAGGGTGGATTTCTTCATCAATGGTTTAGTTTCTGTCTAGCGTCTTTTTTTATTAAATTTTTATTTTTTGAACCCCATTTTTTTGCAATTGCTTTATTTTCTTCGAATGTTTTTAGTTGATCGTAAAGCGGAAAACTAATCGGTATTTTTTCGTCAATGAAAAAAGACTTCATTTTTTTGTCATCGAATAAATAGTTCCAAAAATGTACGTAGGGAGTTGATTCATTGGTAACTATTGCAGTGGGAGTGCCAATAATAACGGCTTGTTTACCAATGTCTTTTCTAGAATTCTGTAGGTTGTTTTGCGCTTTCATTGAGAAGCTACAACCAATTACAAAAATGAAAAAATAATATATTTTAATCATGTGTTTTTAAGTTTTGACGATACAGCTTTTGTAAAGTTGCCAAAAATAATTCAAATAAAATTACATTTACTTGGGTTATTTTTAATATTGCAAATAACACTTCACATTAATAGGTCTACATGGCACAAATAAATAAAATTAGCTACTATCTTCCTTCAAATAATGTCGCAGGTTTTGAAACTGAAAATAATGCCGATATAGCAACGAAATATGCGTCAAAACGAAGTGTTGTTTCCATTGACGAAGTCGGTTCTGACTTAGCATTTAAGGCGGCTAATATTTTGTTTAATGAGTACCCAAATAGTGATAAAGCATCAATTGACTTTTTGTTGTATTCCACCCAAGGACTTGATTATTTCTCTCCTACCACTTCAAGTGTTCTACATCATCGATTAGGACTTTCTGAGAAATGTGGAATTTTGGATATCCCATTTGGTTGTGCGGGCTTTGTTTATGGTTTAAGTGTTGCTAATGCGCTTATTCATGCTGGAAATGCAACAACTGTTTTATTTCTTTTAGGTGAAATACCTTCAAAGGCAATTCATGAGGACGATCTCGATTTTAAGCTACTTTTTAGTGATGCAGGGGTAGCATGTTTAATTGAAAGTGATGAAAATCAAAGGATAAAAAATTTCGTTTTTGGTACCGATGGGAAAGGGTTTAAGAATTTAAATATTCTAAGAGGTGGTACGCGCTCTCCTTTGGATAGTGATTGGATAAAAACTAATCCGAGTCTACCTAACGGAAGACTAGCAATGAACGGTTTAGAGATATTGCGTTTTTCGCTCGATAAAGTACCCAAGTTAGTAAATGACATTCTGATGAAAAATGCTATGCAATTTGAAGAAATAGATTACTTTGTCTTTCATCATTCAAGTGAAGTTATACTCACATCACTTCAACGTAAATGTGCCATCCCTAAGGAAAAATTTATAAACTATTTTACTGAAGTTGGTAACTCGGCTTCTTGTTCTATTCCGATTGCGTTAGAAAAAGCAAATGAGGAAGGTAAATTTATACCGGGAAATAAAATAATGCTTCTTGGTTTTGGAACAGGATATGCTTGGGCCGGAACAATTATCATTTGGAGTTAATTAAGTTGTCTTGAAGAAAAATAATGTATTTTTGATACGTGGAAATAACTGATTTTATCCGGATTATCGAAAATGAGTTTGACGAAGTTACGCCCAATTCTTTAAAGCCGGAAAGCTGTTATAGAGAAATGGACGGGTGGAGTAGTATGCACGCGCTAATTTTTGTTGCGCTAATTGACCATCATTACAAGGTGTTACTAAACGGCGAAGAATTAAAAAGTTCCTCAACAATTGAGGACTTATTCAACATTGTGAATTCAAAAATTGCCAGTGGCGAAATTAACGATTAAACAGGTTGGTATTAAGGCTGTATATGCTACAGTTCCTTCATTTGTTGAAAAAACAAGTGAGTATGCTTATTTTTCTGCAGAGGAAGCAAAAATGTTTGAGAAAACGGTGGGAATTAAAGAGCGACGTGTTGCGGCCAAAACAGTTACTTGTTCAGATCTTTGCTTCAAAGCGGCAAGTGATTTAGTAAGGGACTTTAATTGTAAAGAGGAAATCGACTTATTGCTTTTTGTTTCGCAATCACCTGATTATTTTTTGCCCGCTACAGCGGCAATTCTACAAGATAAATTAGGTTTGTCTACTAATTGTATGGCATTTGATGTAAGTCTTGGTTGTTCGGGTTATGTCTATGGACTAATGCTCGCTGGACAATACCTTCAAAATGGCTCAGTGAAAAAGGTATTGTTGTTGGCAGGCGATAAGTCAACAGTATCTACACATATTCAAGATAAATCAGCTTATCCATTATTTGGAGACGCGGGATCAGCTACCTTATTGGAGTTTGATGACTCGGCGAATGATTGGTACTTTGATGCTGGTACCGACGGCAGTGGCGCCAGTGCAATTATCATTGAAGCAGGACATTCGAGAATGCCTTATCAAAATGATGATAGTGCCAATAGTGAGCCCTCAACGGATATTGTTAGGTCTAAAAAGTATCTTGCAATTGATGGCATGGCCATTTTTAATTTTGCATTAAAAAATGTTCCTCATTCCATTAATAATACGCTCGAATTAGCTAATATAAGTATAGATAAAATTGATTTTTTTGTGCTGCATCAGGCTAATCAATTAATTACTGATTCGCTCAGAAGGAAATTCCACTTGCCTGTTGATAAGTTTCCAAGTTCTATTGGTAAGTATGGAAATACGAGCTCTGCTTCAATTCCTTTGACGCTTTGTAGTGAAATGGAACAAGATTTATTGACCAAAGAGCTTCAACTTTTATTTTGTGGTTTTGGTGTCGGTTTTTCGTGGGCATCTGTAATTTTGAAAACTAAGCATGTTACTACAAAGCTTTTAACGCATGATTGATTTTAATGGAAAAACTTTTCTCGTTACGGGTGCATCTGCTGGAATTGGTTCAGCAGTGTCCAAATTACTTGCTGATTTGGGTGCTTCAGTAATCATTACCGGAAGAAATCAGGAAAGATTGTTGCATATCGCTGCAGAAATGAATGAAAAAACTACGGTCATTCAGGCTGATTTAACAGTTGAAAGTGAGTTGGAGGCGCTAGTGTCTTCTATACCTGGTGTCGATGGTATGGTGCACTGTGCAGGTGTTATTGCACCTTACCCGATTAAGTATTTACAACTCAAACACCTGCGAAATATGTTCGCTATTAATTTTGATAGTGCTTGTCTTTTAACCGCTAAGTTAATGCAATTAAAAAAAGTGAATAATCCAGCATCGTTTGTTTTTATTTCCTCGGTTTCAGCGCATCATCCTTATGTTGGCGGGAGTTTATACGCTGCGTCAAAAGCTGCTTTGGAGTCTTTTTCGCGTTCTATTGCCTTGGAATTTTCTTCAAAGGGTATTCGTTCAAATTGTGTTTCTGCTGGGTTGGTTAAAACAGAAATGTTTGCTCAAACGCAACGCGCACTGTCCGAAGATAAATTACAGGAAATGATTAATTCGTATCCATTGGGAATTGGTAATCCTATTGATGTGGCAAATGCAGTTGCTTTTTTATTAAGCAAGCAAGCGTCTTGGATCACTGGATCCGTAATTAACTTGGATGGTGGTTTACTTTTGACAAACAAAAAATAATGCTTTTAGTGTAAATTCGTATTTGTATAAAATAGATGGTTGATTATAGTTTTGTTATTCCCACATATAATAATGCCAAAGATTTAGCGCACATATGTGGTGCTATTCAGGCTGTTTTTGATGCGAACTCTTACGAAATAATAATAGTTGATGACGGTAGTACGGATGAAACTTGGCAAACTCTTCAGTCATTAAGCCAAAAATTTAAATGTGTTAAAGCCTTGCGATTATCCATGAATTTTGGGCAACATCCGGCAACGTTATGCGGAATTGAATATGCGAAAGGAAAATATATTATTACGCTCGATGATGATAGGGAAATTCACCCAATTGAAGCACTCAAATTAATAGAATGTCAAAAGTCTACTGGTGCTTCAGTGGTTTATGGCACGTTTAAATCCAATGATAAATTGCTTATTGCCACACTTAAAAAAGGGTACCGCGCATTGTCTCGGTTGAACGGAAAAAATAGGGGGAAGGGCAGTAGTTTTCGCCTAATAAATGGGGAGTTGGCGCAAGCAATGGTCAAAGCAAATCACCATTTTTCTTTTATTGACGAATTGATTCTCTGGTACACGAATGCCATCTTCTTCGTACCCGTAGTTCGAAGTGATAACTCCTCTTCCATAAGCAGGTATAAATTACCTCGTTTGTTATTGACTACTTTAAATTTAATGCTTTTTTCCTCTGAAATTCCACTGCGTTTAGTAACGTTTTTTGGAACGTGTTTAGCCTCGATTAATTTCGCTTTTGGCGTTTTTATTATGTATAAAAAGTACTTTAATAAGATTGAAGTAGATGGATATACTTCATTGATTGTAAGTATTTTATTTTCTACTGGCGTAATAATTACAGGTATAGGTGTTATCGCCTTGTACTTGCGCCATCTCTTACTGAAAATAAATCAAAAACCCATTTATCACGTAGCTGAAGAGGTGTGTTAATAGTAGCGCAATTTGACGTCCGATTGATTCGTGTTCAAAGGGAACATTTAGCCATGATTTTAAATTGGAGAAACAGTGCGCACGTGCGACAAAATATGTTTTATCAGGAGTTACTCAATGAAAATGACCAGCTTACATGGTTCGAATCTATCAATAACGCCAATAATTATTATTTTATAATTGAATACTTGGGTATAAATGTGGGGCTTATTCATGCTAAAAATGTTACCGAAAAGGAGCAATTTGGAGAAGGGGGGATTTTTATTGGTGAATTTGCTTTTTTGGATTCTTGGGCTAGTGTGATGGCTTCTCTCTGTCTACTTAATTTTATTTTTATAAAACTAACTTTTACAAAGTCTGTGGTGAATGTTAGGACTGAAAATAAGGCGGCTGTTTCCTACAATAAGCAATTGGGCTACAAAATCGACTTCCAAGATGAAAAAGTAGTTAGGATGTCGCTATCGAAAGAAAATTTCCTCGAAAAAACCGCTCGACTAAACAAAACTTTATGTAAAATAAGCCAGGTTAATGCACCGCTTAGTTTGGTTGGAAAGAAAGCTGCCAATAATTTAGCTGAAATTAATCGATGTGTTGAAAGGTAATGCGATCGCTGGGAAGTTGCCGGTGTTCAAACGCGATCATCCACTCTTCTTTTGTGGCGAATTGGAGTAAAAAGGGATCGTCGAGGTGTTCAATTTTGTAACGGGAAATCTCCTCAGCAGAATAAGCCCACAGAGGGTTTGGTATATCAAACAGGAGAACAAATCGATCTTCGTCGCTGTCATTCCAAGCCTCGTGCTCATAAGAATCATCGAAAATGAGTAGTTTGCCTTCCTCCCAATGTTGTGTTTCATTTTCAACGCGTAGTCTGCAGGTATTATGTTTGGGAATAACTAATGGTAGGTGACAGCGAAGCACCATTTTAGAATATCCTTTGTGTGGCAGTAGGTGTGTTTTTTTCTTCAAACGGGAAAAATCACAGGAAATTAGTTCGGGTATCTGTTGGATAATTTCACTCGTTTTTGGACACATTAAACCACTTGAGCTATTTTTCATTTGAAAAAAAAGGAAACTAAATACTTGCCATGCATCGGTCTCGCCTGAGTCTACATAATCAGGGAAAGTAGTTAGCCAAAGTTCACGATCAGAGGCAATTAAATTTAAAAGTTCGGATTTAATGGTTTCTACATGCTTCTCCAAAAACAATAATTGTTGAAAATCAGCGCTTGAATAAAAGTATTTCGGATTCTTTTCTATCAACTTACAGTCATTTTACTTCAACGAATTTACTCAATCTCTCCCTAACTTCGTTTTTTAAGGTTGCTGTTTTTAGCTACTTTTACTTTCTAATACAGCTATGAGTAGAATAGTTATTTCGATACTGACCATTTCTTTCGCGTTTTGCGTCTTTGCAGGGCATATTAAAAAAGGCTTTAAGCAATTAGCTGCTTCAAATTATTCTTATGCTTTGCATCATTTTAGTAAGGGATTAAAAAAAGATAATGCTGCCGCTGCATTCGGTTTAACCAAGTTTTATTTGGCGCCCGGTATGTACAACATCGACTCAAGTTTTCGATATATTTTAATTTGTGAGCAATCATTTGAACGTTTGAATTCCAAAAGTCGTTTGAAATTAATTAAATACCAGTGTGATTCACTCCAGATTAAAACTACAAAAATAGCGCTGAGTCGTCTGATTTACAATCGCTTAACAAAATCGCCAACACTTGAATCGGTTAAGGGTTTTTTAATAAATCATCCTTGGTCTGAGTTAATTCCTGCTGCGATTGATTTAAGGGACTCTTTGGCCTTTTCAACTGCTGTTTTATCGAATACGGCACAAGCATTTGCGAATTTTATCGAATCTTATCCTGATTCAAAGTTGTTTTCAGCGGCGAACGATTCGTTAAATGTTTGTCAATATAAAGAAAATACAGGCTCAGGAAGCATGGAAGACTTAGAACGCTTTTTGGAATACTACCCCACGAATTCATTTGTTTCAGTAGTCGAAGATGAGTTATTTCAACGTTTTACAGCAAAAAATAGCCTTGAAGAATGGGTTTATTTTGTTCGTCATTTTCCGAAGAATCGTAACGTCAATGAAGCATGGCGAAAAGTCTTTCAATTATTTATGAAGGATTATTCGAATTTGCGCTTGGAACAATTTAAACTGTCTTTTTATGATTATCCCTTTATGGAAGAAATAGATAACGAAATTATGCGCTTTGAGTTAACTTACTATCCAAATCAACAGGATGGGAAGTTTGGTTTTATGAACGAAAGTGGTGAGCTTGTTATTTCAGCTGAATACGAGCACGTGAATTCTTTTAACGAGGGTTTGGCTGTCGTAATTTCATCTTCGAAATATGGGGCAATCGATAAAAGAAATAAAGTTATTGTTGACTTTTCCTTCGATTACATGGAAGATTTTCACCTTGGGAAGTCAATCGTTGAACGCAATCATGTTTTTGGTCTAATAGATCGAAATGGAGATTTTGCTTTTCCGTTAGAATACGACGAACTAGGGTGGTTAAACGATAGTTTGTTGTATGCCAAGAAAAATGGGCTCTTTGGAATTTACAATACCGAAAATAAGTGCCAAAGTGATTTGTTTTTTGATGACATTATTCCTTTTGATGGCAGACTAGCTCGGGTTAGTGTAAATAACAAGGTAGGTTACCTAAATCGAGCACTAGAAATGGAAATTCCGGCCGAATTTGACGAGTTAATTGTGTTTACGGATTCGTCGTTTGTTTATTCGTTGGCTGATAAAAAAGGCCTGTTGGATGGGAAAAATAGGTGGCGAACTTTGGCATCTTATGATGAGATTTATCCTCTAAATGGTGGAATGGCAATGGTCAGGGTGTTAGATAAGATAGGATATATTGATGCAAAAGGGAATTTGATTCTTGCTTTACAATTTGAACAATTCCCTAATTTTTCCAAAGTGGGTAGGTTTAAAGATAAAACGGTGCTGGTAAAGAAAAAGGGTAAGTTTTTATTAATTAACAATTTAGGAGAGGTTCTTATGACTTTGCCATATGATGGGGTAGGTGAATGGGGTGCTTGGTTTCCTGTTATGAAGAATTTTAAATGGGGTTTTATAAATCCAAAAGGCAAGGAAGTAACGCTTTTTGATTACGATTTTGTAGAAAAGGTAAATAATAATCTTTTTATCGTTGAAAAAAATGGAGGTTTCGGATTACTTTCTGCAAAGGGCATAGCGATATTACCTTCGGAATTTAAGTCAATCCTAGTCTTCGGCGATTCGCTGTTACTTGTGCAAGACGTAAATGGATACGGTATCTCAATGCTGAGTGGAGAGGAACTAATTCAACGAAACTATGATGAAATTAAGTATTACGAAAATGATGTACTCGAACTCCATAAAAACCATGCTGTTTCTTATTATCAACTTAAGTCAGGCACATTAATTCAGCTAAAATAATTCGTTAGTTGAAATTTTTTATCTTTTTTGATTAAAAAATAATCGTTTAACTGATTATTTTTTAATTTTACTAAAATTTGGTATATGAAAATTGGAGATAATTTAAAGCTGCTTAGAAAGCGTGCTGGAAAGTCACAAGAGGACGTGGCTGTTGATTTAGGGTTTCATCGTTCTACCTACAGCGGTTATGAAAATGGGGTTGCGCAGCCGAATATCGAAAATTTATTGGCGCTAAGTAAATATTACAAATTAACAGTAGATGCTTTGTTAAATAGTACTTTTCAAGATTTTACCGATAAAGATTGGAATAGTTACGACGCCAATTGGACAAAAAAAGCGGAGGGAAGTAATTTGCGAATTTTAACGAGTAAGGTCAATGAGAACAACGACGAATTAATCGAATTAGTAACACAAAAGGCAAGCGCAGGTTATACCAATGGTTATGCTGACGTAGAATACATCAGTGAATTACCAACTATTCGATTACCTTTTCTTTCTAAGCACAAAAAATATAGAACGTTTCCAATTAGTGGCGATTCCATGCCTCCAGTTGTGAATGGTTCTTACGTTGTTGCTGAATTTGTGCAGGATTGGACTACCATTAAGTCCGGTAAATCGTATATTTTGGTAACGAAAAATGAAGGTATCGTCTTCAAAATTATCTTTAATGAATTAGAAAAATCGAAATCATTTTTATTGGTTTCAACAAATAATTTTTACAAGCCTTACTATGTTGGGGTTGATGATGTAATAGAAATTTGGAGTTTTGTGAATTATATTTCATCGGAACTTCCTGATGTAAAGATGGCAGAGAACGACCTAAACGAGGCGCTTCGATCGATTCAAATTGATTTACATCGTTTATTGGCAGCAAACAAATCATAGTTTATTATGCAAAAGCTAAGATTAACAAGGTAATTTTTTACCTTTGCAATCCAAAATTGATAAGATGATTCAAGTTTCTTTGCCTGATGGTTCCATACGTGAATATCCGAAAGGAAGCACAGCAATGGATGTAGCTTTAAGTATTTCGGAAGGTCTAGCACGTAATGTTTTGGCAGCGAAAATTGATAATGTTGTTCAAGATGCCAGTTTTTCTATTACAACTAATTGTCAACTTCAATTAGTAACGTGGAATGATGTGGAAGGGAAATCGACCATGTGGCATTCCTCTGCGCATTTAATGGCCGAAGCTTTGGAGTTTATTTTCCCTGGAATTAAGCTGGCAATTGGTCCGCCTATTGCAAATGGTTTTTATTATGATGTTGATTTAGGCGATCAAAGCATTACCGAAAAGGATCTTGTTTTGGTGGAGGAAAAAATGAAGGAACTGGCAAAAGCGAAGAACCCATTTGTTCGAAAGGAGATGTCGAAAGTTGACGCTATCGCCTATTTTACTGAGAAAAATGATCCCTACAAATTAGAATTATTAGCTGATTTGACCGATGGCACTATTACTTTTTATACGCAAGGAAATTTTACCGACTTATGCCGGGGGCCACACATCCCAGACACTGGATTTATTAAAGCGATAAAATTGCTCTCAATAGCAGGAGCATATTGGCGTGGGGACGAAAAAAATAAGCAGTTAACTAGAATTTACGGCATAACATTCCCAAAACAAAGTGAACTAGTTACCTATTTAGAAAAATTAGAAGAGGCAAAAAGACGTGACCATAGAAAATTAGGAAAGGAATTGGACCTATTTACTTTTTCAGCCAAGGTTGGACAAGGATTGCCTCTTTGGTTGCCTAAAGGAGCGGCATTGCGAGAGCGTTTGGAAAATTTTCTCAAGAAAGCACAACGAAAAGCTGGGTACCAACAAGTGATTACGCCACATATCGGGAATAAGGAATTGTATGTCTGCTCCGGCCATTATGAAAAATACGGTGCTGATTCTTTCCAACCCATCAAAACGCCCGATCCTAACGAGGAGTTTTACTTAAAGCCAATGAATTGTCCGCATCATTGTGAAATATTTAAGGCGCGACCTAGATCCTACAAAGATTTACCTACGCGCTTTGCAGAGTTTGGGACCGTCTATCGCTACGAGCAATCAGGGGAATTGCACGGATTAACACGAGTGCGAAGTTTTACGCAAGACGATGCGCATATTTTTTGTACGCAAGAACAAGTAAAAGATGAATTCAAAAATGTCATCGATATTGTTTTATATGTGTTAAAAACACTTGATTTTCAAAATTTTACTGCGCAGATATCACTTAGAGACAAGGAAAAATCCACCAAGTACATTGGTACAGACGAAAATTGGGCAAAAGCAGAACAGGCAATCATTGAGGCAGCCAAAGAAAAAAACTTGGAAACTGTTGTAGCATATGGCGAGGCTGCCTTCTATGGTCCAAAACTTGATTTTATGGTGCAAGATGCATTGGGTAGGGAATGGCAACTGGGAACAATTCAGGTGGATTATAATCTACCGGAACGGTTTGAATTGGAATACGTTGGTGCCGATAATCAAAAACATCGCCCCGTAATGATTCACCGTGCGCCGTTTGGCTCAATGGAACGATTTGTTGCCGTTTTGCTCGAGCATTGTGCCGGTGATTTTCCGCTTTGGCTAGCTTCGGATCAATTTATTATCCTACCAGTTTCAGAAAAATACAACGAGTATGCCCAAAAAGTTTCAGAATTCCTAAATAATTCCGATATTCGCGGTCTTGTTGACGATCGTAATGAAAAAGTAGGGAAGAAAATCCGCGATGCTGAATTGGACAAAATCCCGTTTATGCTTATTGTTGGAGAAGAAGAGGCAACATTAAATACAGTGTCAGTAAGGCAAAGAGCCAAAGGAGATCTTGGTAAATTGCCTTTTGAAGAGTTTGTTGTCGTTGTGCAGAATGAAATAGAATTACAATTGTCAAGTAAATAGTTTAAATTAACGAATGAGAAGAAACCCAAGAACGTTTGTAAAAAGAGAAGTAGAAGCACTCCACCGAATTAATGAAAAAATAATAGCAACTGAGGTGAGGTTGATTACCGAGGGACAAGAACCTCAATTAGTTTCTACTTTTAATGCAATCCAAATGGCTGAAGCTCAAGAGTTAGATTTAGTTGAAATTTCGCCAAATGCGAAGCCGCCTGTTTGTAAAATAATGGATTATAAAAAGTTCCTTTATAATCAGAAGAGAAAACAAAAGGAATTAAAAGCGAAGCAGAGCAAAATTGTAGTTAAAGAAATACGTTTTGGTCCGAATACAGACGACCACGACTTTAATTTTAAGTTAGCGCATGCGAGAAAATTTTTGGAGGAGGGAAGTAAAGTAAAGGCCTATGTTTTTTTTAGGGGAAGAACAATAGTTTTTAAAGATAGAGGAGAAATTCTTTTGTTGAAGTTTGCACAGGAACTAGCAGAGGTAGGAGTGGTTGAACAATTGCCCAAGTTGGAAGGAAAGAAAATGATTTTAATGATTAATTCAAAAAAGAAATAAAGAAGCTGATAATAAAACAAACCATTAAAAAGTAACACAATGCCAAAAATGAAAACAAAATCCAGTGCGAAGAAGCGATTCACTATCACTGGAAGTGGAAAAATTAAGCGTAAGCACGCTTTCAAAAGCCACATCTTAACTAAAATGTCTACGAAACGAAAGCGAAATCTTACGCATGCGGGATTGGTACACAACGCTGATTTACCCAATGTGAAGTTGATGCTTTGTATGAAATAGACCCTATTGGTTCTTAAATCTTTAACCCGATAACGAGTAGATAAGCCTTCTTAAACAGTGAAGCACTTTTTATCAAAAAATTTAAAATTATGCCTAGATCAGTAAACCACGTAGCTTCAAGAGCTAAGAGAAAAAACTTGATGAAATTAGCCAAAGGTTACTTTGGTAGAAGAAAAAATGTTTGGACCGTTGCGAAAAACGCCATTGAAAAAGGACTTGTTTATGCGTACATTGGTAGAAAACAAAAAAAGAGAAGTTATCGTTCACTTTGGATAACGCGTATTAACGCCGGTACTCGACAGTACGGAATGAGTTACTCACAATTTATGGGTGCCGTTAATAAAAGCGGAATTGAACTAAATCGCAAAGTTTTAGCTGATTTAGCTTTGAATCATCCTGCTGCTTTTAAAGCAGTATTTGATAAAGTAACGAACTAAAATAGTAAACTATCAGCAAAAAGCCATCGGTCCAACCGATGGCTTTTTTAATTTTATTCTGAATTATGTTGAAAATTGGCGTTTTAGGTCTGGGACATCTTGGAAAAATCCATTTGAAACTACTACTTCAACTACCTGAGCTTTTTGAAGTAGTTGGTATCTATGATTTAGATAAAGAAGTGGCGCTTAAAGTTTCAAATGATTTTAAGGTCCGGGCATTTGATCAGGTTTCGAAACTTGTGGAGTCGGTTGATTGTATTGATGTGGTAACGCCTACAATTAATCATTTTGCTGCAGCATCACAAGTGCTACGAAGTAGAAAACATCTTTTTATTGAAAAGCCATTGACTGAAACCATGGAAGAGGCAAAAGCGCTTCTTCAACTAGCAAGGGAAGCAGACGTCGTGGTTCAAATTGGGCACGTAGAACGGTTTAATCCTGCTTTTCAAGCTGCACTGCCTTACCTCGACAATCCAATGTTTATTGAAACACATCGTTTGGCTCAGTTTAATCCCAGAGGAACGGATGTGCCTGTTGTGTTGGACTTGATGATTCACGATATTGATGTTATTCTTAGCGTTGTGAAATCTAATGTAAAAAAAATTGCCGCTTCAGGAGTGGCCATTGTGAGTGATTCTCACGACATAACCAATGCTCGTATAGAATTCGAAAATGGTTGTGTAGCCAACTTAACGGCATCTCGTATTTCATTAAAGAACATGAGAAAATCACGCTTTTTTCAGAAGGAAGCCTACGTTGGTGTTGATTTTTTAAGTAAGACCCTCGAAGTTGTTCGCATGCAGGATGTTGTGGGTGAACCTGATCCCTTTGATTTAATTATGGATTTGGGCGAAAATAAACCCAAAAAGAAAATTCTTATTGATAAGCCTGATCTTAATGAAGTGAACGCCATACTAGAAGAATTAAAAGCTTTTGCTTACTCAATTCAACAGCAAATTCCAGCGCAAGTTTCGATTGAAGACGGTTATAATGCTATGGATGTGGCTTACAAAATCATTGAAAAACTAAAAGAAAATCGCATTAACCAAACAATAATTCCGTCTTAATTTCGTTCGTGCGCGGGAGAAGAATCTATGAAGCTAATTATACTGTTTAGTCCTCTTGTTTTGTTACTTTCAACTTGTATCAAAAACAATCCTGACCCTTCGTGGATCAAAGTAACAGATTGGGCCTTGCTTTCTAACATCAATTATTCGGGTGAAGAAGGCCAATTAACTAAAAATTTAAGTGAAGCTTGGCTATATGTTGATGATGAGTTAGTTGGCGTTTTTCAATTGCCATTTAAAATTCCAATTTTAAAATCGGGTGGCGTAACTATTAAGTTATTCCCTGCAATAAAAAATAATGGCATTGCTGCAACGAAAAAAGTATATCCCTTCATGGAGACTTATGAAACGAGTGGTGTTTTAATCAAAAATGATACACTTACCATTAATCCCACTACAAAATATAAGGATAATTTGATTTTTACTATTGAAGACTTTGAAGACATCAATACTAATCTAGTCAATGACCCAAACACTTCTACCGCTAGCTATAGTTTACAAAACACTAATTTGCAGTGGTTTAACGGAAATTTTTATGCGCACGTTGAGTTGAATGCGGTCGATTCCTCGTGGGTCGCATACACGAATTGGATCTCCTATATTCCTAAAGGAAAGGAAGTCTATTTGGAAATCGATTATCGAAATACAAATAATGTTGTTACTGGTTTAATTGCAATTTCTCCTTCCGGTACACTTCCAAATCCACACATTACATTGCAGACCCAAGATGCTTCCACTGTTGTTTGGAAGAAAATGTACATAGATCTTCGTGAAATTGTGGGCGCTTCTGCTAACTCAGCTTACTTTGAGCAAACCTTTGAGGCCTATTTAGATGACGGTCTAACGTCTTCGTTTATCGAAATTGATAATCTTAAACTGATCCATTTTTAACAATGAAAAGTAGGGCTTGGGTAGTTCTTTTTATATTTTTTGATTGGCTAGTAGCCTCCGTTTCTTGGACCTTGTTTTTCTACTTTCGTAAAACATGGTTTGAAAATAGTCCGTTTGAAGTAGATTCAAATTTTATAATTGGACTAATTGTGTTGCCTTTCCTTTGGTTACTCATTTATTACCTGCAAGGAAGCTACCATCAGATTAGAAGGATTTATCGTTTTAAAGTTTTAAATCTCACTTTCTTTGGTACCTTACTTGGTGTTATAATCATTTTTTTTACTCTTCTTTTGGATGATAAAGTCACCAATTATAGAATGTATTATTGGTCTTTTAGTTTATTCTTCTCCTTACAGTTTATTCTTTCTGTTACCTTGAGATTGATTTTAGCAACAATTCTAATACATTATTTACGAAAATTTGGCAATGGTTTTCGAACTGTAATTATAGGGGGAAATGAGAAAGCAGTAGGAATATTAGCTGATTTAACGAGGCAAAAATGGCAAGTTAATTTTATGGTGGGCTACATAAACATCAATGGAACTGACCGATTGTTAGACCAACAAGTAAACTATCTTGGTCATTGTGATAAACTCGAATTGTTAATTAGTGAGCATAAAGTTGACGAGGTTATTATTGCCATTGAGAGTTCGGACCACAAACGTATTCAAAAAATTATTACACGTATACAAGATGGGCGCCTTAGAATAAAAATTCTGCCTGATATGTACGAATTATTATCGGGCTCCTTAAAAATGACAGATATTTATGGTGCGCTACTTTTAGAAATCGTTAATGAAACGATGCCTATTTGGCAACAAGCATTAAAAAGATTCATGGATATTCTGATTTCAACTATTGCCCTTATTATGCTTATTCCTGTTTATATTATTTGTGCTATTGCGGTTAAATTTTCATCATCAGGACCCATATTTTATTTACAAGATCGTATTGGTTTAGATGGTCGTGTTTTTAAAATTATTAAGTTTCGAACGATGTATTTAAATTCGGAAGAGGCAGGGCCACAACTTTCTTCTACAAATGATTTACGTATTACGAAAGCGGGTCGTTTTATGCGTAAAACACGATTAGATGAATTTCCACAATTTTTAAATGTCATATGGGGTGATATGTCCCTGGTGGGTCCACGACCGGAGCGCCAATTCTACATCGATCAAATTATTCAGTTGGCGCCGCAATATGTCCATTTGACAAAAGTTCGGCCAGGGATAACCTCTTGGGGACAGGTAAAATACGGGTATGCTGAAAACGTAGAACAAATGTTGGATCGCATGAAATTTGATTTGTTATATCTAAAAAATAGAAGCATCGCCTTGGATATAAAAATTATGTTTTATACCATAGCCATCGTTCTTAAAGCGAAAGGCAAGTAGGGCAGTAGTGAAATAGGTTTCCTATTTTACGATCAAAGGCTTATTCCAAATTTGGGTATATTTTGCGGTTATATTTCAGTTGGATGTAACTAGTAGATTTTTCTAGGCTAACAGATTGAAGATTGAGTTGTACTATGCAGGTAATCTATGTTTAACATTTTTACTTTTCGTTTAGGGAAAGCGTATATTCAAACAAGCTCAACCATCCTTTCCATTTATCATTGTTTCCCAACGTTTCGTTGTGCCAAATAAATATAAAATCTCCACCATACCGCTGTACTTCCTCATGCAACGAGGATGTTTTAATTATAGCTTCTTCAACGCTAAATTTGAGGTATTGGTTAAACGTTCCGTCCATATACATAAAAGGGTGCACCTGCAGTTTCGTAACTTCGTTTGTGCTTAGATCAAACCAAGGAAATGTCCTCGCCGTTCCTGCCCGAAATCCTACAATATCGTGGTATCCCATGGTGTAATCATGGGTGATTTCTTGGTTGATTAGGGTCTGATAGGTCAAGGGAAAAACCAACTTTAGGTAATGTTGCCTACTTTTATTTATGTTTTTACCTGTAATTTCCTCTAATCGTTCAATTTCTTCGTGTAAATAATAATAATAGCTATTTGATTTATAGCTAGGATGTATGCCTATTTCGGCTTGTTCACTCATGCGCTTAATCAACGTTTGGTGCTTTGGATGCTTGTAAGAACAATTTTTATCGTATTTCGAGTAATCACCCAAAAGCCAAAAAAGAAGAACTGAATGTCCATTTTTAATCGTGTCCTCAATAATTGTGTACGTATCAAAGGGGTCTTTTTTAAGTCTACTTAGTACTTGTTGGCGTTCAATTAAGTTTTTTGTTCTTCCCAATAGGGCATCGCGAAAATTTGCTAAAGAAGTACGAATAGCTCCTTTGTGTTTGTAAGCGTATGCATTATCAATATCAAAGGTGGGTAAAAACTGAAAGTTTTGGCCTTTTGAATCGACTGGAATAGAAAGTAAATCTAGTATTGTATTGCTCCATCGGTCGCAAACGGCTGTTTCGTGCCAACCTAACTTGTATAAAGTTGAATTTTTTCCTTCAAAACGACCGTGTTTATCAAGTGCTTTCGAATAGTATTCTTCCATTCTACTCAAGATAAAAAATATACTCGCAAGGGGATCTAGGTTGGCATCTAGTTGCAGACAATCAATTCCGTGAAATGGCTTGCTTGAAATAGTATATTCTTGTATCTTGGTTTCGAAAAGTAGGGGAGATGGGGTAATTTTTACCACATTTTCAAAATGACGGTCAGAATAATTTAAGCGCTTTTCATTCAGGCGTCCAAAAGTGACAAAGTCGTCACAAAGAAGGTAGTCTACTCCCCTTTCTTTAAAAATAAAATTTAGGGTGTAAATAAGTCTATTGGAAATATATTCCGAGTAAATATAAAGCATTAGAGGTCGCTGATGATTTTTGAACAAATAAATTCTGCTGCATTTGCATCGCCATAAAAAGGTGGAAATGTAAAATCATTTCGCGTATTTAAACTTTCGAAGGCCGCAATTATTTTCGCTTCGTCGGCTCCGGCTAGCATGGCGTTACCGTTGGCAACAATTTCAATCCATTCGGTTTGTTCTCGTAAAATTAAGCAGGGTTTCCCGAAAAAGAAGGCCTCTTTTTGTAGACCACCACTATCGGTTATAACTAACTCAGCATTTTTTTCTAGTGCTATTATTTCTAAAAATCCAGTGGGTGGAATGAGCTTAATTTTAGTGTTTGCTACCAGTTTATTTTTTATCGTGGGATGGAGAAGTTCATCCATTTTTTTCCGTGCGCGTGGATGCAAGGGTAAAACAATAGAATAGGCTGATATTTCCTGAATTTTTAAGAGTGCACTAAAAATAGCATTTAACTTTGTTGCATCGTCTGTGTTGGAGTCGCGATGAATCGTACAAAGTACAAACGGTGAATTGGCTAATTCAAGTTCCCTTAGAATGGTTGATTTTTCCTCGGAAATTTTTGCGAAGTGCATGCTATTATCGTACATAATATCACCACAATGGTAAATATTTGGATGATCAATCGTCGCTTTAAGTTGCCGTGCTAAATTCATTCCTTCTTTGGCTAAATTCGCAAGTCCTGCACTACTTGGACTAAACAATAGGGTAGACATGTGATCGCACGCAATACGGTTGAGTTCTTCTGGCATTGATTTATTAAAACTCCGCAGTCCTGCTTCCACGTGAATAAGTGGAATGTGCATCTTTGCAGCAACGAGCGCACCCGCAAGTGTTGAATTGGTATCGCCGTAGACGAGAAGAGCGTCTGGTTTTTCGTGGAGAACAATTTCTTCTAATCGAATCATCATTTTTCCTGTCTGCTCCCCATGTGAACCACTACCTATGGCCATATTTATGTGAGGGGTCGGTATGCCTAGAGTAGAAAAAAATACGTCAGACATGTTTTCATCATAATGTTGACCTGTGTGAACGATAAGCTCTTCAATTTCTTGAGAAAATAGGTTTTTTATGGCTCTACTGATGGCAGCAGCTTTTATAATTTGTGGACGGGCACCTATAATCGTTATTATTCTTTTTTTTTGCATGTTTAGAGTATGCCTTCATCGGCAAAGCTAAAATAACCATTATCAGTGAAAATGAGGTGATCGAGGATACTTAAATCAACACATTTGCCAAATTCTATGAGTTGTTTTGTTAATTGAATATCTTTTTGACTAGGTTTTTTATTGCCGCTAGGGTGATTATGACTAAGAATAATTCCAGTGGCGTGTAAGTCGAGTGCATTACGAAAAATAATTTTTCCATCAGCTAAAGTTCCAGTCATACTACCAATGGAGATTTGTTTGTGTTGAATTACTTCGTTGCTATTGTTTAGGTAGATTGCAAAAAATTCTTCGTGTTGTAAATCGGAAAGGAAAGGGTATAAATAATTAAAAACTTGTGTGGAAGAGGTGATTTTTAATCGGTTTTGCTTTATCGAATTTCCTCTCCTTCTGCCAAGTTCGAGGCAGGCAACGATACTCACAGCTTTAGCTTGACCGATTCCTTTGATTTTCATTAATTCACCAGTTGTTGTTCTTGAAAAACGGAGTAAATCGCCATTGAAGGGATGCAGCATTTCTTTAGCTAAGTCAACAGCACTTAAATTTTGAGTGCCTGAACCAATTATTATAGCCAATAGTTCAGCATCCGATAAAGCAGATCGACCTTTTAACAATAATTTTTCTCTAGGACGGTCATCTGTTGCCCAATTTTTAATGGCGTGCATATTCATATAAAATAGTTGAATTGAAAAAAAAACTGTTGTTTTAAACTTATTTCTTCAACTTATATTGAATTGCATTCGAACTTTCTTTCCACAAACAAAATTAAAACGAACTCTTATTTTTTGTAGAAAGGTGCTTTTACGACCTTTGCTTTAATGCCTTTATCGCGTATCTCGATATAAATTTCGCTATCAAGTGAGCTGTTTTCAACGGTAACATAGCCCATGCCAATGCCATTTTTCATACTTGGCGACATCGTTCCAGAGGTGACTTTACCAATTACTTCGTTGTTGGCATTAAGGATAGGGTAATCGTGACGAGGAATTCCTCGGTCAATCATTTCGAAAGCGACTAGTTTTCGTGTTACACCAGCTTCTTTTTGCGCTAATAAGAAAGTTGAATCGACGAAATCTTTGGTAAATTTCGTTATCCATCCTAAACCAGCTTCTAATGGAGAGGTAGTGTCGTCGATGTCATTTCCATACAAGCAGAAACCCATTTCTAATCGTAAAGTATCGCGTGCAGCTAATCCAATCGGTTTAATGCCAAAAGAATCTCCCGCTTTAAAAACGGCGTTCCATACCTTTTCGGCATCTTCATTTTTAACATAAATTTCAAATCCTCCAGAACCGGTATAACCAGTTGCGGAAATCATTACATTTTCAATCCCTGCAAAAGTGGCATGCTGAAAAGTATAATAAACCATGGCTGAAAGATCAATGTCCGTCAATGATTGCATGGCTTCTGCCGCTTTGGGACCTTGAATAGCTAATAAGGAATAAGCATCCGAAAGATTATGCATTTCTGCACCCATAGTATTAAGTTTGGACATCCAATCCCAATCTTTTTCAATATTTGAAGCATTAACAACGATAAAATATTCTTCTGAATTGACACGGTAAATGATAAGGTCATCAACAATACCTCCTTTGCCGTTTGGCATACAGGAATATTGTGCTTTTCCGTCTACCAAAACAGCCGCGTCATTTGAAGAAAACGATTGAATCAATGCTAAAGCATTAGGGCCTTTTAATACGAATTCACCCATGTGAGATACATCAAATACGCCAACGCCGTTTCGAACGGTTTCATGTTCAGCGTTTACTCCTTCGTATTGCACGGGCATATTGTATCCAGCGAAAGGAACCATTTTGGCACCGAGTTGCTCGTGAACATGTGAAAGTGCTGTGTTTTTCATCGTATATTTTGAATTATTGTAATGTGATTTTTATGATTTAACACGCTCTACGTATATGCCGGTTCGCGTGTCTACTTTTATCATTTCACCGATGGAAATAAATAAAGGGACTTTCACTTCAGCACCGGTTGAAATAGTGGCTAATTTCATAGAGTTTGTTGCCGTATCTCCTTTAACACCTGGCTCAGTGTAGCTTACTTCAGCTGTGATATACATGGGTAACTCCACCACTAATGCCATTTCTTCTTCTGCATGGAATAGGATATTTGCTATCATTCCCTCTTGTAAAAAACCGGGCTTTTCAACCATTTTAAGTGGAATATTAATTTGCTCGAAAGTTTCATTATTCATAAAAACAAACGATTCAGACTCTTGATAAAGGTATTGGTATTCCCTATTTTCTATACGTACAATTTCAATTTTATGTCCAGCTGAAAAAGTATGATCGAGTACTTTTTGTGACTCTATTTGACGCATTTTGGTACGCACAAATGCAGGACCTTTCCCAGGTTTTACGTGTTGGAATTCTATGATTTGGAATAATTTTTCATTGTGGCGAATACACAATCCATTTCTTATTTCTGCAGTTGTTGCCATGTTTTAATTTTGCTCAAAGATAACACAAATCTTAAATTTTATGTGTGCCTCTTACTAGCTTAATTGACTAAAATTTTAAATTAGAATAAATCCTAAAAACGATAAAAAGATGAAATCCAACTATTTTGATTATGTATTAAAAAGATGGTTTGAGTTTTATATCCATTATTTCTTTGGAAACTGGGTGTGTAAAAATAATTTGTGCAGCGTGCAAATAAAGTCTGTTCTCCATTTTTCCATATAGATCATCGCCTACAATGGGTGCATTTAGTCCCAAGGAATGAGCGGCGTGCACACGGAGTTGATGTGTCCTACCTGTGATAGGCTTAAAGATCACCCTCGTTCTACCATCTTTTCTTTCAATAACTTCCCAATGTGTCAGAGCTGATTTTCCATGTTTAAAACACACGAGTTGGCGAGGTCGATCATCTATATCTAATCGAAGAGGTAGGCGAATTTCACCCTTATCCTGTGAGAGAGTTCCTTCCAAGAGCGCTTCATATTCTTTTTGTATTTTTCTATCAATGAATTGTTTTTGTAAAGCAATATAAACAGCACTAGTTAAGGCAATTAGCATTAATCCTGAAGTGGCCATATCCAAACGATGAACCACCAATGGACCAGTTGCATTGGGAAATGCTATGCGCATTCTTTCTGCCACTGAATCCTTGATATTAATACCTGGAACAGCTAAAAATTCAGCTGGTTTATTAATGACTGCTATGTAATCATCCTGATAAATAATTTCGATGGATTTTCCTTCAGCAGGATTTTTAAGCATTGGATTTTCCGCAACCTTTAATCCTTTTAACATATGTGCTAATATTGGTCCACACTTTCCTCTACATGCAGGATAAAAATTGCCATGTACTCTAATTTCTGATTTTGGAGATTGGCCCCACCAGAATTCAGCAAGTGTGATTGGTTGAAGGCCATGATTAAAAGCATATTGCAATAATTTTGGAGCTGCGCATTCTCCGGCGCCCGCAGGAGGTTTTTGGGCAAAAGTAGTTAAGAATAATTCACCTAAATTCTTTTTATTTCCAAGTGAATTTAGGAAAGTGTAATTTTCGAAAAGTTCTTGTTGTAGCGCCGATGATTGCTTTTTCCTTAATGCTTTAAGGCAAAGCATTTCATTTTCTTTGACAGCAATTTGCTTTTCAACTTCGTCGAGATTAATCTTCCAATTGGCACGTTGTTCTTTTAGGTGGTATTGTTCACGGATACTTTCTTTTTCTAGTGTAGATAGAATTTGTTGATCTTCGTTTTGAATTGCTTTTTCCCGAAGCGTTTTTCTTACTGCTTTTCCAACAGCTATACTTTTTTTTATTACTTGGATTGCCTCGCTTGCTTCGTTTGTAAGTAGGATTTTTTTATCCAAGAGGTGTAAATAGGATGGGTCGTTTTGAAGGTTTTCAATTTGTTTGTTAAACTCGTTTAATCGTTTTTCTTCCTTGCGAAAAAAACCATCTTCTACTAACATGTCAAAAACCGGCGGAACAAAAAAGGGGTGGTGATTTTCACCGGCTAATTTTCCTGAAAAGGCACAAAGGAAACCGATTTTACCTGTTTTGTTTTTTACGACCAATACACCAAACATTTTACCACTGACTAGTCGGTCTTTATTGGGTGAAATACCGAAATTATGTGCTAAATCACTTTGTTTTTCGAGTAGAATTTTCAATTCCTCTGCTGCAATAAGCGCAAGTCGGGTGGGAGTGTAGTAAAATGGATAAACAAACTGTTCATCAATTGATATGCCTTCTATATCAGTGTTAAATTCATTAAAGCATGACGGTAAATTGTCCAACACGAAAGGATATTATGTTTATTCAATTAGGGCAATGCGGTCCGAAAGTAAGTTTATTTTTCGATGTCGATACAACTTACCCACTGCTTGTTTGAAAGTTTTTTTACTCATGCCTAATTGCTCCCTAATATCATCCGGATTAGAATGATCAGTTAAGAAAATCTCTTTTTCTTTTCGTAGTTGCTCAAGTAATTGCTCTGTGGCAATGTCATATTTTTCAAAAGTGGTCGGTTCGAAGCGGATGTCTAATTTCCCATCTTCGCGTACTTTACTTACGAATCCCTTAGCACTTTCTCCTCGCTCTAAAGGTTTGTTAAAATCTTGGGAGTAGATTAAACCGGAATACTTATTATTGACAATTACGTTAATACCCAGTTCAGTTTGTTCGCAAATCAATAAATCGACTTCTTGTCCTGTTATGGCTGCATCACAAAAATCAAAGCATTTTTTTACTTTCATGCTTCCGTAAAGACGATCTGTTTCATGGTCGTATTTAAGAACAAAAAGGTAAATTTCATCAATAAATAATTTGTAGATCTGTTCACGAAAAGGAATGAATAAATCTTTATCTAATCCCCAGTCAGCAAAGGCACCAAACGGATTAATTTCGGCAATTCGAAGGTAAGCAAATCCACCAAGCAATAGGTGAGGGGTTTCAGTTGTAGCAACAATTCTATTTTCGGAGTCTTTCATGATAAACACACTGACCTCACTGTCAACTTGCATTGTATCGGTCAAGTACTTTTTTGGCAGAAGTACCTCGTTGCCTTGAATGTCCTCTAAAAAAGCACCAACTATTGTTAATCGATTTATAATTAATTTATTAAAAATACCTAATTGCATTTATGGTTTACGTTTATTTCGTTTTTTTCTTTTGTATTTTCCTGTTGTAACTGATAAGCGGTTTGGATTTCTACGATCGCGTTTGTATTTTTTTTGTGTTGGTTCATCAATTTTTTCCTCGGGGTTTTCAATTTCACTTTCAGGGGTTCGAGCCACATGCCCAACATCATTTTTTTTATTCGGATCTACAGGATTTATCCAAGCGTCTTCACTATTTTTTTCTTTTAGTTTTCCTGTTTTTTCATCGAGTACATATACTTTATTTCGTTGTTTGTCTGTTTCTGAATTGATCGCAATTACATCTTCTTTTAAGGTCCATTTATCTTCTTCCCAAACAAAAGCATCATAGGAAAAATCGGGAACATAGAATGAATAAACGCCTTTAAGTGAAGGAACCTCTGGTGAAAGATGATCATAAACGATGCGTTTTAACTTATCATCGTATTTTAGTGACATGGACGATTTATCGGAATATTCAAAAACAACTCGTTTTACAAAGGATTTACCAAGTTTAAAGACGGGACTACCAAGTTTCACGCTATTTCCAGAAAAGGAAAGTACATCAATAATTTTGAAGTTACTTTCTGAAGTTCCACCATCCCAGCCCAAAAGGGTATATTCCGTTTTACCGTTATATTCGATGGGCAAAATTTTGTAATAAAGTGCACCGTACCAATTTTTAGCGTCGATAACTCCTTCGGGTTTAGCCGTGTAGGGATCTAATTTATCAATTAGTTCCGTGATTTTAATTTCCTCTTTTATTTCATCATAGCGCATTACAAACGCACAATAGGCGTAGGACATATCAGCGTATTCTAAATTCCAATTTATGATACGTACTAATTTATCGGGACTATCAAGAAGCGCTATGGTTTTTAATTTTGTGATTGGATACGTAAATGCGCCATCTAATTTTAGGAAATTTAACATTTCAATTTTAAAAATGCTGTTTAACGAATCTATTTCGTCGTTATTTTTTGCATTACGAAGGGTCTCAAGTGTTAGATTTAGCGCGATTTCCCTATCGGCTAAATTAAGTTGAGAATAACCTATTTTTACGATGAGTGATACTAAAGAAATTAAAATGGCATTGCGCATAAAAAACAAACGAATTTAGTAAACTTAGGTTACGCCCTAGAGCGCTTTCAGGTCAGCAATAACTTGAGTTGGATTGGCTGCATTAAAAACGTAGCTCCCTGCAACAATTGCATCTGCTCCGGCATCAGCAAGTTGTTTCCCAACCTCCAAGTTGACACCACCATCTATTTCAATTAGTGCATTTGATTGAGTAGTGGCGATGAGTTGTTTCAGTTTTTTAACTTTGCCTAGCGTTGAAGGAATGAACGATTGCCCACCGAAACCTGGATTAACCGACATCAAAAGAACGAGATCAAGCAACGGAATAATTTCCTCCAAAACACCAACAGGTGTATGTGGATTTAAGGCAACGCCAGCCTTCATTCCAAGTTCCTTGATTCGCGAAATAGTTCTATTTAAGTGAGGACAAACTTCGAAATGAACGGTCAAGTAATCGGCACCTGCCTGCTTAAATGCTTCCAAGTAATTATCCGGATTGGTAATCATAAGGTGCACATCTAATGTCTTATTTGTAGCTTTTCTAATTGCTTGGAGAACGGGAAATCCGAAGGATAAATTGGGTACAAAAATACCATCCATGACATCAATGTGCAGCCAATCAGCTGAAGAAGTATCAAGCATTTTTGTATCGCGTTCGATATGACCAAAATCGCACGAAAGTACACTAGGGGATACAATCATTACTTTATTTTTTTTACTAAATTAATGGTTATTTGGTCTTGTTTTGAAGTAAGGTTAAATATTCTTCATCCTTTGCATAAACATCGAGGTAAAAAATAACATTATTGCGGTCTGCAACTACGGTTTGGTAATACACAAAGATTGGAATAGGTACTTTTAAAAATATAGAGCGATTTGCTTTCTTCTCAATTATCGAATCCAGTGAATCACTGATTATCTTGTTATATTTAGTTCCAATTCGATCATTTTGTATTATAATTCTGGCCAATTCGACTGGACTTTCACAACGCATGCAGCCATGTGATAAATTCCTAACTGCGCGATTAAACAAACTCTTAGACGGCGTGTCGTGAACGTAAACACTGTAGGGATTGTTGAATTCGAATTTTATAATTCCTAGGCTATTGTGCGAACCTGGATCTTGAATTAACGAAAAAGGAAAGTTTTTCATGTTTTTCCAATCAACCGTAGATGGATCTACTTCCACTTTATTTTCTCGGTAAATTTTATAATGATTTCTTTTGAGGTAAGCGATGTTTTTTTTAATAGCTGGTAAAGCTTCATTTTTACAAATGGTTGCAGGCACTTTCCAAAATGGAAAAACTACAATACGCGTTATTTTTGAGCTTAGTTCGGGTGTTTGGTTACTTGTTTTACCAACCACTATACGATTGACACTTTTTAAACTGTCATTCGAATAAAAATATAGTTTGTATTCAGCAATATTAATTCTAATGTACTTTGGCTGATGAATTCTTGATTGGCGAATTTTATCGAGGCTTATCGCTGCGCGCAAAAGCTTCTTGTGCGTACTTTCAGCTAATGCAGTGATTGTATTTTTATTGATAACACCGTCCGATGTTAGTCCGTTGTCTTTTTGGAATTCTTTTAACCCAATGGTTAATTGCTCACTAGCAATGATGTTACCCTTTAGATACCCCTTGCTTTTCAAAATCTTGACAAGAAAATTTCGATTTGTTGACGAATCATTCAAGTTATTGTTGTAAACAAATGAGGTGGTGTCCAAAGGATATTTTTGGCAGAATTTGTAAAGATTCATTGCGAGGTAACGATAATTTGTATCGGCAGGTCCTTGCTTTAAAAAAAGTTGTTCTAACGAAATTTTTTTTGCTTCATCCATTGCTTTTATAAATGCCTCAGGCGTGCTAATTTTTGACTCCTTGAGTTTTTTTGTCCCAAAATCAAAACACCCCATGTTCAAATCTTCTATCATTCTAGCGCTATTCACGCACAGATACAATTCCTGCAAAAGGTTTGAAGATTGCTTGGTTAAATTAGTTTTTAATCGAGCAGCAGGTATGCCAAATGCAAGTGAATTATTTATAGTATTTAAATTTATTTTTCCGAAGGCGGAGAGTAGAGTGTCTTCACAAAAAAATGGCTTATTGTCTCGTTTATTGTAAACACTTTTTAGCCAGTTAACCTCTAAGCTAGTGAATCCTAATGGTGCAAGGTAGTTGTTTTCGAAAATCAGTGCTAATTTCTCTTCGTTTGAAAGCCCTTTTTTGTTGAGTAGTTCTGCTATATTATCGGATTTATTGTTGCAAGAGGATAGACCAACAAGTAGCACAATAAATAAAAAGTTTAAATAAGAACGCATATAACAAATCTTGCCATAAATTTACGATAATTAATTAATTTCAACTAAAGTGATTTCATTGGTAATTATCCTTGTTGTAGTAAACGTGTTCATTTCATGGCAGGCATTTAATAATACTTCACTAAAGGAAAAATTAATATTTCATCCTTATTTAATCAAACGCGACAAGGAATGGTATCGATTGTTTTCTCATAGTTGGATTCATGCAGATTGGCAACATTTACTTTTTAACATGTTATCCCTTTATTTTTTGGGGGATTTGTTGTTAAATCAATGGGTTTTAGATTACGGATTATTGGAGGGGAATGGCTTGTTTATATCCCTATATATTTTAGGTGGTGTAGCGGCTACAGCTATCCCTTACTCGAAAAATCAAGATAATTATGCCTACCGAGCATTGGGAGCATCTGGCGCTGTATCTGCAGTTATTTTTGCTGCTATCCTTTGGAATCCTACCATGAAGCTAGGCCTACTTTTTATTCCATTTCCTATACCAGCTTATATATTTGGCCCTGTTTATTTGTTAATAGAATATTATGCCATGCGAAATATAAAGTCTGGAATTGCACATGATGCGCATTTTGGTGGTGCACTGTTTGGGATTGTATTTGTTTTATTAATAAATTTGGAAAAAGGAATAGCATTTTTAAATTTATTTTTCTAACATATGATTTTATATGTAAACAATAACGGTACTATTCTGCCCAGTGATGCACCTACCATTCATCCCGGGAATAGAGGTCATTTATACGGTGACGGCGTATTCGAAAGTATTCGATTAATGGATGGAAGGCCACTAAATATCCAAAACCATATTACGCGAATGATTGAAGGTGCTCGCGTCCTAAAAATGAATATTCCCTCATTTTATACGGCTGGATTTTTTGAAGAAAAGATTCTTGAACTCATAGATAAATCAAGTATTAATGGGGGAGGAAGATGTCGACTTTCGTTGGATAGAAAAACCGGAGGTGCCTATTTACCAGAGTCTAATGACTGTACTTTTTACATTGAAGTTTATCCTTACCTCGTTTCACATTATGAGTTAAATGCTAAAGGATTGGAAATTGATATCTATCGGGACATTAAACTACAAAAAAATTTCTTGTCTAATTTTAAGACAAAAACGGGTATTCCATATGTCATGGCATCAATTTCAGCAAATGAACAAGGACTAGATGATTTGTTGTTAACAAACGATAAAGGGAACATTCTTGAGTCGGGGAGTTACAATGTTTTTATTGTAAGTAATGGCGTTTTGTACACTCCGAGTTTAGATGAAGGATGTATCGCCGGGACAATGCGCATGCAAATCATAAATTTAGCCCTATTGAATAATATTAAAATTTACGAGTGCAACATTTTACCTCAAAATTTACTTTCTGCCGATGAAGTGTTTCTAACAAATGCCATCAGAGGAATTAATTGGGTAGGGGGCTACCGAACAAAACGGTATCAAAATAACATGTCGCGACGTTTAGTAGTTTTGTTAAATGCATACTGGGAAAACGAATTAGGTATTTAATTACCACTCGAAGGCACCATCCAACATCCATTTGTTTTGTACGCGAAGCGTTTGCTCAATAACATCTCTAACGCATCCTTCTCCACCTTTTTTGGGTGATTGATACAAACAAATGTTCAATACATCAGTCGCCGCATCTTGTGGACAGGCAGAAACACTCACAGTGGATAAAACAGGGATATCGGGTATATCATCACCCATGTACAAAACGTGTTCATCTAAAAAATTATGCTTCTTTTTTAGTGAATTGTAAACAGATATTTTGGATTTACTCGATAGACAAACTTCAATTGCACCAAAATTTTCAAGAATTACCTTCATTTCTTCAGAGGCGCCTCCAGTAATAAAAAATACCTTGAATCCAATTTTTGAAGCATATTGTATGGCATAGGAATCTTTTGCGTTGAGCGTACGAAGATAGTTTCCGTTATCTAGAAGTACGTTTCCATTTGTCAATACGCCATCAATATCAAAAATGAAGGTATTAATGCTATTTAAGTTAGTCTTATAATTATTTTTCATGTTTGGCGCTTATACTCTCTGATAGTAAATGATAGACTGTTTTGGAATTACCTTTTAATAAACTAAGTTGTTCGTTTATAATTATTTTGTCGTTTCGTTTGGCGGGACCGCTTTGGTGTTGGCAAGGATCAAAAGTCAAGATGTTTTCAAAAGTTTTAGTAATTAAGGACGTAAAGAGTGTTGGGTCAATAGATCTGTCCTTTGCTTCTGTGATTCCTAAACATGCCACGTGGTTTACAAAATTATTTAGGAATACAGCACAAAGATGGATGTTCTTTCTATCCTGCGATGTCGTGTAATGATGCGAAAAGTGAAAGGATAAACAAAGTTTAACACAAAAATAACGTAAGGTCTCATTTTGTGTTTCTATTAAAATCGGACCGGAGAATTCAGCGCTATAATTACTTTTTGAAAATGTTTGTAGGGGATAAAATATTCCCCATTGATGCACCGAAGATTCTGGTAAACTGAATGAACCAGAAGAAATTAGGATTTTTGAACTTTTAGGGAGTAAGGGTAGAACAAATTCAATTTGATCGTCTTGCACAGCAATGAAAATGATTTCCGCATTTACAGATGCTATATCTTCCTCAAATTTCGCGCCTGACAATTGGGCAAGTTCGTGTCCGGTTTTACTATTCCTGCTATGAATTTGCGTTAGATTAAGTCCTGCTTTCGATAAATGATGAGCTAAAAAATACGCTACATTTCCAGAACCTATTATTGCGAAATTCGAGTTAGCAGGATCATTATTTACCATGACATTGTTTATACTTCTTACCACTTCCACAAGGACAGGCATCATTTCTGTTTACTTTGGGCTCCGCAATAACAGGTTGCTTTTTTTCTTGAGTGGGAATAGAATTTTGAACTGCTTGGCGATATCCGTCGCTGCCACTGAATCGTGGGGGTGTTGTGGAAGTTGAATTGCTTGTTTTGGAATTGCCGTAGTTATTTTGCTTGTCCTCCTGATTGGTACTTTGTAAAGCCGTCTCAGCAGGTATGTCTAATTTCATAAGTAATTCCACTGCTTCTTGATTAAGTCGATACAACATGCTCTTGAACAATTCGTATGATTCCAGTTTATAAATTACAAGTGGGTCTTTTTGCTCATAGGTGGCATTATTTACGGCAGATCGTAAGTCATCCATTTCTCGTAAGTGCTCTTTCCATTCATTGTCAATTATTCCTAAAATGATATTTTTTTCAAAATACCTTGAAATTACCACTCCATTGGTTTTGTAAGCCTCTTCCAAATTAACAATTAATTGCAATTCTTTCTTGCCATCAGAAAGGGGAAAAACAATGTTTTTGAAACGATCCGACATGGTTTCATGCACATGTTTGATTTGGGGCATCGCAAGTTCGGCAATTTTTAAACATTTTCGTTTGTACTGGTCTGTCATTGCAGCGTAAACGATATGAATAAGCTCCATTTTATCCAATGACTTAAATTCTTCCTCTTTAACGGGTGATTCTATTCCAATTAGTCGGATTAACTCAATTTCGAATTCCTGGAATTCAACATTACTTAATTTAAGAACTGTTTCTTCACAAAGTTCATAGTACATATTATCAACGTCAATGTCTAATCGATCACCAAAGAGTGCATTTTTTCTTTTTTTGTAAATGGCTTTTCGTTGTGCATTCATGACGTCATCATATTCGAGTAAGCGCTTCCGAATACCGAAGTTGTTTTCTTCGACTTTTTTCTGTGCACGTTCTATGGATTTTGAAACCATGCCGTGGCTAATAACTTCGCCCTCTTTAAGTCCCATTCGATCCATTAATTTTGCAATTCGCTCAGAGCCAAACTTACGCATCAAGTCATCTTCAAGGGAAACAAAAAATTGTGAAGATCCGGGGTCGCCTTGTCTTCCCGCTCGGCCACGTAATTGCCTGTCCACTCGTCTTGAATCATGACGCTCAGTTCCGATTATGGCTAATCCGCCCGATTCTTTTACGTTTGGACCTAACTTTATATCAGTACCTCGTCCCGCCATATTGGTTGCAATTGTTACTGCACCTGCAAGTCCCGCATTCGCAATTATTTCAGCTTCTTTTTGGTGGAATTTTGCATTTAATACTTGGTGTTTGATGTTTTCGCGATCCAACAGTCTACTCAAGCCCTCTGAAATTTCTACAGTAGTAGTTCCCACAAGCACTGGCCTGCCCTCAGCAACTAATTTTTTTACCTCCAACATTACTGCATTGAATTTTTCCATTGCGGTTTTAAAAACGAGGTCATTTTCATCCTTACGAATCACTTTTGTATTAGGTGGAACCACCACCACATCTAATTTGTAAATATCAAAAAATTCTTTCGCCTCTGTTTCGGCTGTTCCAGTCATACCGGCGAGTTTGTGGTACATCCTAAAGTAGTTCTGCAGTGTAACTGTTGCATAGGTTTGTGTTGCCGCTTCAATTTTGACGTTTTCTTTTGCTTCAATTGCTTGATGTAATCCATCTGAATACCTTCTACCATCTAAAATACGACCTGTAGATTCGTCAACAATTTTTACCTTGCCGTCTAATATCACGTATTCATTTTCTATTTCAAATAGCGTGTACGCCTTCAACAACTGATTTACAGAGTGAATTCGCTCAGATTTAATAGAATATTCTCTTACTAATTCATCTTTTTTATTCAAAAACATTCCTGCCTCCAGGTTTGATTTCTGCAACTTGGCTATTTCTGCGCCAATATCGGGCATAATGAAAAATTCTCGGTCTTCAGCTCCGGAAATTAAGTCAATTCCTTTGCTTGTTAATTCAATCGTATTATTTTTTTCTTCAATTACAAAAAACAATTCTACATCTATTTTTTTCATTTGCTTACCTTGTTCCTGCATGTAAAAAATCTCTGTTTTTTGCAGGTGAACTCTTATTCCAGGTTCGGAAAGAAATTTTATTAATGCCTTATTTTTTGGCAACCCTCGATATGCTCTAAGCAAGGCAATCCCTCCCTCTTCAAGCATGCTTTTTGCTTCGTTTTTGTCTTCCGGTGGGTTGTGGATGACCGTTAATTTTGTTTTGGCTTCAATCAAGCATTTTTGAACAAAATCTTTCTGCGCATTTACGATTCGCTCAATTCTCGGTTTCAGACCTTGAAATTCTTGTTCGTCGCCTTTTGGCGTTGGTCCAGAAATAATTAGGGGTGTTCGCGCGTCATCAATGAGTACACTATCAACTTCATCAACAATGGCAAAATGGTGCTTGCGTTGCACTAATTCGTCGATATGGCCCGCCATGTTATCACGCAAATAATCGAATCCAAACTCATTATTTGTTCCAAATGTAATGTCTGCTTGGTATGCATTACGGCGTTCGGCTGAATTAGGGGTATGCTTGTCGATACAATCCACACTTAAACAATGAAATTGATACAAAGGGCCCATCCATTCTGAGTCGCGTTTGGCAAGGTAATCGTTTACTGTTACGATATGAACTCCTTTCTTTGCTAGTGCGTTAAGGTAAACAGGTAAAGTAGCAACGAGTGTTTTTCCTTCACCAGTTTGCATTTCAGCGATATTTCCTTTGTGTAATGCCGCACCACCACTAAGTTGAACGTTATAATGGATCATATTCCATTTGATTTTTGCACCTGCAGCAGTCCATTCGTTATGCCAAATTGCCTTGTCGCCAGAAATGGTAATCCCATCTTTTTTTGCGGCTAATGTTCGATCAAAATCCAAGGCTGTTACTTCAAGTTGTCCTTTTTCTACCCACCTTTGAGCGGTTTCTTTTACAACAGCGAAAGCCTCAGGAAGAATAGTAAGTAAGGTTAATTCAATTTGTTCATCTATGGCCTTCGATAATTTATCTATTTTTTCAAATAACTCCTCTTTTTCATCAATGCCTGTCGAGCTTTCTGAAGCTTTTAATTCAAGGGCGCTCATCTCGTCTTCAAGTGCCTGCTTTTCTTCGGCAATAAATCGTTGAAAATGAAATGTTTTCTCTCTCAACTGATCGTCACTTAATTCTTTTAATGTTTTTTGAAATTCATTTGCGGCTTGGCTGTAAGGCTCATATATTTTTTGGTCATTTGCGTTTTTATCACCAAACAATTTTTTTAAAAAGTTGCCTATCATGGAATTTATTTTTTTTTCGAGCTCAAATATAGTCAATAAACTTTAATTTTTTCCATCCAATAATGGCGCACTTAAAAAAAGAAACACTGATTTTGAAATTTTAATTTGTAGGTTATTTTTACGCTTATCTTTGTCTTATGCATCAAACTATTTTAATTATTGATTTTGGATCACAATACACCCAATTAATAGCCCGAAGAATAAGGGAGTTAAATGTATATTGTGAAATCTACCCTTGGGATAAAATTCCAAATGATCTTTCAGCTGTTAAAGGGGTTGTTTTATCAGGAAGTCCTTTTTCAGTTAGGGATTTTCAGTCTCCAAAACCTAATTTAAGTAGCATAAAAGGGCTAATTCCTATCTTGGGTATTTGTTATGGTGCGCAGTTACTTGCTCAGGAATTTGGAGGGTCGGTTAATCCTTCTAATACCAGAGAGTACGGCAGGGCTAATTTATCAGCTATTAATGCTAATTCAGCTTTGATGAAAGACATTCAGTTAAACTCCCAAGTTTGGATGTCGCATGGCGATTCTATTAGTACTGTTCCACCCGGTTATTCCATTATTTGCAGTACAGATGATGTTAAAGTGGCAGGGTTTGAAATTCAAAGTGAACAAACTTATGGCGTGCAGTTTCATCCGGAAGTTTATCATTCTACCGACGGAACACAAATTTTACGAAACTTTATTTACGGTATTTGCCAATGCGCTGCAGATTGGACTCCAAACGCTTTCATCGAAGAAAGTATAGCTAACCTCAGATCAACCATTGGTGACGATCGCGTAATTCTTGGCTTATCGGGCGGCGTTGATTCATCGGTTGCTGCCGTATTATTACATCGAGCAATTGGCGCTAATTTGCATTGTATATTTGTCGATAATGGACTATTGCGAAAAAATGAATTTGAGGAAGTTTTATCCTCTTATCAAGGAATGGGTTTAAATGTGAAAGGGGTTGAGGCATCGGAACAATTTTACAACTCATTAGCCGGGTTGACTGATCCTGAATTGAAAAGAAAAGCGATTGGAGGCGTATTTGTTGATGTTTTTAATGAAGCATCTAAAACAGTTGAAAATGCCCTTTGGTTAGGACAAGGAACCATCTATCCAGATGTTATTGAATCGGTGTCGGGCACCGGTGGACCTTCTCAAACGATTAAATCTCACCACAATGTTGGTGGCTTGCCGGATTACATGAAATTACGTGTGGTCGAACCGCTGCGTCTCTTATTTAAGGATGAAGTTAGGCGTATTGGCAACGCCTTGGGAATTGATCAGAAAATACTGGGTAGACATCCATTTCCCGGTCCAGGACTTGGTATTCGAATACTTGGAGAGGTAACTAAAGACAAAGTGAAAATTTTACAAGAAGTCGATGCTATATTTATCAATGGTTTAAAGGAAGCAAATTTGTACGATGAAGTTTGGCAAGCGGGCTGTATTTTTCTACCTGTACAATCTGTTGGAGTGATGGGAGACGAACGAACCTACGAAAACGCAGTTGCACTTAGAGCTGTGTCTTCAACTGACGGTATGACTGCAGATTGGTGTCACTTGCCCTACGAATTTTTAGCAAGCATATCCAATAAAATTATTAACCAAGTAAGAGGCATCAATAGAGTTACCTACGATATCAGTTCTAAACCTCCTGCAACAATTGAATGGGAATAGTAAAGCTTATGAAGTCAAAAATGTTTTTTTTAATTATTGGATTTATAAATTTTATAGTTGGTCTGTCGTGGACTCAAGAATTTTATCCAATTGTTGAAAAAAATGGTTTATCTTTTCATGAAATGGAAATTACTAAGGGGCTTACCCTATTTTCTATTGTACAACTATCGGGTTCAACAGGGGAGGAATTGCTTCAATACAATCCGGGTTGTGATAAAGAACTAAAAATTGGTCAAAAATTGCTTTTGCCTTTAGTTAGAAAGTCACTTGTACACAAGGTCAAAGAAAAAGAAACGTTGTTTGCAATTTCAAAACGATACTTAGTTCCGATTGATTCTATTATTTTTTGGAATTACATCTTGGACAAAGGAATTAAAGTAAATCAAAACTTAAAAATTAATCATGCGGCTCTCAGAATAGAGCTACTAAGCGAAACTGCAACAACGGTTAACACTGTCGCTAGAGACTCAACTTTGAACCAGCGAAATTTTAATTTTAATGATCAATTTTTATTTCATATTGTTGAAACGGGCGAAACATTGTCCTCCTTGGCCAAACGTTACATGGTCACAACGGATACACTGCGTTACTTTAATGGTTTACAAAAAAGTAAAGTGGAAATTGGTGCAAAAATAAAAATACCAATAAATCAAACAATTAATATAGTTCAAGGACCTAAGGTGGTCCCGATAAAAATGGCCGTAAAGTCAACCAATTCTGTTACCGAGAAAAAACAAGTGATTAGAGATCCTAAAATAGCTGTGTTTTTACCTTTTTCAGTTGACTCTGTTGTTTATCCACTAAATGGAACGACCAAAGCAGCAGTGGAATTTTATTTAGGTGCACTGTTAGGGATAAAAGACCTAGAAGAAATGGGAATACGAGGCGAGGTAACTTTTTTTGACTACCTAAGCGAAAGTGCTAGATTCCCTGAAATTTTAACTTCTGGTGAATTGAGTGAAATGGATTTAATATACGCGCCACTTCATGCCGCACAAGCTCAACTACTCGCTGATTATTGTCTTGAAAATAAAATTAAAATTGTTTTTCCACTTAACCTATCTCCCTGTGATTACACAGATAATCCTTTTGCTTATCAAGTTCCAGCGTCTAAACTAACGCTTGCTACTAATTTGGCTCAAGATGTATACAAGCTTCAAAACGGGGCGCAAATTGTACTTGTCGGGACCTCAAATAAATCGGACTCGCTTGTGGAGGCTCAATTTGTAACTGCCTACAATGCCTTACCAAAAGTAAAAGGAAAAGCAAAATTACTTTTCGCAAATGAAGGAAATTACGCTTCCTTCTCCAAAAATAACTTGCCAACTTGGTACGTGAGTTTTGAAACACAAAAAGATAAAATTATTTCATTACTTGGTTTTGTTAAAATGTTTGAAAATTGCCAACTTTTTGGCTTAAAAGAATGGTTGGAGCACAAGGAAATCACTTCCACTGTGGCCAATGAATTTAGTTTTAATTACGAAAGTTCCTCCTTCTTTAATTATTCTAGGACGGAGGTGATCTCATTTCACAAACTTTACCGGTCCGCATATCAGGCTGATGTGACCAAAATGGCTTGTTTGGGATATGATATGATCACCGTAATTCCAAAAATACTTTTCCTAAATGAATCCTTGTTGGATGGCACTATAACTCGAGTTTTATTTGGTCAAGAAAAAACGTCGTCCTACATTGAAAATAAAGCCAGTTTTCTATTAAAATTTATAGATTTTGAAACCACCAACTATTTAGATGAATTCGAGTGATATCAAGCTAAAATTCCGTGAAATTCAATTAGCAATAACTGCTGCATTAGAAACTTGGGATGGTGGTGCTAGGTTTACAGAGGACCAATGGGAACGCGATGAGGGAGGGGGTGGCTACACACGAACCATTGCCAATGGTCGGATTATTGAAAAAGGTGGGGTGGCGTTTTCTTCAGTTCATGGTGAAGTAACTAACTTAATGAAAGAGCAATTACGATTAGATGGCGATCATTTTTTCGCTACTGGTGTGTCAATAGTTTTGCATCCATTGCATCCACGTCATCCAATCATGCACATGAATATTCGTTATTTTGAGATTGATGAGAAAACGTATTGGTTTGGCGGAGGAATTGATTTAACTCCACACTACATAAACGTTAATTTGGCGTCTTCTTTTCATCAATCACTGAAGAATATTTGTGATACTTACAGTAAAGAATTTTACCCGAAATTTAAGAACTGGGCCGATGACTATTTTTATCTTCCTCACCGAAACGAAACAAGAGGAGTTGGCGGCATATTTTTCGACCACCTATCTGCCGATGAGAATGTTTCGAAAGAGCAGCTATTGGCTTTTTGTCTTGATTTAGGAACAGCTTTTCCTCTGCTTTATAAAAATCAAATTGAAGGGCAAGGAATAACCGAATTTTCATCCGCAGAGAAGGCTTGGCAAAACTTTAGACGTTCGCGTTATGTTGAGTTTAACTTGTTGCACGACCGCGGAACAAAGTTTGGAATTTACAGTAACGGAAGAACGGCTTCAATCCTTATGAGTATGCCTCCGGTGGCAGAATGGTGCTACGAATACACAGCCGCAGCGTATTCAGAGGAGCAACAAACGCTTGATAGATTGGTAAAAGGAGTTGATTACCTAAACTCTTGATTTTTTTTTTTATCTTTGCGAATAATTTAATTTCTACTTAAAACAAATTTCATGTTTAAATATTGTTTTTTAATTTTTGTTGGCTTCTTGGCCAACGTTGCTCATACCCAAACTCCTGTCGCGAGTTTTTCGACAACACCAAATCCACTCATTGGTATTGTTACTATTTGTCAAGGTACCACCATCACATTTGTGAATACTTCCTCGCAAACTACTGCTGGAGCAACCTATTCATGGAATTTTGGTTTGGGTGCAACGCCAGCTACCGCTGTAGGTGCAGGCCCACACGTGGTAACCTACAATATAGTCACTGCCCCCACGACAACTGCTACCTTAACGGTTAATAACAATAATGCAACGCCTGTTTCGAGTTTTCCTAGAACTATTGATGTAAATGTTTCCCCACTTTCTAATCTTACTCTTTTAAGTAGTGGCCCCGGTTTTGGCACTTCAGTTTTAGGTGGCTTGACCTTCTTTAAAAAATGTGGTTCAATTGATTCGTCTGTTTTCTTGTTAAATTCTACTTACAGTAATTTAGTTGTTCAAACATTTACCTGGGGAGATGGTGCAACTTCCACACAATTAAACATGCTTGGTAACCAAATAAGTCACAATTATCCATTGGGTCAATTTACGCTAACGCATACCATAACAATTAATGGTTGTTCGACCACTCGGAATTATGTTGTTTTTAACGGGAATTCTCCTGTTATTACCGTCTCAGGTTCAGGACAAACCACTTGCTTACCGTCGCCGTATTCTATTGATATACTTTCAAACGGTTCGCCAATTGATTACACTGTATCCTTTTCAGATGGTTCAGCATCAACCGTTTTTACCACCACCAACGACACAACTATTTCACATATTTTCAATACCTCTTCATGTGGAATTGATTATGTTTTCTCACCAGGTTTTCCTCCAATTGAAAATGCTTTTTCAGCAACTGTTGTTGCTCAAAATGCTTGTTCTAATGGTCTTCCTACTGTAATAACTATCGGGCCAATAACCATTTCAACTGGAGCTTCTGCTGCTTTTGCTTATTCGCCTGCATCACCAATTTGTCAAAATGAACCGGTTACTTTTGACAACCAATCTTCCGGAGGAGAAAACATAAGCGGTGCAGGTTGTGACTCGACTTATTCATTTTATTGGCAAATTACGCAGCCTGTAGGATATGCAATTACTGCAGGAACCTTGGGATCTAACAACGGATTCATTGGTAACAATTACGATTTCTCGCAGTGGACGAGTGGTTCTGATAATTTGGAGGTTACTTTTAGTGTTCCTGGTACCTACAACATGTGGCTTTATGCAGCTAATTTTTGCGGAGTTGATTCAACAATGCAGATAGTAACGATAAACCCTGTTTCAAATGTTACTTTGTCGAATTATTCTCAAACAATTTGTTCTGGTGATACCAGCGCACAATTCATAATGACCTCGACTGTTCCAGGATATACCATTAATTGGGAAATTACAGATTCAACCAATGTAACAGGCATCACTACTTTAACTGGCTCTGGAACTAGTCCAGTAACATTTAACTCATTGGTTTTATTCAACAATACAGATCAGGTAGGAACGGTTGAAATTACCTCCAATGTGGGTTGTACGAATGTTCCAGCAGTTATTCATACAATTACTGTGAATCCCCAAGGAAATGTTACTGTTGATCCTTTGCAGCAATTTATATGTAGTGGTGACACCTCTGATTTTGATTTAACATCTAATTTAAACAACACCACCTTTTCTTGGATCACAGATGCACCGGCAACTATTGTTGGGGAATCAGCTGGGTCCGGAACCAGTATTGAACAAACATTAATAAACACAGGAACTACAATTGATACGGTTTATTACACCATTTCAGTTGGCAATGTGGCCTGTCCTGGACCTGATGTGGTTGTTTTTGTTGCAGTTCAGCCGCAAATAACGATTTCAGTTAATCCAGATTTAACAGTTTGTCCTGGTGAATCGATTAATCCAGAAAATTACATTTCAACACCTGCAGGCGCAACCATTACTTGGTCAAATTCAAATACAGCTATCGGAATTGGAGCTTCAGGAAATGGCGATTTACCAACGTGGGACGCAGCAGCTAATACAAGCGGTTCGACGGTTTCTGGTACGATAACAGTATCTGCATCGCTTAATGCTTGTCCCGGTGTACAGGACGTTTTTGTTGTGAACGTATTATCTTCCCCCACATTTACTTACACTACTTCGCCTACTACAGGTTTAGATTGCATTACCAATACGGGCGTAATTTTAGGAGTGGTAAATCCTGCTAATTCAACAGTTAGTTGGACAGGACCATCGGTTGTTGCTGGAGCAAATACCTTATCGCCGGTTGTCTCCGCACCAGGTCAGTATGTGGTAACAATAACGGACAACATAAATGGTTGCGTGAGTACTAATACGGTTCAAATTGATCCTCCTGCAGAAATTAACATTACAACAGTTACACAAACTAACGTTTCCTGTTTTAACGGCTCCAACGGAAGTATTACCATTAATACAGACAATGGAAACGGTTCAAATTTACAATATACTTGGAATCCGGCTTTAAACAACTCAGCTTCGGTAAGTGGTTTAACAGCCAACACGTATAGCGTTACGGTAACCAACGGAGATGGATGTTTTGACGATACAACTGTTATTATTACGCAGCCGTTGCAATTGGTGCTTACACCGCAAGATTCTCTAGGTTCTGAATGTGGCGAGGCAAATGGAAGTTTATCCGTTTATGCAACTGGCGGACAAAGCCCTTATCAATATCAATGGGAAAACGGTCAAAACACAAATGTTCTAATCAATATAGATGCAGGTGATTACACCGTTACGTTGACAGACGGCGCTGGCTGTGTGCAGACAGGCACTTACGATTTAGGTTGTACGCCGCTAATTCCTGTTGTTGTAAATCAATTTATTTCACCTAATACAGATGGAAAAAATGATCTTTGGGTTATCGGCAATTTAGATATTTACCCCAACACAAAAGTAAGTGTTTATAATCGTTGGGGCAGTTTGGTTTTTGAGGCTGAGCCTTACCAAAATAATTGGAACGGACACCTTAATGGTACCGCTGCTAATCCTTTACCAGCATCAACTTACTTCTTCGTAATCGATACGATGAAGAAATCACAAGATCCTTACACAGGATACCTAGAAATTCAACCTTAAAATCATATGAGGAAGCTCAGTTTTATAGCAATAGTATGTCTGACGGGAATGTCAGCATTTGCACAACAAGATGCTCAAGCGTCGATGTATTTTTTTAATCCACTACAGTTCAATCCTGCGTACGCTGGAAGTAGGGGTTCTCTTAACATAACTGGTGTTACACGCGCACAATGGGCAGGATGGGAAGGTGCGCCGCGAACGCAGTTTTTGTCGATTCATGCGCCAATTGCAAGAAAACACATCGGTGTTGGTGGTAATTTGAGTTATGATCAAATCGGTTCGCGATCAGGCGTTAATGCGATGGGCTCTTTTGCTTATCACATGCAATTGAACAACGACGGAATGAGGTTATCTTTAGGTGCTTCAGCTGGTATTCAGCAAAATCAATATGATTTTTCTGGTCTTCAAGTAGCTGAAAATACAGATCTTAATTTTCTGCAGTCGAATTCTATATTGAAGGCAAATTTTGGTTTTGGTGCTTATTTATATGCCAATAAATTCTATGCAGGAATTTCTGTTCCTCAGTTAGTGAAGCGTTCGTTGGATAATAATACAGGAAATTCTTTCGCTCAAAGGCACTTGTATGCAATGGCAGGATACGTTTTTAAAGTAAATAGTGTAGTTGATATCAAGCCATCTATTTTAATGAAGTATACTGCAAACGGTCCATTGATAGCAGATTTTAATATTTCTGCTCATTTATACAATAAGTTTTGGGTGGGAACAATGTTCAGGGCCTATGATGCCTTGGGCTTTAATGCCTCTTACCAAATCAAAGACTATTGTATGGTAGGTTATGCCTATGATTTTCCTATTAATGGAAAGCTAGTTAATCAATGGGGAAGTCATGAATTTGTGCTTTCTTTCGATATTAGATCAAAAAATAATGCTTTTTTAAGTCCAAGATATTTTTAATATGAAAATTTTAAACACACTTATAGCCGTAACAATTGTATCAGCCTTAGGATGGACACAGAGTTACAAAGCAGATTATGCTAAGAAATTGTCCAAAGAACTCCAATTCGCTGATGCCTTGCCGGTTTGGGAAGAACTATCGAATGCTTTTATCAATAAAAAGAAAAAGAGCAAAGCAGTTGTTGGCGACTATTCCTTCTTGAGGGAAACTGCGTATGCTGCTATGGCCTCCGAAAACTACGAGAAGGCATTACATTGGAACCAAGTCTTGGTTAATAAAAAACAGGCTAATGCGCAAGATTGGGTCAATTTACTTGAGTTGATTTGCTTAAATAAAAAGTACAGTCGACTTACTAATGCGGTTGACTCAGCTACCAGTGTGTTCCCTATGTCAGACTTAGTAACAAGTTGGAAGGTTAATTTACCGAAGATTAATGCTGCAATAAACAGTACATCCGAATACACCGTTAGTTTATACAAGAAAGCAAATAAGGGAGAGGATTTTGCCGCATTTCCTTACAAAAAAGGTATATTGTTTGCTTCAAATGAACACGGACATGGTTTTGTCAATCGCGAATACGAAAGAACCAATCAAAATTTTACAGATTTATCATTTTTTGATCCTAATGCTTCAAAAGAGAAAGCGAAATTTTATCAAAAGCCATTTTGGATTGATGTTTTTTTTAAAAATCAATGGCGCGACATTAAAAGAACTAAATCGCATGATGGCCCGATTTCTTTTAATCCTGATTATACAATGGCATTTATTACTTCTAATCATGAAGAAGTTGACGTTAATGATCGGATTAAATATGCAAGACTCAAGATACGGATGTTCAAATTGGAGGGTGCTAACTGGAATGAAGTAGATTTTCCGTTCAATTCTTCACGATTTTCAAACGGCCATGCCACTATGGATTCCTTAGGAAATGTATTTTTTGTTTCTAATCGCCCAGGGAGCATGGTGAAAAACTTAATCTACGCAGATGAAAAGCAGTTAAAAGTAATTGATACTGTTTACAGTGCAGATATTTACAAGACTACTTACCTTGATGGTCAGTGGTCAGTGCCAATCAACCTAGGTCCCTCAGTTAATACAGCCAAAGACGAACTGTTTCCGTTTATTTCTTCGACTAATGTTCTTTATTTCTCATCTAATGGATGGCCTGGAATGGGAGGTTTGGATGTTTTTTCATCTGAAATGGCAAGTGACTTACCAGTTAATATTGGCAATCCGTTAAATTCAAATGCAGATGATTTTGCCTACAACGTAAATGAATTGTCGGGTAAAGGATTTGTTTCTTCCAACCGTGTTGGTTGGGTGGATCAAATATATGCTTTCACTAAACCTGTATTCAGAGCAGAGTTAGTCGCCACTTTGAAAACATGTAAAGGTGCTCCACTGAAAAACAAATCCATACAAATTGTCAACTTGACTAAAAATAAAGCAGTAGCAATTCAAACTAATGGCCTTGGTCAAACAGAAGAGCCTTTTAAATTAGATAAGAATAATTCTTACAAGATTTATTTTTCTGGCGATGCGATTAATAATCCAGATACAATTTTATTTACTGCTTCAGTTGACGGTGAATTTGAGGTTAAGCTTACATCTTACTTCAAAAAAACGGTTACGAAACTTATCGCAACAAACGAAAATGGTACCCCTCTTGAAAATGTAATGATGAATCTGTATAAGCATAATGGAGAGGTCGTAAAGTTTATAACCGCTTCGAATGGTGCCTATTCATGGAAAAATGAAGGTGCGGCTTTGATTGATTCTGTTAAAATGAATTTGATTAATTATACTGACGCGAGTCTTGTGATTCCATCGAGTTTTAACGAAAATTGCTTGGACACAGCATCTTTACCACTTGTTTTGGAGACAAATAAAGGTGATGAGTTTATTCGTTTGGATATGGTTTTATACAATTTTGATAAGTTTTCGTTACGTCCAGAAGGAAAAATCGAATTAGATAAGCTTGTAAAGTATATGATGCAACACCCTGAACTTAATGTCGAATTAGCTTCGCATACTGATTCACGTGCAAAGGTTAATTACAACAAAAAGTTATCCGAAAATCGTTCTAAAAGTTGCGTTAGTTACATCGTATCAAAGGGAATTCCCAAAGGAAGAATCAAAGCTGTTGGCTATGGTGAATCCAGATTACTTAATAGATGTGCAGACGGTGTAAGGTGTTCAATTGAGGAACATCAAGCAAATCGAAGAACTGAGCTAAAGTTAATTAACTCCTCAAGTCAAGAATTAAACAATTCAAAATTAGAAAAGTAATTTTAAAAATTTTGTTCTAAAAAAAAGGCTTTTTCGAAAGCCTTTTTTTTATGTTCGATAAATTACTTTGCGTGATGATTAAATTGTTATCAAGCGCAATGTTTTGTTTCCTTTGCTATGTGTGATTGAAATTAAATAGGTTCCCTTCGGAAGGTCGTTAACATGAATTAATTGGTTTGGTTCAACAGTCATTTCTTTTACTATTTTTCCATTCATTCCATAAAGTTGTAAGAAAACACTTTCAGTTAAACCATGTAATGTAAAAATTCCGTTACTTGGATTAGGAACAACAGCTATGCTTTCTTCCGTTAAAGTTTCGTCAAGCGATAGCGTATTGTCTTGAACAACAGATCCAAAATCATTGATTACCCAATTTTGCGGGTCAACAATGATATTATTGCTAATTGTTCCAAGATTATTTATTGTAAAGTCGTTGGAGTTAGCTGTTATATCAAAGCGAATGGTCGTGTCGGACAATCCTTGTCGAGCAATTTTTAAGCTTATTGGATTAGTAAACGTTGGCGTTACACTCGGCTTTGATGCGGTATGCGTAATTCTAAATAGCGCATTGTTTCCGGATTGTTTCCAACGGACGGAATAGGTAGGAAACCCCTCTCCAAAATACCATTGTTCAAAATAAGGAGTCAAGTTAATTCCAGCTACATTTTGTGCTATATCTCGAAAGTCAATTCCACTCGCAGTGCCATTAGAATATGTATTTTGAAAGTTTTTTAAGGTGGTGAAAAATAAACTGTCGTTATTCATTAGGTATCTAATTGTATGGATAATACCTGAACCCTTATCGTATGTTAAACGTCCACTAAATATTCTATTCTCATTTAAACTATCAAGAACCCATACACTTCCCCCAACTTGCGACATAACGTTATCGTGTACATCTTGCATAAATTGATTCTTTTCTACGGGGTACAGATTTTCCAACATAAGGTATTCGCTGTAAGAAGCAAACCCTTCGTTTACCCATATATCTGCCCAGGAAGCACAAGTTACATGGTTACCCCACCATTGATGTGCCAATTCATGCGAAGTCAATGTTTTATTGAATGTTCCTTGAGTTGTCATCGTTTGATGTTCCATACCACCTCCCAATGGTGCCATACAGTGTCCGTATTTCTCGTCTTCAAATGGATATGGACCATATAAATCATAAAATAATTCCATAAAATCAACGGTTTCATTAATTGCATTTTGGAAATTTGGAAGGGTATTCGGGTTGTTGTAGATATAATTTTTAATCATAATTGGTGCAGGTGCTCCAATTGGATTAGCGTAAATGGTATAATCGACGTATTGTGCAACTGCCACCGAAATTAGGTAGTAATCAATGGGATGTCTATGCATCCATTCATATCGTGTTTTTCCATTAGCAAGGGGAGTGACATTTTCTAAGATGCCGTTTGAACCTGCTTTACAAGCGTTTGGAACGGTTATTTTTACTTGACAAGAATCTGCTTTATCGGTTAAGCTCTGTTTACAAGGAAACCATTCGTAGGCGGAAAATGGTTCTGATAAACTCCAAACTACCTCGTTCCCCCATGAAGGCGAGGTGCCAAAGCTCATTCCACTTCCACCAAGAGGATTGGTCGCTGCGGTAGGAGGATTGCCACTATAACTAGTTTCAATACTGAAAATTGTACCGGGCATCACGTTTACAGGAACTTTCACTGCAGATCCATTTCGAGTGAATCCAACGTTTACACCATTCACTTTTACCGAGCTGATGACCAATGTAGCAAACAATTCATACAATGCCGAATCAATGGTTTGAAGCGCAGTAGCCTTGAATGAGCTCTTTCCTGCGAGGTACGTAGACGTATTCGTCATTTCAAGATCCAACATATAAAAATTCACGTCGTACTTTTCGGTTTGTGCAATTTGTCCCAAGGTTAAAGTAGCACTTTTTATCGCACCTTTTTTCATGTCGCGTTTGTAGCATTGTGTGGTATTTTCTTTTTGAGAATAGACCGAAATACTCAAAAATACAAGGGAAAATAATAGTACTGGCAGGTGTTTGATTTTCATTTTTAAAGATATTAATATTAGTTTTTAATGAATTTTTTTACGAACTGATTGATGTTTATTAAGTAAGTTCCGGATGCAAGGCTTTTCGTGATGATATCATTTTTCCCCGAGCTTAACTCACCATCTAAAATAATACGTCCTGTCGCATCTCGTATGGTGAAATAGGCCTTTGAAAAAGTAGCTGGCAAGGTTATGGTAAGGTCCTGACTGCTTGGATTTGGGTATATAGTCCAATCGTCATAATTACCTTCGTTCATTCCTGCACCTGAAACCACATTAATTAAAGAGGTGTCGCTTTGAACACAACCGTTTGCATCAGTAAAGCTATAGGTAATAATGTGCGAACCTTCCCCGGCGAGCGAAGGATGAAAAGAAGTTCCGATAATACCATTACCAGTGTAGGTACCTCCAGCAGGCGAACCGGGACTGAGATTGAAAGGATTAGCATTGTTTAAAACATTGGTGTTTTGTTCCATGTAGTCAACAAGTAAAGGGCTGAATAAACCAATAAAAATAGAGTCTGTGATTTGACAATTAGTTAAATTAGTTCCCGTAACATAATAATATTGGGCTTGAGTAGGAATAAATGGCACTCCATTTTGAACATTATTCGACCAGTTGTAGGTGGTGGCATTTCCTGATCCTGTTAAAGTTATTGGAACCCCAGGACAAGCAGTAAAATTTGCACCAGCATTTACAAAGGGTAAATTAAAGGAAATTAATTGGTGAACAGGTGATTTTGTCTTGCACCCATAATCACTGGTAACTTGAACTTGATATGGACCAATTATGGCGGTTGTAATCGTGTTTGTCTGTGCTCCGTTTGACCAAAGTACATTATTAACGACAGCGCTCGATGTAAAGGACAACGGAGCTGTCGATCCCAAACAAATTCCTGCAGGTCCTGATATACTAATCGTTGGTGTTTGTTCGAGCAGCAAACCTACAGCATCTGCTTTTCCATAGCCGTATCCGAAGTTTGGAAGAATACCCGTGTAATTATCAAAAGTTGCTGAAGTTGTCAAATCATTTTTAAACGTCTGCCAAGTAGCGTATTGGCATTTTTCAAGGTAAAGCGCTCCCATTCCCGCAACGACAGGTGAAGCCATCGAGGTTCCCCCATTTCGAACGTGAAAAGCGCCTTGATCTATTGTGCTATTGTTCGCCGCATTCGCTAAATACCACATCGGTCCGGCTGTAAGTGAAATATCCCCAGCGGCAGCAATATCAGGCTTTATTGTTCCATTTCTACTTGGGCCTTTACTGCTATTTTCACTTAATTTACCAACAGGAGTAGTTGAAGGCGAAACGTAATAAACATTATTTTTATCAATATATCCTTTTCTGTTTCTAAAGTTCCCGACGGAAATTACTTTTTCAGAACAATTCCATGAGGATACAATGGTTTGTAAAGAATCTGCAAGATGATAGTTTATTATTGCTGGCATTACGGCAGCACTTGGCAATCCCGTAGATTTAAAGTTGCTGAGTTGTTGCCATGAACCTCCCCAAGCATCGTATTTACCTGCACCATAAGTCATGAACCGAAATAGATAAGAAAGTGAGTCAATTTGAGTAAAAATCACTTGCATGTGGAATGAAGCTCCAACTATTTCACGATAGGATTCTATGCATGCAATTCGTTGGTTAATTGAATTGTAGATAGTGTCATAAATTGGTAATGCAGCCATATTGGCTGTGGCGTAATGAAAATCAGATCGGCCACGAAATTTAAAAGTAGGCGAGGGGCGGTCCGCTCCGAAAGCAAAATAATAGTGAGCGTCGGCAGTATCAGACCACAAGTCAAAAAGTATTTTATTAGGTCCTGCCAACGTAATTGCTGGATTATTTACGCTCCAAAAGAAGGAGGTATCGGCATCGATGTTGTTGCCTTGCACGTGGTATTTGCCTTGATTACCCGAATTACCTGCAGCACATACCACAAGACGACCTGCCTGGGCATCCAATAACGATTCGATATAATCAGCAGCAGGGTCATTTCCGTCGTGACTTCCTAAATAAGCACCAAGTGATAAATTGACAACAGCAGGTTTCCCCAATGAATCTGCTACTTTAAAAATATAATCGCATGCATCAGCAATGGAAAGTGTCCAATTGGGAAGGTTGAAATTTGTTTCGACAACAATAATGTCTGCCTTAGGTGCAGCACCTTTATTTTTGGAATTAGCTTGTGCGTTTCCTGTTGCCATCCCCGAAACCGTCGTTCCATGTGCTGTACCAGTTTCCAAAGCGGTGCATGTCCCATTGTTTATAGCACTGCTATCCCAAACTGTCCCATAACCATAAGGTTGGGGAGGATTAACATTATTTACTGTATGATCCCAATAACGTAAAACCCTTGTTTTTCCGTTTGGAAACTTAAAGTCAGGATGATTAAAGTCGATACCTTGGTCTACAATTCCAACGACAACTCCCTTTCCTGTATAGGCAGTATCTACTCCTCCTAGTCCTTGATGAACTAGATTAATGCGATGTTTTACCATTGCGCTGTCAGCCAGTACATGGGGTGGAGCAAATTCAAAATAGACCGAACTTAGTGCTTTACTGGAAACCAAGGTTTGTATTTTTGAAGCCGTAGAATTGTAATAAATCCAGTTTTTTGTAAGGTATTTAATTGCAACACCTTCTTTGTGCAATGCATCTAAGTTTTCTTTTGAATACGTGCTACTAAATAAGGTGTTGGTGTGGGGTTCTTTTTCGTAATAAGTCTGAAAATTTAAATATGTTTTTTGGGCTAATAATGGATTACCTGAAAGAAGTGTAACCATAAAAAGGAAAAGTATTCTCATACGATTATTTTTCTTGCAAGATAATGAAAAGGAATTGTTTCGGCATTAGTAAATTATTATTTTTAATTTTAACTTCGAAAACATTTAAACATTTATTTATTTTAAAAATTTAACTACCTAAAATTATGAAATCAAATCGTATAATTAATTTCTTTTTCGCCTCTGCTATTTTAGCATCAGGTGCTATTTTTGCACAGGCTCTCCCGGGAACGTTAAATTGGTATAATGGCGAAGGCACAGGGATGTTTACCAATAAAGCGTACGGCCTACTAAAAGGTAAAAATTCGCAAGCTGTTATCGTAGCCGTAATTGATTCAGGGGTTGATATAGAACACGAAGATTTGAAAGGAAAAATTTGGGTTAATACCGATGAAATTCCCAACAATAAAATAGATGATGATAAAAATGGTTACGTTGATGATGTTCATGGTTGGAATTTTATAGGTAATGCGAACGGAAAAAACCTAGATGCGGCCTGTTTAGAAAAAACAAGAATTTTAAAAAAATTGATGGATAAATACGATGGTGTTGATGAATCATCGATTAAATCTGATGAGGAATTTCAATTGTATTTGGAGGTGAAAAATGCTGTGGAAAGCGAGCGTGCTGAATACGAACCTTATTTAGAATCTCTTGACCAATTTGATGCAGATACGAGAAAGTATATTTCTGATCATCTCGACTACTTATTAAATGTGAATTTTGACGATCGCTCGTTAATTGGTGACAATCCTGATGATTTTAACGATAGGTCTTATGGAAATTCAGATGTAGAAGGTCCTGATGCTTTGCATGGTACGCACGTTGCTGGAATTATTGGTGCAATTCGAGGAAATGGATTAGGGGGAGATGGTGTTGCTGACAATGTAAAAATTATGTCTGTTCGCGCAGTTCCAAATGGTGATGAAAACGACAAAGATGTCGCGCTTGCCATTCGATATGCAGTTGATAATGGTGCAATGGTTATCAATATGTCTTTTGGGAAAGATTATTCTCCTTATCAAGAGAAAGTGATGGAGGCAATTCTTTACGCTGATGCCAAAGGTGTTCTTATGGTTCACGCTTCCGGAAACGATGCTAAAGACACTGATGTAGAGCCAAATTTCCCTACTGCATTATATAGTATGCAAGCAACGCCAACACCTCATTGGCTTTCTGTTGGTGCTTCGACAAAAGATAAAGGAGAATTGGTAGCTTCATTTTCAAATTTTGGAGCTAAGAGTGTGGACGTTTTTGCACCCGGATTTGAAATTTACAACTCTGTACCTCAGAGTGCTTACCAAAACCTGCAAGGAACTTCAATGGCTTCTCCAATGGTAGCAGGTGTTGCAGCCATGCTAAAATCGTATTTCCCGAGTTTAACAATGCTTCAAATTAGAGGGGCAATGGTATCTTCTGTGGCCATTCCAAGTGGAAAAGAGTTAAATGAAATGTGTAATTCGCGCGGTTTAGTTAACGTTTACAATGCGGTTAAAACATGTCAAAAATTGGTTGGCGGTAAGTAATAATGAAGTTTTTTATTTATTTGCCATTTGTACTTCTTTTAATAGATGGGAACGCCACGTTTTCGCAAAAGAAATCAATTGACTTTCCGGATAGTTTAATTAATAATTGGCATCGCGATGCAGCTCAAGCGAACCTGGATTCCTATTTTAAGGTTTTGGGCGATGATTTTGTATTTCTTGGCACCGCACCAAACGAGCGTTGGGATAAAATGGAATTCAAATCATTTTGTAAACCTTACTTCGACAAAGGAAAAGCATGGTCTTTTGTTCCATCTAATCGGCTATGGGTACTCTCACCTGATAAAAAAACTGCCTGGTTTGATGAAGATTTGGACACGTGGATGGGTGGATGCAGAGGAAGTGGTATTTGTATTTTAGCAAATAATAAGTGGGATCTTGTGTATTATAACCTGACCGTGCTTATTGAAAACGAAAAAATCAATGCGTTTATTAAGTTAAGGCAAGAGTAATGTTTGTTTCTACTAATACCATTTCTGATACGCGCAACTATTTTTATAAAAATACAAAAGCGCATTTTTCTGACAATGAGTGCAAAGTAATGTTTGATGCCATTCTTATGAAAAGATTAGCATGGTCGACAACAGATCTTATATTAAATGTCAACAATCGTTTATCTGAATCAGATTTGCTTTTTGTTAGAAATATTGTCCATCGTTTACTGAATAATGAACCATTTCAATATATTTTAGGTGATAGTGAGTTTTACGGTTTAACAATTGCGTGTGACCATAGAGCGCTCATCCCTCGTCCAGAAACGGAGGAGTTAGTTGCTTGGATACTTGAGGATAAATTGGAAATAAGTAGTTTGTTAGATATTGGAACGGGGTCGGGTTGTATTGCCCTAGCATGTAAGAGTAAAATGCAAAATTGCCATGTAGTTGGAATTGATTGTAGTGATGAAGCAATTGCGCTGGCGCGCCTGAATTCAGCAACTCTACAGCTTGAGGTCTCTTGGCTAACCTTTGATATTTTTTCAGCTGACTTAGCATTGTTGAAAAATGAAAAGGGTTGGGATTGTATTGTTTCCAATCCGCCTTACATTCCTGAAGGTGAATCTTCGTTGATGGCAAAGCATGTAGTGGATTTTGAACCCAAAATTGCCTTATTCGTTCCTGATGAGTCGCCCTTGCTTTTTTATCAGCGAATTATAGATATGGCCTTACTTTTATTAAATGATAAGGGGTTTCTTTTTTTTGAGATTCATGAGGAATTTGCTATTGAAATACAAGGTCTTTTGGAGTCAAAAGGATTTATTAACATTGAATTAAGGAAAGATTTACAAGGTAAACACCGAATGGTAAAAGCGAAAAAAACTACCTTTAATGTATGAATCCAGAAGAGGCACGAAAGCGCATAGAATTTCTTTCCAACGAAATTTTCACTCATAATCAATTATATTATGTCGATAATAGTTCATTGATAAGTGATTTCGACTTTGATATGCTTCTTAAAGAGTTAGAGGCGCTTGAAAATGACTTTCCTCAATTCGCGTATGCAAATAGTCCAACGAAGCGAGTAGGGGGCGATATCACTAAAAAATTCGAGTCGGTGGCGCATCGTTTTCCTATGCTTTCACTTGGAAATACTTATTCTGAAGAAGAAATCACGGATTGGGTTGCAAAGGTTCAAAAGTTAGTGTCAGATCCCATTGAGTTTGTCTGTGAACTAAAATACGATGGGGTGGCTATCGGTATTCGTTACGAGAACGGACAATTGTCAAAAGCGCTTACGCGGGGTGATGGCGAAAAAGGCGAAGATGTGACCACAAATGTGCGAACAATCAACTCAATTCCCTTACAACTTAATAATGATTACCCTATGGATTTTGAGATTCGGGGAGAAATTTTTATGCCACATGCGCAGTTTCAACGTCTTAACTCGGAGCGCGAAGCTATAGGCGAAAATCGTTTTGCAAATCCAAGAAATACTGCTTCCGGCACGCTCAAAATGCATGACTCAAAAGTAGTAGCAGAGCGAGGTTTAGATTCGTTCTTATACGGAATATACGGAGACGAATTAACTGACACAGGACATTACGAATCGGTTTTGCATGCAGCAAGTTGGGGGTTTAAAACACCCAATCCAGCAAATAGATTTATTGAGAAAGTCAACGATATTGATGGCATCATGGCTTTTATTCACTTTTGGGAGTTAGAGAGGGTGAATTTAGCCTTCGATATCGATGGCATTGTGATTAAAGTAAATAGTTATCAGCACCAAAAGGCCATGGGTTTTACTGCGAAATCTCCTCGCTGGGCTACTTCCTTTAAGTTTAAGACGAAAAGTGTGGAGACCTTACTGCTATCTGTAACGTATCAAGTAGGACGAACAGGATCCATTACGCCAGTGGCTAATTTATCACCCGTTTTAATTGGTGGCACAACGGTTAAACGCGCCTCTTTGCATAATGCGGATCAAATTGTGAAGTTAGATTTACATGAAAACGACACTGTTTTTTTAGAAAAAGGAGGTGAGATTATCCCTAAAATTGTTGGTGTGAATACGACGAAACGAATTGGTAATAGTCAACCAATTCCTTTTATCACAAATTGTCCCGAATGCCAGTCGCTGTTGGTAAGAAGTGATGGAGAAGCGAATCACTATTGTACAAATGAAAATGCTTGTCCTCCGCAGGTAAAAGGAAAGATTGAACATTTTATTAGTCGGAAAGCATTAAACATTGATGGATTAGGTGAAGAGACAATTGAGTTGCTTTACAACAATGGATTGGTTCGAAATATAGCCGATTTGTACGACCTGAAGGCACAGGATCTTCTTGTCTTAGATCGCATGGCCGAAAAATCAGTGTCCGCTATTTTAACAGGAATTGAACTGGCTAAAAATGTTAACTTTGAACGTGTTCTTTTTGGTCTAGGTATTCGTTTTGTTGGTGAAACAGTTGCGAAAAAGTTAGTGAAGCATTTTGGGGACATAAATCGACTAGAATTAGCAACTTATGATGAGTTAATTGAAGTGGAGGAAATTGGTGATAAAATCGCAGTTTCGGTACTTAATTATTTTTCGAACCACGAAAACCAGCTCCTACTTAATCGATTAAAAACGATAGGCCTTTGTTTTGTTAAAGTAGAGGAGGTTCTTGATTCTAGCGTTTTGCAGGATAAAACAATTGTGATTTCGGGTACTTTTAATGTTTTTTCAAGGGAAGAATTAAAGGTGTTAATCGAAAAAAATGGTGGCAAAGTTGGTGCAGCGGTTTCCAGTAAAACGGATTACTTGGTAGCTGGTGAAAATATGGGGCCCGCCAAATTAAAGAAAGCAAATACAATGGGTGTAAAAGTAATTACAGAAGACGATTTTGTTAAACTTATTTCAATATGAAAGTAAAAAATATTTGGTCCTCATCGCAATCGCTTTTGGTAATTTTCGACTACAAAAACGATGATCAGTTACGCGATTTTAGAAAAGCACTGGATAAAATGCTGAGCAGTAGCCAAATTAATAGGTTGGTAATTGTAGTTAATGTTCCAAAAGAAATTGATAAGTCAACGCTTCCACCTCATTTTTTAATATACTATCATTCACCTAATGACTATACGTTTTTTGGAAAAATGAAAGACGGACAGTTGGCAACTGAATTAATTAAGAATTATGATTTGTTGATTAATTTTGAGACGCCTAATGACAAAATTATGGAGTTCATCAAAACAACTTATTTTAATAAAAAAGTTATTGTAAATGCAAAGAATTCCTTTTTTGATGTGAGTTTAACTGCCGCTCAGGAAGATCCGTTTGCAATGCTTGATTTTATTACAACCACTTTAGAAAAAATAGATTTGTATGATTAATATGTTTACTGGCGTTGGTGTAGCGCTCGTCACTCCATTTGACCATTCTGGCAACATTGATTTTGATGCTTTGAAGAGATTGGTCCGTTTTCAAATTGATGGCGGAACTAATTTTTTAGTTGTTCAGGGTACAACGGGCGAGTCGCCCACCTTGTCTCGTTCAGAAAAAGGACAAGTATTAGACTGTGTAATTAAGGAAAACGCCGGTCATTTGAAGGTGGTTTATGGTGTTGGAGGAAATAATACGCTCGAAGTAGGCGAACTTCTCAAACAAGTTCCTGAGGGTGTCGACGGTATTCTGTCTGTTTCACCTTACTATAACAAACCAACGCAAGCAGGGATAATTGAACATTACACTTATTTGGCTTCATGTACTCGTTTACCAATTATACTTTATAATGTACCGGGACGAACTTGTTCGAATGTACTCCCTGAAACCGCTTTGGCGCTTTCGAAAATTGAAAATATAGTTGCCGTGAAGGAGGCCTCGGGCAATATGGAGCAGATTATGGATATTATTCGGCAAGGTGACGAGTTTTTCGATGTTTTGTCGGGTGATGATAACCTTACATTTCCACTCATCGCTGCAGGTGCAAACGGTGTTATTTCTGTCGTAGCTAATGCATTTCCTGAGTTGTTTTCTAAAATGGTGACCGCTTCGATGGAGGGAAGAATAAAAGATGCAAAGGTTTTACACTACGAACTTTTTAGCATTACCAAAATGTTTTTTGAAGAAGGAAATCCAGGAGGAGTAAAAGTGGCACTCGTCGCAAGGGGAATAATGGAAGCCCACATGCGTCTGCCCTTGGTGCCTGTGTCCAAAAAACTTAGCGATAGGATAAATTTAGAAACTACCCGCTTACTTGCTTTGTGAAGGGCCTGTACTTATTTGTTGGCTTTATCTTTTTGAGTTGTTTAGCTAATTCGTTACAAAAAAAGCCTAAGAATAATTCGTTCAATAAAGTGCAAACTTCTTTGGCCTTAACTCTACCCTTTACAGTTTCTTTTCCAATTGACACGTCTGAATCTTCATTTTTAACAGATGTCCAGTCGGTGAATAAGCTTATACGCATTGACTTAAAATATGCGTCAAAGGATAATTTCATGAAAATAAAACTCTACGAACGAATAACTCATGCTTATTTGCAAAACGATGTGGCTATTCGATTGGGAAAATGCCAAACCTATTTAACATCTATTTTTCCGTCGCTGCATTTATTAATTTATGACGCTGTTCGGCCCCTTAGTGTCCAAAGAAAAATGTGGAATGCTTTGGATACTATTCCAGTTAGAGAGCGAATTAAATTTGTATCAAATCCTGCTAATAAAAGTCTTCACAATTATGGTGCAGCTGTCGACTTAACCATTTGCGATGAAAACGGTATTCCTTTAGATATGGGGGCAGGGTATGATGATATGCGAAAAGTTGCCTATCCTTCGTTAGAAAAATCATTTTTAGCTGAGGGATTGTTGACCCAAAAGCACATTGAAAATAGAAAATTACTACGTAAAATCATGCGTTATCAAAAATTTTCGGGAATACCAACAGAATGGTGGCACTTTAATGCTTGCTCAAGAGAGGTAGCAGCAAAGAAATACAAGGTTTTAGAAAACGAACCCTGATTTTTATTTCATTTCATTGATTTCATGGAGTAAACTTCTTGTGTCACTGCCAAATTGTTTTATTTTAATAATTTCTTCACTATCGAGGTCGTATTTCTTTGGGTTTTTTTCCCAGTCTGAGACTGGAATTAAGAAAAATCCTTTTGGGGATTTGCCTACTCGTACCCAAAATGGAAGGAATGACCATGATGAGAATTTAACTTTTCCTTCGACAACTGAAAGACCTAATTCAACACCTATTCCGCCATTTTTATATTGATCACGTTGACTACTTAAACAATTTCCGAGACTGTATGCAATAGGAACATTTTTTGTTTTATCCATTTTTGGATGTAAAATTTCCATGGGTTGTACCACATGGGGGTGCATTCCGATAATTGCGTCAGTACCGTTGTCACATAGCCATTGAGCAAGTTGTTTTTGATCATTGTTGTAATTACGCTCGTATTCTTTTCCCCAATGTAAGGTCACAATTATAAAATCAGCTAACAAATCTTTTGCTTTTACTAGGTCTTTAGCAATTTGTATGGTGTCTATTTTATTAACAATATTGGGAAATTGTACTTCAAGTCCGTTAGTTCCATAAGTATAATTTAAAAATGCGAATTTTTTGTTTTTTATCGTTTTAATAAATGGATAGTTTTGATCGCGTTCTTTTTGGTCTTTAAATGTCCCTGTATGCTCAATTTTTAACTCATTAAGCACGTCAATTGTTCTTTCTACGCCCTTTTTACCTCTATCTTGGGAATGATTATTAGCAGTAATAAAAAAGTCAAAGCCTGCTTTTTTAATCGCTTCAGCATAGCTATCAGGAGAACAAAATTGCGGGTATCCACTGTAAGGAGGGCCACTTAGCGTAACTTCAAGATTTGCCATCGCAAAATCTGTTCTTTCTACATAAGGAGTTAAAAATTGAAACCAGGTGCTATAATCGTATTTATTTTCATTATCAAGCTTGGCAGCATCAATCATTGACTGGTGTCCCATCATGTCACCTACTAAAAACAAGGAAATGGTGGTATCGTTTATCTCGGTTTTAACTTTTTGTGATACAGATTTAGGTTCACTTTTTTCGTTTGATTTACTACTTAAAAGACCAAGTGATAAAACCGAGAATATAATTGTGGCTGTACTCGTTGACATTAAGAATATATATTTCTTTTTTGAGATGATTGATTTCATAGATGAAATTTTGGAAATAGTTGAAGAGATGTAATAATTTTAATAAAACTAAAGATGCATTTTAAAGTTAGTGATTATACGCCCGTATTTCCCTCTTCTTTTTTTAGGGCTTTTTCCTTTTCAAGTGCCTCTTTTTGTTTTTTCTTTTTTTCTTCTTCATCGCTGGCTACTTTTAATTTTATGGCGATAAGTAGTTGCTTATTTTTTTGTTCCAATTCTTTCACGGGAACAAAGCCTACTCCTGTTAATGGAAAATAATCTTGCAGCTCACCGCTATAATAAAATTCATAACAAATACCGCCAAAGGTGTATACAATGTCGCCGACTTTGAAGTTCGACCCACCAACTTCGGGGTTTTTCTTAGGTTTACTTTTATGATACCCAAGGTTGAATAGGGTTCCTAGAATTTCTGGACGATTTTCTAGTGTAAATCCTGCCTTAAGCCAATGTGCTTGAAATTGACGCAAGAAAAAGGCAGTATATAAATACGAATAATAATGGTCCCCGCGCTTAATTAGTCGCTGGATAGTCAGATGCTTGTGCGAGGCAATGGTGTCGTTTACTAATTCTGGAAAGGAGTCGTTTAAATTGACAACATGCTGAAAATAATCGCCTGCGTAGAACTCACTTTTTTTATCAAATACATTCTGTTCAATTTTTAAGGCTGTATGTTCTAAAATACCTGTCACACCATAACCTCGATTGGTAGGAAGAATTAAATGATTAAACGGCGTAACGTATTTCTTAAAAGCTTCGCGTCCTGAGTTAAACATGCGCACTTGTTCGCCAACAAGACACATCACAATAAATCGCGATTCTACACCGGTGAGTTTTGAAACGGAATCTATAGCATTTTTATCTGCAATAACGACATCGCAAAATTGTTTCCATTCTCGGACGTTTGACCAAGGAAAGATGGATAATGTTTTTAAATCATTATTAATTTGAATGCTTGCCAACTCGCTCAGATACGATTTATTGTCAATCATTTTAAGGTTTATTGCATCTAGCATTCTTAAAACTACGCCGACATTATTATTTTTATAGTATGCCTTCATTAAAATTTTAGCATTACTTGGATAATATTTCGCTAGAATACCAATTGAGCGAAACATCACGTATTCATCGCGTGCGATAGATAAACTATCGGTCTTAAATCCTTGATTATACTTGCCTGCCATTTTAGAAAAATATCGGCTGTTGATATCAACCGAACCTTTTTGATTGGTCCATTTAAATTGAACGGCAAGCGCTGTGAGGATTAAGAATGAAGCAATTACGGCAAGAATATGTAGACAAATAAAATAAGTGTAACGGATAAACTTTTTTAATTTTGGTTTACTCTCTAAAATTGGCATTTAACTTATTTTATACTTAAATTAAAAATGAATTATTTTAATTTGAGAACAAAATTAAGCGCTTTTACACAATAAAAAAAATAGATTAATGAATTGTGTTTTTAAAGTAATTAATAGGCTAAAGTTACTTCGGTTGTATCGAAAGAATTAGTGACAGCGCCGATTAGTCCTTGATTACTGGTGTTCAAAACCCAATAATAGATTGAATAATTTTCATTTCCATTATTTATACAATAAATGACGGTATCCAAAGGTCCATAGTAATGTTGATCAGTGTTTGGACAACAAGTTAAGCAGCCTTGGAGTCCTGCCTGCTTAATGTATTGAAGATGATCCCCGGGTTGTGGATTATTATTAATCAAATGGAGACCAACCCACGCCTGTGCTTTTGTAGAATAATCACGTATGTTTTCTTCGTTTAAAGACAAACTCGAATAATAAATATCTTTTTCAATTTTGAAGTAATTGGATTTGGTTACGTGTAAGGTGTAACGCTCCATCTTTTCGCGAGGAAATGTAAAGCTATATGTTCCGTCAGTACCAATTGTGGCGGTTTCAATTAAAATTTCCTGTGTACTCGCGATTGGTACTTTATAAAGTTGGATTATTGCACCTTGTAAATTGGTTTGATAGGTATCATCTTTAATTGTGCCCTTGAGTGTAAAATTCCCTGTGCCTTTCTCGCATGAAAAAAGCATAATTATCAGTAAGAAATAAAGAATATTTCGCATGACTATTGGATGTTATGTGTTTTTTCGAAAGTTTCTTTTTGTTCGTTTGGAATAAATAAAAAATCACCAACCTCTTTTTGTATACCCCTTTCTGCAATAAATTTAAAGTCGCAAATGCCATATTGGCAATAATTTAATTCGTCGAAATAAGTAACAAAGGAAGCGATGTGTTTCTCGGAAATTTCAACTTGAATCATTGGCCTGTGCTTGGCAATGATCTCTTTGATTTCATTAAAAACCAACCACTCATACCCTTCAATATCGCATTTTATGTAATCAATGGTGGAGAGATTTGCCAATAATTCACTTCCTTTTCGAATCGCAACTTTTGTTGTTTTTTGTGTGCTCGTATCCTCGTTTTCTCCAATTACATGTGGAAGTCCTGTTCGAATAACGCCATTTGATTCAGGGAGCACCATGTCGATTTCGCCATTTTCTAGTCCAAGGGCAAGATGGTGTAAATTAACCTGTGGAAATGGTCTTAAAAACTTTTGCAGAATAGCATAAAATGGGGCAATTGGCTCAATACAAATCACTTTCCCTTTTGGACTTAATCGGGCAAAGTTTTTAGCGAAGTAGCCAAGGTTAGCGCCGATATCAATCACAGTGAAGTCGTTTTTTATCAGTGATTTAACAGCGTAATGAAATTTAAATCGTTTGTCGCGCTTTAGCATGCCTAAATCAAACAACAGATAAAATCCCTTGTGCAAGGCGCTCAAATAGGCTGACTGTGAAAGTACCTTAAAAAGTAACTTTTTAATTAGGTGAATCATCTACTACGAAGTTACTATTATGGTATTAATTTGTACTAATAAATACGAGAAAAAGAAATGTCTTTAGTAAAATTGTACTTTTATATGTTTTAAATCGAGATGAAAAGTTTTCTATTAATTCTATTTCTTGGTCTTTCTTGGAGTCATTCTGCTCAGCTCAATCTGAGTGAAATTATGAGTGGTCAAAATTATTTTGGGTACCTGCCTCAAAATCCTTTCTGGTCATATGATGGAAAGTCAATTTATTTTAGTTGGCAGCGAAAGGAGGATTTAGGAGCGTCTCTTTATGCCTATAACTATAAAAATAAGGCAATAGCTAGGCTTGATTCTACACAGATTAGTCGGGTAATCGAATACGATGCATCGCAACATAATTTTAAAGTGCAGTATTTTGAAAGTAACACCATGCTCGCTGCTTTGTATAAAATTAACGGTGATCTTTTACCTTGCTATCAAAGTAATAATGGGATTAGTAACATTCAGCGACTTAATGATCCCAACAAAATTATTTTTCAACAGGAGTTGAATTTACTGGAATGGGAAAATAAAGAGGGGAAATCTACCTTAAAACAACGCACTAATTTTTTTATGGGCCTTGAAAAAACAACAACAGAGGACACCAGTTTTTTATCAAAACAACAAGAGGAGCTTTTTGAGTATTTTAAGGATCGGAAGAAAAGAAAAAATTGGGCCAAATTACAGGGTAATGTTGCACTTTTCCCAAAACCAAAAGCCAATTACTTAGGGGAGGGTAATCTTTCTTCGCTGAATATCAATCCGATGGGTTCTTTTGTAGCACTCGTAATGAGTACCGAGATTTCGCAGGATGAAACCAAAGTAGCTGCGTTTGTAACTGAGAATGGACAAGTTCAACTTAATGCTGCTCGTTCAAAGGTATCGTTTAATGAACCAAATCAACGATTAGCAATTTTAAGTTTAGCAACAGATTCACTGAAATGGATTGATTTCTCAAAGCTTTCTTCCATTCGTAAAAAACCAAGTTATTTAGATACCTTGAGTTCTTCTTATTTTGAAATGGATAGGTCAATTTTCATACATCCATTGAAATTTGATAAGTCAACTAATTTTGCTTTGGCTGATTTGCGAAGTGCAGACAACAAGGATCGTTGGATTGTATTAATTGACCTTGAAAAAGGAAGCGTTGAGGAGTTAAATCATCAACACGATGATGCATGGATTGGAGGGCCTGGAATTTCATCGTGGAACGAGGAAGTGGCAGTACTAGATTGGTTCGAAGATGGTAAATCATTTTATTTTCAATCTGAGCATACCGGTTTTTCACACTTGTACGTATTTGATTTAGCTAGTAAGCAAATAAGCGCGCTCACGTCCGGGAATTTTGAGGTATATGGGGCACAATTATCAATTGACAAAAAGCGCTTTTATATTTCAGCAAATAAAACCCATGCAGGAAACCGGGATTTTTATCATTTAGATAGTAAAAGTTTAGAGTGGACAACAATTTTAAGTGCTGATGGTTACCACGACGTGCAAGTTTCACCCGATGAAAAGTCCTTGTTAGTGCGCTATTCCAATGCGAATACACCATGGGAATTGTACACAGCGCCTAACGAGATGAGTGCTAAAATGCTCCGATTTACTTATTCCACAACACCTAATTTTCAATCTTATGCATGGCGAAAACCGCCTGTAATTCAGTTTGTTGCGAGTGATAGCGTGAAGGTTGCAGCAAGAATATATAATCCAGAAAGGTCAGTTAAAAATGGCGCTGCCGTTTTATTTGTACACGGTGCGGGCTATTTACAGAACGCGCACAACTATTGGAGTAATTATTACCGAGAATACATGTTTCATAACTTATTATGCGACCTCGGCTATACCGTTTTGGACGTCGATTATCGTGCAAGCGAAGGGTACGGTAGGGATTATCGAACGGCCATCTATCGACATATGGGAGGAAGAGATTTGAACGATTTTATTGACGCGAAAGATTTCTTGGTTAAACAACATGGAATTGATTCCAATAGGGTTGGAATTTACGGTGGCTCCTACGGTGGTTTTATTACCCTGATGGGCTTACTCACAAAGCCAACTGAATTTGCATGTGGAGCTGCTTTACGTTCTGTAACAGATTGGGCGCATTACAACCACGAATACACGAGTAATATTCTCAATTATCCACAAACAGATCCCGATGCGTATCGAAAAAGCTCCCCCATCTATTATGCAAAAAACTTAAGTAAACCACTTCTTATGCTGCATGGAATGGTGGACGATAATGTGCAATTTCAGGACGTGGTGCGCCTTAGTCAGCGGTTTATTGAATACGGAAAGAAAGATTGGGAATTAGCCGTTTATCCCGTCGAAGCGCACGGATTTAGTGAAGCTTATTCTTGGCAAGATGAATACCGAAGGATTTTTGAGCTGTTTGAAAAACATTTAAAAAAATAATTACATATGATTACGGTGAGGGAGTTAACAGATAAAGAGGAAATGCTCAAATATATTTTAGTGTTAAAGGAGTTATACCCAAGTTTAACCCCGGAGGAATATGCAACTGAATTGGATCGGATGTTGCCGCATAACTACGGACAAGTAGGTGTGTTTGAGGAAGAGCGTTGTCTTGGGCTTAGCGGCTTTTGGATTGGCACTAAGTTATGGTGTGGAAAGTACTTAGAGCTGGATAACATCATTGTTTCCGAGAAAAGCAGGAGCCAAGGTGTAGGTAAATTAATTTTTGATTTTCTACATAAAAAAGCGTTGGAACACGATTGTACCATGCTATCATTGGATTCCTATACTTCCAATTTTAAAGCACATAAGTTTTTTTACAATGAAGGATTCAGTCCAAAAGGATTCCATTTTATAAATATCCTCAAAGAAGATAAAGTCCGGTAAACAAGCGGGCTGTTAAATAGCAAATTTTAAATACACCATGATAAAAATAATAAGTCGACAAGTTCTTCTTTTCATCGCAATAATTGGTTTTACCGTTTTTAGTGCATGCAGTAGGGGAGTGAAAAAGGAGGCGAATGCAACGAAATACGATAAAGTACCGGTAGCAAGTGCAAATATGGACTCTTTTGACGTTAATTCAAGAGATTCCTCGCTTACGACTATCGCGCTTGACTCGTCAAAGAAAATGGAAATCCCTGCAACTGCGAATGAAAAGTTAGTTGTTGATCATACAGCCTACAGTCTTTTATATAGCGAAGAGCACGAACAGGCAATTTGGATTGCGTACGAACTAACGAGCGAGGAAACAAATCGAAAATTTGAACGATCTAATAAATTTACCGAAGACGATGCCATCAAAACTGGTTCGGCAAATGATGTTGATTACAAAGGTTCTGGGTATGATCGTGGCCATTTAGCACCTGCAGCTGATATGTCGTGGTCTAATCAAACTATGCAAGAATCTTTTTACTACAGTAATATGAGTCCTCAAGACCCAAGTTTCAATAGGGGGATATGGAAAAAATTGGAGGAGCTAGTTCGGACTTGGGCAGTTGAAAACAAAGCACTTTACGTAGTTACTGGTCCAGTATTAACAAAAGGTTTACCGACAATTGGCCCTAGTAAAGTTAGTGTACCGGAATATTATTACAAAGTACTGCTGGACTACAGTGAGCCTGATTTCAAAGCGATAGGGTTTATTCTTCCTAATAAAGCGGGTAGTGGAAGTCTTGAAGCTTTTGCAGTTTCCGTTGATAAAGTGGAAAAAATTACGGGATTGGATTTCTTTCCTATGTTACCTAATAACAAAGAAAGCGTCCTCGAAAACTCCATCTGTATTTCTTGTTGGTCATGGAAAGCAACTAAAACGCCATCGAGCAACCTTGAGAAAGGGACCTCAACTTCAGTTCAATGTGGCGGTGTAACTAAAAGTGGCAACCAGTGCAGGAGAACAACCACCGACCCCAGTGGTTTTTGCTACCAGCATCAGTAAGTTACGTTGGATTTACAAATATTTAATTATTTAGTAAAGATAAGTTGTTGCTAGCTACACACTTGAATCAATCAATTACAAGTATTTTTGAATGCATTTAATATCAATGTAACATTGAACAAAACAGCGCGTACAAATCCGAAGTTTTAAAAATGGATGTATGAACAACTTAACAGAATCACTGAGAACAAAATCGCTTCACCAAGCAAAAATTAAGTTATCTAAACACAGGGAACTTGGTTCAAAAAGTCACCTAAATATTTTTCAGGTCGCCAATCTAATGGATAAGATTTTCAATTACGGAAAACAAGCTGATCAAAATAACTCCATTTTCTTTTCGGTTGGCATGAATTAATGTTCTATTACGCCTGAACCGATCAATTCCTCACCCAAATACCAAGCGGCAAATTGCCCAGGCGTAACGCCTTTCTGCTTTTTGCTAAATAAAATATAAAATTGGTCATCTTGCTCAATCAGTTGGGCTTCCTGCAAGGGCTGTCGATAGCGTATTCTGACAAGACACGTCAGCGATTTTTCTTTACTAAATAATTCATTGATATTAAACCAATTAATGCTATTTGCTTCAAGTTTTAAGGCATATTTATTCAGTCCATCATGATCAGCTGTCTGACCTGTAAAAAGAAGGTTGGAGACCGTATCTATTCCAATCACAAAACTCGGATGTACCTGTCCTCCAACTTTTAATCCTTTTCGTTGCCCAATCGTAAAATAGTGTGCTCCCTGATGTTGTCCTATTTTGGTTCCACTGTTTTCATTGTAAATAAATGCTTCCGCAAGAACGGAAACATTTTCTGATGTGGGCTCGATACTATTGTAGCTTTTATACGATTCAAAATCCAAAGGTATTTCAATAATATCGCCTTTCTTTGTTTTAAGTTTCTGCTGTAAAAACGTTGGAAGACTAATTTTTCCAACAAAACACAATCCTTGGGAATCCTTTTTTTGCGCAGTCACCAAATTTAGTTCTTCTGCTATACGACGAACTTCCTTTTTTTCTAAGTTGCCAATAGGAAAAAGGGCACGTGCAAGTTGTTGTTGTGTGATTTGACATAGGAAATACGACTGATCTTTCGTTTTGTCTATTCCAGCGTGTAGGGAATAACTTCCGTCGGTATTGGTCATTTTGCGACAATAATGCCCGGTGGCTACGAAATCGGCACCCAGTTGCATTGCGGCCTCTAAAAACACATCAAATTTAATTTCTCTATTGCATAAAACGTCAGGATTGGGTGTCCTTCCTCGCTGATATTCGTCAAACATATAATCTACAATACGATTTTTGTATGCTTCGCTTAAGTCGATTACTTGAAATGGAATTCCCAGTTGCTGGGCAATTAAAAGCGCATCGTTTGAATCCTCGATCCATGGACATTCATCTGCTATCGTTACACTTTCGTCGTGCCAATTTCGCATAAAGATGCCAATTACCTCGTAGCCTTGCTGAATTAACAAATGGGCGGATACACTAGAATCAACTCCACCAGATAGACCAACAACAACTCGTTTCATGGAACAAAATTAAACAAAGAAATGCGCTTAATTAAATCGAAGATTTATTTTTTATTATTTAGAATAACTAAAGCGGCTATCACGCCAGGCACCCAGCCAACGCAGGTCAGTAATAATACAATTAACACAGATCCACAACCTCTATCAACGACGGCTAGAGGAGGAAAAATAATACATAAAACTACTTGAAGAAAAGTCATTACCTAATTATTTATTTGTAAAAATACTATAAGAGTTTAGGAATTGCCTCTATGCATCGCATGCCGTCGATGGCAGCAGAAACAATTCCACCTGCGTAACCAGCTCCCTCTGCTGATGGATATATGCCCTCAATATCAATATGTTGAAATGTTTCCGGATTTCTAGGGATTAAAATGGGTGAGGATGTACGAGATTCTGGCGCATGGATAACGGCCTCGTTTGTTATGAATCCGGGCATTTTCTTTTCAAATTCCAAGCAGGCTTTTCGTATGCGTTCGATAATGAAAGCAGGAAAAACACTGTCCATTTCAACGCTGGTAACGCCAATAAAATAAGATGTTTTTGGAAATACCGTCGATTTTCTTCGCTCCATAAAATCAAGTAAGCATTGTGCGGGGACTTTTTGGTTTTTTCCAGCAGCTTCCCAGCTCTTCTTTTCAATTGATTTTTGAAAATCTAGACAAACAAATGGATCATTTTGATAGTTGTCAAAATCAGAAGGTTCAACACTAACCACAATTCCAGCATTGGCATAAGGATTATTGCGCTTACTTGGTGACCAACCATTTGTAACCACCTCTTGTTGCGCTGTTGCACATGGCGCAATTATACCTCCAGGACACATGCAAAATGAATACACTCCTTTTCCTTCTATTTGCGCTACCAAACTATATGCGGCAGGAGGAAGATACTGGTCGCTTTCGCGATTATGGTATTGCAATTTATCGATAAACGATTGTTGGTGTTCAATTCTAACCCCCAGCGCAAAAGGTTTTGCTGCAATTCGAATAGTTCGTTGGTGCAATAAGTAAAAAATATCTCGTGCTGAATGCCCCGTGGCAAGGATAATCGATTGGGTACTTATCCAGTTTTCACCATTTATTTCAATAGCACGTAGTTTTGACGATTCAATCTTTAAATCGCTTAAACGAGAATTGAAATGCACTTCGCCACCACAACTCAAGATTTTTTCGCGAATAGCTTCTATAATTTGAGGAAGTTTATTCGTTCCAATGTGTGGGTGTGCTTCGACAAGAATTTCATCTGATGCACCAAAGTGAACCAATAATTGAAGAACCCTTTCAACATCGCCACGCTTTTTAGAACGCGTGTATAATTTCCCGTCTGAATAGGTGCCTGCACCTCCTTCGCCGAAACAATAATTAGATTCTGGATTTACGACTCCTTCCTTATTTAGTTTAGCTAAATCCAGTCTTCGTGCGCGAATAGCTTTCCCACGTTCATAAATTATAGGCTTTAAGTTTAATTCCAAACAACGCAAAGCAGCAAATAAGCCAGCTGGACCCGCACCAATAATCACAACCGAAGGCGATTGATGCACGGAATGAAAATTAAAATCGAAAAGGTGGGAGGGAAGCTCGCTTTCCGAATAGTCGAAAGTGCAATTAATTTTTATGTTTCTACCTCTCGCATCTATGCTCTTTTTTTTCCAACGATAAAATAGTTTTTTAGACTGCGGAACGTTCGTTTCATCGTGTATTTTATATTCGATAAATTGGCTGTCTTGTGCCTGTTCAGGGGAACATTGAAAGGAAATAGTTTGCATTACCCCTCAAAGATAAGCGATAGCGACCACACTTTGTTATAAAGTTTATTAATCGGATTGGCAATGTCAGTATTGTCTTGAATAAAACTATTGATAAAACCATGCGAATACTTTAATTCAACACCAAATTTGAAATAAGGAGCAAAAAATTCTAAACCGCCACCTATTTGCCCTTGTACATCATTTTTTTTAATTTTAATATAAGGATCAATAAAATTTTGAGATGCTTTTTCTTGGGACTGTAAGTCGATGGAATATTGTCCACCGATAAGCACATAAGCGGCAAAATTATTAAGTCGTTTGGTACGAAATTGCAGCATGAGCGGAAAGTCAAGATTAGTTGAGTTGACTCGCTCATCGCTAACTTGGTCTTTATTTAACACGGTATCTTCAAATGAAAAGCGCAGCAAGCGCTCTTGAAAGGATAAGGTAGGGATAAATCGTAATCGAAGAACAGGCGTTCCGAGTCTCATGGTTGTTAAAATACCAAGTTGTCCGCCCGGCTGTGCGTCATTTTCCAATAGTTTTAGACCAAATTCTTCGTAAGCATTTACATTTTGAAACACGGTAAAATCGGACGAATTGAAACCAAGCATAAAGCCAAAATGGAACAAGCGCTTATCAAAATTCTTATAGCGCTCTTGCTTAAATCGTTGAGCTTGCGCGCCAGCTGCTAAAACAAGAAAAAAAATAAGTATTAGAAAGCGATTCATGCGTTTGTTTAAACGCAAAGGTAACTTGAAAGTTGCAACTTTATTTTATTCCTGAGTAGATTGTTGCGATACCGCCACTCACTAGGATAGACTGGATGTCCTTGTAGCCAATTTTCATTAAAATCGCTTCGAAATCCTTGCCTTCGGGAAAAGCAGCAACGCTTGCTGGAAGGTAAGAATAAGCCTGTACATCTTTGGAGATTCGTTTGCCAAAAAAAGGAATGAAGTAACGTGAATAAAAACCAAAAAGTTGCTTGATTGGAAAATGTTTTGGTTTAGAAAACTCAAGAATTACTGCCTTTCCTCCTGGTTTGAGCACACGAAGCATCTCAGAAAGACCTACTTCTAAATGTTCAAAGTTACGAACGCCAAAACCAACCGTTAATGCATCAAAATACCCGTCGGTATAAGGAATATTCTCTGAATCACCCAATTGCATTTTAATAATAAAATTGACTTTTTTCTTTAACATTTTTTGCTCGCCCACGGCTAACATCCCAGATGAAATATCCAATCCAATCACTTCCTCGGGGTCTAGCTTAAGGGCAGCCAAGGCAAAATCACCTGTACCTGTAGCGATATCAATTATTTTTTTTGGGTGATGATCCCGAAGTTGACGGATAGCCTTTTTTCGCCATAATTTATCAATACCTAATGATAAAAAATGATTAAGGAAATCGTAACGAACAGAAATGTTGTTAAACATCTCTGCCACTTCCTCTTTTTTACTTTTATCTTGTTGATTGTACGGTTTGACTTCTGAAGAATTCATAAATTTTTAACAAGTTAAACGATCAATAGTTTATTAACTTCTTCAAGTAGCTCCATTTTATCGATACTTACCACACCAGCGTATTCGCAAACTAAGCCACCTGCTATGTTGGCAATTTCAGCAATTTCCACAAACGATAAATCAGCAAGTAGGCAAAGGCAAGCAACGGCAATAACCGTGTCTCCTGCTCCACTAACATCACTTATGTTTCTGATGTGTGCTTTTGCTGTGTGTATCAACTTTCCTTTTTTAACAAGTACGCCAAATTCAGATAAGGTAATTAAAGATATTACGTTAGATAATTTACTTTCAAGTAATTCAACGGCCTCAATTAATTTTTCAGGTGAAGCATGCATATTGATGTCGAAATTTAGGCCTTCTTTTAACTCTTTCAAATTTGGTTTAAATAAATCAACTTGTTTGTAGGCAAGGAAGTTATCAAATTTTGGGTCGACACAAGTGACAATGTTATTAATTTTTGCGAAATCGATAATTTGCTGGATTAATTGTTCTGTAAGTACACCTTTGTTGTAGTCTTCAAAAATTAGTGCATCAATTCCTTCAATTAAAAGTAATGCTAAGCGTTCCATTAACTCATCGGATTCTTCCTGGGAAATGGGACTCGTTATTTCGCTATCTATTCTTAATAATTGTTGTTTATTGGATATAATGCGCGATTTTACAGTAGTCGGGCGATTATTGCTTTTCACAATTCCTTCACTCGAGATATTGCTTTCTGAGAATTTATCAATTAGTGTTTTTCCCGCTAGATCGTTACCAATTACGGAACAAACAATTGGTTGTGCACCCAAGGCAATTAGATTTAAAGCGACATTTCCTGCTCCTCCGATTCGATTTTCTTCTTTTTCAAAAAGTACCACTGGAACAGGCGCCTCGGGACTCATTCGATGAACTTTTCCAATTTTGTAATTGTCAAGCATCACATCGCCAATAACCACTACTCGAAAGTTTGCGAATGATTCAAATACCTTATTATAATTCATTAGCTTAGTTTTGACAAGGCTTCTTTCATTCTTCGCATTGCTTCTGTCAATGTTTCTTCCGATGCTGCATAAGAAATACGAATGCAGTGCGCATTTCCAAATCCTTCTCCACTTACCAGCGCGATTTGGCCTTCAGACAATAAATACATACAAAAATCTTGTGCTGAATTAATGCGGTAATCTGCGTAAGACATTCCAAAAAAGTTAGAAATATCAGGAAAAACATAAAATGCACCTTCGGGGATATTACAAACAACGCCGGGCATTTCCTTAAGTTTAGCTATAACAAGGTCTCTACGCATATGAAAGGCCTGTACCATTTCTTTTAAAATGGAAGGATCGGCATTCATGGCAGAAATGGTCGCTTTTTGTGTGATGGAAGAAGTGCCAGATGTAAATTGACCTTGAATTTTATTGCAGGCATCAGCAATCGTTTTTGTTGCCCCAATATAACCTAAGCGCCAACCTGTCATTGCCCACGCTTTCGAAACACCGTTGACAGTTACCACTTGTTCTGCAATTTCATCAAATTGGGCTAAGCTTTCGTGTTTACCAATAAAATTGATGTGCTCGTAAATTTCATCACTCATTGCGATGATCTTTGGGTTAGCTAATAATACCTTAGCAAGGCCATTTAATTCATCTTTTGAATAAACGGAACCAGTTGGATTACAAGGTGTAGAAAAAATAAATAATTTCGTTTTTGTGGAAATAGCAGCAGAAAATTGTTCCGGTGTTATTTTAAAGTCATTTTCTAAACTGGCCTCTATTACCACGGGAACACCCTCGGCCATTTTTACGATTTCGATATAAGAAACCCAATATGGTGCAGGAATGATAACTTCATCACCCGGATTTATTAAACTCAACACAACATTGGCAATAGATTGCTTCGCTCCAGTTGAAACGACTATATTTTCTTTTGGGTAGCTTAGATTGTTATCCCGTAAAAATTTTGCAGAAATACTTTCCCTCAAATCATCATATCCCGGAACAGGTGAATAGGTCGTGAAATTATTGTCCATCGCAACTATCGCTGCATCCTTTATGAATTGTGGCGTTTGAAAGTCTGGTTCACCCAAGGATAGGGAAATAATATCTTTTCCCTGTGCTTTTAACTCTCTGCTGATTCTGGACATGGCTAGCGTCGCAGACTCTTCCATAGCATTAAGTCGATTTGAAATCTCAATCATTTTTTGAAAATTTTAAGATACAAAATTAACCAATATAATTGAAATGGTAGGGATATTTAATTCTCTCCTCCTTTTTTTAAGAGGTCTGGACGGCGCTCTTGGGTTCTGATAAGTGCCTGTTCTTCTCGCCATTTTTCAATTAAGTCATCGTTTCCTGATAATAATACTTCAGGAACTTTCCAACCGTTAAATTCAGCAGGTCGCGTGTAAACAGGTGGCGCTAATAAATCGTCTTGAAAGCAATCGGTGAGAGCAGAGGTTTCATCATTTAAAACACCTGGAAGTAATCGAACAATGGAATCAACTAAAACGGCCGCGGCTAATTCTCCTCCTGAAAGTACATACGACCCAATGGAGATTTCTTTCGTAATGTAATGTTCTCTAATGCGGTTGTCGACTCCTTTGTAATGGCCGCAAAGTATAATCACGTTCTTAAGCAAAGACAATTGGTTTGCTGTACCTTGTTCTAGTAATTCGCCATCAGGCGACATGTAGATGATTTCGTCGTAATTTCGTTCTCCCTTTAATTTATCAATAATAGTAGCAATGGGCTCTATGCTCATGACCATACCTGCGCCACCACCGTACTGGTAATCATCGACATTTTTATGTTTGTTGGTCGAATAATCGCGGATATTATGAACATAAATCGTCACATGTCCTTTATCTTGAGCACGTTGCATAATAGAAATCGAAAATGGACTTTCTAAGAGTTGGGGTAGTACGGTAAGAATATCGATGCGCATAATGCAAAAATACGTTGATTTTAATCGAAAATAGGTAGTTTTAAGCTACTAAAAATTTAACATGCGTTTCTTATTCTTTGCTATTTTTATTATACTACTTTTTCATCAATCCATTGCTCAGTCGATTGATTGGATGGGAAATGCCTCCCCTGATTATTTTACATTGATTAACTATTATAAACAACTTACGAAAAAAGACAAGCGGGTTGAGCTATATTGTATGGGCAATTCAGATTGCGGAATACCCATATTTTTATGCATATTAAATGGTGCTGGTGATTCGATCGCAAGCTTTGAAAAAGCACGTTCCACCACCACTATTTTAATCAATAATGCTATTCATCCGGGAGAACCAGATGGGGTGAATGCAAGTGCTATTTGGATCGAAAAGCAACTGAAGTTGAAGAGTAATCCCAAAAGTCCTGTCATCGCTGTAATTCCTGCTTACAATGTTGGCGGCATGCTGAATAGAAACGGAACGAGTCGCGCCAATCAAGATGGTCCGCAAGAATATGGATTTAGGGGAAGTGGCCGCAATTATGACCTTAATAGGGATTTCATTAAAATGGATACAGAAAATTCTTTCACTTTTTCAACGATTTTTCATGCTCTACAAGCGGATGTATTCGTGGATACGCATGTTTCAAATGGTGCTGATTACCAATATACACTAACGTATATTTCATCGCTAAAAGAAAGACTTGCTCCTTCAATAGCTGATTTAACATATGATGTATTGCTACCTAACATGCTCATGAAATTAAAAATGGTTCCCTATGTTGAACTCAAAGGAGAAACCCCTGATAGCGGAATTGTAGCATTCAACGATTTGCCGCGCTATGCTATGGGATACGCTAGTTTATTTCACGCCATTAGTTTTACAGTCGAAACGCACATGTTGAAACCTTTTTCAGAAAGAGTGAAAGTAACAGAACAATTTATTGATGTATTATATCAATGGACAAGTCAAAACATGAAGGCTATTGAAAACGCTAGAAAAGAAGCTGGAAAATGGGCGATTGGTCAAGACTATCTCAAATTTAATTATTCAATGACAGCAAAAGTTGATTCAATCGAGTTTTTGGGGTATGAAGCATCAAGGCCGATTCATCCTACAACAGAAGTTAATAGACTTTACTACGACCGAAGTAAACCCTATAAAAAATACATTCCCTATTTTAACCATTACAGCGCAAACGATTCAATTTTAAGTCCCCATTTTTATAGTATTTCAGGAAGGGAAAAAGCAGTAATTGAGCGACTTAAAGCAAATGGAGTGATTTATCAAGTGGCGGATTCTTCCTATAAAACGAGTGCTAAAGTAGCTATTGTACGCGATTTTTCGAGTTTGGGCAAGCCCTGGGAAGGACATTTTAAGCACAGTAATACGAAAGTTGAATTTATAGAGGAAGAAGTGCGAATTGAAAAAGGAGATATACGTATCGATGCCCACCAATTTAATAGTCAATTTATTCATGCTGTGCTTCAACCTCAAATGGAAGATAGTTATTTTTCTTGGAATTTCTTCGATTCTTATTTACAGCAAAAAGAATATTTTTCTGCTTATGTATTTGTGGATAAAATAGATGAGATTTTATCGAATGATCCTGCTCTAAAAAGTTCTTTTGAAAAACGGAAATTAGAAGATCTTGACTTTCGAAACTCTGAAGCAATGCAGCTGCATTTTTTATATCAAAACAGTCCTTACTTTGAGCAAAGCTATATGCGACTACCGATCTATTTTATTGATTAAAAGTCTATTTTAGTCCGTAAGTATCCTTGAGATGCACTAATATATTTTCCTCCTCTGCCGATAATTCCTCTGACCTTCTGTCCATCATTTTATTGGCATATTCCAAGGCCTTTTCAATTCTAAATGGTTCAAGAGCATTGGGCTCGCCCCACGAAAATGAAAGCGTGTGTTTAGGAAAAAAACCAGCGCCATAAAGGTTGCAAGAAACACCAACAACAGATCCCGTATTAAACATGGTATTAATACCAGTTTTAGAATGATCCCCCATAAATAAACCGAGAAATTGCCTATCGGTCTTTACTTGCTCTTTCTTTTCATAACAATAGGTGCTTACGGACCCATAATTATTTTTTAAATTGGAAACATTGGTATTCGCACCTAAATTGCACCATTCACCAATGTATGAGTTGCCAAGAAAACCATCGTGGCCTTTGTTGGAAAATCCTTGGAATATGACATTACTTAGTTCACCACCTACTTTACAAGAAGGTCCGATTGTCGTTGCACCGTATATTTTAGCGCCCATTTTAACGACCGAATTTTCACACATCACAAAAGGTCCACGTATGCAGGAACCTTCCATTATTTCTGCGCCATTACTAATGTATATTGGCCCTTCCGTTGTGTTTAAAGTACAAGCTTCTAGCGATGCGCCTTCTTCAATATATATGTCATCTTTAGAACCAATTACAGTAATGCTTTTCGGTATTTTTTGGAAAGAAACACTTTCTTTTATGAGTGAAATATCATGGTTAATTACGGCTTCATTGACCGATAATAGGTTCCATCTTTGGTTTACAATTATGGGTGTTTCTCCTGTAAATGTTATTGCGTTATCGCCATTTCCTTGAATGGCTAGTGTGATATCGTTCAATATTAAGCGACAATCATTTTCTAAGTGAACCACTGCAGCAACAAAGTCTTCATTTGGAATAACGCATGCATTGACTATCACGCCATCTTCCAACTGTTCAAATTCATCACTTAAGTAACTTTCGGTATGAAATCCTATTTGATATTCAGGTAATAGTATGGACCAGCGTTCATAATTAGTAAACATTCCCACTCGGATATCACCAATTGGACGTGTTAATGAAAGTGGAGCAAATCTTAAATGTGCCTTGAGGTCAGCTAAAATTATTTTCATACGTTATGTTTTATTGCTTCCGCGGAACGCTTACTCGTTAAGTAAAGTAAGGTAAAGGTAATACTTCCATTTAATAATAATAATTCGTGCCCAAAAGCATACCCGTTAAAAAGATATGCTGAGTTAGTTTGTAATAAATAACATATGATTGGGGAAGCAAGACAAACGATAGGTACCATGATATTTTTTATAGTTCGTTTTGTCAAAATACCAAACGCAAATAGGCCGAGTAAGGGGCCATAGGTATAGCCTGCAATTAAAAAGATAAGATCAACAATGCTTTTATTGTCCATCCATTTGAAGTAAAATACAAGTAATAAGAAGAGGAGTGCGAAAGACAGATGTATAATTTTTCTTACTCTAACTTGTTGATTTTCATTCATGGCTTCACTGCGTTCGAATCCTAGAATATCAATGCAGAAAGAGGAGGTAAGCGCTGTTATGGCTCCATCAACAGAAGGAAATAAGGCAGAGATTAATCCTACGATAAAAATAATAAAGATACCTAGCGGTAGATGTTGCTGGACAATTGTAGGAAAAACATCGTCGGGTTTAAAGTTTAGTCCTTGCTGATTCGCATACAGGTATAAAATCCCACCAAGGAATAAAAATAAGGCATTCACTAGTAACAATACAAAACTAAATACAACCATGTTCTTTTGGGCATCTTTTAAGGATTTGACACTGATATTCTTTTGCATCATTTCTTGATCTAATCCTGTCATGGCAATCGTAATAAAAGCCCCGCCAATTATATGCTTAAGAAAGAAATCTTTTCGGATATAATCGGTACTCCAAAGTTTTGTCATATTTGCTTTTCCCAATTGATCCCAAATATGACTCCAGCTCCAATTGAGTTCGGATTGTATCGCAAAAAGACAGACTACTAAGGCTAAGAGCATAAAAATGGTTTGGAGGGTATCTGTCCAAACGATTGTTTTTACGCCGCCTTGCAAGGTATAGGCAATGATCATGGCGATTATAATTACACTTGACAACCAAAAAGGAATTCCAATGGAATCAAAAACAAAAAGCTGAAGTACGTTAATAACTAAATACAAGCGTACGGTTGCTCCAAGTGTCCTTGATAGAATAAAATACCCTGCACCCCATTGATAAGCGCTGAAACCAAGTCGGTGTTCTAAATATCGGTAGATTGATGTGAGATTGTATTTGTAATAAATAGGCAGCAAGACAAAAGCCACCACAAAATAGCCAAGAAAAAATCCAATGACCATCTGGTAATAATACCAGCCACCATCAAGAACGCCACCAGGAACTGAAATAAAAGTAACGCCGGATAACGAGGTTCCAATCATTCCAAATGCGACTAAATACCATCGGCTTTTTTTGTCGCCCGTAAAGAAACTCTTTGTAGTGGTGTTTCTCGAGGTTAAATAGGCAATTAAAAGTAACAAGCCAAAATAAGCGAATAGAACAATGGTGATAATTGTCGATGCCATAGTTGATTTTTATCCCGTAAAGATATTAAAGCAACGGGTAAAATGGATTTTTGTAACCAAACTTTGTTACATGCTGTTATATTTGCAGAAAATTTTAACCATGACTGAACTAATTTTTATTCTTGCCTTGCTTATATCTATCGGAAGTATTTTATTTATCGTTGTTTATTTTCTTAAAAAAAATCAAGTAGTAGAGCAAACAATTTTAATGATAGAATTAAAAAAACAACGTCAAGAATTTTTCTTACCAAATAGGGTAGAAGCTTACCAGCGTGCAATTTTGTTTTTGGAGCGAATAAATCCAAATAGTTTAATCATGCGAATGCAAGGTGCAAAGTCACCAGCACCTATTTTTCAGTCGTTATTATTAAAAACAATTCGAGATGAATACGACCATAATGTGGCTCAGCAATTGTTTATATCGCCATTAGCTTGGAAATTACTTCAAAATGCGAAGGAGGAAACAATTAAATTAATCAATATCGCCAGCGGACAATTACCACAAAACGCAGATTCTTTACATTTATCCTCAACCGTATTAGCTCTTGCAGGAGAGGTGGGTGTTTTGCCTACAGAAATAGCGATTGAAGCGCTTAAAAAAGAAATTCAATCGCTATTTTAAATTAACGAATTAGGTGGATAAAACCACTCTTCTCAAAGTTCTGGAAAAGTAATTTATAGAAAAGAACTCCATCCTCAATGTCATTTCCATTAAGGTCTTTTCCTTTAAATTGGTCAGAATTTTGTTGCTGTTCAAATATCATGTGCCCCCAACGATTAAATATTTGAAGCGTGTAATCGTCGCAAGAGTTAAAATAATCTTTTACATCTAGGACGTCGTTTTTGCTATCTCCGTTTGGCGTTAGTACGTTAGGAAAGTCAAAATCATTTAAATCACCAATATTTGCAATGGAAGCAACAATAGAGCTAGTGTCAGAAATACAACCGAATTCGGAAACAACAAAAGCGATATAAGTGCCCATTCCATTTGGCATGATTGGTAAATTAGGATTGAATTGATTTGAAATAAAATTATTAGGACCTACCCAAGAAATAACCGAGTTTGCCTCCGCTGTTGCAGAGAAATAAATCGGATCACCCGGACAATCCGGAGTGGTGACGGATAAGAATGGTTCATCCGGTGTTTGCTTTACAAGTAGGGTAAAGGTAGTGTCATTGTCGCAACCAAAAGAAGAAACAGCTGTTAGTGTGATTTGGTATGCACCCGCATTAACCATCGTGTAAGCCAAATCTGGATTTGAGCCAATAATATTTCCACCGGCTTGCCAAGTGTAGGTAAGTGCCTCGTTCGTTGACACTGATGATTGATTGGTGAATACGAATGGAATATCCTCGCAAACTAAAGAATCAGCAGTGTAATCCATGACAGGATTGTCGTGAACAATAAATGAAAGTGTAAGGGTATCATCACAAATTACATTGTTCCCAAAATCATCTTGGGTTATCAAGGTCACAGAATTAGTGCCTGGCGTATTGAATGTGTACGTGAAGTCTTGGGCATTACTAATGGTGGCATTGTTATAAAGCCAATTGAATGTGGTGATGTTTGATATGTTTTGAGTGGTGTTGGTGAAAACAACCGCTTCATCGATGCATTTTTCAGTAATTGAGAAATTCGCTAACGGATTATTATTTACAATAATAGACAAGGAAGTGGTGTCTGAACAACTGTGTTGAGACTCAGACATAAGTAAAATGGAATAATTCCCCGGACTTGGGAAATTGTAGGTTACTGGATTGCCAACTAAAGTGTCGTTATTCAAGTACCAATAATGGGTGAGGGTATCATTTACGCCAAGAGTAGTGCTAAATGCATTAAGTACGGCTGATGCACCAATACAAACATCATTAAACCCAAAATTAGCATTTGGAATATCATAAACGTTTACGACATTAACTATTGTATCCTTACAACCGGCATCTGATTCGACCACAAGTTGGACTGTATACTGCCCCGGACCGGCAAATTGATGTGAAAAATTTGGGCTTTCAGATGTATAACCGTCTGAGGCAGTCCACAAAAGTGAATCAAAAACAGCGTTTAGATAAGTTGTTGTGTTAGTTAAGTTAATAGGTAAGCCATCACAAACATCTAAACCTGTAAAATTTGCAAACACGTCAGAGGGAGTAATTTGAGTACTTAATGTTGCCACACAACCGTTAACAGAAGTTATTGTACACAAAATGGTTGCTGCCGTATCGTTTGGAACAGTAATAACTTGTCCTACTCCAAGCGGTGCATTAGTTACAGAATCCGTCCAAACATAATTTGCGAAACCATCGGGAGCAGACAATGTAGCTGTCAAGCCAGATTCATCCTCACAATAGCGGGCTTCTAATGTCAATGCGGAACAACCTGCATCTACGTAAGCATAACCAAAATGTCCTGAAAGAGCGCAGTCGCCAGTCGCAACGTCAAGCGTTACGGTCTGTCCCATGTAAGCGGTCACATCGACACCTACATTTGTCCAGTTTTTACTTCTGATTTGACCACAGGCCTCGAAACCAGGCACACCAGAACCAGCAGTTACTTGGTAAAAAGTACATGGTATTGGATTATTATTTTGATCGTATAATTGCGCCTCAAACCTTGGTTGAGCATTAATTGAATGGTATGGATCCTGTAGAACTACAGCGTATTTAAAAATAATTAGATTGGATGTCGGTGTAATGTTAAATACATATTGTAAACGTTCTGCCTGAGCACCAACTTGCGAATTACCTAGTCTTGCGGAGGTCGTACTTCCCGGCGCTACAACGGGCATAGGACTACATGCATAAGGATCAAAACCTGCACCAGTCATTATTTCGTGTTGCCCAGGACTTATCCCCATGTTTGGTGTATTGATTCCACAGCAATTACCAGTATAACCAATCCAATTAGTAAATGTACCTGATTCAAAGTCCGCATTTGTACATCCTTGAGCTTGTGAAAATGAGGTATTCACAGCGAGAGTGAATAAAAAGAAAAAAATAGAAAATAGAGTTTTCATTTGATTTAAATTTAATAATCGATGTAAAGACGTTATAAAATTAAATAAAATTGCACACAACTAAAAATAATTAATTGGTTACGAAAAATGTTATTCAACTCTTATAAGGTTAAAACTTGAATCAAAAATCATTTTGTATTACTTCTGATAAATTCAAAAAGCATGGGAATAATTGACAAACCGATGATGCTGAAAATAACCAATTCAAAATTATTTTTTACTAGCGGTAAATTGCCAAAGAAATAACCTAGTAAAGTGAGTCCGGTTATCCAAGCAAAAGCGCCAATAATGTTGTATTTCAGAAAATCTTTGTAAGGCATTTTACCGATTCCTGCGACAAACGGAGCAAAAGTTCTTACAATCGGAACAAACCGAGCAATAATTATTGTTTTGGCACCATATTTTTGATAAAAGGTGGCTGTTTTGTCAAGGTATTTTGGGTTAATTATTGCCTTACTTCTAAACTTTGAAGCCACTATTTTTAGTCCGATACGTTTACCGAAATAGTAATTAAGGGCGTCACCAACAACTGCGGCAATAAAAAGTAGGCCCAGCACTGCAAATAAATTTAGTGTAATTAACTCACCGTTTTCATTCTTAAATCCTGCGCAAAATAATCCCGCTGTGAAAAGCAATGAATCCCCTGGTAGCAAAGGAAAAATTACCAAGCCTGTTTCTACAAAAATGATTAAAAATAATATAGCGTATATCCAATTTCCGTAATTAGCGATTAACTCTGCCATGTGTTGGTCGAGGTGCATGAAGAATTCGAGAAAGCTTCTTAGTAAATCCATTTAATCGAGTTGTATGCTAGGGTCGATGAGTTCTTTCCATGCAGTGATTCCCCCTAGTACTACAATTATAGAGGTGAAGCCACTTGTAGTTAGCAAATAATTAGCAACGACCTCTGCTCTTTTTCCTGATTTACATAAAATGATAGTCGGTTGGGAAACATCGAATGTGTTGCTCATATTAACTGCTTCACTCATCGGGATATTTATAAAACCATTATTGCCTAATTCGTATTCATAGGGTTCACGAATATCAATACATTGTACTTTACTATTTTTTAAAATAAAGTCTTTACAGAGCTCTGGTGAAAGGTATTGTATGGCCATAAACAAAGGTAAAATTTTATGCAGTAAGTTGTTGAATTCTTTTTTCGATTTCATCAAAAACCAATTGAACACATGTATTACTATCCAAAAGATCGGAACGAAGGTGAACAGTAGGGTTTTTTGGGGCTTCATAGCGACTGTCTTTCCCGGTAAAATTTACCAAGTCGCCGCTAGTGGCTTTTTTATACAGACCTTTCACATCTCGTCGAGCGCATTCTTCAAAGGAACAGTCAACGTAAATTTCCATGAAATTTTCTTTGCCAATTATATTTTTTGCTAATTCTCTGTCTCTATTAAACGGAGATATAAGAGAAACTAAAGCAAATTGATTTTGGTCATTTACCATTTTTGCTAAATTGGCAGCGCGTCGCATATTTTCTTTTCGATCGGCATCAGAAAAACCTAAATCGTTGCACAAGCCATCTCTTAATAAATCCCCGTCGATGCATAGGGTAGGTATATTTTTCTCTACTAATAAAGTTTGAAGCGAGTTGGCAATAGTAGTTTTTCCAGCCCCAGAAAGACCCGTAAGCCATACTGTAATGCCTTTATATTTATTTTTCATTAGTGTAAACAGAAATTAAATACGGAGAATCGTATAATTGACCGGGAGAAATCATCAATTCATCATAAGGGATATTTTCTCCATAACGTTCGCGCATTATTTTTCTAACGACAGGAGCGTCAAGATTAAAATCTCTAAGCATTTTTGGAATTGCTAGTTTAAAATTAAGTCCGTTAAGGTAGGTTTTATAAATGAGCTCCGAGCAATACATTTCTTTATCCGTCCATGAAAAATAGGCATCGTAGTTCTTTCCAAAGTGCGAGGTAGCATATTTTATCATTTTTAGAAGTGCGTTATTTGATACAGTATCAATTCCTTTGAATCGCTTTATTACACATGTTTGGTTAACTCCACTACTAATCCAATCTGTCATTTTTCTTTTACCAACAGGTTGGACAGCCTCGTACACAAATGGCACATCATTTTCAAAAAATACAATGCCACAATGGGAGTATTTAGAATCTGTTGCAATTTCAATGGCTTGACTTTGTTTAGACTGGGAGGATTGAAAAATTAAATCGCCATCTTGGACTTGAATTTTAATGCTTTTTATTTCGGTTTCTGTCATTTGTGGTAATTTTCGATTAAAACAAGAGAAAGATACAAGAAAAACTAACCCAATTAGACTAATTACAAAGAAAAATACTTTGTAAAAGGCATGATTTGTATTGTTAAATTTAAAATTCATTTGTCCAAAAATAAGGAATTTAGTTACCTAAAAAACATTATCAGTATCTTTACCCCGTAAAAATAATGTTATGAAATTACTTGAAAATAAAATTATACTAATTACCGGCGCTTCAAGAGGTATCGGTAGAGCAATAGCTCAGGAATGTGCCAATCAAGGAGCCACAGTCATTTTTACCTATCTTTCTTCCGAAGAAAAGGCAAATGCCTTGGCAGCAGAACTAAGTGCAACAGGTGCAAAAGTCAAGGGTTTTCGTTCGGATGCCTCCAATTTTCAGGACGCGCAAAAATTAGTAGATGATATAGTAGCTGAATTTGGTACCATTGATGTTTTAGTGAATAATGCGGGAATTACGCGTGACACCTTGCTCATGCGCATGAGTGAGGAGCAGTGGGACGAGGTAATTAATACGAATCTTAAATCGGCTTTTAATTTAACAAGAGCGGTCCAACAACCTATGCTCAGAGCACGAAAAGGATCAATAATTAATATGTCATCTGTCGTAGGAGTGAAAGGTAATGCTGGTCAGTCCAATTATGCTGCTTCGAAAGCAGGACTTATTGGATTTACAAAATCTATTGCAGCGGAATTAGGATCAAGAAATATACGTTGTAATGCGATTGCACCAGGTTTTATCGAAACGGAGATGACTGAAGCACTCGACCAAGCAACTGTGGAAGGTTGGAAAAAAAACATTCCGTTGAAAAGAGGAGGAAGCCCTATTGATGTGGCCAATGCTACCGTATTCCTTGCCTCAGATATGTCTGCTTACATCACTGGTCAAACAATTCATGTTTGCGGTGGAATGTTAATGTAAAACAACTTATGAACATAAGACCAAGAAGAAATAGAAAGTCGTCTGCCATAAGAAATATGGTGGAAGAAACGCATTTAGGGGTAGAACATTTAATATATCCTATTTTTTTGAAAGACGGCACCAAAATTAAGGAGGAGATTGCTTCGCTTCCCACTAATTACCGCTGGTCCTTGGATTTGTTGATTCCTGAAATTGAAGCATGCATGAAATTAGGGATCTATTCCTATGACATTTTTCCAGCTGTTGATGATTCCCTGAAAGATAAAATCGCTTCGTACAGTTATGCGGAGGATAATTTTTACCTCCACGCAATTCGCGATTTAAAAGAAAGATTTCCTGAAATTGTTTTAATGAGTGATGTCGCCATGGACCCTTATTCTTCTGACGGTCATGACGGGTATGTCGAAGATGGAAAAATAATCAATGATGTTAGTTTACCAATTTTAGCAAGAATGGCAGTGGCCCAGGCACAAGCTGGCGTTGATATTATTGGTCCGTCGGATATGATGGATGGTCGAATCGCATACATAAGAGAGGCACTAGATGCGGCTGGCTTCTCTGAAACGAGTATAATGTCCTACACGGTAAAGTATGCAAGTGCTTTTTACGGTCCATTTAGGGACGCACTCAATTCTGCCCCGAAGTCAGGAGATAAAAAAACGTATCAAATGAATCCTGCAAATAAACGGGAAGCTTTGCTAGAGGGGCAGTTAGATATGGATGAAGGGGCCGACATGCTTATGGTAAAACCTGCACTTAGTTATTTGGATGTAATTCATGTTATGAAGGAAAATTTTCCACTGCCTATTACCGCCTACAACGTAAGTGGTGAGTGTGCTATGGTGATGGCCGCAGCGCAAAGAGGTTGGTTAAATTACGACCTTGCAATGGCTGAGATTTTAATAAGTATTCGCAGGGCCGGTGCCGATGGAATTTTAACGTATTTCGCAAAGGATTTTGCTAAATTTAATGGTAAGTAACGATATAAGTATGAATTCTTATTATATTGAAAAACAATGGATAAGCCTTAATTTATTTGAAGAAATAATTGCTTCTAACCAACTCGTTTTTTTATCGGATGAAGTAAGAAATGATGTTGTGGTATGTCGCGACTACCTCGATAGGAAATTAAGTAACTCGGAACAGCTTTATTACGGGATAAATACTGGTTTTGGTTCCCTTTGTGATACTAAGATTCAAAAAGAGGATCTGACCTCACTTCAAAGAAACTTGCTTGTCTCACACGCTTGCGGCATGGGTGAGGAAGTGCCGAATGAGTTAGTTCGGCGAATGATTTTATTGAAGATTATTGGATTAGCGCAAGCTTATTCGGGAATCAGAATAGAAACAATTGAATTATTATTGTTTTTTTACAATGAAGGCATTTGTCCAATTATTTACCAACAAGGAAGTTTAGGTGCTTCAGGGGATTTAGCACCTTTGGCGCATTTGGCCTTACCATTAATTGGTGAAGGGGAGGTGAACTACAATAACCAGCGATTTTCGGGGAAAACGATATTGGAAAAGTTTGGCAAAAAACCAATTATTTTGCAAGAAAAAGAGGGACTTGCTTTATTAAATGGTACACAGTTCATGGCTGCATATGCCAGCTATGCGATAAATAAGGGGCGTGATCTTTGGAATAAATGGAATCATATTTCAGCTCTTTCTATCGATGCATTTGATGCTAAAACAGCTCCTTTTGGTGAACAAGTGAACGCACTTCGCCACCAAGTTGGACAGATTGAAACAGCTAAGATGCTTCGCGAATTATTGGATAAGAGTCAGCTTTCAAATCAAGAAAAGCAACAAGTGCAAGACCCTTATTCATTTCGTTGTATTCCTCAAGTCCATGGCGCTGCAAAAGATACAATTGATTACTGCGCTCAAATTGTGGAGCGTGAAATCAATGCGGTAACAGATAATCCTATTATTCTTCATGAAACAGACGAAATTGTTAGTGCAGGAAATTTTCATGGTCAGCCATTGGCCTTGTCTCTTGATTTTTTGGCGATTGCTCTAGCAGAACTAGGCAGTATTTCGGAGCGAAGAACGTATAAATTAATTGGAGGAAGTAGGGGCTTACCCACTTTTCTTACTGCTAATCCGGGTCTAAATTCAGGATTAATGATAGTGCATTATTCTTGTGCATCAATTGTTAGTCAAAACAAACAATTATGTACGCCAGCCTCCATAGACACGATTGATTCGAGTCAGGGACAAGAGGACCACGTAAGTATGGGAGCTAATGCAGCAACTAAATTGGCCCGAGTAATTGATAATTGTTATTCTATTTTGGGTATCGAATTGCTTAACGCTGCGCAAGCCATGGAATTTAGACGTCCTTTAAAAACAGCTGAAAAATTAGAGGAGCTGTTAGCCGATTTTCGTTTAGATGTAAACATGTTGGTAGACGATCGCATGAATTACTTGGATATGCAATCTGCACGAAACTTTGTGCTTAATAAAATGAAAATATGAAAGAGACCGATTACAATTACATCACAGAACAAGGCGAACCAATTGAAAAAATGCCAAGATTTCTTTTGGTGCTTTTAATTCTAACATTTATAAACACGGGACTAGCGCTACTTGGTGGTATTTTTTCGCTTTTAGTGGGAAAGCCTTCTGAAAAGGAAATAATTGAATCCAAAGTGGATATGGCAAAATCAATTGTCGAATTAAAAAAAATAAAATTGGATTATTTTGTCGACTTATTGGAGAAAATTGAGGGTTTAACGGACGCCATGTACGCCAATTTTACCCTTTACAATCTTTTAGCAATTTTAATTGCCTCCATTGGCGCGACTAGTGCAGTATTGATGTACAAAAGAATGAAATTGGGTTTTCATGCCTACGTTATTTATTCTTTTTGTGCTATAATTCAAGTGTATGCTTTTGTTTCACCTGAAAATGTTCCCTCACCTCTAATTATTGGGAATTTAATTATCGCGGGATTGTTCGTATTTATGTATTATCGAAACATGAGTTGGCTAACCAAATAAATTAGAATATTTTACCCGGATTTAATATTGAATTAGGATCAAATACTTTCTTAATTGAACGCATAATTGAAAGGCTAACCTCCGAAAAAGCGATATTCATGTAAGGCTTTTGTACCAGTCCAATACCATGTTCGCCAGAAATTGTACCGCCTAATCTAACTACTTCTGTAAATAATTCTCGTATGGCAATAGCTAATTCATTATCCCAAAATTCATCACTTAGGTTTCCCTTAATTATGTTCACGTGTAAGTTCCCATCACCTGCATGGCCGTAGCAAACCGACTGGAAACCGTATTTCTTTCCTATGCGTTTGATATGGTAAAGTAACTCGGGTAGTTGAAAGCGTGGCACAACTGTATCCTCTTCCTTGTAAATGGATTGAGCTTTAACTGCTTCACCAGCCTTTCGTCTTAAGGTCCAAAGTGTTTGTTTTTGCGCATCTGATTCAGCGAATAATATTTCATCGTGCTCAAAACGCTCCAATACATGCATTATCTTTTCGCAATCAATCATCAATAAATCAGGATCAAATCCATCAACTTCAATCAGTAGGTGGGCAGCATGATTGTCGGCGACGGGTAAACTTGTTTCGCCAATAAATTTTTTAGTCCATACTAGCGCATCTCGCTCCATAAATTCAAGTCCACTTGGTATAATTCCTGCCATAAAAATGGCACTTACCGCTTTGCATGCTTGTTCAGCATTATAAAAAGGAACGAGCATTAATAAGTCATGTGTTGGATGTGGAATCAGTTTCAATACAATTTTCGTCACTACAGCGAGGGTTCCTTCTGAACCAACAATTAATTGAGTAAGGTTGTAGCCAGTGGCATTTTTGAGCACATTGGCCCCCGTCCAAATAATTTCTCCAGTTGGAAGTACTACTTCTAAATTAAGTACATATTCGTTCGTTACGCCGTATTTTACCGCTTTAGGTCCACCGGAATTTTCAGCAACATTTCCACCGATCGAGCAGGAGCCTTTACTGGCAGGGTCTGGGGGATAAAACAAGCCTTTTTCCTTCACGGCATCTTGCAGAACCTGCGTAATCACGCCAGGCTCGGTAATTACTTGGTGATTTTCCTCGTCAATGTGTAAAATTTTATTGAATTTTTCCATCGAAAGCAACACGCCACCGAAAATAGGTAGTGCACCGCCGCTAAGACCTGTTCTAGCACCAGCAGGTGTTACAGGAATTTTATTCAAATTACAATAGGCGAGAATTGTGCTTATTTGCTTTGGGTCGGAAGGTTTTAAAATAATATGAGGTGGGTACGATAAGTCCTCCGTCTCGTCGTGACCATAATGTAATAAATCATCTGCTAATACTGAAAAATTATCGCCAACAATGGATTTAAAATATGCAATGTCTTCAGTTCTAAGCATCTTGTAGGAGCAGGTTTATTTATAAAATTAAACATAATACCCGAATTGAACTTAAATGTAGGTTCAATTCATTTTAATTGAATAACACCTGTTTAGGGTGGAGTTGTTTTTTTGAATTTATTATGGTTCATAAAAAGAAAAAAAATCTTAATTTTATTACGTAAATTTAGAACATGTCAAAAGAAGTTTTCATTGTGGATGGTATTAGAACACCAATTGGTTCCTTAGCTGGAGCTTTGCGTAATGTACGGGCTGATGATATGGGCGCACACGTGCTAAAATCACTCATGGAGAGGAATGCTAAGCTTGATCCATCAATGGTAGAAGATGTTATATTTGGCTGTGCCAATCAAGCAGGAGAAGATAATCGAAATGTGGCAAGAATGTCTTTGCTGCTAGCTGGTTTACCGCTAACAATTGGTGGAGAAACGGTGAATCGTTTATGCGCCTCTGGAATGGCAGCAACAATTAATGCTTCAAGAGCAATAAAAGATGGAGCAGGGGAAATATACATCGCTGGTGGTGTTGAACAAATGACACGCGCTCCATGGATAATGTCTAAGTCGGCGAATGCTTTTGGTCGTGATATGCAATTAGCCGATTCCACTTTTGGGTGGCGATTTATAAATCCACAAATGGAAACGCTGTATGGTGTAGATAGCATGGGAATGACAGCAGAAAATTTAGCCCTTAAATATGTTATCTCACGTGAAAATCAAGATCAATTCGCGTTATGGTCGCAACAGAAGTTTGCAGCTGCTAGAGAAAATGGGTTTTTCAACGATGAAATTGTTCCGGTAATCATCCCACAAAAAAAAGGACCTGCCATTGTTGTTGATCAGGATGAATTTCCTAGGCCATCAACTACTTTTGAAACATTAGCTGGATTGCGTCCTGCCTTTACGAAAACAGGAACTGTTACCGCAGGAAATTCCTCTGGATTAAATGACGGAGCCGCAGCCTTGTTATTGGCGTCCTCGGATGCATGCATAAATCAAGGACTTACACCACTCGCACGAATTGTCGCTGCATCAGTGGCAGGCGTAGAGCCTTCCATAATGGGAATTGGCCCCGTAAAAGCTACACAAAAAGTACTCGAAAGAGCAGGACTTTCTTTGGATCAAATGGATCTAATTGAAATTAATGAAGCCTTTTCAGCTCAAGTGCTAGCTTGTTTAAAAGAATTAAACATTGCTGCCGACGATCAACGTGTTAATCCAACCGGTGGTGCTATTGCATTAGGACATCCATTAGGCATGTCGGGTGCAAGAATACTATTAAGTGCGGCAAGGCAATTGAAAATTACAAAAAAACGCTATGCTTTAGTTACCATGTGTATTGGAGTAGGGCAAGGGTACGCTGTTATTTTAGAACGCGCATGAAAAACAAGTACGTACATATCTCATTTTTGAGTTTGCTATTAGTAGCATTTACTGCTTGTCGAAAAGAAAATACATCCTGGAAAAATGATTGGATAGCTCCAATAATTAATGATACACTAAGTTTAGGAAATTTTTACAACGATTCTACACTTATCGCTGGAACAAATGGCACAATAGACCTTGATTTTTCGCGCACCATTTTGGATTTAGGTATTTCAGATATTGTTAAGATTCCTGACACTTCGATCGTTCAACTATTTAATCCTGCCTTTGGAATAACCATTCCTCCAGGTTTCGATATTTTCAACAACATAGAGCAACATACCCTAATCATGCCAGGTATTGAGCTAAAAAAAATTCGGGTATTTTCTGGGAAAATAATGTTAAAAGTTTACAATCCTTTAAATACCATAGCTTTGTATAAGGTGATTCTGCCAGGCGTGGTGAAAAATGGAGTGGTCTTCGAACAATCGTATTCTGTTCCTGCGGGAAGTCAAGTTAATCCAGGGACATCAACCGCTATTCTTGACGTAAGTGGGTATGAAATGGATTTAAGGGGAATTAATGGAACGAATTATAACATTATTCAATCGCAACTTACCGTAAAGACAGATCCTTTAGGTCCTTCGGTTGCTTTGATCACCAGCAATGAATTTAAAGTGGAAGCAAGTATTCAAAACTTAAAGGTTGACTACGCATTAGGGTATTTTGGAAATCAGATTGTTTCAGATACCAGCTCGCTAACAGTTCCGTACTTGGATAATATCACAGCCGGCTTACTTGATTTGCCATCCGTTAATTTACAAGTGGAGATTGAAAATGGCATGAAGGTTCCAATTAAAGGGATAATTAGTCTTATTGAAAATACAAATGCCAATAATCAAACTGTTTCGCTTACAGCAAGTTCCTTGGGTCAGCCGATCTTAATTTCTCCTGCTATTGGAAGTTGGAATACACTGCAGCCAAGTACCAACGAGATTTCGTTTAATGCCACGAATAGTAATGTGGAACAAGTGCTCGAGAATCTTGGCAGTGCATATAATTTTGGATACAGTATTCAATTGAATCCGCTTGGAAATGTAAATGGAGGTTGGGACGAAGTGTTTTCCACTTCAAGAATAAAAGTAAAACTAAAAGCACAAATGCCCTTGCAAATGATGGCAGATGGTTTAACACTTCAAGATACCTTTGATGTTAATTTAAAACAAACATCTCCTAATATTACCGTTGTCTCTGGAAAGTTGATTCTTGAAGCGATGAATGCTTTTCCAATGCAATGCGAAGTGAAATTGTCTTTTTTAACCGATCAAGGATTTACCATAGAAGAGGTGTTTGGAACAGCTTTAATTCAATCCGCTAACTATGGCACGATTGATCCAGTTGATGGCTTGAAAAAGAAATTATCTTTACTTGAATTTGTTTTTCCTGAATCGTTAATAAATTCCATTGACCTAATTAAAAAATTAAAAGTGGAAGTTCAATTAAATACCCCTAATCCAATTAATGGTGTAAATCAAACCGTCGCCATTCCATATGGGGCTTTTATTGGGGTGAAGATTAAAACAGCTTTTCAAACTAAAGTAAGTTATTAATGATGAAAATATTTTATTTCGTTCCGCTCGTATTATTGTCATTTCAAGTAAATGGGCAATTTATCTTGCCAATTATCGATGATTCAATTGCGCCTAAACACGAATTTATTTTTAATGGAGTAGCTGATTATTCAAGCAGTTCCATGTTAAATCAACTGTCGGATATGTTATTATACGGTGGTGAAATTACAGATGAAATTAAAACCGCAAGTTTTGATAAGCATGGGCCAATTAATCGTTTCGGGTTTGATTTACAGGGAGAGATTGAATACCGAAATACAAGTAAAAGTTTATGTAAAAATCGCGACATAGGATTTGGAATAAAAGCAGGTTACTATTCTTTTGGCGGAGTCATCTATCCGAAAGATTTGTTTGGATTGACTTTTTATGGAAATGCCGCTTATTCTGGTTCAATCGCTGATTTTAGTGGTACTAGTTTTTCCTTTTATAATTTCCAAAAAATTGGATTCACGCTGATCGATAATAAAAGTAATTCAAGCCTTACGCTCAATCTACTTAATCTCGCTAATTATGCCAGTCTCAGGGTAAACGAAGGAACGATTTATCAATCAGTAGACACAGATTCTATATCCTTAAACTTGGATGCGCAATTAAGAAATACCGATGGGAATAATTTTAGCAAGGGAATGGGACTTTGTATCGATGGGGATTTTAGAATACCATTAAAAGGTAATAATGATCAAGTTAGCTATCTACAAGTTTTAGTGAAAAACGTAGGCTTTGCCTTTATGAATAAACCGCTTACGGTCAATACGGTAGATACAAATTACGCAACAACAGGATTTACATTTGATCAATTGGTAAATTCAAATGGCTTGCTTACTCCAAGTTTTAACGCCTTAGATTCCCTTCAAATAAATGATAAATCGACTAGTAGCCTAGTTTTTTTACCAGGAATGATTCAATTGTCCAAATTAGTAGAAACAAATTCTGCCAAGCGTTTCCAAGAATTCTATGGCTTTAGAATTTATTTGGCGAAAGCATACATTCCAATGGTTTTTGCAGGTGTAGATGTGAGGTTGGGTCGAAAATTTCACGTGGGACTTAATGGTAGTTATGGTGGTTTCTCCGATTTTAAGTTAGGAATGTATTCTTACTTTAAACAGGGAGCTTGGTCACTTGGAGTAGGAAGTGAAAATATAATTGGATTTTTTACAAATAAGGCCTACGGCCAGGCGGTTTCAATGCGACTAAGATGCGGTTTCTAATTCACCTATTTTGCGGACTTGTTTTGTACTCTTTTCATGCGAATGGACAAGTTTCCTTTTTTAAATACTTTTCTGGAACAGGATACGATACTGGCCAGGGTTGTGCTCAATTAGAAGATTCGAGTTACATCATCACAGGTTTGTCAGGAAGCTTTGGCGAAGATTCGGAAGCATTTCTCTTGAAGTTATCGAAAGCCGGTCAGTATCAATGGAGTAATCACTATGGGGGAAATGAAGCCGATTGGGGTAGGAGAGTGCTATATAATCAGGATTTGGGGTATTACATTGTCGGGAACTCGAACTCTTTTTCAAGCGGTGATTACGATGCAATGGTGGTTAAAACTGATTTACAAGGAAATCAACTATGGTCAAAAACCTATGGAACAGGTAATTGGGAACAAATAAATGATGCAGTATTCGCCAGTGATAGCGGTATTGTAATGGTGGGAATGAGTCAATCACTTGTCGGTGGAGGTAGTGATATTTATATAGCTCGCTTAAATCAAAATGGCGATACACTTTGGACAAAAACCATTGGAGGAAGTGGCCAAGATGTCGCCAATACTATCATAAATGTGGAAGATTCGATGTTTATTGTTGGTGGTAAATACTTTAATCAAGATTCTTCGCTCGTTAAAGGGTTTTTGATGAAAATAAAGCAAAATGGGGAAATCGCGTGGATGAAGCAAATTGGAGATAATGGAACCTTTGGGATTAATGATATCACCTTATTTTCTAATCGAATATATGCAGTGGGTTCGAAATTTGATCCATTGCTAAACGAACACGACAATTATTCTGGTCGCTATGAATTAAATGGTGATTTATTTTCTGAATCAGTTTATGTGAATCAAGGCGATGTAATTCTCGATGAATTATCATTTAGTGGAAATTTAACTAAACTATATATTGGTTATAGGTATGAAAATTTAACCAACTCGATTTTTGAACTTGATGTTGCGCTTGGAAGGTTTGATTCCAATATTGAATGGGATAATGGCCCTGTTACAATTATTAACATAGAAGAAGAAAAGGCGGAACAAATTATTCAAACATCTGATGGGGGAACTTTTGCAGTTGGTTGGACAAAATATATGGAAAGTGCTGTTTATGGTGGTAGTAATATATTTGCATTAAAAATTGGTCCAAATGATGAGTTGCCCATTACTACAGGTGTTCAGCCCATTAATACCTTGGTTTCAGTAACAGAGGAATCAACAGCAGTAACGAATATCTATCCAAATCCAACAAAAGATTTTATCACTGTTGACGGAATTCCAAGTCCTTTTGATTTTTCCATTTTCTCTTCGCTTGGTGATTTAGTCATGCAAGGTCAATCCTATGAAAATTCGCTATCGCTTGATTTTTTGAGAGAGGGAATTTATTTTATAAAGATTCAAGGAATGTCTACTCCGTTTAAGGTGATAAAAATTAAATAGGCAGCATGTATAGAATTTTCTTAGTTATTTTCGCTTTAAATGCTGCTGTATCTTTTACCCAAGTACTGCCACTCAATCGATCTGTAGATTGGACAACTGCTGGTTTAAATGATACGAGTACTATTGGTTTCGCATATTATAATGTGATTCAGGAAGGTGCTATCCCCGATGGTATAACGCCCGTGATTACTATTATTGACAGTCTCTTACAATTAAATCAAACCAGTGGCATCCACCTTCATTTTCCAGCTGGATCTTATTTCTTTAATGAAACCCTTAATTTGCCTAGCAATTGTTTAATTACAGGGGATGGGGCGACTGAAACCCATTTTATCTTTGACCTTGGCGGAACAAATCATGCGATACAAAGCTCCGGAAATTTGGTCAATTCTGATACTAGTTCATTTGCTAACCAGGGAGAAAAAGGAAGTCAAATACTTGTGCTGAATAGTACTTCATCTTTTGAACCAGGAGATTGGATTCGAATTCGTCAGCAAGATGCCGATTTAGTTTTTTCTAATTGGGCGCAAGGTAGCGTGGGTCAAATAGCAAAGATTATTGCAATAGTAGGAGATACCTTGTTTTTAAATTCAGAATTGCGAATGGATTATTCATTAAATCGATCCCCTTTGGCAATCAGAGTTTCCATGAAGCGAAATATTGGTATTCAGTGCCTTTCTTTAGAACGTATTGATAATACTGCACCAGAACAAGCTAGCGGTATTCATTTTACCTACACTGAAAACTGTTGGATTAGTGGCATTTCATCAATCAAAACTACTTTTGCTCATATTGAATTTGAAGGTGTTTCTAATTCAAAGGTTGAAAAGAGTTATTTTCAAGATGCTTTTGAATACGGGGGTGGAGGTCGCGCTTATGGGGTGGTATTACACTTTACAACCAATGAATGTTTAATTGAGAACAATATATTTAAACATTTAAGGCACAGTATTTTACTTCAGGCAGGAGCAAATGGTAATGTAGTGACTTTTAATCATTCGCTCGATCCGTATTGGACGAATTCTAATCCTATTTTGGGGGCTAATTCTGCTGGTGAACTGGTTTTACATGGTAACTTTGTATACGCTAATCTATTTGAGCAAAATGATGTTCAAAACATAGTAATAGATAACTCGCACGGTGCCAACGGTCCTTTTAATACCTTTTTAAGAAATCGAGCATCTTTGTATGGCATTTTCTTTTCGGATGGAACTAGCCCTTCGCAAAATATAATTGGAAATGAAATTCCAAACACTGCATTTCCATACAGTGCAATAAATTACAACATTCAAGGAAATGATCAGTTTACGTATGGAAACAATAATAAAGGCACTTTGGCGCCAGCAGGAACAAGTAATTTAGATGATATAAGTTATTATTATTCGCAAAAACCTGAATTTGTTCAGGAATATCAGTGGGGAAACATCGGAATTCCAAACGTCATGAATTCAGCAACGGTTCCAGCAAGGGATCGGTACGAATCAAATTTTATTTTTGCAGGGGTTTGTGGAAACCTTGATTTTTACTTAGCGAATGAAAATTTAAATGACCACGAGTTATTGCTCTATCCAAATCCTAGTTGTGGGGAATTGGTAATAGAGGTTCCGCTTAGTTGTCTTAACGAAAAGGTATATATTCGAAATGTTATGGGTCAACTTATAGAAGAGCGAGAGCTTTGGGACATCAAAAATACTTTTGATTTCACTTCTATGCAATCAGGCATTTATTTTATTGTAATTAAAAATAACAGTTACAAAGTTATTCTTCGCTAAAGGCGTCTTCGTTTTCGTTCTTGCTGAATCAGCTTCAATTCTCTACTTGTTTGCCCGGCTACAGATGTATTTTCGTCCGCACGCCTTAAAAGATAAGGCATTACCTCTTCAATAGGACCAAAAGGGACATATTTAGCCACATTATAGCCTGCGTTGGCAAGATTAAAGGATAGGTGGTCAGACATGCCGAGTAACTGGGCAAAATAAACAGAAGTTGCAGAAGGTGGAACATTAAATTTTGTCATTAATTGCGTCAGTAAAAGCGAACTTTCTTCATTGTGCGTTCCGGCGCAAAGAGCAAAGGAATTAATATTTTCTACGATATATTCCATAGCTAGGTTGAAATCCTTGTCGGTAGCTTCTTTGGTAGCTTGAATAGGAGAGGGGTAGTTCATTGTTATTGCACGTTCACGTTCTTTTTCCATGTAAGCACCACGAACTAATTTTATACCGTATTTAATATTATGCATGGTCGCTAGCTCATGGCAATTTTTTAAAAACGCTAAGCGATCATGCCGATACATTTGAAGCGTATTAAAAACAATCGCTCTTTCTTTATTGTAGCGAAGCATCATTTGCTGGCACCAATTATCTAAGCATGCTTGAATCCAAGTTTCTTCGGCATCAATAAATACAGGAATGTTATTTTGATATGCCGCATTACAAATTTTATCAATTCGATTAATAATAACGGATTCAATTTCTGGATCCATTTTTTCATTTTTTTCTAGCGCAATAGATAATCGCTCCAAATCATTAAATCTGGCAATACCGGAGACCTTAAAAACTGCAAAAGGAATCGATGAATTATTCTTTCCTTTATCAATTGTTTTGATAATTTCTAAAACTGTTAGGTCAAAATCTTGATCAGTCATTTTTCCCTCAATCGAATAATCGAGAATAGTCCCAACATTGTAATCAGCTAAATTTTTAATGGTAGGTGTACATTGGTCAACCGTTTCCCCACCGCAGAATTGTTTAAAAATAGTTGCCCTAATTATGCTTTTAATAGGTAGTTTGATTTTTAATGCAAATAGGGTAAGAGTTTTACCGTTTTTTACTAATTTTTTAGATCCGATAATTTTAAAAAGCCAATAAGAACGAATTAATTCATTATTGGATTTACTTTTAAATGCAACAGCTGTATCGTCAAAATTTATCACGACCCAAATTTAATTATTTTATATTGACGTGAAATTTATATGTTGGATATTTTTCACTTCGCTCGATGAATCGACTGGTCAAAATGACATAATTCAATACTTACTATAGTAACAATCGTTATTTTTTCAATTGAAATTCATTACATTTGCAATCCAAAATTACATTTATTAAATGGCGAGGTAGCTCAGTTGGTTAGAGCGCAGGATTCATAACCCTGAGGCCGAGAGTTCAAATCTCTCTCTCGCTACAAAAAGAAAAATTGTATCAGGTTGTCAGTATGCTGACCCTTTTTGCGTCAGTATTCAAATCTCTCTCTCCCTGATGAGTCTTAGAGACTATCAGGACAAACGCTACAAAAGGTCATCCTTTTTCCAGAATTTATTTCCTGGATAGGTAACAATATTATTAAATGCTTCAATTTCCTCCGTTAGGATAGCCGGATTGTTTGTGTTTATTAGGATTTTTACATCAAAAATTTCTTCTACCGTGGAAGTATAATCAATTTGTCCAATTATTTGATTGGTTAAAATATCAAAAAATATAAGACCAGCATTTGAGGACATTTCCTTTACTTTTAGATCATTGAAATCCTTTGAGGTTTCTCTTATTTTCGACTTGCCGATAACAATTACATTTTCAATAAATGCCAATCCTCTGATAAAGCAACCAAAATTAAAAATAATTTTAGCGGCTTTTGTTTCTCTATCAAATTCTATCAAATTGCCTTTTCCTGATTCTAACAAATAAAGTTTATCATTATAAATGCGTGGAGAATGTGGCATCGCCAAATTATCTAAGAGTATATCACCACTTGGTACTTCTAATAAAACACCAGAATTCATTTTATCTTCTCTCCATCCCTGTTTGAAATTTGTCTTACTTAATGCAGTTACAAATTTGGGTAATCCTCCTTCCATTGCCATTCCATTTAAATGACAGTGGTCTTCGGGAATTAATGAATCGATGAATGGTGGTTTCCATTTGGGGCGGAAACTATGGTTAATATCATATACAGAAAGACAAGAAAGTAAGGTATTAACTCCCCAGATCATTCCATCCCCGAACTCTAAGTCATGTATATCAAGTATTCCGGTATTATATGTTGCTCGTTGCGTATAAGCTAAATCATAAGAATGTTGTCCGATGTTGAGAACCTCATGAACGTTTTCATTAGACGAGAAAAACCTTATTTCGTCTAAACATGCAACAGCCATTTTTGTGCCTTGAAGCGCTATTCCCATCGGTTTTTTCAAGCTTACGGGTGTTTGAACTAGCTCTTTTCCATCAGTACTTGAAATGGCAATTAGTTTTCCAACCTGATAGGTAGTTATTAAGACACTGAACTTGTTCTTAAAAAGAAGATCTGGTATATTTGAAGTATATATTAAGTCGTAAATAGATTTCATAAAAAAAGCCTCACTGGGAGGCTATTTAAGATTAATAACTTTTTATTTTGATTCCAATTTCCAGATCTCGCCATCAAGAGCAGAAACATCATCATCTAGCCACATTTCATTATTTGTTAATCGTTTGATTTCAAATAATTGAACGTCGCCATCAATGTTTAAGGCTAGTTGTTCTTTGTCTGATACAAAATCCCAAGACCCTCCGTATGAATCATTTCCAGAATAACCGCCATAAGAATATGAAGAGGTTAAATAAAAAGATCCACTTTTTTCAAAGGTCATATTTATTGAATAATTTCCACCCATAACCTGTGAACCAATAGACTTTGCCTCCCAATCACCAGCAACCCTTGCTTTCTTGGATAAAAGTGAAAAACCGGGTCCATCCTCATACTTACCGCAGCTAGAGATGCCTATTGAAGTTACCCCAGCAAGTGTGAGATAGGTTAAATTTTTAATTTTTTTCATAGGATTATTATTTATTTTAAACAAATATATATAAATTTTAGAATAAGTCTGCATTTATTTTAAATAATTAAACTTCTCTATTCACTTGCAACTCCTTGATTTATAGTATTAAATTACTCAAAATTAAACCAAGAAATTTGAAGATTAAAAATTACCTTCGCCACATAAATTATACCTTGTTTCATTCATTTTCGTGAACATACTCAACTAAGGTATGTTTTTAAAATAAAATCAAATGCTAAAAGGAATTTCCTTCAAAACATATACTGCACCTGAGGTTAAGCCTTTTGATCGTTTATTTGAAATTTTCACAGAACTCATAACGCATACTTCGGGAGACTTTGATGAGGCAATAGAATGGTTGCGGGTTCTCGATAAAGAATATAAACTGACGACGCCTGAATATACGATAGATGATTTTGTGGAAGAACTTCGCAAACGAAACTATATCAAAGAGAAGAAAGGAAAAAGCGGTGATGGGAGCATGGAAATAACGGCAAAAACGGAACGTGCCATTCGTCAACATGCGCTAGATCAAATATTCGGTAATCTTCAAAAAACTGGAAACGGAAATCACACTACTAAATTTTCTGGTAAAGGTGACGAATCAACGGGCGAGTTTCGTGCGTATCAATTCGGAGATGCATTAGACAGAATCGCCTTGACTGAAAGTCTTCGTAATGCGCAAGTTAATCATGGCGTAGACGGAGGATTTCAGCTAACCGAAAATGACCTTGTAGTGGAGGAATCGTACTACAAAGCACAAATGAGCACAGTACTGATGATAGATATTTCACACAGTATGATTTTGTATGGTGAAGACCGAATTACGCCCGCAAAGAAAGTCGCAATGGCACTCACTGAGTTGATTAAAACCCGTTATCCCAAGGATACGCTTGATATCATCGTTTTCGGTGATGATGCTTGGCAAATTGAATCGAAAGAATTGCCCTATCTGCAGGTCGGTCCTTATCATACGAATACAGTTGCAGGTCTTCAACTAGCACTTGATATTCTTCGAAGAAAACGCAATACTAATAAGCAGATATTTATGATTACCGACGGTAAGCCAAGTTGTTTGGTAGAGTCTGACGGATCCTATTACAAGAATAGCAATGGATTGGATAATTACATTGTGGAAAAATGCTACACTATGGCACAGCAAGCCAGAAAGTTACACATTCCAATTACTACTTTCATGATTGCACAAGATGCTTATTTACAACGTTTCATTCAAGAATTTACACTCGCAAATCAAGGGAAAGCATTTTATACTGGGATACAAAATCTAGGTCAAATGATTTTTGAAGATTATAAAACAAATCGCATTAAACGCTTAAAAGGTTAACATTATGGAAGAAAAAATTAAGAATTTTGGTCAATTGAAAAAAGCTGGTTACGGGTTAAAGGGCATTCAAGATGAACTAAGAGATAATTTAGTAGAACAGCTCAATAAAGGAAAAAATCCATTTGAAGGAATTCACGGATATGATTCAACTGTTATTCCAGATATTCAACGCGCAATCTTATCGAAGCACCATATTAATTTACTAGGATTGAGGGGACAAGCAAAGACACGTTTGGCTCGCTTAATGGTCGGTTTATTGGATGAATGGATGCCTATCGTTTCAGGATCAGAAATAAACGATGACCCTTTCTCGCCACTTTCTTATTTTGCCAAAAATTTAATGGCTGAAATGGGGGATAAAACACCAATTTCTTGGGTACACCGAAATGATCGCTTTTCAGAAAAATTAGCCACGCCGGATGTTACAGTTGCCGATTTAATAGGCGACGTCGATCCAATCAAAGCAGTAAATTTAAAGTTGTCTTATGCTGATGAACGCGTTATTCACTTTGGAATGATACCACGGTCCAATCGTTGTATATTCGTCATCAACGAGTTGCCAGATTTACAAGCTCGAATTCAGGTTTCTTTATTCAATATCCTGCAGGAGGGTGATATTCAAATCCGTGGTTTTAAGCTTCGCTTTCCCCTAGATATTCAATTTGTTTTTACAGCTAACCCGGAAGATTACACCAATAGAGGAAGCATTGTTACACCATTAAAGGACCGAATCGGATCTCAAATTCTCACTCATTACCCAGACACAATTGAAATAGCTAGAACAATAACACGTCAAGAAGTTAAGCGAGTAGGGATGCAAAAGGAAAATATTTATGTTCCTGCACTTGCTTGTGATATTATTGAACAAATTGGTTTCGAAGCGAGAGAGAGTGAATTCATAGATGCTAAAAGTGGAATAAGTGCACGAATGAGCATCTCTGCATTCGAAAATTTATTGAGTGCAGCTGAACTTCGCACCCTCAAAACAAAATCAAAAAAGACATCCATCCGACTTTCCGATTTCGGGGGAATTATTCCAGCACTTACAGGCAAAATGGAACTAGTTTACGAAGGGGAGCAAGAAGGATCTAAGTTTGTAGCAGAACAACTCATGGCTTCAGCAGTTAAAACACTTTTTGAGACGTATTTTCCTAAAGTTGAAAAATTAGAGAAAAAAGAAGCGCCAGGTCCATATCAAGAAGTGGTAGATTGGTTTTTTGAACAAGATGAAGTGTTAATAGCAGATGAGTCTTCGGATATCGAATACCAAAATCAGCTCGATGCTATTGAGCCCTTGGACCGTTTGCTAAAAAAGTATCAACCAAAGCTTGCGAAACAAGATTCTTATTTCTTAAAGGAATTCATTTTGTGGGGATTAGTGGAAAGTAAAAAGTTAAGCAAGTCAAGCATCGACCAAACTACGGCTTTTAGGGATCGCTTAAGTGACTACGTAAAAGGGATGAAGTAAACTATCTTAAAGTACTAGTTTTAATTTACTTAAAGCTGAAAGTTTCTGAAAAAAACGCAACTACACCAGTTAATATGTCGTGAATTCCTCCAACTATGCCAATTTCGCCGCTTTCAATCAGTTTTTTTATTATTGGACTACGTTCAGTAATAGAAATTACTGTTCACAATACAATTAATTTACTTATGCCTAAACCAACAATCGGTTCGATCAACTTCAAAACCCTTAAACAAGGTATTTACGGGTTCCCCGTGTATTAAATTTGAATTGTATTGTGTTCTTACTAAATAATTGAAAGCCCCCATATCGCCAGTATAGGCGGTTTGATTATCAGAATTAAATCGTTCGTGAATTAAGCAAAGCGCTTGAATAAAACCAAAAAGTAGCGCTGCTTGTGCTCCAATTATTCCACAATTCAATAAAGGGGACTCACCAAAGCTGCTTTCATACGCCGAATAATCACCCATGTTTTTTCGCAAATTTGAGGAATGGGCCATCATCCAATCATTCATAAGAATCTTTGGCTCATCTCCGCAAAAAATAGAACTTGGATTATTTGTAAAAATCACATCAGTAAATGGGTTTTTAACAAGCACTACATCGGTAATATCGGTGATAAAAATACCGTCGATGCGTTCTCTTTGAATTTGTAGAAAATCGCGGTAAACAAAATAGCGAAAAACATTCGGATTATATTTTTGATCGTAATCAATTCTAATAAAAGAGACGTAGTCATTTTCAAATAACGCTACTGTATTAGTTGAAAAATTATTATGAAAAATGATGCCTTTTACTTTAGCCTTTGCCATTGAATCAGCCCAATCTTTTACTAATTCATAGGAATCGTCTTTAAGTGTCGTGTTACGATTTACATCGTAAATACCAGTAATGTGACAAGCCAAAACAAGATTTGTATTTTTGAGCAACAGTTTATTTTCATCACGCATATCTAAGCATTGCTCAAGTTTTCTTTTTTAATCGTAGCGCAAATACTTCCGGGGATGTTTCGGTGATATATGTAGGTGCGAAGATCTAGTTTTTTAACTTGAAATTGTGCGCTTGCTTTTTCGTAAAAATCAGCATCTGCGGCAAAGCCATTTTTAAATTGAATACTAGTAAACACTTTTTTAAGTCCGAATAGCGTACCAAATAAAATAACATTATCCAAATGAATGAGCTTCGTTTGGTCGTTTTTGTCAGGAACATAATAATCATTATCGCTATCGACCACTGTTTCCGTAGTTGAACAAATTAAATCCAAGTTACTTACTGCTTTAAGACAAGCGCTAAGGTGGTTGGGTTTGTATTCATCGTCACTGTCAATTATGGTTATGTATTCTCCTACGCTGTAAGAAACCCCGCGATTAATCGATTCCGATTGCCCTCTGTTACTGTGACGGATGTAGCTAATTTTATCTTCGTGTTTTGTAGCGTACTGCATTAACGTTTCACGTCCCGATTCCGTGCTGCCATCATCAATGATAATAAGTTCGAAATCTTGAAAATCTTGCTGGAGAACAGAGTCAATCGCACGCTTTACGTAAATGTAATTGGTATTATAGACCGCCATAAGGACCGATATTTTTTTTTGCTTTAAAATCATAGACTGCAAGAAAGTGGAGAGGTTAATTTAGATGTGAAGATGTTAACTGGTGACATACTTATTTTCTAGCAAGTAAGTAATTATAAATTTAATGTAGGTTAAAGTAAGGTTATCATTTATAGTTAAATACAGCCATTAAGTATGAAAACATCTATTGGGCGCAAAGGTAATTCAATTATGCTTATCTAATTAAGTTACATTTTGTTTTAAAGCAACTTCAATAATTTCTGTTAGGATTTTCAAATCAATATCATCGAGTTTATTGATGTAAATACAGCCAACACCATGCTTGTGTTTTCCTAATTTTGCAAGGGCTTGACTATGTATTTTCAAGCTGCCGCAAAGATGTAACGAAAGATTCGCTTTACGCGGTGCAAATCCAATGAGTAACCAATCTACTTCTCTACCAGTTGCCGGACTTTTGTATCTTTTTAATCCAAAACCAATGATTGAGCTGCCCCAAAGAATTGGATCTTCTTTACTCGAATCCTTCATTATTTTAATTAAAGTAAAGCAATCGTCTCGTTTTTGACGGTCTTCTATTTTATTGATAAATTCTTCTACATTGACTTGGGTTGGTTTTGTTTTAATGTTGGCCAATTTTGATTTTTTTTCGGTCATGAATTATAGAATAAATATGGATAGAACTTGGAATAGGTCAAAACTAAAGATAAAATTCAATATGCTCTATTGCATATCTTTGCTCAAAGGTTAATTGTTTGTGTTTCAAAATCCAATTTTTTAACTTTTAAACGATTACACCTAATCTTGTGATAGGCATCCTTTTTTATTAAAAACTTGCATTAGCAATTGAATCTTGCGATTAATTATCATTTGGATTAAGTGGAAATTTAGAAATCATTTCAAACTTTACACCTTGTTTAATCATACAAGCTTTCCAAAAATCAGTTGCTGATGATGTAAATAGATCATTTTCAGGGATATTATTCACTGCAATCCAAGCATTTTCTTTCATTTCTTCCTTCAGCTGTTTGTAGTCCCAACCGGAATAGCCTATGAAAAAACGAACGTTTGAAATGTATTCTGGGTTTTCGATTAGAAAACGAAATAACAACTCCGAGTCACCACCAAAACACAATTTACCTGCAATGTGCTGCGTGCCTTTAATTTTATCGCCTAAAGTATGAATGAAATATAAGTTATTTTCATCTACAGGTCCGCCAATACTAACTTTTGCGTTGATATTAGGTAAATTCTTTGCCAAGGTATTGAGGTCTATCTCAACGTGATTAGTTAAAACAAATCCAAACGTTTCATGCTCATTGTGTCGGCAAAGGAGGATAACCGAGCGCGTAAAATAAGGATCCTGTGTGAATGGATCAGAAAGTAACAAGCACCCTTGAGTTGCTGCTAAGTTAGTTCGAAATGAGAAATCTAATTTTTTCAAAACTTTACGAAATCAATTTTCAAAGATACAACGAACTTTGTTTTGATTTTCTAACTTTGTGAAGAAATGAAATACGCAGCTATCGATATTGGAACAAACGCAGCACGATTACTTGTGGGCGAAGTGGTGAAGAAAGTGGGTTCAACGTTTATTAAAAAAATTTCCTACACCCGAATTCCATTGCGTTTAGGTGACGATGTTTTTGAAATTGGAAAGGTAAGCAAAGAAAAAACAGATGATTTTCTTAAAACGATGAAAGCATTTCAGCTCATCACTGAAATTTTTGATGTATATGAAGTACGAGCTGTATCCACTTCTGCCATGCGCGAAGCAATGAACGCAGAAAAAATTAAAGAGCGTATTTGGCAAGAAACGGGTTTAAATATGGAAATTATTTCAGGTGATGAAGAGGCAGAGTTGATATTCAGTAATTTTTTCTTAATGAAAATGGATTTGTCCCTGCCTTTTGTGGTGATTGATGTAGGAGGGGGAAGTACTGAAATTAGTGTATTTGAAGATGGCCAAAAGATCGCTTCTAAATCCTTTAATATTGGTACTTTACGAATTCTAAAAGGAAAATCGGATGTGACTATTTGGGACAATATCCACGATTGGATCATTAAATATGTGGACTTGACAAGCGAACATCGTATTTTCGGTACTGGAGGAAACATCAATAAAGTCCATAAAATACTGGGGTGTGGAATTGATGAGCCAGTTAAAATTGTTGAAATGAAAAAATTGCGGGATAGATTGGTGTCGCTATCCATTGAAGAGCGCATTGATGAATTTCAGTTAAAGCCGGATAGAGCTGATGTCATTGTGCCCGCGCTCGATATTTATTTATACATTTTACAGGAAATTGGAGCGAGCGCTTTAGTGGTTCCTAAAGTTGGCTTGGCAGACGGAATGATATATGAAATGTACAACCGAAACAAAACTAAATGAGTATTAAGCCTTCAATACCTAAAGGAACAAGGGATTTTTTGCCTGCAGACATTGCGAAGCGAAATTATTTGTTTTCTGTCATTCGGTCTGTTTATCAAAAACACGGTTTTTTACCCATTGAAACGCCCAGTTTTGAATTATCCACCACGTTGATGGGTAAATATGGCGAAGAGGGTGACCGTTTGATCTTTAGAATTTTGAATTCAGGAGAGAAAATGAAAAAAGCGGATATTCAAGCATTGGAAGATGGCAATCTCCCCAAATTTGCTTCCTCGCTTGCCGAAAAAGCTTTGCGTTACGATTTAACTGTTCCCTTTGCACGTTTTGTTTCTCAACATCAAAATGAGCTCACTTTTCCGTTTAAACGTTATCAAATACAACCTGTTTGGCGTGCCGATCGGCCTCAACACGGAAGGTACCAAGAATTTTTTCAATGTGATGGTGACACTATTGGTAGTGATTCCTTGCTTAGTGAAGTGGAATTTGTACAGATTATTGACGCCGTTTTATCACAGCTAGCTATTCCCTCGTTCAGTATCAAACTAAATAATCGTAAAATTTTAAGTGGTATTGCCGAAGTGTGTGGCGAAGAAAAGCAACTTGTTGCCATAACTGTAGCCATCGATAAACTTGATAAAATTGGGCGAGAAGGAGTAATAAAAGAGTTAATTGATAAAGGAATAAGTCAAATTGCGGTGGATAAGATAGTGCCTTTATTTTCTTTAGAAGGGTCAGTTCGTCAGCAACTTGGCATGATGAAGGATTATTTAGCCAACTCGACGGTTGGACTTAAAGGTATTGAAGAGATTACTTTTATTTTAACTGTATTGGAAGAGCTAGGTGCAGTTGATAAGGTGAAATTTGATGTGACACTCGCCAGAGGATTGGACTATTACACGGGAGCAATTATAGAGGTAACTGTGGATAATGTTACCATGGGGAGTATTTGTGGAGGTGGGCGCTACGATGATTTAACGGGCGCTTTTGGCCTAAAAGGAATGTCTGGTGTTGGTATTTCATTTGGAGCAGATCGAATTTATGATGTGCTCGAAGAGTTGAATCTTTTTCCTCCATCTATTTCAGTTGGCTTGTCTGTTTTGTTTGTTAATTTGGGGCATCAAGAATCCATGGTTGCCCTGCATCTTGCCAATCAACTGAGAGAAAAGGAAATCGATTGCGAGGTGTATCCTGGTGCTGTGAAGTTGCAAAAACAATTGAAATATGCCAATGAACGGAGCGCGCGTTGGGTAGTATTAATCGGAGAGGAAGAATTAGCAGGGAAGCAACTCACGTTAAAAAATATGGAAAGTGGAGAACAAACAAAGCTCAATCAAGCAGACTTTTTGCTCGAGTTTTTGAAGATACTCCATAGGCTAGTTAGGCCTTAATTAATATGAAGTACTTTCTTTAGGGATTTTTTTAATGATCACGTATTTTTTTTGAATTTGAATTGCAACTGCATCAATCCAAATAAAAGTTTCATTCCATGTTGAGGTTGCTTCGAATCCAAGATAAACAAATCCATTATTCTGAGGTTTTATAATTCCATTCATTGATTCAGTATTTTTTAAGCTATTTTTCATGTCATAATCAAATTTTGGATTTTTATCTTGGAATGCACGTCCATTTTTATCATCAGGAAAAAAGTAAATATTTGCACTTATTTTTTCTCTTTTTGGCATTGAAATTGAATTTAATAAATCTCTTGTGATGCTACTTTCTGAAGAATTTGTTTCAAAAATAGTTTTACCTAATATTTTATATTTATTAACTGATGTAGATACTTTTGAAAATAAATTTTTAGTGTTTTTGATTTCTTTGTTTTCACCACTAATCCTTACCTCGTAAATTAGTTGTTTTGTACCTTTGGGGAGCTCAAGTGGCACAATTATTTTAGATTCTCCAGACCAACTAACCTTACTTGATAAAACAATTTTTCTTGGTTCATTAACAGCTTTAATTAGATTAACTTCATCAATAGCTATTGCATTTTTTACACCTTTTTTAGAATCAAGAGTAACCAAATTAAATTCAGTTGATTGTTGTGCAGATAAAACTGTCTGAGGCATTCTCGCAACATAAAGATTTAAATATTTTGGAACTTTATCTGTTACCACTAATGTAAAGACGTCAGTATTATTTACTTTGCAAGAAAAATTAAATGTTTTTACATTGCTTTTTTTTATTACCACCTTACCGGTTCTTTCCTCAATAACGGTGATTTTTGAGATTAAATCTTGTGATTCAATTTTCCACCTTACTGAATCTTCTGTATGAAAAGAAGCAGAATATTCAAAATATTGATTATTTAAGAAAATTTTATTTTTTGGATTTACTTGTAACCATTTACCTACATTATTTTCTACGACGTAATTTGATTTCTCAACTTCCTGTTGTGTAGCGGTATCTCCGATAATTTTCTGTGATTCGGTTTCGATATTCTCCTTTAATTTAGATTCCTCTTTTGTTTCTTCACCTTTTATTTCTTCACCTTTTGTTTCTTCGCCGCAACTCGTTAAAATTATTGAATTAACAAAACAAATTAAACTAAAGACTATTTTTCGATTCATATTTAATATTTTATTGCGAATATAATAAAATCTGAGCAATTTATTACAATCCAACAGGATATTACAAATATTTAATATGTATACGCTTTAATTTAATGATTGCGTAAGTGAGGGAAATTGTTAGCGTGTCAAAACCACTTTCTGCACATGAACAACATTTTCTAACAAAGATATGGCATAAACCATGTAAACACCGTTAGCCAAATCACTTAAGTCCATACTCATTGTTTTGCCCGCCATTTTCTGTTGATTTAACACTTGGCCTGAAAGTGAAACTACCTGAATTTGAATTTCTTCGTTGCTGTTGGAAGAGATGTAAAGCATGCCGTTACTTGGATTTGGATACATATTTATAGCAACACTGTTTAACGCATCCAATGAGGCATTTGACGTCTCGATAATTACACAATAATCTTCTGTTTCACCGGATTGATAGGTCCCGCAATTCGAAGGCAATGCAGCAGATCCGAATCCTTGATAGGCCATGAGCGCGCGTATTCTTGACAGCCCTGCTTGTGCCGTCACCGGTACAGTAAATGTAGAACTTAATGCACCTACACTTGCTGTACCTTGATCATATACCAATTCATTTACTTCAAATTGACCATTTTGATTAGCATCTAACCAAATTCTAGTATACTCAGGAAGCGGTTGTCCAGCAAAACCCGGCGTCATTACAAAGGGATACGTTGATCCTGTCGATAACACTACATTAGTTTCAATTGGACCTTCATAACCGTTGTTGTTTCCTGTAGTAATCAATTCGCCCGACAAATTCATGGACTGAATCCATTCATTTTGGCGACCTAGGAAGCCCACCACTGTTTCGTTATTTTGTAGCGCTGTCAACAAAGCAGCTCCTTGCGCCTGACTAATCATTACAACTGGTATGGTTACGTTTGCCGATTCAGCAGAAGCGCCGAGTGTAGCCGGAACAGCTGCTTGGTTATTGATGATGATTATGGCTGTTGCACCAGCATTCTGAGCAGCCATTGCTTTTGCTGAGAAATTACATGTTCCACGAACAGCTACAGCAATATTGCCGGAAATAGCAGCATTATTCGTTAAAACATTACAACCTAACTCAGGTGTGGCTGAGCCGTCATTTACCAAAACCATGTTGCCATAAGCATAACCATTGTCGAGCGATCCACCCCATCCATCGGTTAACGTGTAGTTGGTGATTGTTGTTGTTAAATTTGATGGAGCATGAATCGAAAATCGAGTAGATGGGTCTTCATTTGTGTTGATAGGACAGAATTCCAAATCGATACAAGCGCCACAACCTCTAGTGCGAAAAGTTAAAACTTGTGAGTTATTGCTAATTTGTTGTGGACAGATAGCATTTAAATAATACTCGTATGTGGTACACGGTAACAAACCAGTCAAATTGACAGGGCTTGATGAAGTTGAAATTTCTGTCCAATTCGTAGCGCCCTCTATTCTATAATAAAAAGTGTACGACGTGGCAGCATTGACCAAATTAAAGTTCACGCTGGCACTTGTCTCAATTACATTAACAGCACTAAGTTGCGCAGGAGTGGAACAACTGTTACACGTCTCGAACATTAAAGTATCCATTGCGTTTTTCGCATTAATTCTGCCCCCAGTTACAAAGAAATTTGCCAATTGAGGCTTTTGGTCAACACCCATCATCATGGCATTCAATACTAAGTCTGCACCTTGTTGTGGATTCCCCATAACGGTATTCATAAAGCTCTCACAGGGAATAGCGTATAACAACGCAATTAGTCCTGCCGTTAAAGGACTAGCAAAAGATGTTCCTGTAGTAGTTGTGTAGGCATTTCCATTGGCAGTTGTGCGCACATTTATACCTGGTGCAGCAAATTTAATTGTTGTTAAACCATAGCCCCCTGCAAAGTTGTCGTTTCTATCTGATCGACCAACACCAACCATGTAAGGGCTTGGGCAAGCTGTTGGCATATCACCGGAAACGTCTACATTTAAATTGCTATTCGTTGTTGCACCACAATTTAAAATACCATGAACACCTAAGGTGTCATAAAAACCACACCAGATAGGAAAATTGTTGGGGTTTGCTCCATCAATTCCCCATGAGGCATTCGTTGCAACCACAAATGCCCCTTGAGCACCATTGGTTTGATTGTAACGTTTTCGCAAAGTCAAAGGATAGTTGTAAGCCGCAACCACACTCGCCTCTGTATTTATGTCGTATCCTCTAACATTTAACATTTTAACATTCCAATTAGCTCCAACTACACCCACGTTGTTGTTGCCGCGAGCACCAATCATTCCTGCAACATTTGTCCCGTGACTAGTTGAACCTCCTGCCACTGCGCCAGTATTTGTTTGAACGTTCCATCCATTGATATCATCTATGTAACCGTTTCCATCGTCATCGATACCATTGCCCGGAATTTCACCAGTGTTTACCCAATGGTTATCAATCAAATCGGTGTGCGTGAAATCTACACCCTCTAGAATGCATACCACAATATCGTGACCCAAGGCATTGGTACCACCAGTTGTGATTTCCCATGCCTCATCCGAATCAATGTCGGCATCAAGAGTTCCATTACTTGAGCCATCGTTTAAGTGATGCCATTGTTGGTTAAACTGTGGATCATTTGGCACTTCACGCAATTCAACGTAGTGGTTGTTTTGTACTACTGTAATCCCAGGCAAAGTTCTTAATAGCTGCACAGCCTTCATTTGTTCAAGCACTTCATAATTGAACTCCACCAACCAAGCACGCATGAAAGGTGACAATTCTAGGGCAACACGAAATTCATATTTCGGAGATAGAGATGTTAAAACTTTTTGTAAGTCCACATTTCGGTCGATTTGCACGATTAGTTCACCATGAACAAATGGTTCCTCCTCCGGTCCGCGCATTTGTCCATAGAGAGACGATGAAATTAATATGCTTAGCAACAGCGAATAACAAAGTTTGTACAAAACAGGCATAATCTTAAGTTTGAATTCAATTAATTAGATGTACAAATATAGTGACTAAGAAGTTTATACATTGTGCCGTTAACTTAAAAATAATCTCTTAGAATTCACGATATAAAATACATGTTGTACAGCAGTTTTTTGATTTTCGCATTTAACAATTTTGCTTTGTTAGCTTTGAAATAGATACTGTATCCAAATGTTTGAAAACAATAGAAAAGTTAGGAATCGATTAAATTTTTTCACGATTTTTACTTTATAGTATGATACTTACCTAATCCAGACCACGGTTGATACAAAGCTAATATAATATATTTTTGATCCCATTCAATTACCAAACAGATTTTTGTTTATTCGCCGAGGCGAAGTGCTGTGGATTCAACTTTCATAAAATTTGTCATTTCCGTACCTCAATTCTCTTATCGTATGTACTTTTGTCTAAACTTTCAATATGAAATTTGATATAGCAATTATTGGTGGAGGAATTGTTGGGGTAGCCACTTTCTATAAAGTACAAAAACAAAATCCTACGCTGCTAATTGCGCTATTTGAAAAGGAGGAAATTCTAGCTGATCATCAAACAGGTCACAACTCGGGAGTGCTTCATTCGGGTTTGTATTACAAGCCGGGATCACTAAAAGCGAAAAACTGTATCGAGGGTAGAAAAGAATTGGTTGAATTTGCCAAGGAGCATGGAATACCACACGATGTTTGTGGAAAGGTGGTCGTTGCAACGCATGAAAGTGAGCTCGCTAACATGGAACGAATCTACCAAACTGGACTTGAAAATAAAATTGAGGGACTTAAAAAAATTAGTGCTGAAGAAGTGAAGGAAATTGAACCTTTTGTTGAATCTATTGGTGGACTTTGGGTTCCTTGTACGGGTATCATCGATTTTCGAGCGGCTACCCAAAAAATGGTTGAATTGGCCCTCGCGATTAATCCTTTGAGTGCTGTTTTTCTTGGTCACGAGGTGCAATCGATTACAAAAAATGAAAAGGGAAGTACATTAGAAACCAATAAAGGAGCATTCGAGTCAGTTTACTTGGTGTTTTGTGCCGGTCTTCAAGCGGATCGTTTAGCCAGAAAAGACGGTGTAAAACTAAAAGAACAAGTGGTTGGATTTAGAGGTGACTATTATGAACTTACGCATGAAGCCAGTCATAAGGTGAAAAATTTAATTTATCCTGTCCCTAATCCTGATTTTCCTTTTCTAGGTGTTCATTTTACAAGAATGACGGATGGCGAAATTGAATGTGGTCCTAATGCCGTTTTTACGTTTAAACGCGAAGGTTATGGAAAAACTGATTTTTCTTTTCGAGATACCTGGGATGCATTAACGTACAAGGGGACATGGAAATTATTTTTTAAAAACATGGCCTTTGGCATCAATGAATACCGTCGTGCCTTTTCCAAAAAGCTATTTTTAAAGACGCTTCAACGAATTATTCCAAGTTTAACGATGGACGATATTAAACCTGGTAGAGCAGGTGTTCGAGCCTTACTTTTGGCACAAGATGGTGATACAAAAGATGATTTTAGAATTGAATACCATGGGAATTCGATTCATGTTTTAAATGCACCTTCTCCCGCCGCTACTGCCAGTTTAGCGATTGGAGAATACATCGCGAATGAAGCGAACCTTCACTTTAAGCTAAGAGATTAATAAAGTTGATTTATTTCTTTAATTTTGAATTTGTATGATCGCTTTCATACCACTAAACCTTTTTGTCATGATTTTAACTAAAAATACATGCCAAAAAGGGAACTGTTTGATGTTTTTTTTTTTCGCTGGAATACATCCAGCGTTAAAAATAGTTAACCCCCTTGGGGTTAATTAATAGTATCGTTGTAAAATTACGATAAGTCATTTTTAAAATATTATTTAGTTTGAATGCTCTTTTAATTAACATAATTCGCTAATGATCTCATGATAAAAAGAGAACATTTTCAGTCCATAGACGCACTTCGTTTTTTTGCTTTCCTAAAAGTTTATTTACTCCATATCCCTTTAGACGCCAAGTTTCCTAACTTTTCATTAATTAAGTCTGGGGGAGGAATAGGGGTGTCGTTTTTCTTTGTGCTAAGCGGTTTTTTAATTTCCTATTTACTTTTTTTGGAAAAAGCCAATGCAAATCGGATTGATTTACTGAATTTTTACAAACGAAGAGCATTCCGAATTTGGCCCTTATTCTTTCTAATGGTGCTTGTAGTGTTTCTTCTTCCTTTTGATTTAAAGCAAGATTTAGGCCTTCATATGGTCGGGGGAGGGTATGATTTTGACTGGAGATTTTCATTTACTTTTTTAGAAAACTATAAAATGATTGCCATGGATCAATTTCCCAAAACTACACCGCTTTCCGTGTTTTGGTCGCTATGTATTGAGGAACATTTTTATATCGTTTGGGGAATATTGTTCTTTTTTCTATCATCAAAGAATGTGTTTAGAATGTTGCTATTTAGTGTGGTTATCGCTTGGATTTCGCGGGCTTATGAAAGTTTTTATTCTACAAATTTAATCATTGAAACTAACGATCTATTTACGAATTTAGACTATTTTTCTTGCGGTGGGATCTTAGCCTATGTCTTTGTTTTTTACAATATCAAGCTAACTTCAGTGCTACAAAAAATCGGAAAGTGGAAGCTAAAGCTTTGTTTATCAGTTCTTGTTTTGCTGCTTATTTTTCACAATCAATTGATTCCAGAACTAACTGGGTTTTCTTTCATTTTTAAACCAACGATAATTGCAGTAGTATTTACGCTTATTATTTGCTTATTTATTTCTGCTGAATCAGGAATAGTGATAAAAAGCAAGTTACTGAATTATTTAGGTGTCCGAAGTTATGGATTATATGTATTTCATATTATTGCCATTCACATGTTGTATCAATATTATTTGTTGCATCATATTAAAATAGATACCTCCTTATCCCTTATTATTTTTATGCTTATCTCCTTTTCGATAACTGTTTTGGTCGCTATGTTTTCGTATCGCTATTTCGAAAAACCTATTTTAAGGTTAAGACGGTAGAGGCTTATTAGCAAAAAAAAGCGATTCGCATTACGATTTTAGAATTGAATATCATGGGAATTCTATTAATGTGTTAAATGCGTCGTCTCCAGCTACCGCTTGTCTAGCGATTGGAGAGTACATAGCGAATGAAGCGAACCTACACTTTAAGCTAAGGGATTAATCTTTGATTATCAAAGTTTTTTGCAAAGCGACAGAAGTCGGTATGGTGACTAACTCGTCTGCATCTGTTTTTATATAAAGAAAGTAGAAGGAGATGTCTATCAATTTCCCTTCGACTTCATATTCTTTATCTAAAACCCGAATTCGTTGACCAATTTTAACAGGATGGTTAAAGAATAAGATTAAGCTGGATGTAATGTTTGATAAAATCGACCATTGCGCAAAAAAAGCAATGCCAAGTACCGTTATTAATGAGGTGATAAACACCATTAATTGAGAACGATCAATGTTCCAGATCGCTGCTAATCCTATTACCATAAAGATTAATGAAAACAAATTGATGATGCGCATGGTGATTTTTTTACGCTTTAAATCATTTTCTAAGCGAACTAATATGCGATTAACAGCTTTCCCTGCAAATAACTTGACTATAATTACGAAAGCAATTAAAATAGCTGTATGAATATATTGATTAGTCATAATTGAGGTTTTGATTGAATTGAATTTTTGGCTTTTTCCCAATAAAGATCCATCTCAGCGAGGTTCATCTCTTGGATTTCTTGCTGATCATCTTGAATTAATTTTTCCATTAATTGAAAACGATTGATAAATTTGGCATTGGTTTTTGCTAAAGCACTTTCTGGTGAAACGCCAATGTATCGCGCATAATTTACCAAGGAAAATAAGACATCCCCAAATTCGGCTTCTTTTTCGTCAGAATCTAAGCTTACCTCTGCTTGCAATTCTTCCAGTTCTTCTTGTACTTTTTTCCAAACGTCTTTTTTATCCGACCATTCAAATCCAATTCCCTTTACTTTTTCTTGAATTCTTGTGGCTTTCACAAGTGATGGGAGCGAGGAGGGGACGCCTTCCAATACAGATTTCCTTCCTTCTTTTAATTTTAGTTTCTCCCAATTTGCCTTCACTTCGTCCTCATCTTGAACAATTGTATCGCTGTAAATGTGTGGATGTCTATGAATTAATTTCTCACAAATGGAATTCAATACGGAGGTAACATCGAACGCTCCGGTTTCACTGCCAAGTTTACAGTAAAAAACCAAGTGTAAAAACAAATCGCCAATTTCACCTTTGATTTCATTCATTTCACCCGAAGTAATTGCATCTGCTAATTCATACGTTTCCTCGATGGTTAAATTTCGTAGTGATTCAAAGGTTTGTTTTTGATCCCATGGACATTTCTCCCGAAGTTCATCCATTATGATCAGTAGGCGCTCAAAAGCTTTTAGTCTAGCATCCATATTTTACAAAATTATCTAAATTCATTGATTAACTTTGTTTAATATGCGAAAGATATTCACGTCGTTTCTAGTATTATTTTTTGTCAGTTCGTTACACGGACAAACGAATGACATGGGCTTTGAATTTAGGCAAAAAATTGGCTTTTTAGCGGCACATCGTGGTGTTATGGCCCATTTACCGGAAGAAACGGCAAAAGCCTTTGAATTGACCTATTTCCTTCATACAAAAGGAAGTAAATTGTGGCATGTTAAATACCGATATCCAACCATTGGCAGCACACTTTTTATTGGTTCGGTTGGAAATAAAGAACTTTTAGGAAATTATGTTGGATTGTATGGCTTTTCAGAATTACCGATGATAAAGTACAAAAACTATGAAATGGCGTTTCGAATAGCATGTGGTTTAGGCTATACCAATAAAATTTACGATCCGATCAATAATCCTAAAAATGTCGCGGTAAGCACGCACATTAATGCCATGATGAATTTTGCGGTGAAAAGTACTTACCGAATAAAAAGCCATTCCGTTACACTGGGGCTAGACCTAACGCATTTTAGTAACGGGGCCATTAAGGTGCCAAATTATGGCATCAATATGCCCTATCTTTCATTGGGATATGCGTATGTTTTTCGTAAAGCAAAACCTATCGAGCCAACGGAAATTAAATTCCAAAAACGTATAGAGCTTAGTGCAATGGGAATTTATTCCATGAAAGAATTGATGCCAATCGGTGGAAAAAAGTACCCGGTTTATGCAATCAATATTGCTGCACGCCGATTTTTTAATCAAAAAGCTGGAATGGAAGTAGATTTGGATATCATTTCCAAACAAGCAATTATGGCTTATTTGCCCTACACGCAGAAAACACAATTGTCGATTATTCAAGTAGGATTGTATGCCGCCTATTTGGTTCCTTTCGATAAATTTCATTTCGTTTTTGGAATGGGGACTTATCTTCGTGATAAATACAAACCAGAAGATTTTTTGTATCATCGAATCGGTTGTCGCTATCAATTTCGGAACGGCTTAATTGCTAATTTTAGTCTTAAAACGCATTTTGCAAGGGCAGATTATTTTGAGTTTGGACTTGGTTATACGTTTAAAACATGGAAAAAATAAAAAGGTCTGTTTGGCCCATTTTACTGCTATTGGTTTTGATTTCGTGTAGAAAGCCGAATGAACGTCCTTGTTGGAAAAAGTCAGGTTCGTTTGCAGTGAATGAAATTCAACTCGGTGCTTTTAATCGCTTGTTTTTGAAAGAACATATTTCCTATAAATTGATTCAAGATTCAACCAACAAAATTGTCATTAAAGGCGGTGCGAATTTAATTGGCTTTATAAATGTTCAAGCAGAAGATGGGTTAGTCTCCATTAGTAATGACAATAAATGCAATTTTTTTAGAAAATATGAAGTGGTGGAGGTTGAAATTCATTTCACTTCGCTTATCAATATACTATTTGAAGGAACAGAAAAATTAAGCTGTGCAGATACTTTGAAAGTCAATTACTTATCGGTAACGCTTCGTGATGGTGGTGGGTCGATGGATTTGTTGGTAAATGCAATGAACATTCGAACAGATCTCACCAATGGTTGGGGCGATTTGGTACTTCGTGGAAATACAAATACCGCTAGTTATCAAGTATTGGGTAATGGTTTTGTGGAGGCACGAGAACTTCATGTGAGCGATTCAATTAATTTCATTTCGAGTTCTTCCACCATTCAAAAAATAAATGCTAGCAATTGTAAATTAAAAGTGGAAATCAATGGAATTGGTGATATTTGGTACTATGGATTACCAACAGCAATTAGTAAGCACGAGTATGGTAAAGGGAAATTAATTGATAAAAATTAACAGAGTATAAGATGTTAAGTATTAAACCTAAATTATAAAATCAATGAAAATTATATCGTTTAATGTGAATGGAATTCGCGCCATTGTAGCCAAAAATTTTATTCAGGATATGAAAGCCATTTCGCCTGATGTTATTTGTTTGCAAGAAACAAAAGCGGATGCTGAGCAAGTGGCCATTGCTGTCGCGGACTTGTCAGGTTATCATGTGTTTGCTAACCAAGCTGAGAAAAAAGGGTATTCAGGTACAGCGATCTTAAGCAAAAAAGCACCCATCTCGGTTGAATATGGAATGGGGACGGATGAACACGATCACGAGGGGAGAATTGTGAAAGCTGAATTTGATGATTTCTTTTTAGTATGTGTGTATGTCCCAAATTCAGGAAGTGAATTGGCAAGATTGCCCTATCGACAACAGTGGGATGCTGATTTCTTGGCTTATCTGAAAAATTGTGAAAAAACGAAACCTGTTATTATCTGCGGTGACTTAAACGTTGCGCATCAAGCCATTGATTTAGCAAGGCCCAAAGAAAATTATAACAAGGCGGCTGGTTATATGCAAGAAGAAATTGATGGGCTGAGTCGATTTGTTGATGCTGGTTTAGTGGATACCTTCCGGTATTTCAATCCTGATCAAGCTAAGTATTCCTGGTGGAGTTACCGTGCCGGAGCTCGTGAAAAAAATGTAGGTTGGAGAATCGATTATTTTCTTGCATCGGAAGCTTTTCTCAATCGAATTTCTGCCACTGAAATTTACAATGACATCCTCGGATCGGATCATTGTCCGGTGGGAATTACGATTAAGTAAGAACTAGTTTTTATCGTCGTCGTATTCGCCTTGTAGGGAGTATTTTCCAAATATCAAGAGTCCAATTACTACAATTGGAAGTAAGACAAAACATACAATTATCCCAAAGACTAGGTCTTCTTGTTTATTACTTGTAAACTTTGGAATGCCAAGCGCTGTAATCCCATAATAGGCCACAAGAACGGCAAGGATCCACCAAAATATTCCCAAGATTCGTTTTACTCCGTTCATATTAATCGTCTATGTTTTTTGATGTTGAACTGATATAAATTACACCAATAATTAGGCAAATTGAAGCCACACCTATCGGATACCACAATCCTTGTAAATACCATTGAGGATTGCCAGCATCTTTTGCATTGGTTACTAAATAGGTGGCAACTGCTGGTAACAAACCTCCAAAAACACCATTTCCAATGTGATAGGGTAAGCTCATCGATGTATATCTAATTTTTGTTGGGAATAATTCCACCAAAAATGCTGCAATTGGGCCATAGACCATTGTGACAAAAATAACTTGGATAAAAACCAAGAAGATCAACCAGTATTTATCCTGATCGTTAATATGGATATTGTTTTTAATCTCAGCTTGTAGTTTTCCATTTTTGAACAATGGCTTTCCCTCGCTTAATTTAATTTTTGTCGTAACGGTTTGAACGGTTCCATCGGCGTAGTTTATTTTATTCACATAAATTGAATCGCTGTTCTTTCCTTTCGTAATTTGTAGGCTACTTGTTTTATTTTCATTGATGATTAGCGCTGATTTATTCGCTAGATTCGTCGTTTGATACATGGATTCATAAATTGGACGATACGCCAAAATAGCGAATAACATGCCCGCCATCATGATCCATTTCCGTCCAATTTTATCACTTAGCCAACCAAAAAAGACAAAGAATGGTGTTCCACAAATAAGTGCAATAAATAGCAAGCTGTCCACTTGTTCTTTATCAACATTCATGGTTTTTTCCATGAAACTCATGGCATAGAATTGCCCTGTATACCAAACAACTCCCTGGCCCATCGTCGCGCCAAATAAGGCTAATAAGACCAACTTGAAATTTTGTTTTTTTCCGAAACTTTCTTTTATGGGATTTTTCGCAATATTCCCTGCTGCTTTTGCCTTCTCAAAAACCGGAGATTCCTCCATTTTTTTACGAATGAAGTACGAAAGAATCACGAGGAGAATTGATACCCAAAATGGCACGCGCCATCCCCAGTCGTTGAATTCTTCAGCACTCAACATACTTCGAGTACCCATAATAACGAGGAGGGAAACAAATAAGCCAATTGTTGCGGTGGTTTGAATCCAAGAAGTCATGAAACCTCTTTTGTTTAATGGTGAATGTTCTGCCACATAAGTCGCCGCACCTCCGTATTCGCCACCTAAGGCTAAACCTTGAAGTAATCTCAATACAAGAACAAGGATTGGCGCAAGAAATCCAATTGACTCATACGATGGGATGCATCCCATCAAAAAGGTGGCGCCACCCATAAGTACCAAGGTAACCATGAAGGTATATTTGCGGCCAATTAAATCACCTAAACGTCCAAAAAACAATGCGCCGAAAGGTCGAACAACAAAACCTGCAGCAAAGGTGGCAAGCGTACTTAAGAAAGCGGCAGTTGGATTGTCTTGTGGAAAAAATTTCGTTGAAATAATTGTAGCGAGACTACCAAAAATGTAGAAGTCGTACCACTCAATCATGGTTCCGAGTGAGGAGGCACCTATTATTCGAGTTAAAGAGGATTTTTGCGTTGACACGAGTTAAAGATAGTGTTTTTTATTATTTTCTAATTCGCAAATTAATTCCAACCTCTAAATTCCTAAATTATTTAAGAGGAAGTTTTACGTTTCGAGATTTTTGGTGAGACAACTATTCAAACAGATAATTTGAAACAAGGTGCCTATTTTGTTAAATTAGGAGATAATTTTTATCAAAAAATAATCAAGGTAAATTAATATCCTCCGCTAAGGCGGAATTAAAAACAAGAAAATAATACCTGATTATCAAAAAATCGTTAAATTCGAATATCCTAAAATTTATTTAGGGCACTATTGTTAGGACACTATTAATGCTAAATTTTAAAACTTTCCCATGATTAAATTATTTCTACTCGTTGCATTTTTTACTTCTTTGGTTGCTTTTTCTCAGTGCAATATCGTTGTTTCAACTAATGCAGACGCAGGGACCGGTTCATTAAGGGCAGCAATAGTATCTGCCAACGCTTGTGTTGGTGCGCCCACAATATCATTTTCAATTTCTTCAGGATCTACTATTGTCCTTCTCTCCGATCTTCCTTCTTTGACGCACAATAATACAATAATGGACGCAACAACTTCCCCCGGTTTCAGCTATCCTAATGCCATGGTTACTGTTCAATGGTCTGGAAGAGATGATTGCTTGCAAATTGATGCTGGGAATAATGATGTGATTAAGGGCTTACAATTCACAAATAATTTTAACGGAAGCGGCGATGCAGCTATTCGTGCAAATGGAGGGAGCAACTTGCTTGTTCAATATTGTAAGGCCTTTAAACAAAATAAAAATTTAGTTCGCATTCAGGGTGCCACCAACGCAGTGGTAGATAATTGCACAGTACAAGACTTTTGGTACAATGGAGGGAGTTCAGAAAGAGCTTTTGAGATTAACAATGGTAGTTTAATAAGGCTTTCAAATTGCACTATTACCAATGTATCTAAGAAAGTAATTGAACTAAATAATAGTGCCAATGGAGGTACTTTAGGAAAAGTGAAAATTTATAATAACGTATTTACCAATGTAGGTTATGGAGACAGTAGCGTATGCGCGCCCACGCCTTGTGGTATGAATAAAGGAGAGCATGTTATTTGCTCCTACACTAGCCATACTGCCTTGTTTTCTATTCGGAATAATACGCTTAATGGCAGTTCCTCAAAGTTTATTGAATTAATAAATACAAGTAGTACTGTAAATAATCGCGATTCCATCTACAATAACAATATTAATAACTGTCGTGGACAACATACCATTTACATTGAGTCAAATTCTGGCACATATGGGGGAGCAATTGTTCAGAACAATAACATTATCGGTGCTGGGATCAACACGTACAACCAAGATCAGGTAATTGAAATAGGAGGTTGGGCAAATAATTACAGCGATGTTAAAATCACTGGGAATCTAATTAAAGATTGTCATGGACGTGGCATTATGTTTCGATCGACAGATAATTCGTTGATAAATAATAATGTCATTTATAATTGTTCTAAAGATCAAGCCATAGAAATGAATGATGATTGTGATAACGTTACCATTCAAGGCAATTACCTAGGAACTGATGTAAATAGTTCTCCTGGCCTTTCTTTTTTTACCGGTCATGTCGTTCAATTTAATGATTGTGACGGTTGTACAATCGGTGGAAGTCGATTGTTAAATCAGGGGAATGTACTTGTTGCCCCCAATAATAATTTAAAAGCAATTGAAGTTTCCTCATCTTCAACAGGAACAACTACTATACAAGGAAATAATGTTAATGTGAACCCAACAGGTACAATTTGTCTTTCCACCTCTGGAGAGTCTGCTATTCAAATAAACGGGAGCACTGTAATTATTGGTGGTGATTCGCTTACTTTTAGAAATATTATTTCCGGTGGTGCTGGTGGTACAGGAATCGAAATTGGCACCTCAGGAGCGACAATTCAAGGTAATCTAATTGGTTGCCAACAAAATGGCGCCATTATTCAGGGAAATGCGCTTCAATCTGGTATTCGCTTAAATGCCGCATCCGCTTTAGTGGGTAGCACTTCTGCATCGAACTTGATTAATAAAATAGGGTATTGCCAAAAGGCTATTGAAAACAATGATCAGGACAATAACACATGGAGTAGCAATGAATATTGGGGAAATACAAATCAAACTGTTATTGATAATCAGGGGGGAAGTCCCAACAATAACATTGCAGCTCCCGTAATTTCTAGTGTTAGTCTTCCGAGTACTGTTACAGGGACAGGGGTTGCAGGAGCTCGAGTAGAGGTATACTTTTACAATCAAAATGTGAGTTGTCAGGGACATAAGTACTTGGGATTTACAACAGTTTCCAATAATGGAACATGGACATTTACTTCAGCAATAGCCATAAATCAATCCATAGCTGCTTTACAAATAAGCGCATTAAATGCCTCCGAATTTGTCTGTTCCATTATAACTGCATTTCCACCAACAGCAAATTTTTCAGCTAGTTCAACCACTATCTGTGCCGGCGATTGCATTAACCTAACGAATTTATCGGTGAATAATCCACTAACCTATAACTGGACCATGAATGGTGGTTCTCCCGCCTCTTCAACGATCCAAAATCCAACTGTCTGTTATTCAACACCAGGGACTTATACCTTAAATTTACAAGTAAGCAATCCCTCGGGGACCAATACCATGAGCATGAACATTGTAGTTCTTCCTGCTAGTGTTTCAACGTCGCAGTCAATTGCTTTGTGTCCAGGGGAAAATGTAACGGTTGGCACCAGTGTTTATTCCACTGCGGGAACTTTTGTTAATACCTTAGTTTCTAGCTCTGGTTGCGACAGTATTGTAACTACCTCGATTACGATCAACCAACCTTCAGCTTTCACGCAAAGCATCGATATTTGTCCCGGAGAGAGCGTTATCGTAGGCAATAACAGTTACACTACGAGTGGCACATTTACCGATGTACTGGTGAATGCCGCGGGCTGTGATAGTGTTGTGACCACCACCATAATAGTAAATAGTAATTCCACGACCACCCAAACGGTTACCATTTGCGAAGGTGAGAGTCTTTCTGTTGCCGATAGCGTATACGACGTTTCAGGTACTTACAACAATGTTACAAATGGCTCTAACGGATGTGACAGTACAATCATTACTATTTTAACAGTAGAAGATTGCTCCAGTATTTTTGAAAACTCGGAGGCTGCGGTTATTATCTATCCCAATCCAACTAATGACATACTTACTATTGATGTTGAGAATAAATTAATCGGTTCTAAATACAGGGTGTTTGATCAGACAGGCAGAATGCTTTTGCTAGGAAGACTAAATTCGAAATCCGAAACGATTTCCATTGGCGCTTTATCGAGCGGAATATATTCCTTGGTTTTGGGTGAAGATTTTCGAAAAACTGTCAAAATAGCCAAACAATAAGCATTAACAGTGCTGTCTTTTTTAATGGATGCTATCCTTTACATACCAAGCAACCGTTCTTTTAATTCCTTCTTCTACAGTAATTTCTGGCGCATAACGTTTTACGGCTATATGTAGGTGGCTTTTTTACCACTCCAGCTAAATAATGTTGACCTGTAATGCCCGTTGTATTAATTAACCATGAGGTAATTGAAGGGGCAACCTGCTGTGCCGAATTTGCTGAATAAACCAGTAACGAGCACAAAATAAAAAAATTATTTTTCATAAATTAATCTTAACATCAAGATAAAATTTAAATTTTTTAAGTTTTGATTAATCAATCGGACATTATTTTTACGTAATTGTTTTGATTATTAAACAACTTAATCTTTCTCTAGGAAATTAAAAATTGGATATTCTTTCTGGGTTTAGTATCACCACGTTTTATATCGCTTACTGAGTTGAAATAGGAGTAAAATGAATAGTCCAAGAGTTATTACTGGCCATAGCACACAAAAAATCAGTGCATTAAAGTCTTCGTAAGTTAATCCCAGTATGTTAGCAGCGTTAATGATGAAATCGGTGCAATACACATAAATAAACCTAATTAAATCAGTCATGCCTTCTTTTTTCGTTTAAAAAACAATTCTACATTGGCTATTAAGAGTCCAAACATCACCAAAGGCCAAATAATCACTAAAAAAAGCACATTCATTTGCTGGTATACATCGCCGCCCTCCTTGAGTTTAAGTGAATTAATAATATTTTGGTACAAGACATCTATGATTCCAATATTTATACAATTATTATCACGATGCGAACACCCATGGGTATGACAGTCCCAAGTACAGCGTTTAGCATCTTTCTGTTGGGGATTTAAGGCAGTTACTTTAGTGCCAAATACAAATACTTTGTAGGGCTCGGAACGCGAAGCCTCATTGACCATAATAAGACAAAAAAATGGAGTCGCTAAGATGAGGAAATAAAATATAAAACGCTTCATTCTTTGCATAAGGTTACGTGAAAATGGTCATCGTGTCTAACACTTTCGCATCCAGCTTCTGAATAGTTTCCATGAAGTTTAAATCGCTCTTGTAAATGTTTTTCAAAAAATATAGTGTAGGGTAGGTTTCCGTCAAATATTTTTATCAAATCTGTGGAAATCGAATTGTTCAAGGAATAAGCTGTTTTTGGAAGATTTTTATACATAAATGAATAGGTCCAATTCTTTTTTTCACATGAACATGGTGTACACGTTTCCCAAGGGAGTGGATCTACTGAACTTCCGTAGCCGAATGCTGTGGGTGTTAAATTTGAAGCGTTTTCTTGCTCATCATTGTATACCAAAGCAATATCTGCTTTGGCTCCATCGTGTGTAATATGCGGAAAGAGCCCTTCTAAAATCCATGTGTTTTTATCGCCTTTAACATCAATCCTAAATGGATAATTACAATCCATGTATTTTACTTTGAGTTGTGGATATTTTTTTCTGAATGCTGCCGCAATGGTTTCTAACTTATCACGTCCTTCGGATTTGATATAATTTCTACCAAAAATAGCTGTCCAATAGCTTACAGGAACCAAGGCCCCTGATTTTGAAAAGGGCAAGGGAGCACGGTCTTGAATACGTGCTAGGAGAGGAATAATAGCAAACATGAAAAATAGGTAAAAAACAACAAAGCCCCCAATGTTGACACCACGCCTAAGCCAAGGATTCCTTAGTTTCTCTTTGAAAAATCGAAAAATGACCAACCATAGCAACAAAATAATCCCTCCTACTTGTGAAAGTATAGTTAATAAGCTAAGAGCGAGAATGATCACCAGTATCTTTAGAATTTTCATAATTTGCTATTTTATCGCAACAAGATAACATTTCTTTAAATGCATCAAACGCTTGTTTTGTAGGAGTTCAAATATTTCTGGCGACACGACAAAGCATCCGTCGCTGTTTCCGGTGCAAGCTTGTTCACTTACATACTTTGAAGTGTGGATAATTACACCTCGAGTTAATGCATTACAATTGGATTCATCTAAGCCCTTAATGGGAAATTTCCTCGCATTGTGCGAACATTTATTATCTTCCATATACTTGTTACAAGTGCAATAGTGCGTTTTTCCTGGGTTCATTCGTTGTTCAGGATAAATTCTATAAATTCCCAACGAACTTTTTTTACTACCTATTTTATTGGAGAAACTGCGCGGCGGCAGGTAATTGGTATAGGATTTCGAATTGCAACCGTGTGAGACATAAGAGGTCGCAATTACTATTCCTTTGTCTACCACCCACAACCTTCGTTTTTTTCTAGATTTCCCAAAATCTACATAAATAACAAACTTTTTATCGAGCTTGTATTGCGAATAGTAATCGGATTCAATGAATTTTTTCGGAAGAGCTTGCTTTTTGAATCCGGTAAAAGTGGTAGGTTTATCCTCCGAATATACATAGAGAAATCCAATGATAACTGCTATCAAAATACTAAAAATAGTTAGTTTTTTCATAGCACATGTTTTTTTAGGTAAAAAAATGCCCCACATTTCTGTGAGGCCTCTCTTGTGGGAGTTGAGGGGTTCGAACCCCCGACCCTCTGCTTGTAAGGCAGATGCTCTGAACCAGCTGAGCTAAACTCCCTTTTTTGGAGTGCAAATATACACTAATTTTTAAATTGTAGGAAACTATTCGTTATTTTTCAATTCTTCAATTTTATTCAGCACATCGTCAAGCCCTTCTTTGAATTTTTCAAAATCTTCTTTGTATAAAAATATCTTATGTTTTTCGAAATTATCAACGCCGTCCTCGCCAAAAATTTTTCTACTTTCAGTAAGGGTGATATACAAATCGTTTCCTTTTGTTGCTTTAATGTCAAAGAAATAGGTCCGCTTTCCAGCTCTAACTACCTTTGAATAAACTTCATTTTGATCATTATTCATACCTTAAATAATTTATATTATCCAAAATTGTAATTTTTTTTTTAATTTTCAAACTTAATTAGATAACTTTTATTCCTAATTTTAAATATAAACTTGTTTTTTTAAGTTTAAAATTAAAGAGTAAGTAATTAATGATAAATGAATTATTTCAAGTTTTTTAGTTTCTTTTTTGTCGCTTTACTTTTTATGGGATGTAAGTTAGAAAAGCCATCTCCAAACCCTAAGTTCGATCTTGATAAGCTTCAAATAAAAGGAAAAATAACGGTTTTAATAGATAATAGCTCCTTGTCATTTTTTGAATTGCGTGGTAAAAAGATGGGCTTTGAATATGAGATCTTAGATTCGTTTGCTAAATCTATTGGTTTAAAAATGGAGGTAAAGGTCATTCAGAATCAAAAGGAATTTTTGAGATGTTTAAATAATGGGGAAGGGGATGTAATTGCCTGCAACCAAGCAGTAACTTTAAGCGCTAAAAAAAATGTAGATTTTTCGATTCCTTTTTATTCCACCCATCAAGTATTAATCCAACGTAAAAATGTAGATTCTTTATTACTTAAGGAAGCTGCCAATTTGGCCAATAAAGAAGTTTATATTACTAAAGACTCTCCCTTCGAAGCTAGATTGAAGCAATTATCGGATGAAATCGGTGAAGTAATTAATTGTCGCTACCTTGAATCTTCTCCAAGCATTGAGGATCTTGTCGAAATGGTGGCTTCAGGAAAAATAAATTATACGCTTGCTAATGAAAATTTAGCGCGGATTAGCAATGATCTTCATCCGAATTTATATACTAAAACACTTGTTTCAGCGCAACAAAAAATTGCCTTTGGTTTGCGTAAAAACAATCCGAAATTAAAACAAAGACTAGATCAATTCCTACGATTGTACTGTGCTTCCCCTCAATTTGCTTTTCTAAAACTCCGCTATTTTGACTATATGCAGGTGGATCCAATTATTCAAATTGCACCAATAACAAAGGGAGCGATTTCTCCCTTTGATGAATTATTTAAAAATGCCGCCAAAAAATTTGGGTGGGATTGGAAGATAATTGCTGCTATTTCTTGTAAAGAGTCTAATTTTAATCCGAATGCAAGGGGATTAGGTGGCGCATTTGGCCTAATGCAATTCATGCCTAATACTGGTGCACACTACGGTGTTTATCCAAATTCAAGTCCCGAAGTTCAAATTAATGGTGCCATGGTGATGATTAACAAGGTATATAATTCATGGTCAAGTATTCCAGATTCTGAGCAGCGACTTAAATTTACACTAGGTTCCTATAACGCTGGAAAAGGACATATCGATGATGCTCAACGCTTAGCCATAAAGAACGGTTTGAATCCGCTAATTTGGGATGGCAACGTTCAATTAATGGTTAAAAAATTATCAGATCCTTCCTTCTATCGTGATGCTGTTGTTAGATGTGGGGCGTATAGAGGGCCAGCCTCTGTTTATGCTACTGCTGTTTATCAAAAATATTTGTCTTGGAAATAGGCAAGCAATTACCTACTTTACTCATTATTCAAGGTCCAACTGCTTCAGGTAAAACTAGGCTAGCAATCGATTTGGCCTTGCATTTTGACACGCAGATTATTTCTGCCGATGCAAGGCAATTTTATAGCGAAATGTCAATTGGCACTGCCAAGCCTACAGACATTGAATTGGCACAAGCGAAACATCACTTTATTAATTCTCATTCCATTCAGCAGGATTTTACCGCTGCCAATTTTGCCCAAGAAGCAAGCATTCTATTGCATCGCTTATTTGAAACAAGAAAAGTCGTTGTTCTTGTTGGTGGTTCAAACATGTATATTGATGCCTTAATTGATGGACTAGATGATATTCCAAGTGATGTATCGCTGAAAAAAGAACTGAATTTTCTCCTAGAAAAAAATGGTATCGGTGTTTTTTTAGAAGAGTTAAGAGAAAAGGACCCTGAAACGTATCTTTCAATTGATAAAAATAATCCGCACAGGGTGTTAAGGGCTATAGAAGCAATTCGATTATCAGGCAGTAAACTAAGCGCACTTAAAACAGCTTCAAAAAGAAAACATGAATTCGAATACTACCGGTTCGCAGTGGATTGGGACCGTGCGCAATTGTATGAACGAATAAATCATCGCGTCGATTCAATGATGAAAGATGGTCTGTTAGCGGAAGTGAAAGATTTATTGCCTCATAAATCCCTAAATGCGCTTAAAACAGTTGGATACAAAGAACTTATTGCCTATTTGGAAGGAGAAATAAATCTAGAAAAAGCAGTCGAATTAATTAAACAGCATTCTAGGAATTACGCTAAGCGTCAACTCACATGGTTGAAGCGATACAACGATTTAGTATGGTTTCAGCCAAATAGTTCTGAAAGTTTAAAAAGCCAGTTGCTTAATGCTTTGGGAAATGAAGCCAAATAAAGTGCAGCACAATTCCTGTTTTTAGTATATTTGTCCATCTTTTAAGGGTATAATTTAGAATTGGTTAAATTTTTGTTAAAAATGTTTCACTCAGCAATAAATTTCGTCAATTCGTTAAAATTCAAATTAAATTAATATGAAAAAACTTTTTTTATTACTTCTTCTTTCGCTATCAGTTGGGTCACTTAACGCTCAAAAAATAAAATTTAAAGTGTCAGGTGAAAAAGACACTCTCGTTAATTTAATCAAGTATTTTGGTAAAGGTTTGTATTATGCAGACACAGCTATGATGAAAAATGGCATAGTAACTTTTGATGGTTCAAAACAAAAACCGGGTATCCTAGGACTACTTCTTTCTGGACAACGCTATTTTGAGTTTGTTTACAATAATGAAGAAATTTACATGGAAACAAGCGGTCCTGAATTTGTGAAAAACATGAAAGTTGTAAAATCACAGGAAAATGCGATTTTTATCCCATACGTCGATTACATTACCAAGAAAAAAACGGCTGCAGGAAAATTAGGTGAAGAGCGAGCGAAATTGACTCCAAAGGATGCACAACACAAAACACTTGGTGATCAAATTGATGCTCTTAATAAAGAGGTGGAAGTTTACCAAAATGAAATTATGGCAAACCACAAAGACAAGTTGGTTGCTAAGATTGTTAAAATGTCCACCGAAATCGTTATTCCTGAAGCACCATTGGATGCAATGGGAAATATTATTGATTCCTCATTTCGCTTGAATTACTACCGTAAACATTATTGGGATAATGTTGATTTGTTAGATGAACGCTTGGCTAACAATCCAGTTTTTCACAATAAATTGGAGTATTATTTTTCGAAAAATCTAATGATGCAACATTGGGATACCGTTTTATTTAATGCGATTGCATTGTGTGATCGCCTCAATCCAAAAACGAGAACTTTCGAATATGTGGTTGGTTGGATAACTTCCACTTACGGAAAGAGTCAAATTATGGGCATGGATAAAGTATATTTGATGATGCTCGATCGTTACTATTGCAGTAAAAATGAAAGTGGTAAATCGCCTGCATTTTGGGTAGCTGAAGATAAATTTAAAGATCTGTGTGACAATATTAAAAATAAGGTAAATCTAGTGTTGGGCGCACGCCCTCCCAATCTTATTTTGAAGGATACGACAGATTCTAAATGGCTTGATTTATATGCCGTAGATGCTGAATACACTATTCTTTATTTCTGGGATCCGGAATGTGGCCATTGTAAAACAGTTACACCAAAGTTGGAGCGCTTTTATCAAGAAAAATTAAAAGCAAGAAATGTTGAAATTTATTCTGTAGGAAAGGCGATAGGTAAAGATTTTGAATCATGGAAAAAATTTATCCGTGAAAATAAACTGACTTTTATCAATGTGGCTGTGACTGATAAATTGTATGAAATAGCAAAAACGAACGCAGAATCGTTAGTCCCAATTTATCCCGGCGAGAAAGGAAAGCCAACTACCTTAGAGTCGTTGAATTATCAAACTACTTACGATATCTTTTCAACTCCTAAAGTTTTTGTGTTAGATAAAGACAAAAAAATTATCGCGAAAAGTATTTCCCTATCGCAAATTGAAGACTTGTTGGATCGTTTACAAGGCAAGACAGATGCACCAAAACTATTCCCTCCAGATGCTGTAGAGGATGCTCAAATGCAGAAAAAGGATTAAGGATGACCTATGAAACAGAGCAATTAAAAGAAATTGTTGATGCGTCAACATCGAGTATAATTCTAACGCACAAGTCGCCCGATGGCGATGCAATAGGTAGCTCAATTGCGTGGTTTTATTACTTAAAAAATAAAGGGAAACAAGCTACAATCATTCTTCCCGATCGTCCAGCGGCAAACTTGCTTCCTTTTTTGAAGGGTACGGATTTTTTGGTTTATGAATCAGCTAAAGAGCAATCTAACGCCCTAGCTAAACAGTGCGATACATTATTCTGTCTTGATTTTAATTCACCGAGTAGGGTAGGTGCCGAAGCACAACTACTCATCGATGATTTTGAAGGGGTTAGCGCCATGCTTGATCATCATCCTAACCCATCTTCCTTCTGTGATTTGCAAATTTCAGTGCCTTCTGTTTGTTCAACCGCTCAGTTAGTTTTTGAATGCATTGATAAAATGGATGATTTTAAGTACATAGATGTGAATGCTGGAAATGGGATTTATCTTGGTATAATGACCGATACGGGGTCGTTTCGTTTTCCTTCAGTCAGTAGTAATACACATATTATTTTAGCTAAGTGTTTGGGAATAGGCGTCAATCATGCTGAAATTCATGAGTTGATGTTCGATGGAAATACACTAGATAAGTTGCAATTACGAGGATTTGCAGTCAGCGACAAATTAGTTTGTGTTCCTAACTTCCCAATTGCCTACATTTGGCTGACGAGAGAAGAATTGGAACGCTTCAATTATCAAAAGGGCGACACCGAAGGACTCGTAAATGTTATTTTATCGATTGATGGGTACTCAATAGCAGCTTTATTTGTCGAATCAAGAGATGGAATTAAAATTTCCTTTCGATCAAAAGGGAAATATGTTGTCAATGAATTTTCTGCCAAACATTTTCAAGGTGGTGGACACCAATACGCTGCTGGTGGTTTTAGTAGTGATTCAATGGATGTAACCATTGAGCGGTTCATCACGTTTTTAAATGAACTCGTTCCATGAAAATTTTAATTCCCCTTTTTGTTTTATTACTTTTAGGAAGTGCTTGTCAAGATAAAAAACAAGTCCCTCGAACCGAAAATAAATGGGACAAAAATACCTCTGTAGATTACAACAAAGAAATAAATGAGCGAGAGGCCATTCAAATCGCTTTGTTTTTAGATCATCATACAGAATTTAAAATGACACAAACAGAATCCGGATTGCGCTACATGATTTATAAGGATTCCATTAGCAAGCAAAAACCAACAATCGGTCAACAAGTGTTTATTGATTTGCGTATTAAATTGTTAGATGGAACTATTTGTTATGTCACAGACTCTTCACAAAACGAAGTTTTTGCGGTTGATAAATCCGATAACGAATCTGGATTAAATGAAGCAGTGAAGTTATTAAGTGTGGGTGATAAAGCCAAATTAATTTTGCCCAGCCATCTAGCTCACGGTTTGCTCGGTGATTTTGATAAAATTCCACCGCAGTCTATCTTACTACTTGATATTCAATTAAATAAAATAAGATAATGAAAAAAATAATCGGTTTATTTATGGTATTGTTAACGCTAATTGGTTGTTGTAATGAAATAAAAAAGGATCAAGCCAAACCAAAAAAACCGAAAAATGTCTCCACCATTGATTCAATCAACGCTAACAACACATCAAATTTAAGCCAATTCGAAAAGGATAAAATCAAAGATCAGGTAAAACTTAAAAACGGCATTGTTATCAAATGGTTGAACAAGGGGGTAGGTAAAAAATTAGTCAGTGGAGAGGTTGTTCTCTTAGAATATCGATTAGCGCTTCCCGACGGTAAAATTATTGATGGTAATAAACGTGTAAACTTACCCTTTATACCTTTTATGGTTGGGTATAATATGCAAACAATTGGTTGGGATATCGCTCTACAACAGTTAAAGGTAGGAGATTTTGTTAAGGTGGAAATTCCGGCTTACCTTGCATTGGGGGAACAAGGAATTCCTGGCGTAGTTCCACCCAATTCGCCGAACTGGTTGTACTTAAAAATTAAGGCGCGCGTATCACCCGAATTTAATAAAGATGGCATTAAGACTTGGACTTTTTCTCCAGGAATAACCACTGAAAGGCTATCAGGTAGACAACATGAAGTCGAATACCATGCGCTTGTTTCAACACCAACAAATCCTACTGTGGTCAATACTTATCGCGATAAATTTCCGCTTAAATACGTGCAGGGGCAACGCAATATAGTTCCCGGTTTGCAATACGTATTAAAAAGCGTTAAAAAAGGACAGAAGATATATGTTTTATTAGAACCGAACCAAGCATACGGAAACAGGGGGTATGTTAATCTCATTAAACCCAATGAAGGTGTTTTCTACAACTTAACTATAAAAGATATTAGGCCAATTTGATTGAAAATCTTATCTTTGAATAAATCAAAAAAAAGGGTTTGAAGTTTAGATACATTATTTGTTTACTTTGTTTTAGCTCAATTTCTTCCGTATTTTCACAAAAAGCGATAGATACGGTCGAAACGTCCAAAGGAAGATTAGTTATTTTCGAAAACAGAACCTGGAGTTTATTGAACGAATCCACCTTTAATGGTACGCTTAATCCCCGCATTCAAGCCTTAGTTTCAAAAAACAATCCGCCATTTGTGCAAGCTTGGAATAATGAAACGTGTTACACAGGAAGAAATAATGATCTTTCCAAGTTGGCCGATACCATTTGGTTGTGTTTAAATGAGAAGGAAGCGAATGATTTTTCTATTCCTGTAAAAGGGGTTGTTACCTCTCACTATGGTTACAGAAGCGGAAGGTACCACAACGGTATAGATTTAAATTTGAGTATTGGTGATACAGTAAGCGCTGCATTCTCGGGTAAAATTAGGTATGCTAAATACAATGATGGTGGTTTCGGAAATTTGGTCATAATAAGACACTACAACGGATTAGAAACATTTTATGCGCACTTGAGCAAACACTTGGTAGTACCAAATCAAGATGTTGTTTCGGGACAACCTATCGGTTTGGGAGGGAATACAGGACGCTCTTTTGGTCCACACCTTCACTTCGAAGTGCGGTTTTACGATTCCCCGCTAAATCCGGAAGAGATCATCGATTTCATTACTAAAAAGTTGAAAAAAGAAAATCTTTTCGTTCACAAAAGTTTATTTGTTCCGGGAGCAAAGCCTAGCGAGTACTATGAAGATAATAATCCTACCGACCCAATTACAAGGGTAATTAGAGAGGACAAACCCGTTAATCCTGTTGTAAAAGTAAATACAGCACAAAAAAAATATTACACGGTTAAATCTGGAGATACGTTAACAGCCATTGCGGCAAAAAATAAAACAACAGTTTCCAAATTATGCCAATTAAATGGCATTAAACCTTCAGGAAATATACAAGTGGGTAAAAGTTTAAGAATAAAATAAATGAGACGAATTAATTTTTCAATTCTTGCGATTGTTTTACTCTTCGTGTTTTCGAATTGTTCGGACTATAATGTCCTAATTAAAGGAGATGACTACGAGGCTAAATTTGATGCGGCAAATGATTTTTTTGAAGATAAAAAGTATGATCGTTGCATCGTGCTATACGAGCAAGTATACCAACATGCGCCCAAAACTGATCAGGGTGAAGTTTCGTATTATCGCCTCGCTAAAAGTTATTATTTATTGGAAGATTATTACATGGCAGGTTATTATTTTAGTGCCTACACTCAACGGTTTCCTTACAGCTTAAAAAATGAAGAAGCGCTTTTTTTGTCGGCACTTTGTAGCGTGAAAAATTCTCCCAATTGGTCTTTAGATCAAACGGAAACACTAATAGCAATTAATAATGTACAAGATTTCGTGGATAAGTACCCAGAATCGAGTTTAATCGATTCATGCAATCGCGTAATTGATCGCTTGCGCTTTAAATTAGAATTAAAAGATTACAACAAAGTGCTTTTGTATGCTAAGACAGAAAATTTTCGTTCTGCAATTACTGCAGCAGACCTATTTCTAAATGCCTATCCTCGTTCAATTTATTGCGAACAAATAAACTATTTGGCTATTACTAATAACCTACAGTTAGCAAATAATAGCATCGAAAGTAAAAAAAACGATAGAATAGACCAAACTATTGAAAGATATCGTAACTTTGTAGCTACTTATCCGAATTCTATTTATTTAAAAGAACTAAATCAATTAAATTCAAAAATTTCATCTTCACATTAAGTACTGATTAAAAGTCAAAAATATGAGCCAAAAAATCACTAACGCAGAAAAATCAACTATAACGCGTGATACCGTTTTAATCGAAGAAAAAACGGGTAATATTTACAAATCACTAGTTGCAATTGCCAAGCGTTCAAATCAAATTAGTACAGAAATTAAAGAAGAGCTAACGCAGAAATTGCAAGAGTTTGCTACTTCAACTGATAACCTTGAAGAGGTTTTTGAGAATAGAGAACAAATTGAAATTTCAAAGCATTACGAAAAAATGCCTAAAGCAACATCCTTAGCTACGCAAGAATTTTTAGAGGATAGGATTTACATGCGAATGCCAGAATCGGAAAACTAACATGCGCATTATCGTAGGAATCAGTGGCGGTATCGCTGCATATAAAATTCCGTTTTTAATACGATTACTCAAAAAAAGTGGTGCTCAAGTCAAATGTATTATGACACCAAACTCAGTCGATTTCATAAGTCCATTGGTACTAGCTACCTTATCAAACGAATCAGTAGGCATTGAATTTTGGAACAAAGAAACTGGCGCGTGGAATAATCACGTAGCATACGGAGAATGGGCAGATCTGCTCGTTATTGCTCCAGCAACAGCAAATATGATTTCTAAAATGGCCAATGGTGTGTGTGATAACTTATTGCTAGCAACCTATTTATCCATGCGAAATAAAACACTTGTAGTCCCCGCCATGGATTTGGACATGTACAAGCACCCTTCTTTTTTAAGGAATCTCGATCAAATAAGTAAGGATGGTGTAGCAATTTTACCGGCAACCACGGGAGAGTTAGCAAGTGGTCTTTTCGGTGAAGGAAGAATGGCAGAACCAGAAAGCATTTTTGCTGCTATTCAAAAAACACTTAATATAGAGCTCCAATTAGCCAACAAAACAGTACTCATAACCGCAGGTCCAACACATGAAGCACTTGATCCTGTGCGTTTTATTTCTAATAAATCGTCTGGGAAAATGGGTTTTGCCTTGGCGGAAAGAGCTTTAGAATTAGGTGCAAAAGTAATTTTGATTTGTGGACCAACAAATTGCGTTTTAACACACGATTCGCTTGATATTATTTCTGTTACTACTGCAGATGAAATGTTCTCGGCAGTTCAAGAACATTGGTCCCTGTGTGACGTAGGCGTTTTTTCTGCAGCCGTAGCGGATTACAAACCCATAACTGTTGCCGACCAGAAAATTAAGAAAGTAGGAACAGCGTTTCACGTTGAATTCATCAAGAATCCAGATATTGTAAGCTGGGCAGGTCTTCACAAAACAGCTAAGCAAATCACGATTGGTTTTGCTTTAGAAACAAACAATGAACAAGAGCATGCTCTTGATAAATTGTCAGATAAAAAGATGGATATTATTATTTTAAATTCCTTAAATGAAAATGGAGCTGGTTTTGAAAAGGATACCAACAAAATTACTATCTTCGACTCCAAAGGAAATGTTAAAGGGTTTGATTTAAAACCAAAAACAGCAGTAGCCAAGGATATTTATGATTATTTAAACGATTACCTAAAATGAAATACTACCTTCTGTCTTTATTACTAATGCTAAGCTTAGCTTCAAAATCACAGGAACTTAATTGTCAAGTTAGCATTATTACCGACGCCAAATTGGAAATAAATAGCACCGAACAAGATGCCTTGACTCAATTAAAGCAAATCGTAACCGATTTAATGAATAATACCCAATGGACGAAAGATAACTTTAAAACTGAAGAACGATTAAATGTTAATATTCAACTCCAAATTAATAAAATCCCAAGTCCTGGCGTTTTTGGAGGCTCGCTACAAATCCAAACAACAAGACCTGCTTTTAATACGAATTACAATACACTACTCATGAATTACCAGGACGATGACATTACTTTCGCATTTTCTCGTAATGCCATGATTATTTACGCGCCTAATCAATTTCGCGATAACTTATCTTCTATTTTAGCTTATTATGCCTATTTTGTTTTAGGAATGGATTACGATTCCTTTTCTTTAAAAGGGGGAACACCTTATTTTATTGAAGCACAGCAAATAGTTAGTAATGCACAAAACGCGGGCGGCACGGGTTGGAAATCCAATGAACAAGGAAAAAGAAATCGTTTTTGGCTTGTTGATAATATACTACAAGCGGCCTACGAACCTTTGAGAGAATGTAATTATTACTATCATCGAAACGGAATTGACAAGCTCAATGAAGACAAGTTGAAGGGAAGAAAAGCCATGTACGAAGCATTAGTAAAATTAACTCCTGTTGCGCAAGCAAGACCAAATTCGTTAAATGTGTTAACCTTCCTCAATGCGAAGTCAACTGAAATTAAAAATATATTATTTGATGCCGAATTGAAGGAAAAGAACGAATTCGTTAACTTATTAAAAAAATTAGATCCTGCAAATACTTCCAAATACGTAGAAATTCTAAATTAAATGCTTCAACTGCTTCGTATCGATAATTTTGTGTTGATCGATCGGGTAGAATTGTCACTCGATTCGGGGTTTACTGTGATTACGGGAGAAACAGGTTCCGGAAAATCAATTTTGTTAAATGCAATAAATTTACTCCTCGGTGAGCGAGCTGACTTTACTGTTATCGGAAAAAAAAGCAATAAGTCTTTTGTAGAAGCTTTATTCGATATGGAAGAGCGATTTGAAGTGTTTTTTCTAAAAAATGATTTAGATCAAATGCCAACGATAACCGTGCGTAGAGAAATTGTTAAAGATGGAAAATCGAGGGCGTTTATAAACGACACCCCTGTTCAGTTAAGTATTTTGAAGGAACTAACCTCGTTGCTTTTATCTGTCAACTCTCAATTTAATACGTATGATTTAAGGTCGTCGCAATACCAAATAGAATTGTTCGACGATATGGCGGATACCAGCACACTAAGAATGAATTACACCAAAGAATACCACAGTTGGAAGTCAACGAGTAACACCATTCAAAAATTAGAGGAAAAACGAAGAGAGCAAGACCTACAAAATGACTACAATTTGTATTTATTGGAGGAGTTAGGTCAATTGGAGCTAAACAACACCGATTTTGCAGCATACGAATTGATATTGAACCGCATGGAAAATGCTGATTTAATTCGTGAATTAGCACTTGAGATTACTAACTTCTCTGAAGAAAATGGTGTTTATACGATTATGAATTCGGTCGTTAGCAAGATTGAAAAAATAAGTGGAGTAGACCCTAAAATGCGACAAGTTCAAAGTCAATTAAAAGCGATACTTTCCGAACTTAAAGAGGTTATAAATGATGCGCAATACTTGACTGACGATACCGAATCAAATCCAGCCGAACTCCAAACCATATTAAAGCGAGTTGATGAGTACAATCGCCAATTAAATAAACATCGTTTTACCAGCCAACAACAGTTAACTGAATTATGGGAAACGCTAAAAAATGCGAATCAGCACAACGAAGCGTTAGGGGAGGAGATTGCCAGCTTGATTAAAGAAAACGCAAAAAAAGAGTTGGAATTACACAATGCTGCCGATAACTTACACAAAAAAAGAAGTGCAGCGGCACAAGTTATAGAAAAAGAATTGACTCTTATTTTATCTGATTTAAAGCTAAAAGAAACGAAACTTACCTTTGAACTATATCCTTCAACAACCCTAAAAGAAAATGGAGGTTCAGACCTTAACATGTTATTTAGCGCAAATAAAGGAATGGTCCTGGTACCAATTGAAAAAGCAGCGAGTGGTGGTGAAATGTCGAGAGTTATGTTAGCACTGCAAAAAATAATTTCTGAAAAAAGAAAATTACCAACGATATTATTTGATGAGATTGACACCGGGGTTTCTGGTGATGTGGCAGAAAAAATTGGCGTGTTACTTCGTTCGATGGGTAAAAATAGGCAGTTAATCGCTATTACGCATTTACCTCAAGTTTCCGCGAAAGCTAATCATCATGTCAAAGTGGAAAAAGATAATCAAGGTCTTGCAACGCAAACACAAGTCAGAAAACTCCCAGAAAATGAAATTGTTGTTGAAATTGCTCGACTAATGAGTGGCGAGGTGATAACTACGGAAGCCATCTTAGCAGCGAAAAATCTAATGAACTAATGCAGATCAATCGTTTTATGCTATCGTTCGAAATACCTAAGTCGGAACGAGAAATTGATTTTACTGATGCTATTCTGCTAATAGGTTCTTGCTTTTCAAATGAAATAGGTGAACAGTTTGTTCAATCAGGATTTAACGCTTACACGAATCCTTTTGGTATCGCATATAATCCATTATCAATTGCAAATCAATTAGTTAAATCTATTGACTTAACTTCAAGTTGTAGTATTTTTTCTTCTAAGGGGAAGTATTTAGATTGGGAAAGTGCGGGTATTTATGTTGCAAATACCAAAGAAGATTTACAAGTAAGACTAGTCGAAACACGTCAACTTTTACATGATAAAATTATCGCTGCTTCGTGTTTGTTCATCACACTCGGAAGTGCATATGCCTACCGATTAAAGGAGAATAATAGGGTTGTTGCCAATTGTCACAAACAACCTGCTTATCTTTTTACGAAAGAATTACTTGAGTTCGAAGTGATGAAGGATACTTGGGTGGAAACTATTCAAAAAATTAAACGCCTCAATCCTAACATTACAATTTGTTTTACCGTGAGTCCAGTGCGACACGTTAAAGACGGTATCATCGAAAATAACAGGAGTAAAGCGCGACTTTTTGAATTAATTTCTTACTTAGAAGCGATTGAAAAAATAACCTATTTTCCTTCTTATGAAATAGTTGTCGATGAATTAAGGGATTATCGTTTTTACAAAGCAGATACTATTCACCCGAGTAGTGAGGCCATCCAATATGTTTGGGAGCGCTTTAGTCAGGCCTATTTTTCACCATCTACCATTGAATTGCTATCGAAAGTGCAAGCAATAAGGAAAGCAGAACAACATCGATTTTTAGCTGCTGACAGTACCGAGTCATTAATTCACATGGAGGAAACCAAGCGTAAAAAGGAGGAGCTTTCTAAGCTCAATCCAAGTATTATCTGGTAAAATATCAAGCCATATCCCATTCAGTCATAAATTCTTGAATAAAGTGCTTCATTACTGCATGTCTATGCAGAGCAATATCTTTGGCGCTATTGGTTTCCATTCGATCTTTTAATAGAAATAATTTTTCATGGAAATGGTTGATGGTGTGACTCCTATTTAACAAATATTCTTCCTTGCTTCGATGCATAGTTGGTTCCATGTCGGGAACATACAAAGGACTGTTTATGCTGCCGCCAAAAGCAAAAGCACGCGCAATACCAATGGCACCAATGGCATCTAAACGATCAGCGTCTCGAACAATAGCTAATTCTATGCTGCCTTGAATATCTTGAACTTGCGCTCCCTTAAATGAAATTTTTGAAACCAATACGGCTACTTTATCGGCAAGGTCAGTACTTGCACCAAATGAAAGTAAAACAGATTTTGCTGTCTCAGCGCCTAATTCAAAGTTGCCTCCGTTGTATTTGTGATCGGAAATGTCATGAAGTAACGCCGCCAATTCAACTAAAAGTCGATCTCCTCCTTCTTTTTTTTGAAGATGAACTGCCATTTTCCAAACACGTTCAATATGTTGCCAATCGTGACTTCCTTCGACGTTTACAAAAAGGGACTTAACGTGTTCTTTAACTTGCTGAATCAGCGTCTCCAATGATTATTCCTTTATGAATTTCAATGTGATAATTTCGTTATTGCAATTTACGCGAGCATAATAAATACCAGGATTAAATTGACGAATATCGATGGCTGTCTGGTTAGAATTTAACATAAATTGACCCGTGCCTGAATAAATTGTAATTGCTTCAATCACCTGATTAGACGAAAAGTTTACGTTGTCCTTCGATGGATTCGGATAGCAATTTACAGCAGTTAATGGTTTAGGAGATGTTAGCTTGGTAACATCCTCTTTTCTAGCTTCTAAATCATTGAGATATAATTTAAATCCATCATATGTTTTTTGAACAAATGCAATGTAAATGGTCTGGTTGTCATAGCCCTCCTCACTTAAATCAACTTCTCTTGACGTCCATTCGAAATTTTCTTCAATAACAAAGCCTATAGTGTCGGTAAAACTGCTTAGCAAATTATCAGTTGTGGAAACTAAAACTAAGTAATCATCTGGAAATGATGGATCATGTGAGCGCGCCTCCCAGCTAAAATAATTTCCAAAAGCGCCGAGTGGGATAGGGGGGCTTATCAACCACCGACTCGCCGTGTCCTGCGGCGTAAAAAAAGAGGTAGATGCAGCAACGGTGTCACTTAAATTTTCAGGGTCTGCGAGCGCAATCCAGGCAGAGGTGAATTCAGCCACAGCAAGAGCAGGCGTGTTCCCATCGTTATCAATTAAGGTAAAATTTGCTGGAATTCCGCCTTGAAAGTCTTCAAAAAAAACTACTGTTTGTGCTTTCGATGAAAAGCAAGAGATTAACAATAAAAGTAGCGATAAAAAGCGCGTTAGTTTCATTTGATAAAATTACGTTTATTTGAGCAAATTTATGAGAATCTCTTTGAATTCCTGATAGAATTCGTCAAATGCAATTAATCTACTTTTAAAAAAATCATAGATGATTTGCCAATTTTCCTCCAGCAAATAATTTGTATTCTCCAAACGCCAGCTTATTTGATCAATCAGCAAACCTTCTGCTGTTTTTATACCTTGGACCCAAGCACTAGGGTAATTCATTTTTGAATTGATTAATAGCTTCAACTCTTCCATTTGCTCCCAAAAAATGGCTCGAATACCTTCGTCTTTTAGTTGAATATCGAATTGTAGTGCAACAAAATCATTTTCGCAAACTAACCTTAAAAAAACGTGCTTGATATCCGTGGGGTAAGTTAGCCAGTTAATTCGTCGACCATTAAAGGAAGGAATAAACTTCATTTCATTTCTAAGTCCATTCCAAAATCGGATGTTCCATTCTTTCTTTGCTTCCTTAGAAAGCATATGATCTATTTATTTCCTTTTGCATAGTCGGCAAGAAATTGCTTTAGTCCCAAATCCGTTAAAGGATGATTAGCTAAGGCCTTTATAACACTAAGCGGACCCGTCATGACATCGGCGCCAATTTCAGCGCAATTTATGATGTGCATGGGATGACGAACCGATGCGGCGAGAATCTGGGTATCGTAGGCATAATTATCATAAATCAAACGAATCTGTGCGATTAATTCTAGTCCGTTGGTAGATACATCATCCAAGCGGCCGATAAAAGGAGACACATAAGTAGCTCCCGCTTTCGCAGCCAAAAGAGCTTGTCCAGCAGAAAAAATCAAGGTACAATTTGTTCTGATATCTTTCTCATAGAAATACTTAATCGCTTTTATTCCTTCGGGAATCATTGGGATTTTGACAACGATATTATGATGCAGCGCAGCTAATTCCTCGCCTTCTTTCACCATTCCTTTAAAGTCAGTAGCAATGACTTCCGCAGAAACTGGTCCATTAACAATTTTACAAATGTCTACGTAGTGTTGCAGAATCTTCTTTTTCCCTGTAATGCCCTCTTTTGCCATCAGGGAAGGATTTGTAGTGACACCATCCAAGACACCAAGGTCGTTTGCTTCCTTAATGTCATTTAAATTTGCTGTATCTATAAAAAATTGCATAGTATAAATTTTATCGTTTTTTGTTTTTAAGCACTTCCTGCTGCTGTTTTTGCATTTCCTCCAACTTCAATTGAAATCGCGACTTTTTCTTTTCTTTTGGATTGGCGCTTGCCTTTGCTTTACGCAGGGCCATTTTCTCTTTTAGCTTATCTTCATTAACAAAAAACTTTTTGATTGCAACCATTAAAAGAATAGAAACCAAGGTCGATATGAAGTAATAATAACTAAGACCGGAGGAGTAATTATTAAAAAAGAAAATCATCATGAAAGGAAAAATATACATAATAACCTTCATATTAGGCATCCCCGGTGCTGTAGGTTGCTGCACATTCCCGCTATTCATGTACGTATACAAAAGGGTAGTACCTGCCATTAACAAGGTGAATAAACTAACGTGATCGCCATAGAACCAAATATTTACTCCAAAATCCCAAATTGAGTCGAAAGAGGATAGGTCCTCTGCCCATAAAAATGATTTTTGTCTTAATTCAAAAGCAGCTGGAAAAAACCTAAATACAGCAAGAAGTATAGGCATTTGTATGAGCATTGGTACGCAACCGGCAAGCGGACTAGCCCCAGATTCTTTGTACAGCGCCATCATCTCCACCTGTTTTTTCATCGCATCCTCTTTATTCGGAAATTTTGCATTTAAGGCATCCACTTCCGGCTTTAAAATCTTCATTTTAACAGAAGATGCAAACATTTTCCATTGGATAGGCATTAAAATGAGCTTTAATACAATGGTTAGAAATAAAATTGCCCATCCAATTGCCGAACCAGCAGAAATGATGGTACTAAAAATAGGTTGTACCGCGTACAAGTTGATCCAACGAAATAAACCCCAACCAAAATTGAGAATATCAGGATAACTGGCATTTGTAGCTGCTAATATGTTGTAATCATTAGGACCAAAATACCAGTCAAATTTTACTTTTTGTTCTGCGTTGAAAATTAGACTTAGGTTAGATGAATAATCCTTCAAATGTGAAAATTGCTTTTTATCGTCACTTTCGTAGGTACGCACATTTATACCCCCATTATTTTTCGAGAAACCTTTTTCAGGCTTAAGAATAGAAGAGAAATAACTTTGTTTGTAGGCAAGCCAATTGATATTATCTTCTGGATTGGTGAAATCACTTGACGTTTCGCTTAAATAAGAAAAACCATCTTTTTTGTATTCATAACAAATTGTGCTGACGCGTTGTTGCTCAGTAGCAAGTCGTTCTGTTTTTCTAAAGGCCGTTTTCCAACGAAATTTAATATTTTTCGATTCACTCGCATTAAAACCAATGAGTGCAATTTCGTGCTTTATTTCAAATCCTTTCTTACTTAAATCGTAAACGAATTGTATCGCTTTTGTTTGGCTTAACTTTAGTTCAAAAGTGAGGGATTCCGAATCTTTTCGCAGCAAAGAACAGGCATAATTTGCAGTATAGATTTTCTTTCCATTAAAATTAAAATGTAACTCATTGGATCCATCGCCGCCTTTAAATAAACAAAGCGCATCCTTCTTTTTACCTACATAATTTTTGTATGATAAGTAATTTTTTAAGTAAACGGCATTTATTTGTCCACCTCGGTCGGTCAATTCAATGCGCAATTGGTCATTTTCAATGGTGTACAACTGCTCTTTACGAGAAACGTTTAAATACGCTTTCTTTGGAGTAGGGGTATTAGTATTAGACTTATCGTCTTTGGACGCCTGATTTACTTTTGGCGGCAATTTTTTCGCCTCTTTAGCTTCTTTTTTCTTCTCCGCTAATTCAATCCTTCGGTTGTCGGCGTCTATTTCATCCTGAGAAGGTTGGTTATATACTGAAAATACAGTCAATACCAAACCAATTAAAAACAAACCAATTATTGTATTTCTATCCATTAATTTACTTTTTTATTTATCAAACTTGCGTTAATAAAGGCAACAAAAAGTGGGTGAGGGGTATCCACAGTACTTTTGTATTCCGGGTGAAATTGCACGCCTACGAACCATGCATGAGAGGGGATTTCAACTACTTCTACTAAGTTGGTTTTTGGGTTTTTACCCATTGCTTTCATACCAGCTTTTTCGAAATCAGCCAAGTAGTTAGAATTGAATTCGTACCTGTGGCGATGGCGTTCAGCTATTTTATCCAGGTTGTAAGCTGCTGCCACCTTCGACTTAGATTTAAGTTGACATTGATAAGCGCCTAATCGCATCGTGCCGCCCATATTTGAAATTTCTTTTTGTTCTTGCATCATCGAAATTACAGGATGGGGAGTATCCTCTACAATCTCTGTAGTATGTGCATCCTCAAGTCCCATTACATTTCTAGCGTATTCAATAACCGCACATTGCATGCCAAGGCAAATCCCTAAAAATGGGATGTTTTGTTCCCTAGCGTATTGAACAGCCTCAATTTTTCCAGCTATTCCGCGTGACCCAAATCCAGGTGCTACTAAAATACCATCTAAGTTAGCCAACTGTTTTTGCTGATTAGATTTTGTAATTTTTTCTGATTGAATCCAATGTACATTTACTTTGGCGTCATTGGCAACACCGCCGTGAATTAAGGCCTCAGAAATCGATTTGTAAGCATCTTTCAGTTCAACGTATTTTCCTACCAAGCCAATTTCAACTATGTGTGTGGGATTTTTAAGTTTGAATAAAAAAGAATTCCAATTAGTTAAATTGGGTGTTGTTTTTTTAGGAAGGCCAAGTTTTTCCAAAACAACTGAATCCAATTCCTCTTTTTGCATGAGAATGGGAACATCGTAAATGGATGCCGCGTCTCTAGCTTCAATGACAGCATTGATGGATACATTGCAAAACTTTGCTATTTTTCGACGTAAGTTTAGGTCTAATTCATGTTCAGTTCTACAACAAAGTATGTCAGGTTGAACCCCTAATTCCAGTAATTGCTTTACAGAATGTTGGGTTGGCTTAGTTTTGAGTTCGCCTGCGGCCGCCAAATAAGGAACAAGGGTAAGGTGTATAACAAGACAATCTCGTTCATACTCCCAAAGTAATTGTCGAACTGATTCAATGTAAGGTAAGGACTCAATGTCACCTACAGTTCCACCAATTTCGGTAATAATAATATCGTAATTCCCTTTGGTGGAAAGAAGTTGAATTCGCTCTTTGATTTCATCCGTGATGTGAGGAATAACTTGAACCGTTTTTCCTAGAAATTCACCCCTGCGTTCCTTTTCGATTACCGACTGATAGATTCTTCCGGTCGTTATGTTATTGGCTTGTGAAGTTCGAACATTAAGAAAACGTTCGTAGTGCCCTAAATCAAGGTCGGTTTCAGCGCCATCATCTGTTACAAAACACTCGCCATGCTCATACGGATTTAAGGTTCCCGGATCGATGTTGATGTATGGATCTAGTTTTTGAATGGTGACTGAATACCCTCTAGACTGAAGTAATTTCGCCAATGATGCGGAAATAATTCCTTTTCCTAGCGAGGAAGTTACGCCCCCTGTTACAAATATATACTTGGTTGAATTCGACATTAAATTAAAAAATCAGTAACTAAGGGACCCAAAGATAATACATACCTTGCTATGTAGCGCTAAATTTTATCAACAAGTTTTCTCCTTTCGTTCCATTTTTATTTTTGATTCTTATCCCAAATCTTATAATGCTGTTGTTGTGTTGGGCGATTTTCCTCGGGAGTTTCTAAGGGTTCACAAAGTAGGAGGGATTCATGACATTCTTTAGGAAGTGCTTGATAAAGAGCTGTCCCTTCCGTTTTCCATGCAATCATCTCATCGCTAACGGTTTTAAGAATTCGTGCAGGATTACCCACCACTAGACTTCTTCTTGGAATTTCCATTTTTGAAGGAACAAAGCATAAAGCGCCAATTATTGATTCTTCACCAATTATAGCATCGTCCATTAATACTGCATTCATGCCAATTAAACAGTTTTTGCCGAGTGTGGCGCCGTGAATAATTGCACCATGTCCAACATGGGCTCCTTTATCTAAGGAAACAGTTGTCCCGGGAAACATATGAACAGTGCAATTTTCTTGAATGTTACAGCCATCTCCCACTAAAATTAGTCCCCAATCGCCACGTAAAACAGCACCTGGTCCAATATATACATTTTTTCCAATGATCACATTTCCAATGACAGTAGCTTGAGGGTGCACGAAACTACTGGGATCTACCACAGGAATAAAGGCTTGAAATGAATAAATTGCCATAGTTTGTTTTTTTTAAGTATAAATAAATTTATTGCTAATTTTAAGGCAAAGATACAAACCATGAAAATAATCAATTCAAAAAATAATTCTATCCTCAAAAAAGGGCTTGTTTTTGCATCAATCCTACTTTCTTTTTCTTGCTTTTCGCAGCAAACAATAAATGGAACCATTGTGCATGATGGAATCGTGCGTTCCTATAAATTATATGTCCCTTCAATTTATAGTGGAAATATGGCTGTTCCATTACTTTTTAATTTTCACGGATATACCAGTAATTCAAATGAACAAATGATTTATGGAAATTTTAGAAATATCGCTGATACGGCTAATTTTCTTGTGGTGCATCCGCAAGGAACCCTTGATCTTAACAATACTACCCATTTTAATGTGGGATGGGGCGGTAGTTCTGTCGATGACGTAGGATACACGGAAGCATTAATAGATTCTTTATCAGCTGCTTATTCGATTGACCAAAACAGAATTTATGCAGTTGGAATGTCAAATGGTGGATTTATGAGTTTTAAACTTGCTTGTGATTTGAGTGCTAAAATAGCGGCCGTGGGTTCTGTTACAGGTTCTATGACGCCTTCCACATTGGGAAATTGTAATGCTTCGCATCCTATGCCAATTATTCAAATCCATGGAACAACCGATCCAACTGTTCCTTATAATGGCTCAGCAGGGTGGACTGCATCCATTACAAATGTGTTAAACCATTGGGCCACATTTAATAATTGTTCGTCGGTACCAACGATTGTTAATGTACCTAATACGAATGCATTAGACGGAAGTACCGTTGAGAAATATACCTACGAAAATGGCGATAATTGCAGCGAAGTGGTTCATTTTAAAGTGACTAATGGGCAACATACATGGCCAGGGAGTATTATTAATTTAGCGGGGACCAATTTTGATATCAATGCTTCCGTGGAGATTTGGAATTTTTTTTCTAAGTATGATATTTTTGGATTAATCACTTGTAATCCAGCAACTGTTAATGAGCAATTTGTATCGGAAGATTTTCATTTGTTTCCAAATCCATGTAGCGAATCTTTACATGTCGATTTAAAAATTGCTGAATCATCTTACTTTGAAGTCTATTCTTTATATGGACAACTTTTGAAATCAGGATCTATTTCAATGAATAGCAATCAAATTGATCTTTCTAATTTTGATCCGCAAGGATACCTTCTTAAAATAGGAGGTCAATACCAACGCTTTATAAAGTTGTAATTAATACCATAAGATAGGAGAGCCTTATTATTGCTTAGTCATACTATTTAACATAATATTAATTATAAAGCAAATTGTCTTGTATAAACAATGGACTTAAACATATGTTGTTAACATTATAATTTAAGTCTTAATTTTGATTATGAATTCATTGATCTGTGACGAGCAAACATTAAAAGAGTTAAGTTTTCCAACGGTAATCGAAGGCCTAGAAAAGCACGCCATTGGTCCTAGTGCCAAACAAACCATTTTAGCATTACGTCCAACAAACGATGTTAATAAATTAGTTTATGCGCTTAAAGCGGTTCAAGAAATAGTTCAGCTCAAAAATTTAAAAATTACTTTTCCGGTTCTTGAATTCGATGAATTAACCGAGGAACTTATATTGTTACCCATTGCAAATGCAGTTTTGTCGGCGGATAGTTTCTTCAAAATACTAAACACTTCCGTTTTAGTTAATGAAATACTGCATTTTTTTGAATCAAATCCAACAAAATACCAACTAATTAGGCAAATTTTTAACGATTGTTATTCGACCACGGATGTAATAGATAAAATTAATAAAGTACTCGATCGACGTGGAAAAGTAAAAGACGATGCATCCAAGGAACTTTTCGCAATAAGACAAAAAATGAAGTCCTTAAAAGCGCAAATCAATCGGAATTTTGACCGCGAATTGCGTAAATGGCGGATTGAAAATATCTTAGGTGAGACAGCGGAAACCTTTATCAACGAAAGACGTGTATTAACCGTACAATCAACCTATAAACGTAAAGTGTCTGGAAGTTTTCTAGGCTCGAGCAAAACGGGAAGTTTGAGTTATGTTGAGCCTCTCGTCAACGTTGCTTTAAATCAAGAACTTGACTGGTTAATTGATGATGAAGTTAAAGAAATAAGAAAAATATTGCAGCAATTAACAGCAGAAATGCGCAGTTATTCCTCGTTGATTGAGGCCTATCACTTGTCCTTGTGTCAGTACGACTTTACGCATGCCAAAGCCCGATTCGCCATTGAATTAAGTGCATCTCTTCCCCACATAGAAAAATCGCCTCTAGTTAAATGGAACAATGCCTTCCACCCTATTTTAAGAGAAAACAATCAACGTCAAGCTAAAAAAACACTAGCGCAAGATATTGTATTGACGCGAGATGCGAGAATGCTAGTAATCTCAGGACCAAACGCAGGAGGAAAAAGTATTACACTCAAAACAGTGGGGCTTCTTCAAGTCATGTTGCAGTCTGGTTTGCTTATTCCGGTTGATTCAAACAGTAAAGCTGGGATTTTCAATGTGATTCTGTCTGATATTGGAGACAACCAATCAATTGATAATGAATTAAGTACATACTCTTATAGACTAAAAAGGATTAACTATTTTTTGCAAATCGCCAATAAAGAAAGTTTATTCCTTTTAGACGAATTTGGTACAGGTTCTGATCCTGATTTAGGTGGCGCGCTAGCAGAGGTGTTTTTTGAGTCATTGTACGAAAAATCATGCTTTAGTGTAATCACAACTCACTATTCAAACATTAAAATTCGCGCTGGTCAGTTGGCAAATGCGATGAACGGCTGCATGTTGTTTGATGTTAATTCTCTTCGTCCTCTATTTCAATTGTCTATTGGTCAGCCAGGCAGTTCATTTACTTTTGAAATTGCACAAATTGTCGGTATTCACCACAAGCTTATTAAAAAAGCAAAGGATTCGTTGGGAGAAAACAAAATTCGTTTTGACAAGCTGTTAAGCAGTCTTCAAAAAGACAAGAATGATATGGAGCAGCTAATAATCAATCAGGTTTTAACAGATAAGAAAGCCAAGGAAACCATTGCGGAATACGAAGCAATCAACGAAAAATTGGAATCGCGGCTACAAACCACTAACAACGCTATTGAAACACAGAGCAAGCAAGCCAATCTTGGAAAAAAAATGCAAGTTTTTATCGATAAATTCAATCACAAATCGAGACAAAAAGGGGTTAATGACCAACTAATGGAGGAAATCAAAAGGATGATTATTATTGAAAAATCAAAAGAGTACTTAAAGACAAGTGCCCAAGCGCATGTTAAAAATAAGGAAAAACCGTTAAATTTTAAACAAGTAGAAGCGCTTAAGAAATTAGAAGCTATTAAAGTTGGTTCAAAAGTGACTATTCTTGCCACAAGACAAACAGGAATTGTAAACCTTATCAAAGGTGACATTGTACACCTTGAAATAGGCAATATTCGAATGAAAGTACAAAAATCAAAATTATCGTTGCTTGACTAATTCCCATTATTTTTACAAAAAAAATAGCGTGAAATGGAAATGAATAAAACTGTTTGTTATTTGAATAGTAACGATGGGACCAGTATTTTGGCGTTTGGGGAAAAAGCACGTTTGAAAATAACTTCTGAAAAGGCCTTGATAGCCCTACAGCAATTCCTACTTGAACACCCAAACGTGTACCTATTTGGTTACTTAGCCTACGATTTAAAAAATGAATTATACGATTTAAGCTCCGATAATAAAGATGGCCTTGAATTTCCTACTTTGTTTTTTTGGGAACCAAGTTGCGTAGTAAAAATAGCGAATGTCAATGTTGAATTTTTACAAGGCGAAAATACAGCGTCTCATTTACTTTTTATTAACAACTTTCTTGAACAGCAAAATAACCAAACAAGTTCTTCCTTTGGATTTGAATTTAAAGCACGCACGTCGAAAGAAGCTTACTTAACAAATTTAGTGCACCTTAAAAACTACATTCAACGTGGCGATATTTATGAAGTAAATTACTGCCAAGAATTCTATTGTGAAAATGCAACGATTACAGCACCGATTCAGGTATATTGGAAATTAAATCAATTGACTAAAGCGCCTTTTTCAAGTTATTTTCATTTCGATGACTTTACGCTTTTTTGTGGAAGTCCTGAGCGATTTATTAAAAAAAATGAAAATCGACTCCTTTCGCAACCTATCAAAGGAACTGCAGCTAGAAATGCGATTTTAGCACTCGATGAGGAAGCGAAAGTTGATTTAAAGAACAATCCGAAGGAACGAGCTGAAAACATCATGATTGTTGATTTAGTACGAAATGATTTGTCCAAGATTGCGCTGCCAAAGAGTGTTTTGGTCGATGAGCTTTGTGGAGTCTATTCTTTTGAAAATGTGCATCAAATGATATCCACTATTTCCTGTGAAATGAATTCGAAAATAAGCTTTACAGACATCATTAGGGCTACTTTTCCAATGGGGTCAATGACAGGTGCTCCAAAGTTAAAAGCTATGGAAATCATTGAGGAAACCGAAGATTTCAAGCGCGGTTTATATTCTGGAAGTATTGGATATATCGCTCCGAATGGAGATTTTGATTTTAATGTTGTCATTCGAAGTTTATTGTATAACGAAGTCAATTCGTACCTTTCTTGCTCAGTGGGTAGCGCAATTACCATTCAATCAAATCCTGCTGCCGAATACGAGGAATGTTTTACAAAAATTAAAAGAATTTTAGACGGACTACATGCATAGACTGGAAAGGTTAGTGAATGATGCGACCAAGAAACACCCTTTTAAACGCTACATTTTAGCCGTTAGTGGCGGCCTTGATTCGATGGTTATGTTAGCACTTTTTGAGAAAATGAAATTTCCCTTTGAGGTGGCGCATGTCAATTATCAACTGAGGGGATTAGAAAGTGATAAAGACCAATCGTTTGTTGAGGATTACTGCGGGAGAAATGGCCTTATCATGCATGCATGTAAAAGTAATTTAAGCGAGTACATAAAAGTAAACAAGGGAAACCTTCAACAAGAAGCCCGAAGAATTAGGTATGATTTCTTTCGGAATATCACTGCTAATAGCAAAGATAGTGTGGTTGTAACAGCGCATCACCAAGATGATCAATTGGAAACATTCTGGCTTATGTTAGGTCGAAGTGCAGGTATGTCGGGACTTTCGGGAATGGCAGTTCTCTCCAATTCCATTTATCGTCCCCTACTCGACTTTTCTAAAAATGAATTGTTGGAATACGCAATTGAAAATTCAATCGAATGGCGAGAAGATGCAAGCAACCAGAAGAACGATTACCAACGAAATCTTTGGAGAAACGAGCTCCTCCCCTACTTACATACCCAAATTCCAAGTCTAAAAGCCTCCGTTTTATGCCTAATGGATTGTTTCAAGAAAGAACAGGTTTTACTAGATAAAAAAGTTCATATTGTTTTATCAAAACTTAAAAAATCTAATTGTTTAAATTTCAATGACTACGATCAACTTACTATACATCAATTAATTGAGATTTTTAAAAGTGTAGAAATTCCCCTATTGAAATTAATTGATTTAAATAAAATTCGTTTTTCACAAAAAGGTAAAGCTATTACCATTGATACGGTTGGTAGTAACATTTTGCAAATTATTAGGGAAGAAGATTACTTTTACTTTGCTCCAAAACACCAAAATGAAGTACTTCCCCAGCTTATCGTGTTATCAGAAAATTACATACCGGCTGAACTTTCAAAAAATATTGTCTTTTTAGATAAGGATAAATTGCAGGGAGAACTTACGTTGCGCCTTTGGAAAAAAGGTGATCGAATTAATTTGATTGGTCTTAAAGGAAGTAAATTGGTTAGCGATATTCTTTCTGATGCCAAAATACCTAATTACATGCGCAAATCTCAATGTGTAGTGGTAGATGAAAGTCGCATAATAGCTTGCTTGGGACTTGCAGTAGGAAGAGACTGTATCGCAGATCAGCATTCGAGAGCGATTATTTCCATCAGATTAGGGTAAGTAGGCTGTCGTGTTTAATTTCTCTTCTCAACAGGATTGTGTTCTTGAACAATTACTTCGAAATTATTGTTAGTTTAGCAAAAAATTAAATTCTATTAAAATGACAAACCTTAAAAGAGTACTTATTGCATTTTCCTTGTTTATTGGTTTTTTCGTGCATGCCGACGAAGGCATGTGGTTTTTAATGTTCATCGAGCGTTTGAATCAGCGTGACATGGAAAAGATGGGCTTGCAATTAACAGCGGATGAAATTTATAGTATAAATCATTCAAGTCTAAAAGATGCTGTTGTTCAATTTAATGGTGGATGTACGGCAGAAATTATTTCTAAGGATGGGTTAATCTTAACCAATCACCATTGTGGTTTTGGTGCGATTGCTGAATTGTCGACACCAGCGAACGATTACCTGACCAATGGATGGTGGGCTTCTAAACGAGAAGATGAAATGAAGCCTAAATCACTTTACGTGCGCTTTTTCGTTCGAATGGATGATGTATCAAAACGAATACTGAATAAAGTAAACGATGGAATGCCAGAGTCTGAACGAGAAAAAATAATCAAAGAAGAAATTGCAGCAATAGAAAAAGAAAATAGTGAAAATGGTAAATATACCGTAAGTGTTCGCTCCTTTTTTCAGGGAAATGAATATTATTATTTCGTTTATCAAGATTTTAAAGATGTCCGTTTAGTAGGTACACCGCCAAATAGCATTGGAAAATTTGGTGGCGACACCGATAATTGGGAATGGCCAAGACATACTGGAGATTTCTCTATGTTTCGTGTCTATGGCGATTCACTAGGAAATCCAGCAGAATTTTCAGCATCAAATGTTCCTTTGCACCCTAAACACTATTTACCTGTTAATATTAAAGGAGTGCAAGAAGGTGACTTCGCCATGATTCTTGGTTATCCGGGAAGGACCAATCGTTGGCTTCCTGCTAGCGGCATTGATCAAAACGTAAAATTTGCCTATCCAGCATGGGTTGAGGCTTCAAAAACTGCCATGGATGCGATGAAAATTCACATGGCGAAAGATCCTGCAACTCGACTAAAGTACGATTCTAAATACGCATCAATCGCAAATTATTGGAAAAATAGAGCAGGAATGATTAAGGCCTTAACGAAATTCAAAACTGCAGCAGCTAAAGCGAAAAATGAAAAAAAGTTCGACAAATGGGCGAACGAACCTACACACAAAGAAAAGTACGGCTCCGTAGTTAGTACGATTAATAAATTTTACAAGGAGACAAATGATAAATCGAGACATGATAATTATTTGTCAATTATATTTCGTGGCTCGGCTTTTTCCACGATTTCAAGATCGCTTGGAACATCAATTCAAACCTATGAAAAAGCGAAAGAAGAGGATAAAGCACTTGCGCTACAAAACCTTAAAATCGCTGTAAGTGACTTTTACGCGTCTATTTCACTTCAAGCTGAAATGGATATTTTAGCCGCTGGACTTAGCTTATATTTGGAGAAAGCAAAGTTCCCCGTTGTTCCTGCAATGGAATTAGGAGCAATGGCAGTCAAAAATGACATGGCTTTATTTGTGGCTAATCTTTTCAAAAACAGTGTTTTCGAAACGGATGTAAAACTACTTGCCTATCTTGAAAATCCCAATGGCATTTCAATTGCTGAAGACCCAATGATGAGCTTTTCTGCCAGTATGATTGCTCACCTGAACCAACGAACCGACGCGTCGCTAGCTCAACAAAACGAATACCTGAAAGCGTATCGTTTATTGGTAGAAGGATTACGTGAGTCTGGCCTTGCCCCTATTCAATACCCCGATGCGAATAGCACGTTACGCTTAACTTACGGTACAGTTAGTGCGCTTCCATCAGACAAGCGAAACGATGCAGCAACTAATTACTACACTACGCTTCAAGGGGCAATTAACAAGTATAAACCGAATGATGCTGAATTTGATTTACCTAAAAGGCTAATGGAATTATATGATTCGAAAGATTTTGGAGAATACGCCGATAAAAATGGGTACATGCCGGTAAATTTCTTAACAAACAACGATATTACCGGAGGAAATTCTGGATCCCCTGTTTTAAACGGAAAAGGTGAATTAATTGGTTTAGCATTTGACGGTAATATAGAAGCCATGGCAGGTGATGTTATCTTCGACCAAAACCTTCAAAAAACGATCAATGTTGACATTCGATATGTATTGTTTATTATTGACAAATACGCGGGTGCGAAACACATTGTAGATGAAATGACGATTATTCGTTGATGCTGGTACACAACTAATTTAGTGCGCTGCCGAGGATGTTTAGATGAAATAAAGCTTCGCCGACTTCTTTTTCTTTCATTTTTACATTAATTACAGCGCTTCCAATGGCGTCCAAAAGGACAAAATTGATTGCACCAAAATGATTTTTCTTATCGTTTTTCATGCGAGCGAGTACATCTTTTATATCCTCGTCGGTTAGTTGAATCATTGGAAAATTACGAACAATGACTTCCTCAATGGCGAGGTAATCCTTCTTGGAAATCATTTTTCGCCTAAAAGATAAGAAAGCTTCAGCACAAATACCTAGGGCAACCGCATGTCCATGTGGTATCGCACTTGAACTTAAAAAATGAGATTCTAATGCATGACCGATAGAGTGACCAAAATTCAATTTCATGCGCAAGTTAGCTTCGGCAGGATCACTTTCTACTATGCCAACTTTCACCATAATGGTTCGATACATTAAGGCTTCACCCATTAATTCCGTATCTGATTTAATTGCAATCAAGTCAACCCAAAGATTTTGGTCTGCTATCAGTGCATGTTTCAACATTTCGGCATAACCGTTATAAAACTCACGCTCCGGAAGAGTTCTTAAAAAAGTAACGTCAATAAATACGTGCGATGGACTATTAAATGAACCTAATTGGTTTTTAAATCCGTTTAAATCGACTCCATTTTTTCCACCGATACACGCATCTACCATACCTAATAACGTTGTTGGCACATGAATAAAATGCATACCCCTTTTGAATATGGAGGCAATGAATCCTCCCATATCAGTAACTACTCCACCCCCTAAATTGATAACTAAATCTTTACGAGAAAAATTATATTCTGTGAACGTATCCCATACTTGCATACAGACTTCTAATACTTTGTTCTCCTCCCCTGTTGGCAGTAAGATTATTTCTGCATTAACCAAAGCAGGATAATTAATGAGGAGATTTTCGAGGCAGTAATCGTGGGTGTTTTCATCTACGATGATAATGATGTTAGCATTGGCATATGAGTCAATAACTCCTGTAAATGAGGATGTTGCTAATTCGCCAATCTCAATTTGTGTGCCCAATGATTGAATCTGTTTCATTTCACAAAATTAAGCGTTAAAATTACAATGGAAACAAAAAATATTCATCCTCTTTTTGTTTGCTTAGCTAGTGCCAAGGTTCAATATAAAAAGCTTAAATAAAGATTTCTGTTGGTAACAGTTCAATTATATAATTTCCGTAAAATGGGATAATTGATTATGCTGTATTTATAAATGAATTTGATATATTTACAAGTGATTATAAATATACTATGAAAAATTTTGCATTCATTTTTATTTTAACGCTATCATCTCACTTATTTTCACAATATAAATACTTTACTGACTACCGAAAATTGGCAGACAGTCTTGAGGTAATTTATCAAATTCCAGCATGTGTGATGTTAAGCGTAGCTTACATTGAGTCGGGCGGCGGCACAAGCAATATTGCCAAAAAACTACACAACCATTTTGGTATACGTGGTAAAAATGATGTGGCTATTTCGGGTTATAAAAGTGGTTATCGCTACTTTCCAACAATAAGAGACTCCTACATTGGATTTTGTAAATTGGTAGAGTCGAAAAAATATTATGCCACTATGAAAGGTTCTCAAGATCACAAAAAATGGTTGGTTTCGATTGCTTCTTCTGGTTATGCTAAAGACGCAAATTTATGGAGCACAACTATTTATGGCGTTTTAAAGAAAAATTGCAAGAACTAAGGAATTTTTATTTTTTGTCCTACCCTTATAATGTCATTTTCCTTCAGGTTATTCATCTTTAATAGTTTATCCGTACTGAGGTGATATTTCCGTGCAATTTTTGAAATAGTATCTCCTTTTTTTACAATATAAACCTTTGACTTTAAAGGTTTTACGATTGTTTTTACAACTAATGGTTTAACCTCTTCTTCGGAGATAATTGAGGTACTGGTAAGAACAGGAATAATCACCTTCTCAATTTCCGATTTCAATGAAATGACATCAATTGGAGCACTTGATTTACTTTTATTGTATTCACTCAAAAAGCCCAATGCAAACATTTTCCCCTGAAGCGCATAGCCAGTTGCGCTAAAGTGCAATTTATCATCCAACACTAACTTACTTTTATACCAATTATCCAAAGACCCCCAACCACCCATTGCTTGATTTAGATCGAAAACAGAAATGTCGTGGTTACTTTTTAATTTTAACAGTTGTTTATTAACACTTATTTGACTTGGTGGAACTTTACCTTGACTTCTTGTATCAGGTGCAGTGGTAATGATTATTGCTGTTTTAGGAAGAAGTTGCTCCAGCTGATCCATAAAATTAGAAATCGACTTAAAGTATTTAGTAGTGTCGATGTTACCATAGGCCTCGTTTGTTCCAAAAGAAAACACCAATACGTCAGGTTTTAAGTAGGCTAATTGTTCTAAAATTAAATCCGAATTATCGATTAAATGAGTGAATTGAGCGCCTACAACGCCACAATGATGATAATTTATTCCAATTGAAGCAGCATTGAATAATTCAAATCCGAAGAACGAAAATACATCACTATTTATGTTTTCATTCGACACAGACAATTCAAAGCCTTTTATTTCCTCGCTAGATTGGTAGCTTCTTACTCCCCAACTACTATTAAATGTCAAATTTTTATCAAGAATAAACTTATTATCAAGGTGAAAATCGATTGAACTTGAAGTTGCCTTGTACCAAATTTTAATTCCTCGAGAAGGGGAATGTTTAAAATTTTCATTAAACAAAAAGTTTATAGCGGAAAGGTTGTTACTCGCAGAAAGCTGATATCCTGACAAACCAACTTTATTTTTCAAATCGGGCTTTAAGGTCTGACTATACGACCAATTGCCGACAGTTGTAGCCTTTATTCCTTTTGGGCCCCAACTTTTACATAGTGAATAAGGAAAAAACAACCCTTGGCCGGCATCACCGAAATGTCCCTGTAGTATTCGTCGAATTTCCCCACTAAAATGATCGCCTTGAATATGACTATCGCCAAAATGAACAAGGGTAAAAACAGAGTCCACATTTTTTTTCAAAGCACCTGAACTGTCCAATAACTTATGCAGTTTTATCATTGCTGAATCTAATTTCCGAGAAGCATTTAATTCAGTGTGCGTATATTGACTAAATGTCAAAAAAGCGTTGACAAGCATTAAAAACACGAGTAATGATTTTTTTTTCATGTATTATTAAAACAAGTGAGTTATAAAAGGCATTTGAAATTCATTCGGTTTAAGTTGAATAAGGACTTGAAATAAAAGTAAAACAAGAAAGAACCACATATAAATTGGTAAATGAATGATTTTTGATTGAAAATAGCGGTAAATTTTTGGAGGCAGAAATACAACTACTGCCGAGATTAAAAGTAAGCACAATAAGTCAGTTTTTTCACCGTCAAATGCTAATAAGTTGGAAAAATTTACTTTTGTGAAAATGGCTTTCAAACTTAAAAAAGCATTCTCTAACGAAGTTGCCCTAATAAAAACCCAAGTGAAAGATACAAAATTGAAAGTAAGTAAAATTCGAACGAAGCGACTTAAATTTGTGTTTTTGGGTTTGCCATCTTTACGAAATAAACCGTTATTTGCGTATATGACTAAAACGTGTATCAAAGCAAAAACAAGGTAGCGAATGTCAACTCCTAGAATTAATGAACTAATAATCCCTGTTAAAAAAAGCACTTTAATAGTTGTCGAACCTCCTTCTTTATCTCCACTTATAGGAATGTAAATGTAATTTCTAATCCAATTACTTATGGAAATTAACCATTTTCGCCAAAACAGGGATAGGTTGCTAGTGTGGTAAGGTCTGTCAAAGTTTTCTTTTATTCGTATACCCATCAACAAGGATAAACCAATAGCAATATCCGCAAAGCCAGATAATTCAAAGTAAAGTTGAAAACTAAAGGCATAAATAGATAATAAATGATCAAGGCCTGAAAAATCTTTTGGGCTTTCGTGTATCGTATTGACAAATATCCCAAGGTAACTCGCTAGTAAAAGAATTTTAACTAATCCTTGAAATAGCCTTATCAGGCCATTTTTCAAGTATAAGTGATTAACCGGTTGAAGCTTAAAAAACTGAGCTAAGAAATCTTTTGTTCGGATTATTGGACCAAAAAATACAGTTGGGAAATAGGTCATGTAAAATGCATAGGATGTTATTTCCTTTATTGGTGTAACACTTCCCCGATAAACATCAATTAAATACCCGATTGTTTGAAGTGAACAAAACGTGATGCCAATCGGAAGAAACCAATCGTAAGCGTATAAACCTGTTCCGAAAAACAAATTAGTATTAATTACGAATGGGTACGCATGCTTAAAATAAATAAGCGTTCCTGAAATTGTAAAAATTGCTACTCTTAATATACTCTTTTTTAGTATTCCTGATGTACGATGAATTAGCAAGGCAGATAAATAACCTAAAGCAATTATTAAAAAAAAAAGTAAAATAAATGGCCCACTGGATTTATAATAAAAGAATAAACTAAGAGCTAAAATGAAGATTTGACGCCAAATTAATTTGTCAAAAATAAAAGTGTAAATCATTAAAAAAAGACTGAATACAAGCAAAAAACTAAAGTCACTAACTAACCAAGGTACTTGTAAAGAGTAGCTAAGAGCATGAGTTATACCATTTAAAAACTTGTCCATCGTTCCACTAATACCCCCTGAATTTAGAAGCATTTAAACTAATAATTCTTGACTTAATTCCTTGCTTTCGCTTAATTGGTTTTGACATTACCAAAGGGTATTTTGCATTGGTTGATACCCATGACGCGATGGTATCCATCCATATTCTATAGCCCTCAACACTCGGATGACGATTATCGCTTCCTTTTGGTAAATTTAGGTTCTTAGATGAAAAAAATGATCCCCGGGCAGCAGCGCTTATAAATACATCATTTATACCTCGATCGGATACATAGTTCGCCGGACCAATCCAAGTGTATCTTGTTCCGTTTAATTTATTGGCAACAATGTCTGCGGCAACCTTTCTTTTAGCAATATCCTTAGCATACAATTCATTCAAACCAATGACAAGAAAAACATAAGTTGGTTTATACTGACTAATAATTTTTGAAACTGTGTCAGCATAGGCGAAATTTAAAATAGTAGCCGCATTCCAAATAAAACTTAGCACTAGTTTATGGCCGTTCTGTATGCAATAATCATTCAATTGTTTGCACAGACCACCGCACTCAGAATCCCCCATAATTAAAATTCGCTCTCCTGTGTTCTCGCTTATGAATTGTTCAAATTTTAAGGTGTCAATCGTTGGATTGTAATTAATTTTAGTTTCTTTAATTAATTTTAAAGAATCAATAGCATCAGCTGTTTTTAATTTTTCTGAATTAATCTTTGGATTAGATTTTCTTGCCTCACTTGAATCAAATTTATTTTTAAAAGCTAAGGTCGTAGGCTGCTTCAGTTTTTTTAATGTAAATCCCGCTATGCGAATAGTGGTCGGTACGGAATTGTAAACAAATACCAAAATGAGTGGTGAACTTAAAGTCAATGCAACAATAAAAACGAGAACTTTGTTGTTCTTTTTCATTTAATTTACTTTTTATAAAACTACTACTTAAAAAAGTTTTTTTTATACCTTAATGTACATTTTTTATTTGTTCATTTTTTACCTAAAAATGATTTCGAGATTAAATTTTCAATAGCAGCAATGCGCCAACACGCCATATTTTCACTTCCTACTTACCTTCTCAATTGAATAAAAAGGATATTTTCAAAAAAAAAAACTATTTTTGCAATCTAAATTTGCGTAATGTTAGAAAATTTATCACTAGAAAGTCTTAAGGAGAATTTTAATACAAATAAGAAGTTCAAATTAGTTACCTACATAATCGGTGGAACAATCGCTTCTGTTTTGCTAATTTTATTATACCGTCAGTTTTTTTGGAAGCCAAGTAATGAAAAATCCAAAGATGGATATTGGATCGCCCAAAACTTCATCGCCAAAGATTCAACAGACAAGGCAATTGCAGTGCTGGTTCCGTTTGTTAAAAAATACGATGGTAAAAGTGGTGGCGAAATTGGCCAATACCTTCTTGCCACGCAATACATGAAAAAAGGGGAGTTTAAAAAAGCATTGACCAATCTAGAGGGCGTTTCGCTGGAAGATACTTATTTAGCAACCATGTGTATTGGCTTGCAAGGTGATTGCCTATCGGAATTAAAAAAATACGATGATGCACTCGATTTGTACGTTAAAGCGGCTGATGCAGATGATAACGACCTTACAGCACCAATGTATTTATTTAAAGCTGGTGCCTGTGCTGAACAACTCGAAAAATACGAAAAAGCAAACGAATTGTATACAAGGATAAAAGATGATTATCCCACTTTCGCGAGCAAAAAAACCATCGATAAATATATTGCAAGGGTTTCGAGTTATAAGGTTAACTAATGGCCACAAAAGGAATCGATTTATCATTATACAACAAAAGTTCATTACCTAATGCTGCCGACTTTGTAATCGGTATTGTGGTTTCAAGTTGGAATGAAAAAATTACCATGCGTTTATTGGAAGGTGCAAATGCAACTTTGCTCGAAAATGGCATGTCGCCCGACAATATCATTATTAAATTTGTTCCTGGCGCCTTTGAACTTCCCTTAGCTGCTCAATTTCTTTTTGAAAAGTATGAATTAGATGGTGCTATTGCCATTGGAGCGGTAATCCAAGGAGATACTAAGCATTTTGATTTTGTCTGTTCTGGTACCACCCAAGGTTTGATGGATGTGATGCTTAAGTTCAGTAAACCATTGGCATTTTGTGTACTAACAGATAATAACGAACAACAATCGCTTGATCGATCCGGCGGGATTCATGGAAATAAAGGGGTTGAATGCGCTGTTGCTTGCCTTAAAATGATCCAACTCAGAAACGAACAAAAAATTTAATCACAATGGCGCTAATAAAATCAATCTCAGGTATTCGGGGAACTATTGGTGGAAAAGTTAACGAAGGACTCACGCCGGTCGACGCTGTTAAATTTGCAGCAGCTTTTGGTACTTGGCTCATGAATAGAGCTCCAGAGCAAAAAGTAAAGATTGTCTTGGGTAGAGACGCACGTATTTCTGGACCTATGCTCTCTGATATCGTATGCGCCACCCTTGTAGGACTTGGAATAGATGTTATTAACCTTGGACTATCCACCACCCCAACAGTTGAAATTGCTGTTCCTTTAGAAATGGCAAATGGTGGAATAATCCTTACGGCAAGTCACAATCCAAAAGAATGGAACGCACTGAAATTACTCAATCATAAAGGAGAATTTATATCTAGTAAAGATGGAGAAGAAGTGTTATATATTGCTGAAAATGAATATTTTAATTTTTGTAATGTAGACGATTTAGGAAAAATTAGTAATGACGATACTTACCTGAAAAAGCACATTGATGCCATCTTAGCACTACCGCTTGTTAATAAAAATGCTGTTGAACTAGCGAATTTTAAAATTGTAGTCGATGCGGTAAATTCAAGTGGAGGAATTTTTGTTCCAGCTCTTCTTAAAGCGCTTGGGGTTAAACAGGTCATTGAATTATACTGCGAACCAAACGGTCATTTTCCACATAATCCTGAACCGCTGCCTGCGCATCTTGTTGATCTTTCCAATAAAATACTGGAAACTCAAGCCGATTTTGGGTTAACTGTTGATCCAGATGTTGACCGCCTCGCCTTCGTTTGTGAGGACGGTAGCATGTTTGGTGAGGAATACACCCTTGTGGCTATTGCTGATTATGTCATAAAAAATACACCAGGCGCAACGGTTTCAAATTTATCATCTACGCGTGCTTTACGCGATATTACCGAGTTACAAGGTTGTGTTTATGCCGCTGCGGCAGTTGGCGAAGTAAATGTGGTTGAAAAAATGAAAGAAATAAATGCCGTTATTGGTGGTGAAGGAAACGGTGGTATTATTTATCCGCAATTGCACTACGGTAGGGACTCACTGGTTGGAATCGCCTTATTTCTATCCCATTTAGCTAATCATAAAATTTCTTTAACGGCGCTAAGAGATAGCTATCCTTCCTATTCCATTTCAAAAAATAAAATTGAATTAAATCCAAGTACGGATGTTGACGCAATTCTGCGGACAATGGCGCACAACTATGCACACGAGGAGGTTGACACAACGGATGGCGTTAAAATTTATATCGGAAAAGAATGGGTTCACCTTCGAAAAAGTAATACTGAACCTATTATTCGTATTTACGCCGAGAGTAAAGATGCTGACTTAGCTGATCAACTCGCTCTTCGAATAGTTGCTGAAATACAAGCACTTATAAATTAATTTGTTTTTCCTGAACGTTTTTTGTTTGTGCGTGTATGCACAAAAAAACTATCGCTATGAAAATAAATTTTATTGCAGCTTGTCTCGTTTTAACTTGCAACTGCCTCCATGCAACTGAAAAGGAAATCATCAAGTCAACTTTGACTGATGTCACGGTTTATGCACAGGGTGCACAACTCCATCACAAGGCTAATTACTCCGTCAAAGCGGGAGTAACCGAAATTATTATTGAAGGAATAAGTTCTTTTATTGATTCAAAAAGTATTCAAGTAAAGGGTATTGGTGACCTTGTAATTTTAGACACACGTTATGCCTTACACTATCCGCAGCCCGACTTCAATCCTAACAAAGGGATTGACGCAAAAACAAAACGCGATATTCAAGTTTTGGAGGACTCCTTGCGACTTCTTGGCTACGACATGCAAGAAATACAAGATGAAATTAATGTGCTAAATGCCTCAAAATCCATTATTTCAGCTAATGGAATGGTGAGAAGTATTGGAAAAGTTAATGATTCACTTAATTTACTTAAACAAGCAGTGGAGTACTATGCATTAAAAATGACGGAACTAAATAAGAAGCTTTTAACGTTGGAGCGTAAGAAACAAGAAAAACAATTTAAAAAAATCGCTATGGATAGCCGACTTTCAGAATTGAAAAATTATTTAGCGAATAACGGAGCGAATGACACTAATAAAAGTCCAATCCCAAGAATTATTATCACGGTCTCTGCGAAAGCACCAGTAGTTGGCAAATTGAATTTTTCGTATGTAGTTGCTAATGCGGGTTGGATGCCGTTATACGATTTAAGAAGCGACTCCAATACAGGAAAAATCAACCTTACTTACAAAGCGGAAGTGTATCAGTCTACCGGCCTAAATTGGGAAAATATTGGACTTACTATTTCCACCAATAACCCGAGCGTAAATAAAACAAAACCAACCTTAAACCCGTGGTATATTGACTACTATCAATATAAAGCCAATTTCAAACAAAAAGGCATCGAACGACTTAGTGAAGTTAGTGTGACGCCACAAGCTACCTATAACATGGGTTATTCATACGATAGTAATCGTGTTGATGAGGATATGGAGAGTATGAGTGCTGACGAGTTTACAACCGTAGTACATCGTTTGATTTCAGCTGAATTCAAAATCGATCTGCCCTACTCCATTGCCTCCAACAACGAAAAACACATCGTACTTATCAAAACCAATGAATTAGACACTAAATTCAAATACTACACAGTCCCAAAATTAGATGCCTCTGTTTACCTTGTTGCTCAGATGACGAAATTAGACGACTTGCAATTAGTGCCAGGTCAGGCCAATATTTTCTTTGATGGCTCTTACATTGGCGAGACCTATATCGATCCAACGAGTATGGATGACACCTTAAATTTATCATTGGGTAAAGACCCAAGTATTGTAGTGAAACGCACACTTTTGAAAAAAGAACTAAAAGATAAAATAATTGGGGACAAAAGAGAAAGAACGTTTGCTTACAGCATTGAAATCAGCAATCAAAAGTCATCGAGTATTGAACTAGTGGTACAAGATCAATTACCAATTACGCAAAATGGTGAAATCAGTATAGAATCTGAAAATTTTGCAAAAGGTAAATTTGATTCGCGTACAGGATTGTTAGAGTGGTCGTTTACCCTAAAGTCGAAAGAAAAAAAGGTACTTGACTACGATTACAAAGTAAAACATCCAAAAGATAAACAAGTAGATATTTAATCTATTTTCCAACCAATCGAAAAGGCTATCAAGTTAATTGGTAGCCTTTTCTTTTTATATTTGTTTTTACCAATGAACTATGTTAAATATCGTTGGTTTAATAAATTAATATGAAAACGTTCGAAGTTCCGTCTTTCTTCAGGTCGCCAATTATTAGTCAGGTTAAAGCGAAACGCAAAATTCAAGATCCTAGAAAACAAGATTACAGTCCAACTAAAATTTCATTTAATCGAGTTACTTTTTACTTGGCACGTCATTTTGGATTTTGCTATGGGGTTGAAAATGCGATCGAAATTGCCTACAAAGCAGTAAAAGAAAATCCAACTAAGCGCATCTTTTTATTGAGTCAAATGATTCATAATCCTGCCGTAAATGATGATCTTGAACAAAATGGGATACTCTTTTTGCAGGACACAGAAGGAAAACAATTAATTTCTTTTGATTCATTGAGTAAAGAAGACATCGTAATTATCCCCGCATTTGGCACTACGCTTGAAATTGAGGAAAAATTAGTGGAGCTTGGGCTCGATATCCATTCCTACAATACCACCTGTCCATTTGTAGAAAAAGTCTGGAACCGTTCGGTTAAACTAGGCGCTTTGGGACACACTGTTATTGTTCATGGTAAAGCGGACCACGAAGAAACAAGAGCTACATTTTCCCATAGTGCGAACACCTCCCCTACTCTAATAATTAAAGATATGCAGGAAGCAATTTATTTAGGTAAAATAATTTCCGGTGATCTTGAAATGCATAATTTTTATTCCCACTTTAATGGTAAATATACCGAAGAATTTAATCCGGAAGTGGATTTGAAACGCATTGGAATTGTTAATCAAACTACCATGCTCGCTAGCGAAACAGAGGCCATAACTAATTATTTGCGAGGAATTATGATCGCCAAATACGGTCTTGACAACATTAAAGAGCACATTGCAGATACGCGAGATACACTCTGCTACGCTACAAATGATAATCAAACGTCAACGCTTGCACTCATGGAGAATGAAATGGACTTAGCCATCGTTGTTGGTGGTTACAATAGTTCGAATACGAGTCACCTAGTAGAAATTCTCGAGCAAAAATTTCCAACCTATTTTATCGATAATCAACGTTGTATTGTCAAAAAAAATGAAATCCACAGCTTCAATATTCATCAGAAATTTGTGGAACAGAAACATGTTTTTTTGCCAGAACAAGCGCACATAAAAATTGCACTTACTTCTGGGGCTTCTTGTCCTGATGCTATAGTCGATGAAGTAATTCAGCGCATTCTTGTACTCTGTGAAGAAGACAAATCAATTGAAGATGTAATTTTAGATTTATAATATGAAAATTTATACAAAAAAGGGCGATGCCGGCAGCACAGGGCTTATTGGAGGTTCAAAAGTGCTTAAAAGTAATTTACGGATTGAAGCCTATGGAACAATTGATGAATTGAATGCTCATATCGGTTTAGTGCGCGATCAGCCCATCGATAAACAATACATTGAGCAATTGATTAGTATACAAGATCGTTTGTTTACTATGGGGTCTTGCCTGGCTGCGGAAAGCGAAAATGTAACTATGAAATTACCTCAAATCATTAAGCAAGACATCGAAGTATTGGAACAATGGATTGATGAAATGGAAGAACAATTACCCGAAATGAAGCATTTTATTCTTCCTGGTGGACACCCAACCGTATCTATGTGTCATATTTCTCGTTGTGTTTGTAGAAGAGCAGAAAGACAAGTAGTTGCGCTGAGCGAAAATGCGTCAGTTAACCCCTTGATTTTAGCCTACATGAATCGACTTAGTGACTACCTATTTGTTCTTGGTAGAAAACTAGCAAATGACTTAGAGATAGAAGAAGTTAAGTGGGCGCCAAAGCTATAATTTGATGTTATAAATAAATAGAAAGCAATGTTTATTAAAGAACATTTGCATATTTAAAAATAAAGATTACTTTTGCCGAAAGTCAATAATTTAAACAATAATATATGTACTGGACACTAGAATTAGCCTCGTATTTAGAAGATGCACCGTGGCCTGCATCAAAAGATGAACTCATCGATTTCGCTATTCGAAATGGCTCGCCATTGGAAGTGGTTGAAAACCTCCAAGATTTAGAAGATGAGGGCGATGTGTACGAAAGCATAGAAGAAATATGGCCAGATTATCCATCTCGAGAGGACTTTCTGTTTAACGAAGATGAGTATTAGTTAATTCCTTTTCTTTAATAAAATCAAAGTGAGTTGATAGCTCACTTTTTTGTTTCCAACAAATTCGCCAAATAAATGTAACTTTTCGTAACTTTACCTTTCTTAACAAAGAAAACGTTCTTTGGGGTCGACATTGGATTTGACAGCGATAGCGGTAGTCAAGTGTCAGCATGCAGAGGGTTGCAAGGAACCTCTTAAATATCTTTTTGCGAACAATAGTTGACAATACGTCATACGCACTTGCTGCTTAATTAGCTGAATGTTAATTGGCTTTATCCGACTGAAGTACAGTAGGTTGGACGAGTACTTCCGGTAAATTTCTGCCTGTTAGATTTACCAATCGGAAGTTCATCCCATCAGGCTAGCATTCGCGATGTTTCTAAGCGCTTGCGAAACTCTAGAAGCTAAGTTGTGAGTTTGGGTGTTCTTGTCCGTCTCACAATCGAAAACCAACCAAGAAATAAGCATGTAGAAAGCTGGAATATTCGTCGTTTGGACGAGGGTTCGAACCCCTCCGACTCCACTCCACAGGAAAGCACGCCAAAATCGGTGTGCTTTTCTTTTTTACCCCCTCCAGAAGTGTTGCCAGCATTAAGTATCAGAGACACCACCCTATTCACTTCGAGGGTTCGAACTGAATTTTTCTCGAATACCATCTTCCGAGGGAATATCGAACCAATTATTCGTTGTTTTGTTGCTGTATCTCTTTGTGTGTATAGGTTTTTGATGTTTGAAAGCAGTTCGATGCACGTATCAATTTTGGATTCAACATTTAGTAAAGTGTTACTTAATTTATTCAATTCTCTTGTTGAATTTGTTATAATTGTTCCGATTTCTATTTTAATTTCTTTGTATTCTGTGGACGTAATTTCACCATCAAGCATAAGACCACGAGCATTTGTTGAGCGCAGATTTTGCTTGTCAATTTCTTTTTGAATTTTCTCGATTGCTGTTTTACTATCTTGGTTATTCTTCTTCATTTTATCTTTGATAATAGCGCCTAATAATTGAAGTCGTTTCGCTTTGAATTTCAATTCGCTCAATAAATTAATAAATGCAGCATTTACCACTTCTGCTTTTTGTCGTTCTTTACATCCATTCGTACAATGATAGTATGGGTAATAATCACCTCTCCTTCCTCTGGACGATGATGCGGTAAGTGTCAAGCCACATTGAGGACAAATTAAGTGTCCGCGCAAAGGGAATTCTTCACGAAGCAATTTAAAAGTTTGAGCAACTTTTCTTTTACGCCCCTCTATGATATCTTGACAAGCAAAAAAGACATCCTCATCAATAATTCCTTCATGCTGTCCATTTACCCATTCCTCTGGTTCCGTCTTGTAAGCAGGAACGCAAATTTTTCCAATATAAACTTTATTGCGAAGCATTTTCCAAAATGCATTTTTACTACTTTTTAATCCCTTTTGATTCATTGTCTTTCGCAAATCATCTATACTATAAAGTCCAGTTGAAAAATCTTCAAATGCTTGTTTAACTAATCGCTCAACATCACCACCTTCTGGAGAAATAATTGGCCGATTGAATTCATTGCGCTTATTTTTATATCCTATTGGACATCCACCTAGCCACCTACCCTCTTTCTTTCCTCTTCTAATTCCATGAAAGATATTAAGGGCTCTACGATCGTTATCAACTTCAGGTGTAGTAAGGTAGATGGCAAGCATTACCTTTTGTTCAGGAATTTCTAAATCTAAAGGCTGTTCCATTGCCCTTGCTTCTACATTCAATTTTTTTAATTTCGCTAATTCAGCATAGGCTTCTGGAGCATTGCGCGAAAAACGATCCCACTTTAAAAAATAAATATAGTTTACCGAATTTTTATTTGCTTTCAAAAAGGCCATTATTTTCTTCCACTCTGGACGATCGAAAGATTTACCACTTTCATCATCGTGGTAAAATCCGACAACGTCAATATTTTTATTCTCACAGTACCTATACAGTTTTTCTTTTTGATCAGTTGGACTGTATCCGTTGTTCTGTTCGTCCGTTGACACCCTTGTGTAAATGATTGCTCTTTCGTTCATTGCTTTTCTTTTTTCTAATTTTTTTCACTGGTAGATCTGAGAAATCAGTGGATTCTATTATCAATTCGGCAAAAACCGAAAGCCATTCTCTCATTTCTAAAATTTCATTATCTGTCAATCTTTTTGCTTCATCGGACAGTATTTCTTTGCATTGTTTTAGTGTTAACATTGAGTTGCTAAATGCAACTAAAAGCCATTTCTTTGGGTTTTAATTTGTGTTTACTTTAGAGCCGAATATCGGGTCTTAAATTCTTGTTTTGTTTTTAAAATATAGATTCTTATCATTCCGGTACTTAATTGTTACTTCCGAATATTCATTTAAGCCTAAAATTCGCTTTACTTCTTTTGCTTTTTGGTCTAAAATATTCCCATCCTTTTCAATTTCTATAACGATTGTCTCTTTATTACTTTCTAGTTTTATTGTTATTTCTTTAAAATCCTTTTTACGAATAGCCTCAATTACCTTCATCTCTTTTAGGTCTAAAATATTTATTGATGCTGCCATTTTTTCTGTTTTAGGATCATCAAGAAATTCTTCAATAATACCTCTAATTGGAATGAATAAGCAAGGCTGATCAAAGAATGATTGCACATGATCTTTAAATTCTGCCATTGAATTAATTGAAAAGTAATTTATATCAAAATCATTTTTTTCTTTCAACAAAGTAATATATCCTTTGTCATTTTTAAGAAGCAACTCCATAACCAGGCTTCCTATAATAGTATGATATATCTCAAATTCTACAGGGGAACTGTTAATTTCTTCCTTAAGCAAATCCATAGCACTCGAAATTTCTTTGATTTTCTTTTCACTGATATTACTATCTCGAAGAAACTGAATATAATCATCCTTATCAGCGAGAATAAAATCAATATAATTAGTAAACATTAATTCTTTTGTCTCCTTAATTTTCTCAAAGGGAACACCATAATCGCGAAGAATAACAATAACTTTAATCCATAAGTATTCAATAAGGTTAATTTTTATCCAACCCTTTTTAGATTCATCTTCGCCAAAACTTTCAATTAAGCCCGATTTTTTCCAATAAAAATAAACCCTTGCTGGAACACCTGTTATAGATAAATTCATACTGGGTTCATAGAGTTTAGGATAGATTTTTTCAATGGCTTGAAGCGTAATGCCATGCTTGTTCATCACTTTCTCTAATTCAATTAAATTACTATTACTCATATATTTTTATTTAAATATCTTACAAATATACATTTATTTATTTACCTTTGTTAAATGCAATCAAAAAATTTATTAAAGATAATGCCAATTAGGCTTTATAAAATGGACAAAAAATCAAATCGCTACCGGGTATGTCCTAATGATGGAGAAGAATTTATGGCCAATGACAGGACTGAGAAACATTGTTGCCCACAATGTGCGGATGAATTTCACAACACTATTAAAAAAAATGCAAGAATTGCAAAAAAGCAAAAGCAAGAAGAATCAGAAAAAGCTTTAAATGAAATTAGTCAACAACTTGATAATGAAGAAAAAAACCTTCAGATTTTAGATCAATTAGATGTGAAAGAAAATGGCTCACAATTTAACATGGATTTTTTACATTCCTTAGGCTTCGATTTCTTTACCAACATTTCAAAAGAAGCTTTATACAATATTGATCCACAATTAAATTGCCATTATGTTCAAATTGGAGCTTACCGCCTCTTTAGAGTGGAAATTACAGAAGTATTAATTAAAAAAATCATATAAAACTATTTACTATGTTAGACTACAATAAAATCACCGAACTTTTCGGTACACCATTAAGCGCTGTCGCAAGACCTAACCTCCCGTTCAAATTGAAAACTTGGCATGTTGTCGGTGGGCTAGCTATTGCATACGTCCTTTACAAAGGCTTTAAGGCAATAAAGGAAGATTATCGTTCATTCTTGGTCCCTAAACTTAAAAAGGACGCTGATTTAGATCAAATTTCCTAAAGTTATTATTTCAGCAAAGGAAATAGAATAAAATATTAATATACTAGCAAAAATGTGCCTTAGTGTTTGACACTAGCTTATTTGTGTCCAAGTATATTAACTTCCATAACCAACATTGGTATATAGGGCTGTCCCGCTAAGCGCAGTCACAATTGTCAAGCCGTAATTATTTGCAGTTCTTTAAACTTCATATGCCTATTTATGGGCATGGTATTTTGATCAAATGTTTTAATCTATTGATAATCCAAATCAAAACCGAAATCTACTCGAAAAAATATTTTGACAACTCAAGTCAATGATTTGGCTAAGTCGTTCTAAAAGTCCTAATTTGCGGGTAAAGTGATTAAAGCATAATTAGGACTTTGATTTTGGGCCAGCTGAAAAAATTTTGAGGAGGATGGCAAAATTTAGATCAAATAATTGAAAAAAAACAAAGGGGTTTTTATATTATCTTTACAAATAAATCTATTAGATTAATTACCAATATCATGGCGGTACATAACGAAGATTCCAGAGTAAAAATTCCAACTATACTGCACCTTGTGCGCTTGGGATATGAGTATCTATCGTTGAAGA
>CAMDAH010000004.1 GCA_945888625.1 Chryseobacterium gleum
TACACGGCATTTTGTTCACTTACCTTGCATTACTTTCTCAACGGGTATTCACAACGATTATCACAAGGTAAGCGACGATGAAGATGCCATTCTTTATGCTGGAATGTGTCAGCAATTCAAGTTATACCAAACAATGATTGCTAATTTAGCGATGAAGGAACAAAAAAAATAGCTAGCCTCGTCCGCCTAGGCGGACATTCCTCCTCCGCACATGCGGATCGGAACATTCGGCTAGCTTTTTTCGATGCCCCTTGAGTGAATCGAGCGGAGTCGAGAGACACGATAAATCGAGAAAAGCTTTTCGAGCGCATCTCGTCCGTCAGCTGACAGATCGATGTATTATAAATCATTTTACCATACATAAAGTAATTTCACTTGCGCGTAAGAAAAGTTTACCTACCTAATTTTCTTAATAAATTCTTTAAGGTATAATTCCGCAAAAAACGAATTTACTTCCCAATTCTCCAGTTGAGACCTATTCCTGATGAACTCATTGTTAATCGGTCAAGCGTTGGATTTAAAAGAGTACCGTGATGGCGATGAATGATATAAGCGCTTAAATCAAATAAGAACAAAAAGCCACCTTGGAGTAACAATCCATTTCCAAAACCATTGAATTGTGCTTGTTTGTTTGCCTTGTGTTTCCCTTCACTTTTTAATAAAAATCCCGCCGTTACGTAGGCTATATCTAAGCCGGTATTAAACAAGAAAACTTGCTCGGTTTGCATCTGTTGCCTTAAGTTTGCCGACAACGTGGTGTTTGGTATGGCATTTTTAGCTTTGAAATAGCCTGGTAAGGCAAGGCCAATGTTTATGGCACCCCAAATGACATTCATTTGATGAAAATAATTCGCTTCCCCTTTTTCCGTCGTAGCCCAGCCTATGCCGCTGGTTAGGACATTAGCCGCCGACCAAGATGTAAGGGTAAGCATTAGTTTTTTGTCGAGATCATTCTTTTGTTTGCTGAAATCAGTAAACGTTTGGCCCCATAGGACTTTGTTGCAAATACAAAATATAAGTAGTAAATTTTTCATAGTGTTTTTCTTAGAAACAGCCGGGTATTGGTATTGTTTACACTTGATTTTCTTTTGTTTGTGAAAACTTAAATTCCATTTTTAGTTTCCTTATTTCACTTATTAATTGCGAAATTCTTTCAAACGGAGTTGCGAATTGCCAATTTGTATTTTTGATTTTTGTATGGCATCATCTAATTTATCGATAAATTTTTTTGAGTCTCCTTGCGTTAAATAATTGGTGGCTTGATAGGCTAATTCTTCTTTAATTTTTTGTAGCAAACTAAGGCATCGCATGGCTGAAAGGAGTTCATTTTTTGAAAATTCATACGTTTTTGCAATTTCCTCTAGTTTCAACTCCTTCAAGGATAAATTAGAGGCAACTGGATCGGTGAAGGAATTGATTCGTATGGTAAACGCACGGTCAATTTTTAAGGACAAACTCGAATAACGCAGTTGTTTAAAAGCCAAAGTTTGTCGTATTGCTGCTTTTTCTTCTGTTGTTTCGCCTGGATAATTGGTAAGTTCTTCTTGTTTTTCATCGCGAATGACTGTTTCTCCATTCCAATTCCCTATACCATTGGCGTGCAGATTTATGTTAAGTGGAAGCGTATTTTTTTTGAATTTTTCGAAGAGTAGCTTCAACAAGTTGCTGTCTGCTTTGGTGAATATTGTTGCGGTGAAATTAAATTTATCGGGCTCAAATCGGTCTTCTAATTGCAACTGAAAGTCAGCTTCATAGAAGGGTAAGGCATCAATTTTACTAACGTGAAGCATCACCTCGTCGGATGATTCGCCCTCAAAATCTTCCGGTATGGAAATTAAGCGAATGGCAAAAGGTTCGCTGTCTTTTTCGGACGGAATAGTGAATTCTTGGGTGTATAAATCGAAAGTGGCACCGTCTGTATAGGTGTATAAACCATCTTTTTCGATATACGTCATCCAGTTTGTACCCATTTCGTTTTTGTAGTAATCGAGCAGTCTTTTTTTAGCTGTATATTCCTCAACAAGGGGCAATCGCTCTTCTATGAGTTCGGATTCTAAAGCGGTAAGTTCGTCGTATCGTTCGTAATAGTCTACTAACTCGGTTTGTTTTTTTGATTTTGCACTTCGCCTTGCTTTTGTAGTGGGTTTAAGGTCAATCGGTCCTCCATTTGTATTCTTCTTTTTTAATTTACGCATTTTTCGAGAAGGCCGCTTCTTGGTAACATAATTATCTTTATACATATCGGAATAGTTTGATTCTTCCTCTTTAATGGAAATTAACAAGTCGCTGATTTCTTTTTGAACGTTTTTAATTTGGTCGTTAAATCCACCTTTTCCTTCAATGCTATTTCTTAGGGCTTTGTAGGTGAAATTATCGAGATCATTTATTAGTTTTTGAAAGGTTGTCCCTTTTGAAAAAGTAGAGTCAGGGGATAAAAACCTTGTTTTCTCTGATCCAAACAAATGGTATTGGTAATTTTTTCGCTCAATTACTACGGTTGTCTGTTTTGAACTATTGTAGCCCCAAATATCAAAATGAAGTTGTGTTTGTTTGTTGTTTCCGACAGTTTCCAACCATTTTGTTGTGCTGCGTTTTGTGCTTAATTCTTGTTTTTTTGTGCCAATTACCTTGAGATCGTAGGGAAATAATCCAATGGCTTTCGGAAGGCCTTTGTTCCATTCTCCGTATTCGTCTTTATCGCGTTCTTCTAACAAGCCGGAGGTGTAGGAGCCATCGCCACATGCAAATAGCAGGTTTTCAAATTCGCTGGCTACTCCTCCAAGTATATTGAAAATACGTGAGGCACGTTCTTCTATGGTGCGATTAATCGCGTAATTTTGCGCGTCAAGTAATTTTTTTTGTTCGTTTTTATCTTTTATCCCAATAAATTCTAGAAGTGTTAAGCGATCGAAAAGGGATAAATTGGTTTGAAAAATGGCGCTGGTGCTTGCACTTAGTAACTCTTCGTATACTTTGCCACGAACGATATTTTTAGGTATAGAGTCGAAAAAATAATCTAAATAAGCGTCAATTAATGGAAGTTCTTGCTTGTTTTTACCTTCGATAACTTCTTTTAATTGCTTACAAAGTTCCCAAATAGCAGTTTTGTTAGCTGCCTCTGCTATCAACCCTTTTGGTGAAATGGCGATTAAATTAGTTCGAATAGTTAATAAAGATGGTTCGTTTATAATCAAAATCTCAATAGAATCGTAGTTTAAATTACCATCAGCTAATTTTACGTTCGGTCCACTATATTCAAATGCGCGCCCTATGTTTTTTTCTAAAATGGGGCTTTTTTTTACGATGTGAAAAAGATATGCACGTGTTTCTATGGAGAGCCCATCTTCACGTTGTCCATATAAATTAAAACAAGCAAATAGAACTAGTATAAACGAAGCGATTATGCATAGCGGAGAATTGGAAAAATAAACGGTTTTCTGAATCATGTGAAGCGCTCGATTGTGGTGCTCAAATTTAGGAAAGAAAACGCTCAATTTACTTTTTTACTAGCACAAATGTGGTATTATTGACACCACGATAATAAGGCTTTTTGTTGTTTTGCATCTCGGTTGTCTGTCAATTGTATGACGTGTTCTTGGTAGAAGTAACGATCTACCTCTGGAAGTGTAAATAAGTACATTTTTTTGTGTCGGGCAACTAGTATTTGCTTTTCGCTGTATGCTAAATAGGTCAATACTTCATCGAAGTCATTGGTGATTTGATAGTCGTTTACGGCAATGATTTGGTCATCAAGACACAAACCTGCCACTTCAGAAGGACTTCCAGGATAAAGTACTGTAATGATTAATCTATTATTTTTATGACTTGTCTTAAGGCCTAGTCTTGAGGCACTGTAGGAAGCTAATGGCCTTTGAATTAGTTCAAGTCCAAGATAATGAAGACAGTCAATTAGTAATCTTTCATAGGAATTTGTTCCTTCCACGTACTGATTGAAGAATCCTTCAAATGAAATCCCAGCTCTATTTTCCAATGCACTTCGATAATCTTGTTGTGTGATTCCAAGTCCTTTAATGGCAAAGTCATAATAAAGTCGCTGCATCACTTCGTCAAGGCTTGATTTGTTATTTGTTGCTTGACGAATAAGCACATCAGCACAAAAAGCCAATAAGCATCCCTCGGTATAAATCGATACTTTTCTTCCAGGTACTCCTGAGACATAGCCATCTAACCAGGTATCAAAGGAAGATTCAGCTACTGAATAATTAAATCTACCGGGATTATCTAAATGCTTTTGAACTTGAATGCTAAATTGCTCTAAATAAGTTTCAAGGTTGAAAAAGCCACTTTTTAATAGGAAAAGATCGCCCATATAGGTGGTTACTCCCTCATATATGTATCCTAAACGAGAATAGTTTTCTTGGTTTAGTTTGTAGGGCTGCATGTCAACTGGACGAATACTTTTAACGTTCCAAGCATGATATAATTCGTGGGAGGAAATTCCAAGTAATTCACCATATAATTTATTGAATAGCGAATGCGACGGTCCTAATGTGATAACGGTGCTGCTCAAATGTTCCACGCCATGGTAGGCGGCAATAGGAAGACTAAAAATTAAAAAGGCGAAAGATTCAAATGGAAATTCACCAAAGGCATTAAATTGGCGTTGGGTAAAATTGGTAAAGTCGCTTAACAGTTCCTCCCATTCTACTTTTTCGTGTCCATTGATCCAAATGGTAAAGGTTACAGAATTGACTGTATATTGCGCTGCTTGCAGGTGGGGTGAAGCGATAAAAGGAGAATCGATTAATTCTTGGTAATTAGCAGCAAGTAAGAGGCCATTCTCTTGCTTTAATGGGCTTGCTATTTGCCATTTTTCAGGATAAGTAAGGTGTAAGTTTATTGGGTTTTCTACTTGTTGAGGTAGATAAATTAAGCAATTAACTGGATTAACATAAATAAGTTCATCATCAACATAGGTTGATCCTGCATTCAATTCAGCGGAATAATAATTGTAGCTTACGGTTATCGCTTTGGTATGCTGTGTGTTGACTTCCCAAGTATCTTTATTTATTTTTTGAAAATCACATTTCTTCTTGAGTTCATTGAAAACACTAAAATTAAGAACGTTTTTAGCGAAATTTCCTAATTCGTATCTGCCCGGTCGCCAAGAGGGGAGGTGCAACAAGGTAGTTGCTTCGTTTACTGGAAATGTAACGCTAATTTGTAGCAGTTTTCTGCTCCTTTGTACCGCTTTTAAATGGTAGTGAATTGTTTTCAACTGCACAAAATTAATAAAGGGAACTTTGTAACTCTGCCACTTTAGGGTCTGCAAGGTATTCATCGTAACTCATCATTTTATCGATTACGCCATGCGGTGTTAGTTCTATAATTCGATTGGCTACGGTATTTACCAATTCGTGGTCATGGGAGGTGAAAAGCAAGGTGCCTTGAAAGTCGCGCATAGCATTATTTAAGGCGGTTATTGATTCCAAATCTAAGTGGTTTGTCGGTTCATCCATCATCAGTAAATTGCCTTTGGCTAACATCATTTTTGACAACATACACCTGACTTTTTCGCCTCCAGAAATCACCATTGCGGATTTCAATGCTTCTTCGCCCGTAAAGAGCATTCTGCCTAAAAAAGTACGCAGGTAAACATCTTCACGTTCCTCATCACTAAGCGCATACTGTCGAAGCCAATCAATTAGTGAAATTTTCGCCGAGAAAAAATGATGGTTATCATTTGGTAAATAAGCGGTAGTGATGGTTGTACCAAAAGTAAAATCGCCCGAATCGGGTTTGTTTTTATTGTTCAACACCTCAAAGAAAGTAGTTAAAGAAAGTGAATTTCTAGAAATAAAAGCGATTTTATCTCCTTTATTCACGGTAATAGTTAAATCTTTAAACAAGCATTTCCCATCAATTGATTTGGATAAGTCATTAATTGAAAGGATTTGATTCCCGGCATCTCTCTCTTGATGAAAGGTAATGCCTGGATATTTTCTTGAGGATGGCTGAATTTCCTCGAGATCTAAGTTATCGAGCATTTTCCTTCTGCTGGTCGCTTGCTTAGATTTTGCGGCATTGGCAGAAAACCTAGAGATGAAATCCAATAATTCTTTTTTACGATCTTCCGCTTTCTTGTTTTTGTCGGAACGTTGACGGGCAGCCAATTGAGAAGATTGATACCAAAACGAATAATTACCGGTAAAAAGGTTGATTTTATTAAAGTCGATATCGCCAATGTGGGTACAAACGGTATCGAGAAAGTGTCTGTCGTGGGATACCACTATTACGGTGTTTTTGAAGTCCAATAAAAAGTCTTCTAACCACGAAATAGTGGAGAGATCTAAGTCGTTGGTGGGCTCATCTAAAATCAGTACATCGGGATTTCCAAAGAGTGCTTGTGCTAACAAAACACGCACTTTGAGGTCGTTGGATAATTCCTCCATCAACAAATAATGTTTTGATTCCTCAATACCCAAATTGCTGAGTAGAGTAGCGGCATCGGTTTCTGCATTCCAGCCCTCAAGGTCGGCAAATTCTCCTTCTAGCTCGGCTGTTTTCATACCGTCTGCATCGGTGAAATTCTCCTTAGCGTACAAGGCATCTTTCTCCACCATTATTTCATACAGCCTTTTATGACCCATAATAACAGTTTGCAGTACTTGTACTTTATCGAATTCAAAGTGATTTTGCTTTAAAAATGCCATTCTTTTGCCAGGCTCTAATTCAACTCTTCCTGTGGTGGGGTCCTGATCACCTGTTAAAATTTTTAAGAAGGTGGACTTTCCAGCGCCATTGGCACCAATGATCCCGTAGCAGTTACCTTGAACAAATTTTACATTTACTTCGTCAAATAAAACGCGTTTCCCAAATTGGAGGGAGAGATTATTAACATGGAGCATACTTACCTATTTTGGCGCAAAGGTAAAGGAATATGGTGAAGATTATTTCTTTTTTTGACAAGAATAAATGAAAGCAGGTGGGATGTTAAAGGGAGTGAAATTTATTTTGACCGACTGAAAACGTTTCGTGATGTGTTTTTTTGATTGTAGGCTATATTGAAATTGAACAAAAATTCCATCGTTGGCCAAGTTATTGTGAATGCAGTCAAGTACTTTATCACGAAGATCGCTTGGAAAGTTGGCAAAAGGCAAGGATGAAATAATTAGGTCTGCCTCTTTAGCGCCAATTTGTTTCAATAGTGCACCGATTTGGTCTGCTGAATCATGATATAAATGAAAATTAGGATGCTTAATAGTTTCCTCTAAATGCTTGTGAAATTCGTCGTTGAGTTCAATCACCAGTAGTTGGCTATTTTCTCCCATCTCAGCCAATATCTTACGCGTAAACACACCACCTCCTGGTCCTATTTCCACAATTATTTTTGCTGTTTTTAGCGGTAAATGATTGAGCATTTTAGCAGCGAGATAAGGGGAACTTGGAGCTATCGCACCAATCATTTTTGACGACTTAAAAAATTGCTGTAAAAAGGTCGGTTCTGACATGAATTTTAGTTGAGGTGTACTTGTTTGTTATTTACTACACCGATTACTTTCCCCTTGAATTGTTTGTGTAAGAATGGGCTAAATAGGTTTGATGATGCGCCCGGAGATTTTTCAAATGTCCAATTTGTACTCGGGTCAAAAAAGGTTAGGTCTGCCAGTTGTCCAACGGCAATTGTATTTTTTTCAATACCAAATACAGTTCTTGCTGAAAAAGCCAAAAGGCTTACAATTTTTTCTGTTCCCAAGTCTGTATGTTTCTCCAAAGCGGCGTACATGGTTTGAAGTTGAATGGTACCGTAGGAGGCATAGTCAAATTCAATTTCTTTTTCTTCTGTATCACATGGTCTATGGTCTGATACAATGGCATCTATGGTTCCGTCTTTTATTGCTTCGATTAGGGCTAATCGGTCGCTCGCTGTTCGTAAAACTGGTAACACCTTAAAATTAGTGTCGAAATCTAGTACTTCTTCCTCTGAGAAACAAAGGTTCATAAGGTGTACGTCTGCGCTAAGCGGGATACCTTTCTTTTTTGCATCTCTAATCAATTCAACGCCTTCTCTGGTTGATATTCCTGATAAATGTAGGCTTGCTTCTGTATATTCAATAAGTGAGATGTTTGCTTGAATGGCTATTTTCTCAGAAATGGAAGGGTCCGCTTTTAGTCCCGTTCTTGTGGAGGCAATGCCTTCATTAACGATTCCATTGTTCGCTAGTGATGTATTGCTACAAAATGAAATTATTTTACCATTAAAATTTTTAGTGTAAAGTAAGGATCGATGCAAAATGCTAAGGTCCAACACCTGCTTATCGTCGCCAAACCAATTTACACCTGATTGATGCATATCGTACATTTCAGCAAGTTGCAATCCTTTCATTTCGCGTGTTATACAGCCAATCGGGTGGAGGGTAACGACATGGTTTGCTGCGCGGTTTAATAAGTATTCCACTTGCGCTTTATTGTCTATTGGCGGTTGAGTTGACGGAACTACTCCCACGTGGGTAAATCCGCCGCACGCTGCAGCCAATAGGCCGGATTTAACTGTCTCTTTGTGTTCTTGACCAGGATCCGAAAAATGTGCTTTAAAGTCAATCCAACCTGATGAAACGCATAATTGCGAAGAGCTAATTTCGGTCGCACCCTCAGCAGTGACGAGTGGTGCTATGGCTTCAATAATTCCGTCCGTAATCAGGATATCAACACACTGCTTATGCCATTTGGAATTTTTGTCAAATACGGTGGCATTTTTAAGAACTATTTTCATCGGTAGTTTATTTCCAAAATTTGAGTAGTAGCATTTCTGTTATTAAAAATACAAGCGCTAAAATCACAAATAAACGCCAATATTCAAAGGGTTTATCCAATTTTAGTTGTGTTGTTCGTTGTCCATTTTCCATAGACTTAAAAATGCAGTTTTTTATTCCTGCATTTTCAAAGGCTGTTTTAATTTCATTGCCGTTCACAATTTCAGTAGACGATTCCTTTCGGTCGTAATTGATGGCTAAACGGCCAATTTCTTCTTCATCAATTAGTTGATAGCTCCCCGCAACTAATTTTTCAATGGCTTCTGAACCCGAAATTGAAATGGTAGACGTTGATTTTAGTCGCTGCAATTGGGGAATAAAATCGACGGATTTACTAACCAATCGAAGTGGTTTTTCAGAGTTGGAATTGGAATAAATTTTGATTTTTGCATCTTGGCCTATGCAAACGAATGGAGGAAGTTTTCGAGCACTCAACTCGCCAATTCTAAGCAGTATGGTGGGAAATAAGGCATTTTTAGTGAAATTTCCAAAAGATGGTGCAAGGGATGAAGTGTATAAATAAGTGGAATATTCACCAGGACTTTTAAGTAATAATGGGTTTCCATTGCGTTGTTTGAGTAAGGGATAGGCTGCACTTTGATTAGCATTAACAACGCGATAGGATTTGGAAATGGAGGGTAAATTTAAATCGTCTTTCTCTTTGTCAAATATCCCTAAGAAAAATGGGTTTTTATAATCGATGGTATTTATTCTGTTGCCTGAAGCAATTGTAGGTCCAACAAGCGGGAGCTGAAGTTTTGTTAGTAAACTATTCCACGTTGGAAGAATCAAGTTTTCGCCCGGAAATAGTGCTATGGTATGTCCCTCCTCGGATAAGAAAAGTAAATCGTTGGCGAGTCCGCCACTTACTTCGTTTAAGCCATTGAGAATAATCAAATCGGCTTTCTCGGCTAAATCACTTGTGTAGGAAAGTTCTGAAATGCTGGTAACTTGGTAAAATGGTTCGAGGGAAAAAACGTTCTTAATGGCATCAGATGCTTGGTTTCCATTTATCAATAGTACCTTACAATCTTTGGCAACTGTTACGTTAAAATAATAGGTGTCGTCCCAAAATAATTGTTTATCGCGAATTTCAACGTTACCCTCTATCACGCCCGTTTTCGTATTGGTATAGTTGAAACTCGATGTTTCGGTACTATTGGCTTTGATATTGACATACATGCTTCTTCTTTGTGTACCTAATTCAATTTTTATCTCCACGTTTACTAAATCCTCAGTCGATTTATTCCCCACACGAACAAATAGTTCATTCGTTTCTCCGATTTTTTGAAGTGGCGAAGCAAAGTAGATGGAATCGATGAATAAGTTGGTAAGTGATTGTGCCTTTACTTGAATGGGATAGTAAAATCCGGTTTTGTCGGCAATAAGTTTATTGGTACGAAAAGTTTCTTTTTGAAAGTCAGAAATGAGGATGTGTTGAACAGTGCTAATTCGTTCCTCTTCGGCACTAAAGCGAGCAATAAATTCGTTTTCCCAATTGATTATTTCATCCATGTTGCGCGAAACGGGACTTTCTTTTATTTTATCTAACCGTTCTAGGGCTTCAATTTTTGTGAGTGTTCGTTTCTCTATGCCAGTGAGTAAATTGGTATGCAGGATAATTCGGCAATCAACAGCAGCATCTTCGATAATTTTTCTAGCTATTTCACGAGCTTCTGAAATTAATTCTCCTTCTACGCCTTTTGCAGTCATTGAAAATGAATTATCTAAGTAGATAGAAAGTAAGTTTTTTCCGGATTTTTCTTTTGAAGCTCGTAAGGGGATATACGGTTGTGCAAAAGCAATGACAATTGATGAAAGTGCCAGTATCCTTGCGAACAAAACGAGTAGGTGTTTCAGTTTTTTAGTCGATTTATTTTCTTGGTTTATCTTTTGGATAAATTGTAAGGAAGAAAAATACAGTGTTTTGTAACGTCGAAAGTGAAATAAATGGATGATTATGGGAATTGCGATTAAACTCAGTAGCCAAAGAATGCCAGGATAAACAAACGCCATACACCAAAGTTAGTATTTTTTATTCGTTTTTTAGTTCTTTTTGTATTGTCAAGGCCAATTGTTTGGCTTGTTCTCGCAATTCATTTACAGCGGTGCTTTCCCATAATTCTCCCTTTAGTAAGGTTCCTAAAGCATAAAATCTTTTTATATTTCGATTATTTATGACTGTAAAATTGTTCACTGAAGCCCGAATTCCAAGAAATAGGGGGTCGGGCTCTATAAATTCATTATGAAATAAGTTGGCTAAAAGCCCATCGGTCATTTTTGTTACGTCTGATGCCGGTCCGGTGCAATTGATAATACTTGAAATAGAAAGAGTGACTTCATTGTTTAAATGGGCGTCAAAATAAGTAAGGATAAATCCATCTTTACTCGCTTTTATTTCTTTGATCTTTCCTGCTTTTATGATTAAACGATTCTCGTCCAGCTCTTTGCTTATTTCTTGATATGAACTTAATGGAACACGGTGACGGGCAACACCCCATTTGTGGCGAAGATGCCGTAGAAAAAATGATTTTTCATCGGTGGTAAAGCTTTGCCACAAAGATCCAGTTTTTGGTCGAAGGAAATTAACCAATGATTCTACTGTCTCACCATTTTTTTTAAGTTCTTTTCTAGCTTGATTAAATTGTGTTAACAATGCTGCTAGTCGCTCGGATAGATTTACATTAGTTAGAATTCCTTTATAGTTACCAATCTCATTACTATGCGGAAGAATGTTAAATCCATGTGGTGAAATACAGTGGATAGCGCCTTTTTTGTTATTTTTTCTCAACAATTGAACGGTGTCTACCATAGTAAGTCCCGTTCCTATAATGAGTATGGGCTTATCATTACTAATTAACGATGGATTAATCATCCAAGGATTTTGAAAATAATGCTTATTGGTGTAGGCCTCTTCGTTTCGAAGGGTGAGATTTTTTGGTTGTTCATTTCCCGTAGCCAAAACACAATAATTTGTTTTAAACGTTTTGTCCTTTGCTGTGATTGTAAAAACTTCCTTTGCATGTGCAATTGCTGTTACTTCCTCAGCAACTACCTGTATACTTTTGGGATATTGTTGCAGCAGCGAGCTCCAAATATGGCTTAAGTACTGACCGTAATAGGTTCGACTGACAAATGAATCGGCAAGTATTTCACGCTTTATTTTTTTGAATTGGCTTTGTTGGATTAGCCAATCCAAAAAATGATTTGGTTGGTCAGGTAGGGCGCTCATTTTGCCCGCTCTTACATTTAAAAGTAGCACATCATCAACAGGTTGGTAAGCAATTCCCGGACCTATTTGCGCTGTTTTGTTAAAGATAATTAATTTTAGATTGGGACTGTTGCATAGTAAATGATAGGCTACAAGACAACCTGAAAATCCGCCTCCAACTATTCCAATAGTACGCTTCATTCTAATCCAATGACAAAAAGCAACTTATTTAAGTGCTTCAAGGCGTTTTTTGTATTCGCTAGCTTTTTCGGCATTTCCCAACTTGGAATAAGTAGATCGAAGTATTTCTAAAACCGCTTTTTCATTGGGTTTAGTTAAAATATACTTTTCTAACAAGGCCAAAGATCGGTATTGCATGGCGGTAGCTTTGGTAATTAGCACATCATAATTGGTATCGTTTTCAGCTAATTGTCCTGCCTCCTTTTTTAATTGACCAGCCCAATTGAACAAATGAGCGCCTAATTGGTATTGCGCATCACTGTAATTTGAGTCAATTTCTAAGGCCTTTGTTAAGGCTTTATCTGCTTTTTCATTTTCATTTAAGTCCATGTTGGCAGTCCCTAAAACGTAATACAATTGTTTATTGTTGGGCGCTAGAGCAAGCGCTTCATTAAGGTATTTCTCAGAACCAACGATATCGCCTTTTTGAAGGTAGATATTAATCATTGAGATTAAAACATCTACATTTTTAGGCATCGCTTCATTTACTAAATTGCTAATTTCAATCGCCTTATCAAAGTTTTTTACGGATAGTAAACTATCAACTGCTCGGCTCAAGCAAAGTTGAGCGTTGACTTCTGCATCTGGATAGGTTTCGTTGAGGAAACTTTTAACTTGCATAGCACCCAAAAATAAATTTGTGGCCATTTCGAAGTTTCTGTTGCTGAAAGATTGAATACCCATATTAAAATACAATTCACTTCGAGTTCCTAAAAAGATGTTGATGTCATTAACGTATTCTTTTTTCGGATCTTCAAGAACCTTATTAAATGATTCTTTTGCTTTGCTTTCGTGCTCTTTTAGCAGCGTTTCATCGACTTTAATGTTTGACGTAGCCGCTTCCATCGCAGCAAGTTCGATTAAACCATAATAAATTTCACCGCGATACATGTGCATTTTTGGCGATGTTGCCGTCTCGGAATTTACCGCCGCTAAATCGATAAAGTCTTTTGCTTTAAGTAATATTTTTTTCGATGGCTCTACACCGCTCATCGGGTTGTATTTTTTCATCAACAAAGCTGCGTCGGTGACATTGGTTTTTTGTGCAAACGTGATTGAGCCTATTAAAAAAATAGCGGATATAGTTAAATAGAATGGGGATTTCATAAGCATAAATTTTACGTTGTAAAAGTATTAATTGAAAACTGAATTTTCAAGTACCATGCCAATAAAGTGACGCATCTATTATTCATCGTCTTTGTTATCGTCTTCATTATTGTCCGCGAGATCATCGTCGAGACTGTCATCGATGATTTCAGTTTCATCCGCATCGTCCTCTAAAGGTTCTAATTCATCCAAGTTATCCGGTATCGGCAATGCTTCAATTAACTCATCTTCGTCGTCATCTTCCGTTCTAGGTACATTGGCAATTGCTGCAATTTCAGCGTTGTTTTTTAGATTGATTAATTTAACACCCTGTGCTGCCCGACCCATAGTTCTTATTGTATCAATGTGCATTCGAATAGTAACACCTGATTTAGTAATGATCATTAAATCGTCCTCATCGCGCACATTTTGTATCGACAATAATTTACCTGTTTTCTCAGTAATATTCATTGTTTTTACGCCTTTTCCACCCCGATTGGTAATTCGATAAACGGGTTCTTTATCCTCTGGATCATTAAGGTAAGTACGTTTCCCAAATCCTTTTTCCGAAACAACTAATATGGTAGAGAAAATGTCTTCTGCGCAAATCATTCCGATTACTTCATCACCTGCTTGGGTTAATGTGACGCCACGAACACCGGCCGCGTTTCGACCCATTGGCCTTACTTTAGCTTCATTAAATCGGATTGCTCTACCTGAACCGGTTGCTAAAACAATTTCATTTGCGCCATTCGTTAGTCTTGCCTCTAATAATTCGTCGTTGTCGCGAATAGTAATGGCATTAATACCATTGGATCGAGGACGTGAATAAGCATCTAATGACGTTTTTTTGATTACGCCAAGCTTTGAACACATGATAATAAAGTTATTGCTTGTGTATTCTTTGTCTGTTAAATCCAACACTTTTACATAGGCTTTTACTTTATCGTCTTGCGGAATGTTAATTAAGTTTTGAATTGCTCGACCTTTTGCCAACTTATTGCCTTCAGGAATCTCGTAAACGCGCATCCAGAAGCATCGACCTTTTTCTGTAAAAATCAATAAATAGTTGTGATTGGTTGCTACGAACAAGTGCTCCAAGAAATCTTTGTCGCGCGTGGTAGAACCTTTTGAGCCCATTCCTCCGCGATTTTGAACCTTATATTCGGCTAAATTTGTTCTTTTAATATATCCTGCATGGGAAATGGTTACGACAACCTCTTCATCGGCTATTAAATCCTCCATCCGCATTTCACTAGCCGAATATTCAATCGATGATCTTCGTTCATCACCATATTTCATACGCATATCGATTAATTCATCTTTAATGATTTGCATACGCCTTTCTTCACTGCCTAAAATATCCTTTAAATCGGCTATGAGTACCATGAGCTCATTGAATTCTGTACGCAATTTATCCTGCTCTAAACCAGTTAAATGACGAAGACGCATATCGACAATTGCGCGGGTTTGGATTTCAGATAAACCAAAACGTTCGCTGAGTCGCTCGCGCGCATGGTCTGGACTATCCGATGTTTTAATGATTTCAATTACTTCATCGATATTGTCAGATGCAATAATTAATCCTTCCAATATGTGGGCTCGTTCCTCTGCTTTGCGTAATTCAAATGTTGTTCGTCTTACTACTACCTCGTGCCTAAATAAAATAAATTGGTCAATGATTTGTTTTAGGTTCAGTAATCGCGGTCGGCCGTCAACAAGACAGATGTTGTTTACAGAAAATGAGGTTTGAAGTGCAGTAAACTTATATAGCTTGTTAAGTACAACGTTCGCTATGGAGTCGCGTTTTATTTCAAAAACAATGCGCATTCCATTACGGTCGGATTCATCTCTTAAATCAGAAATTCCCTCAATTTTTTTATCGTTAACTAAGTCGGCAATTTTTTTAATCATTTCCGCCTTGTTAACTTGGTAAGGAATCTCGGTCACAATAATTTGCTCTCGCCCATTAGTTTCTTCAATTTCCGCCTTTCCTCGTATAACAATTCGTCCACGCCCTGTTAAAAATGCATCGCGAACCCCTTCGTAACCATAGATTATGCCACCGGTTGGAAAATCAGGCGCTTTAACGTAATTTAATAATTCTTCAATTTGCAACTCTTTATTGTCAATTACTGCAATAATTCCGTCAATTACTTCAGTGAGGTTGTGAGGCGCCATGTTTGTAGCCATTCCAACCGCAATACCAGAAGCACCATTAATCAATAAATTTGGAATTTTAGTTGGCAGTACTGTAGGTTCCTCCAAGCTATCGTCAAAGTTCGGACGAAAATCAACAGTCTCTTTTTCGAGATCGTCGAGCATCTCCTCTGTAATCTTTTTAAGTCTTGCCTCGGTGTATCGCATCGCTGCTGGACTATCGCCATCTACCGATCCGAAATTTCCTTGGCCATCAACTAAAGGATAGCGGAGCGACCAGGGCTGCGCCATACGAACCATGGTGTCATAAACGGAACTGTCGCCGTGGGGGTGATATTTACCAAGCACTTCGCCAACTATCCTTGCTGATTTTTTATGCGCTTTATTGGAATAAACACCCAAGTCTTGCATGCCATACAATACCCTCCTGTGAACCGGTTTGAATCCGTCTCGAACATCGGGTAAGGCACGCGAAACAATAACAGACATCGAATAATCGATGTAAGCTGATTTCATTTCATCCTCAATGTTAATTCTTATAATTCTTTCTCCTTCTGCCATAATTAGTTGAACTTTTTATTGCTTTCTTTTAAGTTTTAAATGCTATCAAAAATAAGCATTTTTGGCCTGGTTTCACTACTAAAATGAGATAATTACTAACAAATTTTGATGATAAATTGTGTATAATTTTGCTAGTATAGCTTTGATTTATCAGTACATTTGTTTTTAACTTTTTTGAATTGGTTTATGGAGGCTAAATTTTCGACTCGTGTGAAAGATTTGTTGCGTTTGAGCAGGGAGGAAGCAATTACATTGAAAAATGATTTTGTGAGTCCTGAACATTTGTTGTTGGGCCTATTTAAATTAAACGAAGGAATGGGTGTGAAAATTCTTAAGGAGTTTAATTTGGATTTTTTAGTACTAACCACTGATTTAGTTCGGGTGTTAAAGAAAACGAAAGCGACTGCGAAAATTGACATGAATACTATTCCCTTCTTAAAGCAAACGGAAAATATAATTAAACAGTCATACCTTGAGGCTAAACAGCTGAAGTCCTCGATTATCGGAACAGAACATATATTATTTACCATTTTACTTTATGAAGATTGTGCTGCGTGCCAGATATTAAATAAGTACGGGGTGATTTATGATAATGCTAAAGATGAATATGAAACTATGAAAGAAGAACAAAAATTTCCCAAGTCCGAATTTCCAGGTAACAACGATGACGATGAAAATTTCGATGCGTCTACAACGCGTAAAGCACCTGATTCAAAATCTAAAACGCCTGTACTGGATAACTTTGGTAGGGATTTGACCAAAATGGCAGAGGTCGGTAAATTAGACCCAATTGTAGGTCGTGAAAAGGAAATTGAACGGGTGAGTCAAATTCTTTCTAGAAGAAAGAAAAACAACCCTATTTTAATTGGTGAACCGGGCGTGGGTAAGAGTGCTATTGCAGAGGGTTTGGCACTGCGAATCGTTCAGCGAAAGGTTTCTAGGATACTATTTGGAAAGCGTGTAGTGTCTCTCGATTTAGCTTCGTTAGTCGCTGGTACAAAATACCGAGGTCAGTTTGAGGAAAGAATGAAGGCTGTGATGCAGGAGTTGGAAAAAAATCCGGACATTATTTTGTTTATCGATGAAATACATACCATAATTGGTGCAGGTGGCGCAAGTGGTTCACTCGATGCATCAAACATGTTTAAACCAGCACTTGCCCGTGGTGAACTTCAAGCAATTGGAGCCACTACACTTGATGAATACCGACAGCATATTGAAAAAGATGGCGCACTGGAACGGAGGTTTCAAAAAGTAATTATTGAACCTACCTCCATCGATGAAACCATTCAAATTTTACAAAATATAAAAGAGCGCTACGAGGAACACCATTCCGTTGAATACACGGATGAGGCCATCAACGCATGTGTGAAATTGACGGAGCGTTACATCACGGATCGCCATTTACCTGATAAAGCAATTGATGCGCTCGATGAAGTTGGTTCGCGCGTTCACATTACAAACATAAATGTGCCTCAAGCAATTTTAGCTATTGAAGATAAATTAGAGCAATTGAAAATTGAAAAAACAAATGTTATTTTGTCTCAGCAATATGAAAAGGCAGCGCATGTAAGGGATACAGAGAAAATGCTACAAGATGAATTAGTGGTTGCTAAAAATGAATGGGAGGAACATTCTAAAAATAATAAAATCATTGTAACAGAGGAAAATGTTGCTGAGGTTGTTTCAATGATGTGTGGAATTCCAGTAAATAAGGTTTCACAAACCGAAACTGGGAAATTGGTGAACATGGGTGAAATCATCCGCGGAAAGGTTATTGGTCAGGAGGAGGCAGTTGAAAAGGTGGTAAAAGCAATTCAACGAAATAGGGCAGGATTAAAGGATCCCAATAAACCAATCGGTTCTTTTTTCTTTTTAGGTCCAACTGGTGTTGGAAAGACACAACTCGCTAAAGTACTTGCAAAGTATATCTTTGATACAGAGGATGCACTTATTCGCATTGACATGACTGAATACATGGAAAAATTCTCCATTTCTAGACTCGTTGGTGCTCCTCCAGGTTATGTGGGTTACGAAGAAGGTGGTCAATTGACTGAAAAAGTAAGAAGGAAGCCGTATTCAATTATATTACTAGACGAAATTGAAAAAGCACATCCAGATGTTTTTAACTTACTTCTGCAAGTTTTAGATGACGGACATATGACGGATGGTTTGGGTCGTAAGATTGATTTTAAGAATACCATTTTGATTATGACTTCCAATATTGGCGCACGACAATTACAAGATTTTGGAACGGGTGTTGGTTTTGGAACACGTTCTCAACTTGATTCCAAAGATGATAACTCGAAAGCAGTGATTCAAAATGCATTGCGTAAAGCGTTTTCTCCTGAATTTTTAAATCGTGTTGATGATATGATTATGTTTAAGTCGCTGGGAAGAGCGGAGATTCACAAGATTATTGATTTGGAATTGAATTATTTGTACGATAGAATCAAGAACTTAGGCTATTTTATTGAAATGTCTGAAAAAGCAAAAGATTTCATCGTAGATAAAGGTTATGATGAAAAATTTGGTGCTAGGCCGCTGAAACGCGCGATTCAAAAATACATCGAAGATCCTCTCGCAGAACAAATTATTAATACTCATCTTGCTGAGGGTGACACTATTCATTTAGATATTGAAACAGGTAAGGATGAGTTGACGCTTGTTATCAGTAAGCCTAAAGTACAAAAGAAGTCAACGAAAAAATAATTAATGCGCTCAACAAAAAAGCCAACTGAAAAGTTGGCTTTTTTTATGCTTTTAATTTTGGAAACTAGCAACTTAATTGCCAAAGCTCCTTCGTGCTAGAAAGCTGCTATCCGCTCTGACATGTATTCGCCAGCTTTTAGCTTTCCAACTATTTTATTAAAACATTCAATGGTATAATTTACATCATCCAAGGTATGTACCGCAGTTGGTATTAACCTCAGGATAATCATTCCTTTCGGAACTACAGGATAAACAACCATGGAACAAAATATATTATAGTTTTCGCGTAAATCTAAAATCAAATTTGTAGCCTCTGGAATGGAGCCATTCATATAAACCGGCGTTACACAACTGTTGGTATCGCCAAGTTCAAATCCTGATGCTCGAAGTCCTGATTGAAGTGCATTGGTGATTTCCCAAAGTTTATCTTTTAATTCCGGGCGAGTACGCATCAGCTCAAGGCGTTTAAGTGCCCCGATAACTAAGGTTACCGGAAGTGCTTTGGCAAATATCTGCGATCGCATGTTGTAGCGAAGGTATTCAACCACTTGTGCATCACTGGAAATAAATCCGCCAATTAAAGCAAAGGATTTCGCAAACGTACCAAAGAATACATCAATACCATCTTGACAATTTTGTTCTTCCCCTGTACCCGCGCCAGTATTACCCAAAGTACCGACTCCGTGTGCATCGTCAACTAGTAACCTAAAATTATATTTTTCTTTTAGCGCTACAATTTCTTTTATCTTTCCTTGGTCACCTCGCATGCCAAATACACCTTCGGTTATCACTAGAATAGCACCGCCTGTTTCGTTGGCCAATTTGGTAGCACGAACAAGTTGTTTCTCACAATCCTCTAAATCATTGTGTTTAAAAACAAAACGCTTACCCATGTGTAAACGAACCCCATCGATTATGCAAGCGTGCGATTCAGCATCATAAACAATAACATCGTGGCGATCCACCAAACAATCAATTGTAGATAAAATGGCCTGGTATCCAAAATTACACAATATGGTGTCTTCTTTTCCTACGAATTCAGAAAGTTCCTTCTCCAATTGTTCGTGAGGATTACTATTTCCACTCATCATTCTTGCTCCCATTGGCATAGCAAATCCGAAGTTAGCAGCTGCATCTGCATCCGCTTTTCTAATTTCCGGATGGTTAGCTAAACCCAAATAGTTATTAAGCGACCAATTTAATTTTTCTTTTCCTCTAAAAACCATATGAGGACCAATATCACCCTCCAATTTAGGAAATGTAAAATAGCCATGTGATTCCTTCGCATGTTGTCCTAGCGGACCTCTATTGGCTTTTATTTTTTCAAATATATCAGCTGGCATAATGTATTTTTATGTGGTGGAACAAAATTAGCCATAAAAAGTTTTCGAAATCATTGAATATCACTCACTTATTAACAAACTTAGATAGAAAAAGTAAATATTGCTTTTACTACATCAGCAAATCAATAATAAATTGCTCTTCTTACTTTACAAACGTATTTAGCTAATCGAATTACTTGTTTTGTGTAGCCAAATTCATTGTCGTACCATGCATACAACACAACGTTCTTTCCGTTTTTGGATACAATTGTTGCATTGGAGTCATAAACTGAACAGCAAGTATTGCCTATTATATCTGATGACACAAGCTCAGGGTCTATGGAATAATATATTTGATTTACAAGATCGCCGTTCAGTGCAGCATTTTTTACTGCATTATTGAGTTCTTCTATAGATGTTTTTCTTTCTAATTGCAGACTTAGTATCGCTAACGATCCATTTGGAGTGGGAACTCGAACTGCATTCGCGGTTAATTTATCTTGTAAGTCAGGAATTACTTTCGTAACTGCGTTACCAGCGCCGGTGGAGGTGATTACCATATTAACGGCTGCTGCTCTACCTCGCCGTGACTTTTTGTGCATGTTATCTAATAAATTTTGATCATTCGTGTAGGCATGAACGGTCTCAATGTGTCCAAGTTCAACACCAAACACATCATTTACTACTTTAAGTATTGGGGATATAGCATTAGTGGTGCAAGAGGCCGCAGAAAAAAGTTGTTCCTCTTCTAAATTAAGCGTTTGCTGGTTAATTCCAAATACGATATTTGGCATTTCTTTTCCTGGAGCAGTAAGTATTACTTTTTCGACACCAGGTGCCTTAAGGTGCCGAGATAATGTTTCTCTTGTGGTGAAAACACCTGTATTGTCAATCACCAATGCATTATTAATACCATATTTTGTGTAGTCAACATCTTCGGGGTTAGCTGCGTTAATCATACTAACTATTTGACCATTGATAATTAAGGTTTTGTTTTCTAGGTCCTCGATTACGGTTCCTTTGAATGCGCCATGGACAGAATCATTTCGTAGCAGGGAGGCACGCTTAATTATGTCGGCATCGCTTGATCCTCGGGTAACAATAGCACGAAGTCGCAATTGTTGTCCTTTACCTGCTTGTCGTATTAATTCGCGCGCAGCAAGCCGGCCAATTCTTCCAAAACCATACAAGACCACGTCTCTAGGTTGAATTTCATGTGAAGAAGTTAGTTCAAATCCGGTCAATTTTTTTTGAATGAAGGCTAATTTGGATTCATGCGTATCCGATTCGGACAACCATTCATTCGCTAGTTTACCGATATCTAATTTTGAAGGCTTTAAATTGAGTGATAAAATAATTTGAGCTAGCGCTGAGGTAGTAAAAACGTCAATTGGCTTGTTAACCACTTTTTCTGCATAACTGTGAAGATTCAGAATTTCAGAAATGGTAGCATCAGTTAGGTGATGCCTAAAAACCACCAACTCTATTCCTTTTTCGTAAAGAAGTTCCCCAACGTATCGTTGTAGTTTTACAGCAGCTTTTTCTTGCTCAAGGTGTTTTACGAGTTCATTCTCATAATTTAATGCTTCATTCATTTACAGCGTGGGTTGAAAATTTTATGACAAAAAAAAAGCTAGTGAGTTTCTTCACTAGCTTTTTGCTATAATTTTATCCTAGGTATGATTTTAATAATTTGTTTCGAGATGCATGGCGTAAACGACGAATCGCTTTTTCTTTGATTTGTCTAACTCGTTCGCGGGTTAAGTTAAATTTAGATCCTATTTCCTCCAAAGTTAATCCATGATTCATGCCAATTCCAAAAAATAAGCGAATAATTTCTCGTTCTTTATCTGTAAGTGTGCTCAGCGATCTTTCAATTTCTTTTTGCAACGATTCGGTCATCAATACGTGATCCGTTTTTGGTGCATCCGAATTAGCCATTACATCCATTAAAGTACCTCCATCCTCATTGGTAGAAAGTGGTGCATCCATTGATACATGTCTACCAGATACATTTAGGCTTTCTTTAATTTTGTCTTCATGCACGTCTAAGGCCTCTGCCAATTCTTCTGCAGATGGTGGACGCTCAAACTCTTGTTCCAATCTTGAAAAAGCTTTGTTAATTTTATTTAGCGACCCAACTTGATTAAGTGGCAAGCGAACAATACGAGCTTGCTCTGCTAGTGCTTGTAAAATAGATTGGCGAATCCACCAAACGGCATAGGAAATGAACTTGAATCCTCTTGTTTCATCAAATTTTTGGGCTGCTTTAATTAATCCCAAATTTCCTTCATTAATTAAATCGGGAAGGGTTAGCCCTTGATTTTGGTACTGCTTGGCTACAGATACAACAAACCTTAAATTGGCTCGCGTTAATTTTTCTAGTGCTTTTTGGTCTCCAGCTTTAATCTTTCTGGCTAATTCTACCTCTTGTTCCGCAGTGATCAATTCCTCTCGACCGATATCTTGTAAATACTTGTCTAATGATTGGCTTTCACGGTTGGTAATTGATTTGGTTATTTTTAGTTGTCTCATGTATGAAAGAACGCTTTAATATTAGTTAGTAATAAACCTATGATTGCAAAGTAACACCTATTTTAACTAAAGAAAAAATTAAGATTTCAACATTTTGAACAACTTTTCAACCTTCGATTGTAAATAAATAAAAAATTAGAGTCCAAATCCACGGTAATCTTTAATACCACTTTCAGACATTATCTCTAACAAGATGCCGTTGTTCGATCCATTGAGTTTGTTGACTATTTCGGCTACATCATCAATCGGCTCGTTATTGATTTTAGTTATGATGGAGCCAACAACTAAACCAATGGACTTGAGCTTTCCAGCAGAAATAGTTTTTATTTTGACACCGTAGTTGATGTTTAATGCTTTTTTCTCCTTATCCGTCAGTTCAATGAAAGTTGCCCCAAGCGCTGCATTTTTTATTATTTCTTCCTTAGAAGTGATTTTTATTTCTCCGTCTTGATTTCTTAAAATTAATTCTTTGGTGATTTCTTTTCCATCTTTATTTCTAATGCTAAGCATAACTTTATCGCCGGGCATTCTTTTACCTATTTCCTCTTGTAGTGCTGCACTGGAATTAACTTCTTTTGCACCAATTTTAAGGATAATATCGCCCTCTTTTAGTCCAGCTTTTTCTGCACTACCATTTTCAACAACACCTGAAATAAAAACACCTTTTAGGTTAGGAAGGTTATTTTTTTCTTTCAGTTCTTGCGAAATATCCGAAATTTGAACGCCGAGAAATCCACGTTGTACAATTCCGTAATCAATGATGTCGCGCATTACTTTTTGAACCAAATTAATAGGAACAGCAAATGAGTATCCCGAGTAACTGCCTGTCTCCGATGCAATAGCTGTATTAATACCAATAAGTTCTCCATTGGTGTTTACAAGAGCGCCTCCACTATTACCGGGATTTACAGCTGCATCAGTTTGTATGAAGGATTCAATAGGAAAAAGAGAATTATCACCTTTGTTACCTAAAAGATTAATGTTTCTAGTTTTCGCCGAAACTATTCCCGCTGTTACGGTTGATGTTAAATTAAACGGATTTCCTACAGCTAGCACCCATTCGCCAATTTTTACATCGTCACTATTACCCAAGGAAATTGGTTGGAATGGCTTACTTCCTTCAATCTTTAAAACCGCAATGTCTGTTGAAGGATCCGTTCCTACTAATTTCGCTGTGTATTTTGAATTATCATTAAGTGTTACTTCAATTTCACTTGCTTCAGCAATAACATGATTGTTGGTAACTATGTATCCTTCAGAGGAAACTATTACTCCTGAGCCAGCTGCGGCGCCGTATTGTTTGAATTCTCGACCACCTGCACCAGGACCATAAAAAAATTCTTGAAACGGATCGCGCTGAAAAGAAGTTCGAACCACTTTCGTTGTTACATGCACTACGGAATTAATTGTACTTTCAGCAGCTGGAACGAAATCTACCGGACCGGCACCTGACAGACTTGCAAATTTGGACGCATTTTGGCGGTTTCCATCAATAACTTCATCAGAGAGCGAATTGTTGACAGATGAAAAAGTTGCGTAAATCGCAAGCGGGATTGTTCCTCCAATTATTCCGAAAATTAAAATTTTTAATAAACTAGGCGTTTTCATGCTGGTAGAGTTAAATTTAATTAAACAATAAATTCAAAAATAATTTTTTTTTTATAGCTGAATAAACAAGTAAAAAAAAAAAAAGTTTTTTGTTAGTATATGCCATATTCCAACGGCCGTACTCCTAACAATTCCTATGCCGAAAAACAAAATAAATTAACTTGCCGAACTAGTTTGGTTTCCAAAACCTGAAATAAATAATCGCTTACTATTATTTTCGAAATTCTAATTTAAATGACACTTACAGCATACGATTTTCTATATTTGCCTACTATGCGTGAAATTCAATTTGTCAAGTACGAAGGCACAGGAAATGATTTTATACTGATCAATAACTTATCTGGTAACTATGATTTTTTGTCCTTCACAATGATTACCCATTTGTGTGATCGAAAATTTGGTATTGGTGCAGACGGACTAATTCTTATTAATGTTGATAGCACCTCCGATTTTTACATGGATTATTTTAATGCTGACGGCTCCAAAAGCTTTTGTGGAAATGGGTCGCGTTGTGCCGTTTTGTACACGTATGCTTTGGGAATTCATAAGGGTACAACCACTTTTAATGCAATTGATGGTAAGCATGCTGCTTCTCTACTGAATAATGTAGTTGCTATTAAAATGTGTGATGTTATTGAAATTCATCAGTTTAATAATGCTTACGTTTTAAATACGGGCTCACCTCATTACGTTGAATTTAATGATGATTTAACTAATGAAAATATCGTTCGAACGGGTAAGGAAATTCGATATAGCGAACCTTTCAAAAAAGAAGGGATAAACGTTAATCTCGTGCGCAAAATAGCTGTCCAAAAAATTGAAATTGTTACTTACGAAAGAGGTGTTGAAGATGAAACGCTTTCCTGTGGTACTGGCGCTACAGCTTGTGCTTTGGTTCACAATTACTTATCTAAATCAAATGATAATGCCGTTCAAGTTGTGGTCAAAGGGGGCGAGTTATCGGTCAGTTTTAAGCGAGAAAGTGAGGGGAAGTATTCGCAAATTGTTTTATCAGGTCCGGCCAATTTCGTTTTTCAAGGTACTATTCACGTATAACTAATGTTGTTTCATTATTAGTATCATCGTATCATATCACTGCTTGGGCTTCTCCGTTTTAATTTTTGATAATTCACCGTAAACTAAGAGTCATTTGAAAATATTTTTTCACTTTTGCTAAAATTAGGAAAGTTAAAAAAATAGTTTTTTAGTGTATGGGTACATTTTTAAGGTCGGAGGATCTTTTTTTGCGGGCAGTGGAAAGTACAGATGCAACGACACTTTTCTTGTGGGAAAATGATACAAATCATTGGCGGATTGCCAATACAGAAGTGCCTTTTTCTATGCATGGCATTCACAATTTGATTGAACAGTATGCCTCTGTGCGAACCTCCGGACAATTGAGGTTAATTATTTGCCTTAAAAAGTCTGGTCTTGCAATTGGTGCAATCGATTTATATGACGTTAATTTCAAACACGGTTTCGCAACGGTAGGAATCCTAATTGCAAATCAAGAACATCGCATGTTGGGTTACGCCAAACAAGCGCTAATTATTTTAATAGATTATGCCGAAAATGTATTGGATTTGGTAAATTTACAATGCTTTATACACGCCGATAATTTGCCGAGTATTTCTTTATTTGAGGGATTAAGATTTGAATTGGTAGGAGTAAGAAAAAATTGGTATCGAATACAGCAACAACGAATCGATGAAATATGTTATCAGTTATGTTTAAAAAAAGAAGGGTTATAATTTTTGCTATTTGTGCCATACTCCTCGGACTTATTATTGTTCTACCAAAAGGACTAATTTATTTAGCTGGTCTAAAAACGTCTGTTAACTCTCAAACTAGTAATTTTTACATTAAAAAACCACTAACGTTGGAGGAATTGGCTGTCCTTTTGCAAAAAGATGGTGTCATCGACGACGTTCCTGCGTTTCTTTCGATAGGAAAGTACAAGGGCTTAACTAAAAAAAATATTGCACTGGGAAAATATGAAATTAAGTCTGCAACATCGTATCGTACGCTTTTAAATGGTTTTACGCTCAATGCAAACGGAACCGGTAATGGCGAGGTTGAAGTAGCGGTCAAATTCAACAATTGTAATACGATAAATGACCTAGCAGAAAAAGTGTCGAATATATTATTAATTGATAGTGCTAAATTAATTAGTTTTCTTTCTGATGAAGTGATTTTGTCAAAATATGGTTTTACGCAAGAACAGTTTCCTGCGATGTTTATCCCAGATACCTATCAATTTTATTATGACACCGATGAAAAGCAGTTTTTAGAACGAATGGCGCGAGAATTTAAATCATTTTGGACACCTGAACGGCAGAACATGATGAGGAAAATTGGTTTATCTACTCCTAGTCAAGTTGTCACTTTAGCTAGTATTGTTTATTGTGAGCAATCTATTATTTCGGAAGAATGGCCAATCATCGCTGGTTTGTATTTAAATCGTATTGCAAAAGGTGTTCGCTTACAATCAGATCCAACGTTTAAGTTTTGTTGGGGCGATAAATTAAAAGGCGTTCAGCGCTTATTAAATATTCACAGAGAAATAGATTGTGCCTACAATACTTATAAAATTAAAGGTTTGCCTCCTGGACCCATTTGTCTTCCATCAACAGCAGTTGTTGATGCCGTATTAAACCGTGCACAACACGGATATGTTTATATGTGTGCAAAAGCTGATTATTCTCACCGGCATAATTTTGCTGTTTCGGGAGAAGAACACATGAAGAACGCAAGGATGTTCCAAAGTTGGTTGGCGGGCGAATTAAAGAAGAAAAAATAAATGAAAAGAAGGTCTTTTTTCAAAACGGGTTTGAGTTTAGGTGCTATTAGCTTGCTTCAACCTGTTAAAGGGGCAACGCTATTATCCGCTTCCTTTGAGGGGGTCACTACTGGACCAATCGTCTTGTCAACATGGGTGCACGGTCTAGAAGCCAATCGAGCTGCCTGGGAGGTTCTTCAAAAGGGGGGGAAAGCTGTCGATGCGGTTGAGGCTGGGGTTCGGGTAACCGAGGCAGACATTACAAATCGAAGTGTCGGTATCGGTGGTAGGCCAGATCGAGATGGGCATGTTACATTGGACGCTTGCATCATGGATGAAAAATCGCGCTGTGGTGCTGTTGCTTTTTTAGAGGGTTTTGCGCATCCCATTTCTGTGGCTAGGGCAGTGATGGAAAACACACAACACGTAATGCTAGTTGGTGAGGGCGCAGAAAATTTCGCATCAGATCGTGGTTTTGAAAAATCAAAGACACCGATTCCTGAGGTAAAGAAAGATTGGCAGATTTGGAAAAAAGAAAACAAAGATTTGTTCAAAAAACCAATAATTAATCATGAGAATCACGATACAATTGGTATGATTGCGATGGATGCAAATGGCGATTTGAGTGGTGCTTGTACTACAAGTGGATGGGCTTACAAAATGCATGGCAGAGTAGGGGATTCTCCTATTATTGGAGCTGGTTTGTTTGTGGATAATGAGGTCGGTGCGGCCACTTCAACTGGACTTGGAGAGGCAATTATTCGTGTTTCTGGAAGTAGTATGGTCGTTGAATTAATGCGTCATGGGTATACGCCGGGAGATGCTTGTAAGGAAGTTGTTCATCGTATTATTAAAAAACACAATGATTTAACTAATTTACAATGTGGTTTTATTGCTATCGATAAAAAAGGAAATATTGGCGCCTATTCGGTGTATGCAGGTTTTAATTATGCACTGAAAACAAGCACGACGGATGCTATGGTTGATGCTGCTTTTGACCGAAATTGGTAGTTATTTGATGGTGCTGTTAAATCAAGCGATTTGTTTGTCCAAATAGATTGTCTTTTAGTTTAAAATGCGTTTTCTAACACAACTTTAATCCCTATTTGTTTTAGACTCCACATTTATATACTACTTTTAATGGGTGAATTATTAGCTAATAATTTTAAAATATAAAAATGCTTGATAAATTCATTTACTTATTCATTGCTAAAAAATCAAGAAAATCCATTTCCGATAGTTCAATTCACTTATTAAATGAAACTGAAATTCGGTACATTAAAAAAATAGAATTTAGAGTAATCTTTTTGTCCGCTTTTACAGGCGCGTTTATGGTTTTAGCATTGTATCTTCCTCAATATTATTTTCCTTCTTTTTTTTCAAACCAATCGTATCCTATCCCTATCATTGATGTCAACTTTGATTTTTCTATTATATGTTTCATTTATGGTTTGATTCTTTTATACATCGAAATTTTAATCCTATCTTTTCTAGATATTTATTGCGCTCACATAATTGCTTATGCAACAGGTTTTATTAGTGATGAGAATGAAAATGAAGGTGAACGGAAATCGCTATTAATAAACATTGCTAACCAAAAGAAAAACAAAGAAATTTTAACATTAGGAATCAATCCATTTTTGGGATTTAGTAAAAGTAAAATCTTTTTCTTAAATCTACTGCAAAAACTTAAGGCCACACTTAGTAATGTAATTGTAAAGTTAGTTGCCAGACGCTTACTCGGGAGATATGCTGTGCGTCAGGTAATTGATATGCTAGGCATTCCTGTTTTTGCTTTTTGGAATGCTTGGGGTACAAGAAAGGTTTTACGCGAAGCTAGAATAATAATAATGTGTCAAAATTACCTACCACACTTTGATAAGCAAGTATTAAATTTCAGGGAACTTAATGAGAACGAAAAAAAACTTTTGTTCGATACCTTACAGTTTATAGCAACAAGTAAAAGAGATTTTCACCAAAATCATTTTCTACTATCAAAATTGATTATCAGTAAATTCAATATCCCATTGGAACCGCTTAATCATACTTCGCAAGAAAAATACATTCAAAATTTGGCCAATAGCGAAGATGATTTTAAAGGCCTAAACGAAAAAATAATTCTTCTTGGCTTCATTCTCGATGGAAAACTTTCTTTGAATGAGAGAAAAAGGATTGAAATGTTACACGAAGCCAAAGTAATTAATTCGACATATAACGATGCACTGCTACATAAGAAATTTTTTTTTAATGGAAAAGGATTGTTCTAGTTTCTCAGTATTCGCACAAATCAGTCATTTGCTAACTTTATTTTTTAATACTTATCCCGCTATTGTGCAAACTTATTTTTATTTTTGAACTTGAATAATCCAAATTAATAAATACTTATCTGTATAATATGTTAAAAAACTTTTCCCTACTAGCTCTTTTAATATTCTCATTGAATTACATTCAAGCACAATCTTTTCAAGCTGACTTTTTGGATGGCAGAATAATGTTTCAACTGAAAGGTGACATTTATCCTAATCAGCAGCAAAAAAAGCAACTTGACCCGAATGATTTTTCGCTTGTAGAGTTGCTCGTTCAATATCCTGAATTGAATAATTTGTTGGGTGATGTAAATATTACTAAGATTGAAAGGCCTAGCTATTTCACATACAAGCCTAGTTTAATGAATATTTACAGAATTTATTTTTCTGATTTCTCAAAAATTGATGAGCTAATTAAGCGCCTTGAAACCTTAAATGTAGTTGCCTTTGCTGAAAAAGAACCAATTTATAAGTCAGATTTCGTGCCGAATGATACCTATCACACCGGTACTGATAAGTGGTACCATACATTGGTTGGATCAGAATCCGCTTGGAATTTAAGCGTAGGTCGTAACCAAGTTAAAATTGCGGTTGTTGATAACGCGGTTTACTCTACACACAATGATTTAACGGTTTTTAAACAGTACGACGTGGCAGACAATGATTTTAATGCAGCACCTCCATTAACGTATGCCCAAAATAACGGGTGGTCGCACGGAACGCATTGCGCTGGTTTGGCCACAGCAGATATAAATAATGCAATGGGAATAGCGTCTCTCGGTGCTAATGTAGAGTTGATCGGTGTAAAAGCTACGCCAAATAGTGCCACAAATTCCGGAGGTGTTTGGTACGGTTACGCTGCTGTTCAATGGGCTTGTCAAAATGGTGCGCACGTAGTTAATATGTCTTTCGGTGGACCAACACTATCTCAATCATTTCAGACCTTGATAAATGCGTATCCTGAAATTGTGTTTATGGCCGCTGCAGGAAATGATGGAAATACGACGGTACAGTATCCGGCAGGGTATGCCAACGTAATAGGAGTGGGATCTGTAGATTTTAATGATAGCCGTTCAAGTTTTTCAAATTACAATGGGGCCACTGCATTTGTTGATATTGCTGCACCAGGTGGATTCTCATACGGAGGTCTACAAAGTACGGTATATTCGACAACCGGAAATACGTATGCGAAACTAAGTGGCACCTCCATGGCTACTCCTTTTGCGGCGGGACTTGTTGGACTTATGCTAAGTTTAAACCCCAGCCTAACGCCTGCACAAGTTTTGTCGTGTTTGCTTTCCTCTGGTGTAGTCATAAACCAAAATATCGGACCGAGAATAAATGCACTCGCCGCTTTACAGTGCGCAACAGCAGGAACAATAGCTGGAAATCCAATCCCTAATTTCTTTGGAATTCCTACCACAATTGTTGAGGGTGATTCTGTTCAGTTTTATGATAATTCAGCGAATGGTGGAAATGCCATCTCCTCTTGGCAGTGGAGTTTTCCGGGTGGCACTCCTGCTAGTTACAATGGTCAAAATCCACCCGCGATTACTTACGCCACCGCTGGGGTTTATAATGTCTCGCTCGTGATTACTAATTCTCAATCGAATGCAACTAAACTAAAAAATAATTATGTTACAGTTACAATTGCGCCCTATGGAAATTGGATTATCCAAAATTCAGGGTTTTCACAAGCATCTCGCGGAATTAATCATATTTCTATTGTAGATCAAAATGTCATTTGGGCAACGGCATACGATGGCAGTGGGGGAACCGCAAACGTTCAACAGTTCACAAAGACAATCAATGGAGGAACCACCTGGACGCCCGGAAATATAAATGTCGGAAATGCAGGATTAGGGATTTCCATGATCCATGCAATTAATTCAACCACTGCCTGGTTGGCGGCCTATCCAAATGCTGCTGGTCAGGTTGGTGGAATTTGGAAAACGACCAACGGGGGAACCACTTGGACCAGACAAAATACAGCAACATTTAATAACGCAGCTTCATTTACGAATGTCGTTTATTTTTGGAACGCGAATGAAGGGGTGTGTCAAGGCGATCCTATTAACGGTGAATTTGAAATTTATCGGACTACGAATGGTGGAACCACATGGACTTTAGTTTCAGGAGCAAATATCCCTAATCCAAATGCAGCTAACGAATACGGTTATGTAAGACAGATTGAAGTGGTGGGAGATAACGTATGGTTTTCAACGAGTAAAGGAAGACTTTTTTATTCATCAAATCGAGGTGCAAATTGGGTAGTTTACAACACGCCAGTATTGGATTTTGGCGGTGGGGTTACCGCTGGTATGAGCGCTAATTTCTCTTTTAGTTCTACAACGAACGGAATGATTGTCGATGTAAACGCGAATATCTTTAAAACAATTAATTCGGGTGCTAACTGGACGCCGGTTACGGAAATTGGAACTGTTTTCACCTCGGGGCTTTGCGCTGTTGAAGGAACCAATACGATTTTTTCGACTGGATCAGCAGCTGGCGGTTCGGGTTCTTCTTATAGTTTAGATGCCGGGGTAAATTGGACTACTATTGATACAGATCAACACTTGTATGTTGAATTTATAAATCCTTCGATTGGATGGTCGGGTTGGTTTAATACAAACGCCACTACGAACGGTATGTGGAAGTGGAATAATTTAACGAGCCCTTTAACGGTCGCTTTTAATGGTACCCCCAATAACATTTGCGTAGGTGACACCGTAACTTTTACCGATTTAACGAGTGGTGGAACCGTAACTTCATGGAATTGGAGTTTTTCAGGTGGTACACCTGCATTTTCTACTTTGCCTAATCCTTCGGTGGTTTACACTGCGCCAGGTCAATATCCGGTTTCACTTACGGTGAGTGATGGGCTTAATCAAAGTACCTTTCAAGACACTGCCTATGTCACTGTTTCCGTTCTTCCTAACGCGCCTTCTGTTATAAGTGGAAATTTAGTGCCATGTCCCTTTGCAATTGAAAATTACTCGGTAGCAGCTGTCCCAAATGTTTTTTATACTTGGACATTAGCACCCGGATGGCTTGGTACAAGTAATTCAAATACCATAAATGTTACACTAGATAACTTGGGTGGTCAACTATCACTTACTGCGGATAACGTTTGTGGTAGCAGTGCTTCTTCAAGTGCAACAATTAATATTGCTCAAAGTCCAACGGCGAGTTTTAGTTTTGTGGCGGTTGGTGGCGCAATGACCTTCACGAATACATCAGTAAATGGGACCAATTATTCGTGGGATTTTGGTGATGGTAATACGTCATCTTTGCAAAATCCAACACATTTGTATACAGCTCCGGGTAATTACAACGTATATTTAATAACCAGCAATGCCTGCGGTGATGCTGATACTTCGTTTCAAGTAGTTGGAATTTTATCGCTTAATGAAACCGCTAAAGGTAGCACGTTTGCTGTTTATCCTAACCCAACTCAAAATACGGTTCTTGTGTCAGGATTGGCTATTAACCTAAAGGGAGAAAAAATCTCCTTATTTGATATTGCAGGTAGAAAAGTAATTGAGAAACTTATCACGCAAGAAAATGAATTCATTGATTTGACTTCATTTAAATCAGGTATTTATCTACTAAATATACTTGGAGAATCGATTAGAATTGTAAAGGAGTAAAAATTAGATTGCCTGTATTTAGGGATGCTTTTTTAATAATGATTTTAATTCACCCTATTATATTTCGCTTTGCACGCTTCGATACAAGGGTAAATAAGAATTAATGTGTCGCCGCTTAATTCATATTTGATTATTAAATTTTGACATGTAGCAGAAATAATTGTAGAATCATTTTCTGAATAAGTGCCAGATGTACTTGTATTAGATTCAATAGACATATCGCAGATTATTCCATTGGAATTAACATTTCCGTTGGTATTGAATACTAAATTTTTATCGCTACTTACTGCAGTGAATACGCCACTTCCATTTCCGGGATCCATTAATACTTCTTTTAATTCCCAAGTACCAGTCAAGGTGTCTCTCTTATTTTTCTTACAAGAGGTAAATAAACTAAGGATTACTAAAATTGCGAATGATATTTTCATGGGATTTAATCAGTTAATGTTTTAGCTAAAATAAACAAAAAAAAAGAGCGACTAATGTCGCTCTTTTTTTGCTTGGAGAGGTTGTTATTATTGCTTAATAAATGAAAGCGTTTCATTCGAATTTTCTGAAACGATCTGAACTAAATAGTGACCGTTTGTTAATGATTCAATTGCTATTTTTGCCAAACCATTGTTTCCTTGACCGCTAACTAATTCCCGTCCTGACATATCCAAAATCTTGTAGGCGAAGTTGGTAACATTTCCTGTAATAGAAATGTTATCAGCACTAGGATTCGGGTATAGCTTGTATTGGTTCATACTTGACTCATCAATTCCCCATAACATCGTGTTTATATTATAAGTAGTGTTGGTTATGATAGGGGCATTCCAATCAAAATAAATATAAGCCGTATTTTCAATGGTACTACCGACCAAATTGTTAGTATTCTCTTGAATTCTATATACTAAATGCCCGTGACTTGCAGGTTCGTTTGTTGTGGAATCTGCTAACCATATGGAAGGAAATTCAAAACGCAGTATTCCATTCCCTAAATTAACTATTTGAAGGTTGTGGGTAGCTTCAATAAGACTAAAAGTGGACCAGTCAAGGTTTGCATCTAAGGTGTCGAGAATGTAGATATTCTGTGCAGGAGCTGTTCCTGTATTTTGAAATTGAATCGTGTAGGTTAAGGCATCAGTTAAACTAGCGTCGATTTGTTCCGAAGGAATGGCTAATGATTCGTAGATAGCAGGTCGTCCAACCACTTTGTCATTTGGATCATAGCTATTACCAACGATTTGTAAAAGTGATCCATTGTTATTTAAATTAGAACAATCAACTATATTTCCAGCAGGAGTAATTGTGGACGTAAAGAAATGTTGCGTGCCATTTGCTATTCCTGCAGGAACATTAAACGTTATTAAATCCGTAGAAGAGAAAGAAGCCGATGCAGAATTTAAATTCCATGTAATTGTATTCCCAGTAATTACGTATCCTGGATTAGCGATTGATCCTGAATTTACAGTAACTCCAGCTGGATAAGTTAAGGTTAATGTATAGGGTCCAACTGGTCCGGGTCCGAAAGAACCCCAATTTAAGTGGAAATAGGCAGTCGTGTTTTGATAGTATCCGATCCATGGTGTAACAGTACTCCATAAATCAGCACATAAATTGGCTCCACCTCCACAATTTACTGCAAAATAACCAGGATTTGGTGTTGGCGAATTAATGCCAATAAGGGTAATGATATTATTTGGCATTGTGTAGCCATTATACGTTAACCATTGTTGGTTAATTACACCTAGCACCTGATTTGTGTTTGAAATTTGTCCGCAATAGAGGAAGAATCCGTTGGTATCGGTATATACCGTAACTGTAATTGCCCCGAACATTTGCGAAGTTAATAACACAGGTGCCCCAGAGATGGGAGATTCGTTAGGATCCATGGTGCCATTTCCATTTGCATCGCAGAACACAAATCCTGCGTAGCAATAAGTATTTCCCGGGTTGTTTCCGCAATTAATAGCAAAATTGCTGACGGCAGGAGGAATTCCTAAGTTGCAACCAACATTGATAATTGTTTGAAGGTTTGGATTTAAGGTATAGCCGCTAGCAGAAAGCCAATTAGCATTTACAGATACAATTGAAGGTTGTCCAGCAGTACCTGAGTAAGAAATTGTATAAAAACCTGTGTTGTTTGTATAACCAGTGTAAGTAATCCCATTGGATACGAGGTTTACTGGAGCATTTATTATGGGAATGTCTCCAGCATTAAAACTGCCATTTCCATCGGTATCACAAAATACCTGTCCACCCATACACATGTAATTATTTCCCTGACATCCAATCGTATAGTTGATGGTGTCAATTGCAAAGGTTTGGTTGGCAGGATTATAAACTGTTATTGAAATTGGAAATGTTCCCGAGGAAAGATAAGTATGGCTTATTGGCGGATTGAAATTAATTAAGGTGCCTGAAGTTGATGTTCCAGCGCCATGTGTGGTTGTTGCGCCATCACCCCAATTAATTGAAACTTGAAACTGAAAAGGAGCAAAATTATTACCGATTATTACGTTCTGAATATCTGTTGGAACGGTCCCCGCAAAAGAGGCAGTTGTTTGAGCAGAAAAACTCATTGTGATGGTTGAATCACAACTTAATGTGCTACTTGTGTTAGTTTGATTTAAACCTGTTAGCGCATATCCTGCAACTTGTGCCTGATAAAACGAGGTAGATAATAGGCAAAAACCGCAAATTAGGGTGAAAAGTAGATTTTTTTTCATGATCTTTATTTTGGGATTTAAACTTCAGACGTGAAATAAAGGCTTAAGTTGCTTCATTTTATTATCAACTCAATAATATGTTAAGATACTTTATATTTACTACTTATTGCATTTCTTGACTATCTTTGAAAATTCATAAATTAGACATAAACAATGATTGATAAATCGATTGATAAAGCCCTTTTAGCTGATTTTGGCAATTTAGAATTGTTAGCAAAACAAGTGGTGGAAGGTTTTATTACAGGTCTTCACAAGAGTCCTTTTCATGGTTTTTCTGTAGAATTTGCGGAACATCGCATCTATAATCCGGGTGAATCTACTCGGCACATCGATTGGAAGCTTTATGGAAGGACAGATAAGTTGTTTACAAAAAAATATGAAGAAGAAACCAACCTGCGTTGCCAACTTCTAATTGATTGTTCCAGCTCCATGTTCTTTCCTAAGGACGCTAAATTGACTAAACTCATCTTCTCTGTGTATGCAGCAGCTAGCTTGATTGAATTGCTCAGAAAGCAACGTGATGCCGTAGGACTTACCATTTTTTCGGACAAAATACATGTTAATTCTCCAGCTAAATCGAGTACTGCCCACCATCGGTTTTTGTATTCCGAAATGGAGAAGTGGTATATGAATTATGATGAAAAGGAAAAAAGAAGCACTGATACAATTCAAACCTTGCATGATATTGCTGAATTGAGTCATAAACGAAGTTTGATTCTTCTTTTTACGGACTTGTTGGGTGATTCAGATCGAATAGAGGAAATGTTTCAAGCCTTGAATCATCTAAAGCATAATAAACATGAGGTGGTTGTTTTTCATGTTACGGACTCCAAACTAGAAATGGATTTTGAGCTCGACAACCGCCCTTACCAATTAATTGATATGGAAACTGGCGAAAAAATAAAGTTAATGCCCGCCGAAATCAAAGAAAAGTATAAAGAAGGCATACGTTCTTATATGAATGAAATAAAGTCGCGATGCACGGACTACAAAATTGATTTTGTCGAGTCGGATATAAACCAAGGATTTCAGTCTGTTTTACTAAATTACATGCTCAAAAGAGAAAAGATGTTCTAATCAGCTCAGTAGCTCAGTTCTAAATAGTATTTTTGTTTAATGATTTCGGTAGAAGAAATAATGGTTCCTATTGCCAATGAAATGCACGATTTTGACGCGCACTTCACCGAAACGATGCGTTCAAAAGTTCCTCTCTTAGATAAAGTCACGCAGTACATTGTTAAACGTAAAGGTAAACAGATGCGCCCCATGTTTGTCTTTTTAACGGCTAAAATGCTGGGTGAGGTGGGTGATAAAACCTACGATGCTGCCGCATTAGTTGAACTCCTTCATACAGCAACCTTGGTGCATGACGATGTGGTAGACGATGCAAACGAAAGACGAGGATATTTTTCGGTGAATGCCTTGTGGAAAAATAAAATTGCGGTACTTGTTGGCGATTACATGCTTTCAAGAATATTGTTATTATCGCTTGAAAAAGAAAATACGGAGTTGCTTAAAATTGTTGCCCGATCCGTTCGCGAAATGTCGGAGGGGGAATTATTGCAGATAGAAAAGACAAGACGGCTTGACATTACGGAGGAAATATATTTTGAGATAATCAAAAAAAAGACGGCCTCACTTATCGCAACCTGCTGCGAAGCCGGAGCAATTAGCGTAGGCGCAAGCAAATGGTCAGATACGATGTTTCGTTTTGGCGAACTAGTTGGTCTCGCTTTTCAAATTAAAGATGATATATTTGATTATGGGTCTTCTGAAAAAATTGGAAAACCAACTGGTATTGATATTCGTGAAAAAAAAATGACGCTACCCTTGATATTTGCAATTAATAATGCTCCAGTTAAAGACCGCAACGAATTAGTGGATATTGTGACCTTTAAAAATGATCAATCGGCTTCCGTTAATCGCGCTATTGAATTGGTTATTCAGTCAGGAGGGATTGAGTATGCTCATTGGAAAATGTTGGAGTTTGGAAATAATGCGCTTGAATTATTAAAAGAAATACCCGCTTCCGACGCCAAGAATTCGCTTGTAGGTCTTGTTAATTACACCATGAATAGAGAAAAATGAAAAATATTTTTAGCTATATCATCATCTTATCAGTTGTTTTTGCCTGTCAGAATGATGAAGACAAATCTTCGTCAATCATTGAGAGAAAGGAAGATTTAGTGGAAATTAAAAACGGTATTTACACCGAATGGTATCCCGGTAAAAAAAGTAAAAAATTTGAAGGAGCACAAGACGAAAAGTATCGTCGAAACGGAAAATGGGTTTTCTTTTCCGAGGGCGGGAATGAATTATCAATTACTTTCTATTCAAATGGGCTTAAGGACGGTTTTTCACTCGTAAAATACCCAAATGGAAGAATGCATTACAGGGGAGAATACCGAAATGATACCATGGTAGGCGTTTGGACTACCTACGACACAAATGGAAAAATTACCAAAGAAAAAGATTACAGTAACGGTAAATAATGAGTAAAATATCAACCGCCATTATTGAGACTATCATGCAAACTTCTCGAATTGAAGAGGTGATTGGTGAATTTGTTCAACTGAAGCGTGCGGGATCAAATTTGAAAGGGCTGAGTCCGTTTACAGATGAAAAAACGGCTTCGTTTGTAGTATCCCCGGCTAAGCAAATTTTTAAGTGCTTTTCAACCGGTAAAGGGGGTACGGTGGTTTCATTTCTGATGGAAAAAGAACATTATTCTTATCCTGAGGCATTGAGATGGCTAGCCGAAAAATATGGCATTGAAATCCCTAAAGATGTAGCACCTTCTGCGGAGGAGCTTGCCCAAAACACAGAGCGAGATAGTTTATTCATAATTAATGAGTTTGCGCGAGAATATTTTGCTGACAATCTTTTGAATTCAAATGAAGGACAAGCAATTGGATTATCTTATTTCGAAGAGAGGGGGTATCGAAGAGATATCATCGAAAAATTTCAATTGGGTTATTGTCTAAATAAAGCCGATAGTTTTACGAAAAATGCCCTCGCGAAAGGGTATAAATTGGCTTATCTTGAAAGCGTCGGACTAACCAAATCAAAGGAAGGTAGTTTGTTTGATTTCTTTCGGGGAAGGGTAATCTTTCCTATCCAAAGTATTTCGGGGCGCGTTCTCGGATTCGGAGCAAGAACACTACAAAACGATAAGAAAATAGCTAAATATTTTAATTCACCTGATAGCATCGTTTACAACAAAAGTCAAATTTTGTATGGACTTTTCTTTGCGAAAGGGGATATTACAAAGTATGATGAATGCTTGTTATGCGAAGGTTACACAGACGTGATTAGTATGCATCAAGCAGGGGTTCAAAATGTGGTTTCCTCCTCCGGCACATCGCTTACCAAAGAGCAAATTAAACTAATTAGTAGGTATACAAAAAACATCACTATTTTATTTGATGGCGATGCAGCAGGTATTAAAGCTTCTTTTCGTGGCATAGATTTAATTTTGCAAGAAGGTATGAATGTAAAGGTGGTCTTGTTTCCAGACGGTGATGATCCGGATTCCTACGCAAAACGACATAGTACAGCCGAGGTTATGGATTTTCTTGCGACGAATAAAAAAGATTTTATTACCTTCAAGGCGTCTGTTTTACTTTCTGATGGACAAAATGATCCGCTGCAAAAGGCAAAATTGATTAAAGAAATAATTCATTCTGTTTCTTTGATTCCCGATCATATAACAAGGAGCGTTTATGCAAAAGAATTAGCAGTTCATTTTGAAATTGACGAGGGAATGGTTGCCAATGAATTAATTCGACTTCGAAAAAATGTACTGGCCAATTCAATTAACGAACCAATGGTGCGCGATTTAGGATTTACTAATCCCCTTCCTTCTTCTCCACTTGCGATAGAAAAAGTGGAGTTCGTTTATGAAATTGAGTTAATTCGGATTATGTTGCAATTTGGTAATCGTGAAATTTCACTCGTGTATAATGAGGGGGAAGAGGCTGAAAAATTAACTATAGTAGAGTTTGTTTGTCGAGTATTAATTGAAGATGAACTTACTTTTCGAAATCCATTTTGTTTAACAATCTATAATTTATTCCTTGCCGGTTTGTCAGAAAATAGGGTGTATTCAAGTGCTTATTTCCAAAATTTGGAAGATCAAAAATTGGTTTCTTTTGTCAGTGGACTTGATACTTTTGAGTCCGAATTGAGTCCAAATTGGATTGCCAAATTCAATATTATTACCGTTACTGAGGATAATAATTTACTTCAAACGGTTTCCAATTTATTGTCTAACTTTAAGTATCATAAAGTCAATGAGCATATTTTGATGTTGCAAGAAAAATTGAAAGATACCGAGTTGTCTCAGGAGAATTTATTGCTTATTCTTGCTGAGCAAATGGCTTATGAAAAAGTTAAAAAAGAACTTTCAGACCAGTTAGGACGAATCATTCATTAAACGAATAACATGTTAAGCACTACCATTTTTCATTTAGGTCCTTTCAAAATTTGTTTTTGGAATATTATTTTCCTTTTAATAATTTATTTAATTGCTTTTGTTTTAAGGAGACTAATTCACAGGGGACTAAAAAATTACCTTAAAAGTGCCAATATAAGTATAGAGGGTCGACGCCTTACCTGGCTGAAGTTGGTGAGTCAAAGTGTTTACCTAGTTGCTATCTATTTCGCATTATTAAGTTTTCGGTTTAACAATGAATCTATTTCATTAATGGATTTTTTGAATTACAAGTTCATTAATCTTAAATCGTTTAACCTGACTTTTTACCATGTGTTAGTAATTGTTGTTGTCATTATTGGCACACGAATGGTGGTTAATTTGACAAAATTATACTTGACGCGAACGTTAAGAAATAATGCAAAATTTGATAATGGGACGGAGTATGTATATATCCAAATCTCCGCTTATTTTATCTATTTAGCAGCTTTTTTAATAACTTGCCAAATACTCGAAATCAACTTAACCCTAATTTTAACTGGGTCCGTGGGTATACTCGTCGGATTGGGATTAGGGCTTCAAGATGTTTTTAAAGACATCATAGCAGGCGTTGTTCTATTAGTGGAGGGAAACATTAGGATCGGCGATATTGTCGAAGTGTCAGGTACTACCAATCAATCTTCTATTGTTGCTAAAATCCTGAAAATTAATGCGCGTACCACACAAATTGAAACTCGTGAGGGAAATGTTTTAATAATTCCAAATACGCGTCTAACGCAGCAGCAAGTTGAAAATTGGACACACGGTTCTGAGTTATCTCGTTTTAGTATCGATTTACTCGTTGAGTATGGAACAAATACTGAATTGGTTTCAAAATTATTAATCGAGGCTGCTTTGGCGCACCCTAAGGTCAAAAAAAATCAGCCTGTATTTGTTCGCCTTGGAGGTTTTTCGGATAACGGATTAGCAATGGAGTTAATTTTTTGGGCCGATCATAGTTGGGATATAATTAACTACAAATCGGATATTCGTTTCGAAATAGATCGCTTGTTTAGGCAACATAATATTGTAATTCCTTATCCGAAGCGTTCGGTAGAAATTAAAAATCAGCCTTTTTTAAGCAAGCCTGATAGCGTTGAATAGTGGTGTCTATTCCTAAATAAAGTGCCTCGCTAATAAGTGCATGGCCGATCGATACCTCGAGTAAATTTGGAAGGCAAGATTTGAAGTGACTTAAGTTCTGTAAACTTAAATCGTGTCCTGCGTTAATTCCTAATCCCTTCGAATGAGCAAACTCAGCTGCTTCTATATATGCGCTAATCGCTGTCGCAGGGTTAAGGTCGTAATTTTCGGCATAGGGTCCTGTGTACAATTCAATACGGTCTGCTCCTAAAAGTGCAGCTAGTTCTATTTGCTTAAGCTCAGTGCCCATGAATAAGGCAACTCGAATACCCATCTTCTTTAGTTCTGCTATTATGGGCGAAAGCATTTCACCGTTTTTTTCTAAGTCCCAGCCAGCATTAGAAGTCAATACATTTGGTGGATCGGGAACTAAAGTGGCTTGTGTTGGACGGCATTCCGAAACGATTTCCATGAAGCGTTTGTCAGGATATCCTTCGATATTTAATTCGGTTTTAATGGACTTACTAAGCTGTAAAGTGTCCGCTCTGGTGATGTGGCGTTCGTCTGGCCGTGGATGTACCGTAATTCCATCGGCTCCGAATCGTTCGCAGTCGAGTGCAAACTGCACAACATCGGGTAAATTTCCACCGCGTGCATTGCGAAGCGTTGCAATTTTATTAACATTCACACTTAGCCTAGTCATAGTTAATTTTAAGTCCACAAAATTACTAATTCTTATAGTATTTCACTACTTTTGCTCAATCTATGCGTGCTTTTGAACTTATTACCGACGAAATTCCACCGCTAATTCATACCGATTCTGGTGAAAAAGCAATTAATTGGATGGATGAATTTAAAGTAACCCATTTGGCAGTGCTTAAAGGTGGCGCTTTTGTAGGTGTCGTTTCTGAAGCAGCTATATTCGATCGCTTAATTCTCTCTGATTCGTTAGATGACTTGTTCGACCATCTACCACGGCCCTATGTAAATGAAAATGCACATATTTATGATGTGTTAGCTATGATGTCGGAACATAAACTGAGCATTATTCCTATTCTAGATGCAAATGAAAATTACCTGGGTTGTTCTAGTATCTATCATTTGATGACCACTTTGGCAAATATCGGTAGCATTAAAGAGCCGGGAAGCATTCTGGTGTTAGAGGTGAATTCGATAGATTATTCTATGGCGCAAATTGGGCAAATAGTAGAAAGCAATAACGCCAAAATTTTAAGTTCTTACATTCTTTCCGATGCCGCTTCCTCCGTTTTAGAGGTTACGTTGAAAATTAATGAAACCAATCTAACAAGAATTATTCTCACTTTCGAACGCTACGATTATAAAATAAAGGCCTCGTATCAGGCAGCGGCCGTGGCAGAAGACATTCAGTGGCGCTACGATGCCTTAATTAATTTTATGCGATTTTAGTCATGAAGGTAGCCTTGTTCGGAAGAAAGATAAATAAATCTATTTCAGCTTACTTTTTAACGGTGTTATCGGTTGCTGAGCAGCTTGGGTGGAAGGTAGTTATAGAGGCGGAATTAAATAATAATTTGCACTCCAAATGCGGTATTAGCGATTCTTATGAAACTTTTAATTCGTTTCAAGATATTCGATCTGGATTCGATTTGTTTCTGAGTTTGGGTGGCGATGGGACTTTTCTAAAATCGGTGGGGTATATTCGCGATTCGGGTGTTCCAATTCTTGGAATTAATACGGGAAGATTAGGATTTTTAGCTAACATTTCAAAAGATGATATTCTTGTTACACTTAGCGCAGTCGATGCTAAGAAATTTGATTTTCAACTTCGTTCCTTAATTCGGGTGAATACAACTGATAACTTATTTGGCGAAGATAATTTCGCACTTAACGAGATAACAGTTCAAAAACGCGATACTTCTTCCATGATTACCGTGCACGCAAGTCTCGATGATAAATACTTAAATAGTTATTGGGCTGATGGATTAATTGTGTCAACACCTACTGGTTCAACTGCTTATAATTTGAGTTGCGGAGGACCAATTATCACGCCGGGTTGCCAAGTTCACATATTGACACCAATTGCGGCACACAATTTGAATGTTCGGCCCGTCGTGGTACCAGACCATTTGCCAATCAAGTTGAGCATCGATGGAAGGGATCGTTCCTACCTAATTAGTTTGGATGGAAATTCAAAAACAATTAAGCAAGGAGAAGAAATCATTATAAAAAAGGCGGAGTTTATGATAAATGTAATTAAATTTGAAAATAATAATTTTTTAGATACCATCCGAAACAAGATGTTTTGGGGGAGTGATAAAAGAAACTAATAAAATATATTTATGAAAAAAGTAGCGTTAATTTTAGGTTTGGTATGTATTTCAGTTGTTGGAAATGCGCAGAAAAAAACACCGGCAAAAACACCGGTAAAAGCACCTGTTGCAGAAAAAGCACCTGTAATTAAAAGTCTTATTGATTCGGTTTCGTACTTGGTTGGTGCAAGTATTGCGGAGAACATTAGCAAGGAAATGAGTGAAGCAAATATCGAGTTGATTTTATTGGGAATGAAAGACGGTCTGGAGAAAAAAAAGCCCGCAATTGTTGACCAAGGCGGAATGTGCGTAAACAATTATTTCCAAGAAAAAAATGCAGTTAAACAGGCAGAAGAGGAAAAATTAAATGAAAAATATAAAATTGAAGGCGAATATTTTTTGAAACAAAACATGCGTAACATCAATGTTACAACGACCGCCTCAGGTTTACAATACACTATTTTAGGAGAAACAGATGGACCAAAACCCACTGCTACTTCAAAAGTTAAGGTGCATTATCATGGAACTACCATTGAAGGAAAAGTATTTGATAGTTCTGTAGACAGAGGTGAACCAATTGAGTTTCCTTTAAATCAAGTGATCCCAGGATGGACAGAAGGTTTACAACTAATGTCTGTTGGTTCAAAGTTTAAGTTTTTCATCCCTCAAAATTTGGCATATGGTGCGCAATCTCCCTCTCCAGCTATTGCTCCATATTCAACGCTTATTTTTGAAGTGGAGTTGTTAGGTTTTGAAGATGCCCCTAAAGATTAATTATGAAAAAAGTAGTGTTTTGTTTGCTTGTACAAGCAATAGCGCATTTCTCCATAGCGCAAAAAACTAAAATGGAAAAAGGGTTGTACGCTCATTTTAATACAACTAAAGGATTAATCGTATGTATGTTGGAGTTTGAAAAAACGCCTATGACGGTTGCCAATTTTGTGGGTTTAGCAGAAGGTAAATTCACAACCCAACTTGGTAAGTTCGAAAAGCCTTTTTACAACGGGTTAAAATTCCATCGCGTAATTAAGGATTTTATGATTCAAGGCGGAGACCCACTTGGTACAGGTAGCGGTGGCCCTGGTTATAAATTTTTCGATGAAATTGTGGATGGATTAGTTCATGCTACTCCTGGTATTTTGTCCATGGCCAATTCTGGTCCCAATACAAATGGGAGTCAGTTTTTTATAACGCACAAAGAAACACCCTGGCTAAACGGAAAACATACCGTATTTGGTCATGTCGTTCAAGGGCAAGATGTGGTTGATTTAATTGCACAAAATGATACCATTATTAGTTTAAAAATTGTTCGTGTTGGCAAGGCAGCCAAAAAGTTCAATGCATCCAAAGTCTTTGCTCAAAAATATACAGCGGCGAAAGCTGCGGACGAGGTGTTAGTTGCTGAAAAAAACCGTGTTGATGCATTGGCTGCAATAGAATTCAAGAAGATTGAAGACATGGGTGAGGAAGCATATAAAACATACATGTTCGAGCAGGTTAAAGTAAAATTCCCCAAGGCGCAATTAAGTGCTAGTGGTCTTGTTTACATAATCGAAAATTTCGGTTCCGGAGATAAACCAGTTCTTGGTTCTAAAATGGGACTTCATTACAAAGGAACGATTCGCTCCACAGGTAAAAAGTTTGACTCTTCGTACGATAGAAATTCACCTTTAGAATTCAATTATATCGTTCAAAAGATGATACCTGGCTTCGAAGAAGGAATAGGAATGTTAGGCAAGGGAGGGAAAGCGACACTTGTAATTCCTTACTTTCAGGCTTATGGTAAAGAAGGCAGATCGGGAGCCATTCCTCCATACGCTGACTTGGTTTTTGAGATTGAAATTTTACAAGTTGATCCTCCTAACTCGGTGGTTGATCCTAGCGCGCCACACATTCACACGGAGGGCGACGGGCACAAGCACTAATAGTTTGTTTTAGTTGGTGTATGCGTACATGATTATGTTCGCGCCCATTTGCAATGCTTGAAGGTGTTTTTCTGCTGGATCATTGTGAACCTGTGGATCTTCCCAACCATCACTTAAATCCGTTTCGAAGGTGTAAAGACACATCAATCGTCCATCTTTTACCAAGCCGAACGCTTGAGGACGTTTACCATCGTGTTCGTGGATTTTTGGAAGAGCATTAAACGTATATTTTTGCTTGAATATCGGATGATTGTTGGGTAATTCAACTAAATCAATTTCTGGAAAAACTTTTTTCAACTCCACCCGAATGAATTCATCCATACCGTAGTTATCATCGATGTGCAAAAAGCCACCCGCTAGTAAATACTTTCTTAAATTCGATGCTTCTTCGCGTGAAAAAACAACATTTCCATGCCCGGTCATGTGGAGAAAGGGATACAAGAAAAGATCTTTGCTCCCCACTTCTACATAGGGAGTTTCTTTATTTATGGCTGTTCCCATGTTTTGATTACAAAAGTTTATGAGGTTGGGAAGTGCTGTTGGATTCGCATAGTAATCACCTCCTCCATTGTATTTTAAAACAGCCAATTGGTAAGTGCCTTGACTATATGTTTTGGAACATAAAAGCACAATTATGTATAAAATTACTATTTTTTGCATGTTACAAAAGTAAACGATTTGGTTTGTTTTAGGTACTCGTTCAATAAAATTAAATCGGTGTATGCTATTCATTCTATTTTGATGTTTTATTTATCAATGCTTTTATTTAGTACTTTAGACTAACTTTTTAATTATGTAAGCTATGAATACCTACGAATGTAATAAATGCGGAATGTCAGTTAAAGCAAGTTGCGGAAAGTGTGATTTACCTTTACAAAATGACCACCTGACCTTAGAGAATGGAACTGTTGTTCAGATTTCTAAATGTCCTTCATGCGAGGGGAAAATAAAATCGCCTTTGTGCTGCGGTCAAGATATGAGTTGTAACCTGTAAAACAACTTGCTGCTAAGTTTTAATTTGAAACAAGTATGAAATGTTCCTCTTTATATTTCTTACGGCTAAGTAATTAACAAAGCCCAAAAATTTTGTTCAAAAACACTTTGTGCTCATGTTTTTGTGACACGTTTTTAGGCTAAATTTGTTCTCAATTTACTCGAATAGTTCTGGTAAAGAAATTGTAAATTGATCCCTTTATGCCAAAAGAGAGTTCGTTAAAATCGGTGCTTATCATTGGAAGCGGTCCGATTGTTATTGGTCAAGCTTGCGAATTTGATTATGCTGGTTCACAAGCAGCACGTTCCCTTCGTGAAGAAGGTATTGAAGTAACCTTGATCAACTCCAATCCGGCGACTATTATGACGGATAAGGTGGTCGCTGATAATATTTATTTGTTGCCTTTAGAGTCTGATAGTATTATTTCAATACTTCAGAAACATAAAATTGATGCTGTTTTACCGACCATGGGTGGACAAACGGCACTTAATCTTTGCATCCAATGTGATGAAATGGGGATTTGGGAGGAATACGGTGTGAAAATTATTGGTGTGGATATCAATGCGATTGAAATTACTGAAAATAGAGAGGCTTTCCGAAATTTGATGCTTTCCATTGGTGTTTCAATGGCTCCACAGAAAACGGCTAAATCTTTCTTGGAAGGGAAAGAAATAGCACAAGAATTTGGATTCCCTTTGTGTATTCGTCCTTCCTATACGCTAGGTGGTTCCGGTGCTTCTATCTTATATTCACCAAAAGAATTTGACAATCAATTAGAAAGAGGATTGCAATTATCGCCGATTCATGAAGTGATGATCGATAAGGCTCTGCTGGGTTGGAAAGAATTTGAATTGGAATTGTTGCGTGATAAAAATGATAATGTCGTTATCATTTGCTCGATTGAAAATTTTGATCCCATGGGCATTCACACGGGTGATTCCATTACGGTAGCTCCTGCGATGACGCTCTCTGACACGACTTTTCAGAAAATGAGGGATATGGCCATCTTAATGATGCGTTCTATTGGGAATTTTGCTGGCGGATGTAATGTTCAATTTGCGGTTTCTCCGGATAATGCGGAAGATATTATTGCCATTGAAATTAATCCGCGCGTTTCTAGGTCCTCGGCTTTAGCTTCAAAGGCTACCGGTTATCCAATTGCTAAAATTGCTGCTAAATTGGCCATTGGTTATCATTTGGATGAATTAAAGAATCAGATAACAAAGACAACTTCTGCCTTGTTTGAACCAACCTTGGATTATGTGATTGTTAAAATTCCCCGTTGGAATTTCAATAAATTTCCTGGTACCAATCGCGAGTTAGGGTTACAAATGAAATCCGTGGGTGAGGTTATGGCAATTGGGCGTTCTTTTCAAGAAGCTTTGCAAAAAGCCTGTCAATCGCTTGAGATTAATAGAAATGGACTCGGTGCCGATGGGAAGGAATTAACCAACCAAAATGAAATTTTACATAGTTTAGAACATGCGTCATGGAATCGTTTGTTTCATATTTATGATGCCATCAAGTTAGGGATTCCGTTTAAAACGATTGTTGAAAAGACAAAAATCGACATTTGGTTTCTGAAGCAAATTGAGGATCTAATCAAATTTGAGAAGCAAGTTGAAAAATTTAGTGTAGACAGCATTCCAAAAGAATTACTTTTCGAAGGAAAACAAAAAGGATATTGTGATCGTCAGGTTGCACATTTATTGAAGTGTCTTGAATCGGAAGTATATAAGAAAAGATCCGAAATGGGCATCAAACGGGTGTACAAGTTGGTCGATACGTGTGCCGCTGAATTTGAAGCACAAACTCCTTACTATTATTCAACTTTTGAATACGAGAATGAAAGTGTAGTGACTGATAAAAAGAAAGTAATTGTTCTTGGTTCTGGTCCAAATAGAATAGGGCAGGGAATCGAATTTGATTATTCCTGTGTGCATGGCGTTCTCGCTGCGAAAGAATGTGGCTATGAAACGATCATGATTAATTGTAATCCTGAAACAGTTTCTACGGATTTTGATACCTCGGATAAATTGTATTTTGAGCCTGTTTTTTGGGAGCATATTTATGATATTATCCAACATGAGAAACCAGCGGGTGTGATTGTCCAATTGGGTGGTCAGACGGCCTTGAAATTGGCTGAAAAGTTGAGCCGTTACGGTATAAAAATACTAGGAACGAGTTTCGAAGCGCTAGATTTAGCAGAGGATAGGGGTCGTTTTTCTAAGGTGCTGGAAGAAAATAACATTCCTTTTCCTAAGTATGGTATTGTTGAAAATGCAGAACAAGCCTTGGTATTAGCCGATGACCTAGGCTTTCCATTATTGGTGCGTCCGAGTTATGTTTTGGGGGGGCAAAAAATGAAAATTGTCATCAATAAAGATGAGTTAGAGCACCATGTTGTGGATATTATCAATGAAATGGGAAACAATCAAATTCTGTTGGATCATTTTCTAGTAGGTGCAGGAGAAGCAGAGGCCGATGCTATTTGTGACGGAGAAAATGTGTACATTATAGGAATAATGCAGCACATTGAACCGGCAGGTATACATTCTGGTGATTCGTATGCGGTACTACCTCCTTATAACTTGGGCGATTTCGTGATGACACAAATTGAAGACATAACAAAACGTATTGCCCTTGCGCTTAAAACCGTTGGATTAATAAATATCCAATTTGCGATAAAAGATGATAAAGTGTACGTCATTGAAGCGAATCCTCGTGCGTCGCGTACTGTTCCCTTTATTGCCAAAGCGTATGATGAGCCCTATGTGAATTATGCCACAAAAGTGATGTTGGGGGAGAAGAAAGTAACAGATTTCGACTTTAAACCGCGCAAAGAAGGGTATGCCATTAAAATACCAGTGTTTTCTTACGAGAAGTTTCCGGATGTCAAAAAGGAACTGGGACCAGAAATGAAATCTACCGGCGAAGCCATACGCTTTATTAAAAATCTTAAAGATCCATTTTTTACCAAAATCTATTCGGAGCGAAACATGCATTTGTCAAAGTAAATCAATAAATTAACCGCTTAAAGTTATTGATTGACTATGGGAATCATCCAAAAAGATGCATTACGGACTACGGTAATTTCCTACCTGGGTTTGGTATTAGGGTACCTCAATAAAGCTTTTCTATTTTTAATTTTTCTTAACGCTGAAGAGGTTGGTTTAGTAAATCTGATTGTAACCGTTGGCTTATTATTTGCACAATTGGCTAATCTTGGAACTGTCTATGCTACTTGGAGATTCTTTCCCTTTTTCAGAAATGATAGTCGGAAAAATTATGGATTTTTATTGCTTAATTCCCTGGTAGTTTGTTTCGGAATAGTTCTTTTCACGATAATTTTCTTCGCTTTTCAGTCAAAAATAGCGACTTATTTTTCCTTAAAATCCCCGCTATTTGTTGCTTATTATTTTTGGGTCATTCCACTGGGGATTGGAACCGTTTTCTTTATGCTTTTTGAAAATCACATGCGTGGATTGCACAAAAATATCCTACCTGTTTTTCTTCAAGATATCGTTGTTCGCTTGGTGGTAACTTTATTGTTGCTATTATTTGGAATGGGATGCTTTGATTTCAATCAATTTTTTGTCCTCTACCTTAGCGCTTATTTTATTCCAGCAATTTTCTTGTGTTTTTACTTGGTGAAAATTGGCGAATTACATTTCTCGCTAAAATCGATAACTGTTCCCAAACGCTTTAGGAAAATCTTATTGTCATTCAGCTCTTACAGTTACCTAAATACCTTAGCTGCTTTGTTTGTTATTTCTATGGATGCCATGATGATTGCTTCCATGCTTGGGCTAAAACAAACGGGAGTGTATACAACAATGGTTTACATTACCTCTGCGATTCAAGTTCCTTATCGTTCCATGATTCGAGTGAGTTCCCCAATAATAGCACGATTTTGGAAAGAGAAAAATATGGTAGGTATGCAGTCGCTGTATGAAAAATCTAGTGCAGTGGGTTTGTTGATTGGTCTGCTGTCTTTTCTTATGGTTTGGACACCAAGACAGGAGTTGTTTTCATTTTTACGCGCGGAATATAGCTCGGGCATTTATGTATTACTTTTCTTAATGGTTGGTAGAATGGTCGATATGTATTGTGGACTGAATGGGACCATCTTCGCAACCTCCCGTAAGTACAAATTTGATTTGGTATTTACACTGTTTTTGTGCGTTGGTATTTTCTTGCTCAATATGTACCTCATTCCAATCTATGGAATAAATGGCGCTGCTTTTTCTACCGGATTTATTTATGTTTTCTATAATTTTGCTCGCTCATTTTATATTTATAAGGTCTATGGACTTCATCCTTTTAAGTGGACGCAATTCCGTCTTATTGCTTTATTTGTAGTTGTTCTAGTTCTTATTGAGGGAGCTTCGCATATTTTTATTCATGGGCATCATTTTACGACACTTCAAAATTTGATTATCTTGCTGATTAAATGGTTCCTTATTTTAATGCTATTTCTTTTGCCTGTTGTTACCCTAAATTTAGAGTCAGAAAGTTCGCGTTATTTCAAAATAGTAATGAGTCGGATACGAACTAGAGTGCGTCCTTGACTTGAAATGTTTTAAAATACATGTGTAATAATCATATGAATTGGAATTAAATTATTTTTTACCTTTGTTTAAGATGAGAAAACAAATAATTCTATTTTTTTTTACTAGTGTAGTTGGTATTTCCTCCGTGTTATCGCAAGCAATTGATCCAGATGATTCTTTTACCATTGAGTTAGGCCTGCCCAATTCGTTCGTTAATAAACCCTTTAAGTCGATTATGCAAGGTTTGGTAGCGGTCTCGCCTTTATATCAATATACCCTAAAAAATCATTTGTCATTCGGGCTTGGTCTTCATTATACCTACTTTGCGGTAAATGAATTTAGGGTTCCGTCTAAAGTTTACGGTGGAATGCATACCATTGCTGGTTTTGCTAAATTTGGTCACGAGAAATTTTGGACAGAGCGGTTTGGCACAGACATAGGCATAAAATTCGGTTATGGTCAAACGATTATTTCAACAGATGCCTTGAAAGAAGATGGCATTTTTTATAAACGCGTGAATGCACCTTATTTAGAGCCAGTTGTTGCCTTAGTCTTGGTGTCTGATGTGGCATCGTCCTTTCGATTTACCGTTGGATATGCCTTTTACGGATTCAGTTACCGGCCCTGGTTAATTGGAGTTGATTCTTATTTAGGATACGACGTGAGTGAATTAAACAAATTATCATCCTTCTTAACGGTAGGTTTTGGCTACACCCATTATTTTAATGGAAAGAAAAGTACCAGCGGTGACTGGGAGTAATTAAGTTTGAATGGCGCCAACATTAAAACGCTTTTCGATTTTTGATTGATCTGCCATTTCGATTCCCATTGAAATAACCTTCCTCGTTTCCTTCGGATCGATTATCGCATCTACCCAAATTCTACTGGCAGCATAATACGGCGAAGTTTGCTGGTCATACCTACTTTTAATCGTGTTATATAACTCTTTTTCCCGCTCTGGAGTTATGGTTTCTCCTTTTGATTTCAAGGTCGCAATTTCAATTTGAAGTAAGGTTTTTGCTGCAGCTGCACCACTCATTACCGCAATTTCAGCCGTTGGCCAAGCAACAATTAAACGAGGATCATAGGCCTTTCCGCACATCGCGTAGTTGCCTGCTCCGTATGAATTCCCCATTATGATGGTGAATTTTGGAACCACGCTATTCGCCACCGCATTGACTAATTTTGCTCCATCTTTTATGATGCCTCCTTGTTCACTTTTTGATCCAACCATGAAACCTGTAACGTCTTGCATAAAGACCAATGGAATCTGTTTTTGATTACAAATCATAATAAAACGTGCAGCTTTATCGGCTGAATCAGAATAAATAACGCCTCCAAATTGCATTTCTCCTTTGGAGTTTTTTACGATTTCTCTATTATTGGCAACAATTCCAACACTCCACCCATCGATTCTAGCGTAAGCACAAATTATGGTTTGACCATAATTCGCTTTGTATTCGGTCAATTTTGACTCGTCAACCAATGTTTTTAGTAAAGCTCTTGTTTCATAAGGCTTGTTTCTTTCTGCAGGAAAAATCCCGTAAAGTTTATCCATGGCTACTTTTGGTGCTTCGCTTTTGATTCGATCAAAACCTGCCGTTTCGCATTTTCCTATTCTAGACATTAAATCACGAATGGTGGAAAGACATTCTTGATCATTTTCCACTTTATAATCACAAATTCCTGAAATTTCAGTTTGTGATGTGGCGCCACCTAGCTCCTCATTTTCGATTTGTTCGCCAATGGCTGCTTTCACTAGGTAAGAACCAGCAAGGAAGATAGTGCCGGTTTTATTAACGATTAATGATTCATCAGACATGATGGGCAAATATGCACCACCTGCAACACAGCTTCCCATTACCGCTGAAATTTGAATGATTCCCTGTGCACTCATGATGGCATTGTTTCTAAACATTCGACCAAAATGCTCTTTATCGGGGAAAATTTCATCTTGCATGGGAAGAAATACCCCAGCAGAATCAACTAAATAAATGATGGGAAGTTTATTTTCCATCGCAATTTCTTGCGCTCTGAGGTTCTTTTTTCCTGTAATAGGAAACCAAGCACCCGCTTTTACGGTGGCGTCATTGGCAACAACGATGCATTGGCGTTTTGCTACATACCCAATTACAATGACCACTCCACCTGCAGGACAACCACCATGTTCTTGGTACATGCCATACCCTGCAAAAGCGCCGATTTCGATTCGCTCTGAATCGATATCCAGTAATAAGTCAATTCTTTCTCTTGCACTTAATTTACCAGCGGCATGTAATTTTTCAATCTTCTTTTTACCGCCGCCTTCGTATATTTTGTGAAGTTCTCTTTCAAGCCCTGAAATTTTCAAACGCATTTCATCTTCATTGAAATTAAAAGCTAATTCTTTATCTGAAATTGCCATAGGGAAAGTATTGAAGTCAAAGATACAAATAGTCAAATAAAGTCTGCTTAGATGTATTGAGATTATTTCAAAGATCTTTGATTGGTCGGTGGTTGGTCGCTTATTACGATCCGCCACTCCGCTCGATTCACTGTTAAGCGGATCGAGTTGAGCGAATTGAAAGACACTATGCCGCTCCGCTCCAAGGCTGTTAAATTTCAAAACTACACTTCGTGTCTTTTACAAGACAAAAATGTTTAAATTTATCACATGAAAATTTTTCAATCCTTTACTACTGTTTTTTGGTACACCGTTATTTTTATTCATATTGGTTTACTTTTCTTTCTAGAAAGTTTGTTCCCTTTAACGAGTCCACAGGTATTTCAAGTTCTCCGGTTTATCTTAATGGGGCTATTGCTTTTCATTTCGTTTAAGCGTAAGAAGTTAGCTCTCTGGATTTTTTCAGCGATGATACTCGGGGTGGAAGTAGGAATGGATTTTCCAGCATTTGCTTTAGAAACGGAACGTTTTGGAAAGATTTTCCTTCGATTAATCAAAACATTAGTGGCTCCCTTAATTTTTGCCACTCTTGTTGTTGGCATTGCGGGGCATAGCAACTTGAAACAAGTAGGACGAATTGGATTAAAAAGTATTCTTTATTTTGAAATTGTTACAACCATTGCATTATTCATTGGCTTATTGGCCATTAATGTTTCTCAAGCGGGAATAGGAGTGAAGGTGGAAGCGCGTTCTGCCGATAAAGCAAAATCAATGGAGTTATTGGCTCAGAAAGCGGAACACAAGGATCATTTTGTGGAAATTTTCCCAGAGAATATTAGCAAAGCAATTGGTGAAAATCAAGTGCTGCAGGTGGTAATTTTTTCAATCATTTTTGCGATTGGTTTGGGGATGGTAAAGCATGAGCAGCACAAAAAGACGATGTTAAATTTCGCGGAATCCTTGTCGGAAGTCATGTTTAAATTCACTGATATTATCATGTTTCTCGCACCGCTTGCCGTTTTTGGGGCACTTGCATCGACGGTTGCAAAATCAGGTGTTGATATTCTCTATAACCTTATGAAGCTGGTTGGGACTTTATATGTGGCCTTAATTATTTTTGTTACCTGCGTTTTATTACCGATTGCGCTTATCGCAAAAATTCCAATTCGAAAGTTTATAAAGGCAGTTACTGAACCAGTAACCTTGGCTTTTGCTACGGCAAGTAGCGAGGCGGCATTACCAAAGGCTTTAGAAAATATGGAAGCGTTTGGGGTCCCAAAGAAAATTGTGGCCTTTGTTATTCCAACTGGTTATAGTTTTAATTTGGATGGAACGACCTTGTATTTATCGCTCGCTGCTGTCTTCGTCGCTCAAATGTCTGGCGTGGATTTAAGTATTGGGCAACAAATTAGTATTTGTCTTGTACTTATGCTCACCAGCAAAGGAGTTGCCGGTGTTCGCGGGGCTTCGTTTGTTATTCTCGCAGGAACGGTAGCAAGTATGGGATTGGATCCAGAAAAAGCAAGTGTGATTTTAGCCATTGATGCCCTTATGGATATGGGTAGAACATCTGTCAATGTCCTAGGAAATTGTTTAGCTTCAGCAGTAATTGCAAGAAGTGAGGGCGAATTAACGGCCTGATAGGTTGATTGTGCCCCTCAACTGACCATTCCGATGTGCTCTGGAATGTTGCTTTGAGCGCATCTCGATCCGCCGCGGCGGACTCGATGTGCTCTTCTGTGTTAGCATCATTATCTTAAACAAAGTGCAATTTTTGGGCATAAAAAAAGAGGCTAGTGACTAGCCCCTTTCTTTTAACGTAAAGTTTCTTAGTTTACTTTTGTTGAAAGTTCAACACCAGCCTTGAAACGCACTGCATTTTTTGCTGCAATTTTGATTACATCACCAGTCTTTGGGTTACGACCATTTCTAGCTTCACGCTTAGAAATAGAAAAAGAACCAAATCCTACTAAAGAAATACGGTCACCTGACTTTAATGCGCCAGACGTTGCGTCTACAAATGCATCTAATGCTCTTTTAGCATCTGCTTTTGATAACCCTGACCCAGATGCCATTGCATCAACTAATTCTGCTTTGTTCATAGTACTAATTTTAAAAAGTTAATAATTCATTTACTTGACAAATATATCTTAATATCCTTGTCGTTATTAGCTTTTGAAAAAAAATAGTGTCAAAATGTTGAAAAAACACCCATTTTGTTGATAAACTCCTCTAAAATCGCCTATTTTCAAGGTGTTTGGATTGTTATAAGCATAGTATTCATTGAGAAAATGTAATTTTACACTCTTAATATTAGTTGGTTTTATGTCAAAAGCGGTAATAATTGGTAGCGGTGTTGGTGGATTAGCGACGTCTATTCATCTTGCAAAAGCTGGTTTTGAGGTCATTGTTATTGAGAAAAATAACTTTATCGGAGGGAAAGTGAACTCGAAATCAATTGGAAAATATCGATTTGATATGGGTCCTTCAGTGTTTACCTCCCCTGAATTGGTGGATGAGTTGATTGCATTATCTCCTAAGTTAGTTTCCTTTGACTATGTAAAATTAGAGGAGTCCTGCCGTTATTTTTTTTCGGATGGTAAGCAAATTAATCTTCCTGCTCAAGTAGAAGGTATTGTTGATACCTTATCAAAAGAATTTTCAGAAGATCCTGAAATACTTCGTCGCGAATTAGAAAAACGTGCTAAAAATTACAAAGCAGCTTATCCGGTTTTCATAACGGTTTCTTTGCATCGATGGAAAGAATGGCTAAACAAGCATTTGTTTTCAGCAATTGTAAGAATTCCAAAGTTTGGTTTGTTTCGTTCAATGGCTAGCGTCAACAGGCAGAAATTTAAACATCCACATACTCAGCAGATTTTTAATCGATTCGCAACGTACAATGGTTCTAGCCCATACAAATCTCCTGGAATGCTTAACATCATTTCTCATTTAGAATTAAATATTGGTCCATTTATGCCTAAGGGTGGAATTGTTTCTGTTTCACAATCTCTTTATCAGGCGGCTATCAACTTAGGGGTGAAATTCCATTTAAATGAAACAGCAATTAAAATTGAGCATGATCAGAATAAAGTGGGTGCAGTGCAAACTACCAACGGCAGGTACGATGCGGATATAATTGTAAGTAATATGGACGTGCATTTTACCTATGAGAAATTACTCGATAATTTTAAGGCACCAAAAACTATTTTATTACAAGAGAAATCAAGCTCGGCAATTGTTTTTTATTGGGGAATAAAAAAGGAATTTTCATCCTTAGGGATTCATAATATCTTTTTTGCAGAAAATTATGAGGAGGAATTCAAGGATATTTTTGATCGTAAAACACTCTCTCAGGATCCAACGATTTATGTTCATATCAGTTCAAAACAGGAGAAGGCGGATGCTCCTGAAGCTTGTGAAAATTGGTTCGTGATGGTAAATAGTCCTGTTGATGTGGGTCAAAATTGGGAGGAGGCTGTTTCTACTTTGCGAAAACATTTGCTCAAAAGACTTTCATATACGTTGAAAGAGGATATAGAATCATTAATTGAGGTGGAAGATATCATGCACCCTCAAATCATTGAATCCCGTTATTTCGGAAAGCAAGGTTCGATTTATGGGAATTCATCAAATAGTGCTTCAGCTGCCTTTTATCGCCATCCTAATTTTTCAAAATCCTTGAAAGGACTTTATTTTTCGGGTGTTACCGTTCATCCTGGTGGCGGCATTCCATTAGCCTTAAACAGTGCGAAAATTGTCGCTCGATTGGTGGCTGAAGACCTTAAGAATTCCAAGTAATCACAAAAGAATGATGAGCAGAAGGTTTTCATTGCTATCTTTTAGTTCCTTACATTTGCTAAAAAAAAATGAGGATTCAATTTTCACCTAGTTATCTGCTAATTATTGCTTGCTTGTTTTGCTTATGTGGATGCGTTGAAATAAATCCTTGCGATATTAAAATTGGCAATCAGTATTGGATGAGTAAAAATTTAAATAGCACTACCTTCAAAAACGGCGATCCAATTCCACAAGCGATAAGTACTAAAGAATGGAATTATGCTGCAAAAAAAAAGTTGCCGGTTTGGTGTTACTATGAAAATAATATAGAAAATGGGGAGAAGTTTGGCAAGCTTTATAATTGGTATGCGGTAAATGACCCAAGAGGTTTAGGACCTAAAGGGTATCATGTTCCAAGCGATCACGAATGGTCCATTCTTTATAAGTTTTTGGGTTACAATGAAGAATCAGGGAACAAACTCAAAAGTCAAAGCGCTTGGAAAAATAATGGGAACGGATCCAATAGTTCAAGGTTTAATGGTCTGCCCGGTGGCTATCGCGTGAACTCAAATGGGGCTTTCGTTTATATATTTTACAATGGTAATTTTTGGTCATCAACAAGTCATGATAAAACAAATGCTTGGGGGCGTGGCCTTGTCGATTACAATGGCAATTTTACACGATTTCATGACCATAAATCTTATGGTTTTTCTGTTCGTTGTATAAAAAATGCCGATTATTTTTAATTCTTACGACTAGCTTTGTAGGGACTTTTGTTTTGAATTTTATTTAGGGCATCAACTAACGGATATAATTTAGGCTGGATTTCTGTAATAAATAGATGGTAATCTTTCGAATACGCTTCATTGGTGGTGTCAATGGCATTTTTTATGTACTTCCAAGCAGCATCTTCTTCTAGTAAGGCATCCAACTCGCTGCGATGTTTCAACTAATATATAAAATCTTCCAAGGAAGTTATTTCTTTATTTATCAGGTCATCATAATATACGGAAACGGATTCAAATGAATCTATTTTTAAGTTATCTGCTAGAAAAATGTGAGGATTTTTTGTTACGTTCATTTTTAAAATTAAGAGTTTTAAAATAGATTTATTTATCGAAAAATGGTCAAAAAAAAAGCACCCGAAGGTGCTTTTCATAAGGTTTGTTTTATTATTCTTTTATGAACTTTACCACACACGCTTTATTGTTATTATAAATACCTAAGAAGTAAGGTCCGGCAGCCAATTTTTTACTCATTTCAATGGTGTTTTTAGCACTGCCATTTTGTGCACCAAGTTTGAATTCAGAAACAACTTGGCCTTGCATATTAAATAATTTGCAGTTGACCACATCTCCAATTACTCCGTCAATTTGTAAGTCAAATGTTCCATTGTTTGGATTGGGGTAAAGTAAGTTAACTTGAAGACTAGAATTGTTATTTTCTTCAATTCCTTGAATCGCCTCAATAACTACAGTGGTAGTAGAAATACACCCATTGTTATCTTGAATGTAGCAGGTATAGGTGCCTGAAAAAAGCATGGAGAATAATGACCCTGAATAGTAATTTGTTCCGTTGATACTGTACGTATAGGGTGCAAGACCTCCTGAACCAGTTAGGGTAATTGTTCCATTGTTCCATGAAGCTGGGGTAGATACAGCTGCAACTGATATAGCACTTGGTTCTACCACTGTCGTCGTGTAGGTCGATTGACATCCATTTACATCTTTCACTGTGACAGTGTACGTTCCCGGTGCTAAACCTGTAAATTGAGTGTTTGACGAAAAGTTAGTCCCATCAATACTATAGGTATATGGTGCGGTACCACCAGACGCTAATGCTGTAACCATTCCATCATTCATTCCGAAACAAGAAACGGTGCTTGGGGAAGCTGTTGCCACTAAAGCCGATGGTTGGTTAATGGTAATTGATGTGCTTCCAATACATCCTGCGGCATCTTTTGCATAAAAAACATAGGTACCTGCAGCTAAGTTGGTAAACGTTCCCGATGCCACATAGGTAATTCCATTTGAGGAGTAGGTATAAGCACTTTGTCCACCACTTGCTGTAAGTTGAATAGATGCATTTTGCTGCCCGTTGCATAATACGTTACTTATTTGATTGGACGCTACAGCTATTTGTGTAATAGTGGATAATTGGATGCTACCTGTTCCTGCACATCCTGCATTATCCGTTACCGAATAGGTAATTAATCCTGGCGCTAAACTTGAAAACACACCACTTCCTTGATTAGCACCGCCATTAATAGCATAGACATAAGGTGAAACACCACCGCTAACACTGATCGTAATTTGACCATTATTAACAGTGCAACCCGGTGCCGTATTAATGACCGTACTAACTAACAAGGTAGAAGTACCCGCAGTTATAACAGCAACCTTCGCGTCGTTACATGTGTTTTCATCAGGGGTAGTGGCATTTACTGAAATAGAAGTTGCAGTAATAGTATTGGGGCCTGCAACTAATCCTGAAACAGTTATAAAAATGGTGTCTTTTGCGCCTACACTTGTTAATTGATTAGATGAATAATTTACATTGGTAACTGCACCCGCGCCAACTTGCCAACTAAAACTTCCTGTTGTAATAGGATTCGTTCCTCTGTTTTCAATAACAACACCAACTTGAGCGGTAGAACCACAAATTGCTGCGCCATTCACAGGATAAACAGCAACAACCATTGCATCCGTTGCTTCAGGGTTCATTCGAATAGCTGATACACTGGATTTTGTTGCAGCGCTATAATAAACGCCTGTGAAATAAAATGTTTGACCATCAAAATCATCGATTGACATGTGGTGATAATCTCCCCACCTTGTATTACCTGTTTTGGATCCTGTTCCAGCAATAATGGTCGTTTCAGTCATGGTCATTTGTCCAAGTGGGTCACACGGCTTTCTACCAGTCATTTTTAAACTTGGGAAATCACCAGCAGTATTGCTAGAGGTAGAATAAGCCATGATAATATTACCATATTTATCAATGTTAATTGCTGGCATCCAACGGTTAGTAGTGGTTCCTGGTGCATAGGTGCCTTCTTGGTAAAGACTCCAAGTACCAAGGCTTCCTGTAGCTCTTCTAATTTCAACCCAACGCACCCCAGAACGATCAGCACCATTAACATCTGTTGATAAACAAAGCACCATTGATTGGTGGGTATCAAAAATTCGCATGGGCGCTTTAAACATAACCGTTTCCCTTAATGGATCCAATTTAACTGTCGTGCCAGGTTGAGGGACGCACGTAAAGCTCGTTAAACCACATAATTTAGAATCAATTTCTGCGATTGAAATATCTTGCGTTTTAGCAACTGTTGCTGTACTCGCCACCCAGTTAATTGTCATTTCCCATAATTCAATCCAATCATTAGTTGGGCTGTCGGGCGAACCATTTGAATGCGACTCATCATCTCTATGACGAACAAATAGTGGCTTCATACCAACTGGTGCCGCAATATCTCCTTCTATATCAACAGGGGTAATCGATTGAAAACCAAAGCCATTCAGTGAGTAGCCTATATCGACTCCTATAAATGGGGAAGATGTTCCTGCTAATAAACTGCTAAGTTTCATAGCGTAAATGGTAGGTGGACCTCCTTCATTTGTAGAGACAAGAAAGGCATCTGAGGTTGGGCAAAAACTCCACTTTGGATAATCTGGAAAACTTGGACAAGTAAATTGGTAAGTAAAATAGGCACCTTGAGGATTACTTGTTTGTGAAACATGGAGCAGTAACTTATTTCCAGAAGATGAAAACTCCATTAAAAACCATCTTTTTGTAGGTTTATAAAATAATACAATTGGATCACCTAAGCCTGTTGGTCCACCTAATGTTTGCATTGTTAACGAACTTGCTACGATAGCTCCGGTTGATTTATTGAAAATTCGATATACTGCACCACCACCTGAGTTAGTTGATTGTATAGCGACTGTACTATCGGCATCTACAGTTGGATCCGGAGGTGATAAATTTTGACCGAGACCGGTACCTTGCCAAAGAACAGTTGCGCTGGTTGTTTTTTGTAGATTTTCGTGTTGTTGCCATACCCAGTCAATGTTGTGACTAGGCGATTGGTCAACTTGAATAAGGTCTCTTCCTTTAAAATTTGGTTTAATAACGATGTTTTTAGGTGTTACTTCATCTTTATTGGCAGGTACCAAATAACTAGTTGTTGGTGTGAAATTCCCGTAAAATGTGGATGTTTGAGATTTCGCAAAGTGAAAGATAAAAAGGAGAATAGTGGATAGTAAAAGTTTATTCATAGCTAAATTTTTAAGTTTCAAATATAAAAACAATTTATAGTATGGTATGTTTGAAGTCGCTAGATTATTAATTTTACTGAAAATTTAATTTGAAAATAATACTATCACCAACAAAGACCTTACAATTTCATCCTTCATTTAAAGGGGAAACAACGAGTGAATTACTGTTTTTTTCTGAAGCTTCTAAGATAATGAAGTCACTGCATAAATTAAAAGTGGATGAAATTAAGGACTTGATGGGGATATCTTCAAAAATTGCCGAAGAATGTTACAGTTGGAATAAAGAGTGGCTCTACAATCATGAAAAAAATAGTAATTTATTTCCTGCTATTTCCATGTTTTCAGGGGAGGTCTATCGTTCCTTTGATTATGCCACATTGACACCCAAGCAATTAGCGCTTGCCAATGACCGAATTCTTATCTTATCTGGTCTTTATGGAGTATTACGTCCTTTAGATTTGGTTTCTCCCTATCGTTTAGAAATGAAAACCAAGTATAATTGGAAAAAAGATTGTTCTTCTCTCTATCAATTTTGGGCAGATCGTCCAAGCCATCTTCTTAAAGAAAGTCCCATTATTGTGAATTTGGCATCGCAAGAATATTTCGCTGCACTGGATGTAAAGAAAATTAAGGGACGCATCATAACGCCTGTTTTTAAAGAAAAACAAAACGGAACATTAAAAATGGTCATGATGTACGCCAAGAATGCGCGCGGTAAAATGGCTCGTTTTCTAATTCAAAATGAGTTAAGTGACATCAATGACCTGAAGAAATACAATATAGACGCTTATGCGTATGATCCCATCCATTCAACGGAAGACGAATGGTGTTTTGTGCGTTAATGAACGTTCAATTTAATCAATGAGTTCACTTAATTGCTGACCAACAGCCGCACCAATAGCGACACCCATTCCACCCATTCTTACCCCTGCATAAACATTTGGACTAATTTTTTTGATTATAGGTTGTTTAGATGCACCAATTCCCATGATTCCAGACCAAGCGTAATCTATTTCGAATGATAAGTTGGGCAGAATGACGTCCTTTAAGAGCGTTTTAAGCACGGCTTGAATATTTTCAGTAGTTTCAATTGCTGTAGTAGTTTCACCCGTAATATCAGTATTTCGTCCACCGCCGAGTAAAATTCTATTATTTATGGACCTGAAATAATAATATCCTTTATCCATATGGAAGGTACTATTCAAGGAGAGATTAGGAATTGGTTTTGTAATGATTACTTGAGCACGCGCAGGAACAACATCCTCATCGATGAGCTGAGAAGCAAAACCATTGGAACAGATGATCAATCGGTCAGCTTTCATTTCGCCAATATTTAGATCAAGTAAAAGTACAAGTGCTGAAGATTCATAGCCTTGACATTCAATGCCAAATAAAATGGTAATGCCCAATTGAATCGCTTTTTGGTGTAATTGCTCAATTAGTTTTCCGGTATTTAAGCTACCTTCAAATTGATTGAAGTAGGCATGTTTAATTCCTTTAAAGCCAAATAGTTGTGTTATTTTTTTTTCTTCTGAAAAGGTATGCTTACTTTTAGTTATATGTTGTATCGAAGTATTGAGGTAATTAATATAGGCAGTGTCTATTTCGGCCTCAGATGATATAATTAAGTCGTAAGATCCGCAGGGAAAATAATCAATTTTCTTTGGGTCTACCAATTCAAATAGTGTTTTCAAACCTTCATAACGCATATCAACTGTTTCCCAAACTTCGTTTGCTGGAATTGTTTTTAGATCTTCCTGTAATTCACTCGGACTACCAAAACAGGCAAATCCAGCATTCTTGGTACTCGCGCCACTTGGTAAATACCCTTTTTCGAGTACTAAAACTTTCCATTTAGGGTATTTACGCTTTATTGCTATGGCAGTGGATAAACCAACGATGCCAGCTCCTACAATTACTGCATCAAGTCCTTCGAAGTAAGTCGTTCTTTCCCAATAACTTAGTTGGTTTATAGGCAACATTTTTTTTATTATGTAATTATCCTCAAATTTGTACTTAACAAAGTTAATGAATTGTATTTCTTGTTAACTTTGAAAAAGCTAATTATTTAATTCGATGAAAGTACCAGTTTTGGTTTTTTTAGTATTGTTAATCGGGCGTTTCAATGCCCAAATGATTGATATTATCATTCCAGGTTCGGTTAATAACTATGAAACCAAGGCCAATATTTTTGGATCGACGCTATATTTAGTTCAGGATGGTGTCACATTGTCAAAAACAATCACGAGTAGTACAGGTGAGTACAATATTACAGGAAAGGTGAATAAAAACATCCCCTTTGAATTGATTATATCAAAGCCTAATTACATATCAAAAAAAGTTTATTTTGATTTTAAAACCATTACTTCGAATGGCAAAGACTTTAGTGTCCAAGCAGTCGCAGAACTTGTCGTGGAGTTATTTGCAGTAAAAAAAGGGGTGTCTATTGTAACAGCTGCCACCGACTATGCTGAGAAATTTACTTGGGATAACGATCAAAAAATTGCCGTACCCGACGAAAATTATAAAAAATTATCTGATGAAAAGATAATCAACTTCTACAAGGATGCGGAAAAAAATGCATTGGTATCCATATACATGAATAAAGCAACGGCTAGTGCAACAGCTAAAAACTATCAAAATGCTATTGCCTACAGCGACTCTGCTCTTATTTACAAGCAAAATGATAGTACCATTCTTGTTAATAAAGTAGCCTATCAGAAAAACTTAGCAGAACAGGTAGCTGAGCAGAAAAAAATAGAGGACCTTGCTAAATTACTGTTGGATGGAGAGGCGTTTATACAAGCCGATAAACTTACTGAGGCCTCTGCCAAGTTTAATGAGGTGCTAAAAAAAGATCCGACAAATAGCGAGGCTAAAAAACAATTGGACAAAGTTGCTGCTTTAAATAAAACTCAAACCAGTTTGCTAAAGGATGCAAAAGAATTAGAAAAATTGAAAGCAAACGCAGCCAAACTTACAGTTGGTAATAAGTTTGCAGATGCCATTGTTGAATTAAATAAAGCGCTAAAACTTTCCATTTCTGCCAGTGAAAAAGCCATCGTTGAATCCAATATTAAAGAGTTGAAAGCCAAGGTAAAGTCAGTCGATGTTGAAAAGCAAATTTCGGAAGAATTAAAATTGGCAAAAAAATACGATGATACCAAAGACTATCAAAGCTCAAAACTAAATTACGCAAAGATTGCGGGACTTTTAAGTTTATTGGATAATGTAAATGCTAAGAAACAAGAGCAAATTATTAATAAACAACAAGACGAGAGTTTAGGTAAGGCGTTTAAAACTGCCAATGAGTTGAATTCAAAGTTAGAATATGATAACGCAATCGCCTCTTACAAACTTGCCGAGGTGTTGATTAATTCCTTACTTGATAATGTTCAGAAAAAAGCAAAGTTAGAAGAGGTTAAAATACACATCTCAGAGGTTGAGCAGAAAAAACGTGATAACCAAAAAATATATGCTGCTGCACTTGCTAAGCTTGATTCAGCAATTGACAATGCTCCCGCCACACTAAAACTTGGAATGGAGTTATTGTCCAAGGATCCTTTGAAAAATAAGGCAAGCGAAAAGGAAGTTATCGCGCTTAAAATGCGACTCGAAGCGGTTAAGAAATATTTCGATCAAAAGAATTTGAAATTGAAGGTGGTTTGGAACAACAAAGATTCAATTAAAGCAAATGCAGCCATTAACGAAATCTATAAGCAAGCCATCGATGCTAAGGTTGGTGTTAATGAATTAAAAAGTGTAAAGTTCTCTGTTGATTCATTAGGAAAGGTGTTAAAGTCAAAACAAACTAGTGCGCCTTTAGCAAACACTTCAGGTTTCCAGCTTGCAGCACCGGGAGTCCTATCCAGTTCTACTAATGCATCTGCCTCATTTCAACAATTGGAATTTACACGAACAAGCCAAGAACGGGAAAATGAAAATTATTTAACGATCATCAAAAATGGTGTTGATGTAGAAAATTATTTTCGAAATATGCAACAAGAGGTTACGCGTAATGAGGCTGCTCTTCAGGTTCAAAGCGCTGTAACTGCCATTGAAGTGTTACAAGACCAACAAAAAAATGATGGGAATGTCAGGACAGCATCCATGAATGAGCGCATTCAGGAAAATGAAACAGTAATTAATAAGCGGGAATCTCTTTCACTTTCGATGCAAGAGGATGCTGCGTTGAATATACAGAAAGATAAAAATAAATACGATGACTACCTTACTGCACAACAAAATAAGGTCGATAGCATCGCAAGTGCTGCCTCAAATAAGGTTCAGGTCGGTAAAAATGAACGCGATGTATTAAATTCGAACAACGCTTCCAGAAACGATTTGTCTGCAAGTGAGTTAGCAATAGTAAAAAAACAACTTGATTCGGACAATTACATCAGGGATTCAATAAGCAAAGAGAAACAAGAACTTGCGGCAAAAGCACTTATTGCTCAAGCCAATTTTAAAGAGTCAACGGTTAGAAATCCAAATTTTATTCGTGATGAAAATGGCATTTGTTTTCCTTGGAATGAGCTATCAGAACGTGTATACGAAGTCAAAAATACAGCAGGTTTTGTAGTATCCGTCATCGTTAGGCGAGTAGTGGTGGATCAATACGGTTTTGGGGTTGTTTTTGAGCATACCAGAAATGAAAGGGGAATTTCTTCCTTTACCTTAAATGGTTCCACGATTACCGAATTTATCTGGTTTAACCAATCATCGGGCAATGGCGTGCTCATCCCTAATCTAAAAGTGATTACCGCTTGCTAGCTCTATTCAAGTGAAAAATTTGTAATTCGTTTATTAACTTATTCTTATCTTTATAATTAAAATAAGTTTATGCGCCTACATTTCATTGCCATAGGGGGAAGTGCCATGCACAATTTAGCAATTGCCCTCAGCAGAAAGGGATTTGAAATTACTGGTTCTGATGATGAAGTTTTCGAGCCCTCAAAATCTCGCCTCGAATTAGCAGGAATATTACCTAAAAAAAATGGTTGGGATGCCGGATTTATTCATCCGAATCTGGATGCTGTCATTCTTGGGATGCATGCACGAGAAGATAATATTGAACTCCTAAAAGCCAAGGAGCTTGCCATTCCAATTTACTCTTACCCTGAATACTTATACGAACAGAGTAAGGAAAAAATAAGAATCGTAATAGGGGGTAGTCACGGAAAAACAACCATTACGTCGATGCTTTTGCATGCCACTAGAAAATTTGGCGTGGCTGTTGATTACATGGTAGGGGCTCAATTGGAAGGTTACGATTGCATGGTAAAACTCACTGAAGAAGCAAAATTTATGGTTTTGGAAGGCGACGAATACCTCAGTTCTCCTATTGATCGTCGACCGAAATTTCACCTGTATCACCCTAATGTTGCGCTGATAAGTGGTATCGCCTGGGATCACATAAATGTATTCCCAACATTTGAAAATTATTGCGAGCAATTTGATATTTTTTGTTCTCTTATTGTTGCTGGGGGTAAATTAATTTATAATTCGGAGGATAGTAATGTATTAGCTTTGGGTAATAAGTACGGACAGCACATGGAGGTAATCGGCTACTGTACGCCCATTTTTAAGCCTACTGACAAAGGGACTAATGTGGAAATTGAAGGGGTGAGCTATCCAATGCAGGTTTTTGGTGCACATAATCTTCAAAATTTAATGGGTGCCATGCGCCTCGCTGAGGCAGTAGGAATTGGAAATGTCGATTTTTTGCATGCGATGTCAGATTTTACAGGCGCAGGAAAACGCTTGCAAAAAGTAGCTGAACAAGCGGATTTTACTTTTTTTAAGGATTTTGCGCATTCACCGTCTAAATTAATGGCTACAACAAGCGCTATTAAACAGCAATATGAAAAACGTAAAGTTGTGGCGTGTATGGAATTGCATACATTTTCATCCTTAAAAAAGGAATTTTTACCACACTATAAAGATACCATGAAGGCTGCAGATATTGCCTTGGTTTATTTTAATCCGGAGGTGGTAGCGCATAAAAAGTTAGCTCCAATAACGAAAGAAATGGTCGGAGATGCTTTTGGTGGTAATGTTATCGTTTTTGATGATAGTAACAGTTTTTTAACACATATTTATTCTCAAGAATGGAATAATTCAGTATTATTGCTCATGTCATCAGGTAATTTTGACGGTATCGATTACGAATTACTTGGGGAGGAGATAGTACAAAAATTGAATTAATATGCTTAGATTTTGCATCGTATTTATTTTAATGCTGTTTTTGCATTCCATTGCCCTGACGCAATTTAATGCGAGGAAATCGAAAGAATTGGATTTGTCCTTGTTTAAAAATAAAGATTATCAATTCTCGGTTCTTGTTTACGATGTGGAAGCTAATAGCTATTTGCATTACAACGATTCTTTGATCAATATCGATTATACTCCTGCTTCCACGTTTAAAATTGCTAATACCATCATTGCTCTTGAAAATGGGGTTGTTGATAGCGCTAATTTTTTAATGAAGTGGGACGGTATTAAACGTGAAAATGTCAATTGGAATGCTGATCAAACCTTAAATGAAGCGTTTAGGAATTCAACAGTTTGGTATTTTCAGGAACTTGCGAAAAAAGTTGGTTCCGATAAAATGCAGGCTGGACTTGAATTATTGAATTATGGAAACAAAGCCATCGGTGGCGAGATAGACCAATTTTGGTTAAATGGAACGCTAAAAACGAGCATGTATGATCAAGTAAGGTTCCTAAGCAATCTAATTACAAGAAAATACAAGTTAGCTCCGTACACGTATGATTGCCTATTCCAAGTTATGAAATATAATCTTTCCTATCAATATGTGGTTTATTGTAAGTCTGGTTGGGGACAACAAGAATCGGAAGACATTGGGTGGTTAGTGGGTATGCTTATTAAAAATGGAAAGCAATATGCATTTGCTACGCTAATTACCACGAATGATTATAAAAAGTTTGACATGCAAAGCTTGAGGTATAAAATATCTAAAGCGGTTTTTGATGGCCTGAAGTAGGACGAAAAACGACAAATCGATAAATTAATGCAATGACAAGGCTATTTAAGGTGGAATACATCAATAAAGCCAATAAGGAAATAACCATCGTGAATTTTGGACTAGTCCATTGCTTCGTTTGATTTATCCCCTCTTTTATTAGTTCTTCATCGGTTTTATTTTCAAGTGAAGGGTTTGATTTTCTCAAGGTCTTCAACACTTCCTTATTTTGTAACGATTTGCTAGTCTGTTCAATTTGATGTTGGTTGTATTCCGGGTGTATGTAACTGTAAAACAGGAAAAGAAAAGAGCAAACTAACACAGCATGAGGCATTGCGGCAGTCATTCCTGTTTTAATGTCTAAAAGTAAGTTACTTTCGTTTCCTTGTTTCCTTTTCACAATGTATAACCCAACGGAAACGGCGCTCGTTAGCAGAAACATGTTTAGAAAAACAAAGAGTTTTGGATTTCCGAATGTGAAAAAACCCAAAACGTAAGCAAAATATCGAACTAAAATCCAAATTAGTGCGGAAGATATTCCGATTAGAACAGGTATTTTCATCTTAACTGTTCATGGAAATCAAGAATTCTTCATTTGAAATTGTATTTTCCATGTGTTGCTTTAAGAATTCCATGGCTTCAACGGGATTCATATCGGCAATAAATTTACGCATGACCCAAACACGTTGAAGAATTTCTTTACTCACTAGCAAGTCCTCTCGTCGCGTTCCTGATGCGGTAATGTCAATTGCAGGATAAATTCTTCGGTTGGAAATCTTGCGATCTAATTGCAATTCCATATTTCCAGTTCCCTTAAATTCCTCAAAGATTACCTCGTCCATTTTTGACCCTGTTTCTGTTAAGGCTGTTGCTATAATGGTTAAAGAACCTCCGTTCTCTATTTTACGAGCAGATCCAAAGAATCTTTTCGGTTTGTGAAGTGCATTAGCATCTACACCTCCTGATAGTACTTTACCTGAGGCTGGCGAAACGGTGTTGTAAGCTCTAGCCAAACGTGTAATGGAATCGAGTAAAATACAAACATCGTGGCCACATTCAACCATCCGTTTTGCTTTTTCTAATACCATGTTCGCAACTTTCACATGTCTTTCTGCTGGTTCGTCAAAAGTTGAGGCAATTACCTCTGCTTTAACACTTCTAGCCATATCAGTTACCTCCTCAGGGCGCTCGTCAATCAGTAAAACGATTAAATAGGTTTCAGGATGATTCGCTGCAATTGCGTTTGCAACATCTTTCAATAACATGGTTTTACCAGTTTTCGGCTGCGCTACAATCATTCCACGTTGACCTTTCCCAATTGGAGCAAACAAATCCATTACACGGGTGGATAGTGTTTCTTGTGCATGCCCTGTTAATTTGAATTTTTCGTCTGGGAAAAGTGGGGTAAGGTATTGAAAAGGTACTCTGTCGCGAATGTAGGATGGGTGACGGCCATTTATGGATTCGACCTTTACCAATGGAAAAAACTTTTCTCCTTCGCGAGGTGGTCGAATTGTTCCTCTAACCGTGTCGCCTGTTTTTAATCCAAAAAGTTTAATTTGATTTTGAGAAACATAAATGTCGTCTGGTGATGGAAGGTAATTGTAGTCTGATGACCTTAAAAATCCGTAGCCGTCTTGGATTACTTCTAAAACGCCCTCGGCAGAAACAATTCCTACTAGATCATAATTTTCATCCATCCGTCGTTGCTGCTCCCGATCGTGTTGCGATACATTGGATGAGTCTTGGTTGGGATTGGATTGCTGATTAGGTTGCTGATTGTTTGGATGCTTTTGGTTCGGATTTCTGTTTGGGCGTGGTAAATGTTCTTCCCTTGCCTCTTTATTTCCCGAGTTATTTTTGCTGGATGCATCAACAAGGGGATTTTCGTTGGCTTGCTCTTCGTCGCTAGTTGAGTTCGAAGGAACTATTACTTCTTCTTGCTCGGCAACTTTTTCAGTTGGTGCGTCTATTTCAAAAGACAAAGGTAATTGTTCACCTATTCGCGTTTTGTCTATTTTTGGCATAGAAAGAAAGGAGGATTCCTGGGCCTCTCCCGCTGATTTTCTTGGTCTCTTCTCCCTTGTTTTTATAACATCTGTATTTGATTCTTCAATCGCTAGGGGTATGGCCTCGGTAGCATTCGTCCCGTGACTAATTATTGCAGCAACAAGGGCTGCTTTTCTCAACGATTCAGTTGCCTCTAAATTGAGTGCTTTTGCAATAATGCGTAATTCGTTAAGCGATTTATTCTCTAACTCTTTTAAATCCATGAAAATTGGTTGATTTGAATACTTTTTGTTTTAGGGGGATAGGACTTAGTCCTTAAATACGAATGCAAGTATATGAAATTTTTGTTACAAAATACAATTATTGTCTTAAGTTTTTCTTTTTTTCTTTTTTGCTGCTGGAAATAGAATATTATTCAAAATTAATCGGTAACCTGGAGAGTTGGGATGAAGGTTTAAATCGGTCTCAGGATCGCCCACAAAATGCTGATAATCTTCTGGGTCATGACCTCCGTAAAATGTCCACGTGCCTTGACCTAAGCTACCGTGAATGTAACGCGCGGTATTGGTGGCTTTATTTTCACCAAGAATTAATACACTTGACTTAATAAATTCTTTTCGGAAATCGGTGGTTTGTCCCATAAATCCTTTTACGACATTGGTATGACACTGCGTAAGCATGGTGGGTACGACATCCCATTTAGCTGAGAAATCAAACAAGGTGAAAACATCCAATTGTTCGGAAATAATACGGTTGTTTCGGAGATCGGAAGCATCGATATCTGAATATTCGTAAATCATGGGGTCTTGTACTAAATGAAATTTTTCAAAAGCAAATGTTTTGGAAAAGTCAAGTTTAGCTTGTGCATTTAAGTCTGAATTATCACCATCAAAAATGGATTCGCAAATATCGGTTCCCTCTGCGGCTAATCCAATATCAAAACTATCTGTTCCACTGCACATTGTAAATAAAAATCCACCGCCAATAACGAAATTCTTTAGGTTTTTAGCGACGGCAAGTTTCAATTCGGATACTTTTTTGAATCCTAATAATTTCGCATTTTTCTCTGCTATTTTTACTTGTTCTTGGTACCATGCTTGTCCCCTTGCTGAACTATAAAATTTGCCGTATTGTCCTGTGAAATCCTCGTGATGTAAATGTAACCAGTCGTACTTTGGAAGCATTCCCATTACTATGGCGGAGTCATAAATTTTATCGTATTTGATTTCCGCATATTCCAGTACCATCGTTACGGCGTCGTCCCATGGTTGTACGTTTGGCGGTGTGTAAACGGCAATTTTAGGCGCTTTTTCGAGTTGTACAATTTCCATATTTACTTCTGGATTCCCGATTTCATTTTTTATTTGATTGACTTGCCCATCGGTAAGAACAACATATTTTACGCCTCGAATGATTAACTCTTCCTCCAATGATTTGAGATGTGCCATTAAAAAAGAACCACCTCTGTAGTTCAATAACCATTCTATAGTAAGTCCATTTTCTAAGGTCCAATAAGCAATTCCGTATGCTTTTAGGTGATTAGTTTGACTTTCATCCATTGGTATTAGCAACTGCGTGGCATATGCTTGTTGTAACCAAAAAGAAGCAAATAAAACTAGGGCTATTTTTTTCATTTAGGTTAGTATGGTGCGTCTTCGTTATTGCTTTCTAAAAAATCTGAAACACCGCTATCTGAAGTCATTTTACTCGGCATGGTATAGGTATTTACCTCGGGTTCAAAGGTATTGTTAGGCAAGTCGTTGGTATCGAAGGCTTGCGTTAAATTCTCAAATCGAGCAAATTCCGGAACGAAACGCATGCGAACTCGGTCTGTTTTTCCATTACGATGCTTGGCAATAATGAGTTCGCCAATCCCCTGATTGGAGTTTCCATCATCATCTTTTGTAATGCCATAGTATTCAGGTCGGTAAATAAACGAAACAATGTCTGCATCTTGTTCAATTGCACCAGATTCCCTTAAATCCGATAAAATAGGTTTCTTATCGCCCCCGCGTTGTTCTACGGATCGGCTTAATTGAGCAAGCGCAATAATCGCAATGTTAAGTTCTTTTGCAATTTCTTTTATAGAGCGCGAAATGGTGGATATTTCTTGTTCTCGATTTCCAGAACCTTTTCCGTCTTTTGCAGACATTAATTGCAAATAATCAATGATGACTAATTGAATATCATGTTGGGCTTTTAATCTTCGACATTTGGCTCTAAAATCAAAAATCGTTATAGCGGGCGTATCGTCTATGAAGATGGGTGCAGCAGATAAAGCAGTAATCCTACTGTGTAATTGCTGAAATTCATGATCGGCTAAATTACCCTTCCTAAGTTTCTCTGAGTCAATTCGTGCCTCACCAGCAATAAGTCGTTTTACTAATTGTACTGCCGACATTTCTAGGGAAAACACGGCAACTCCCATGTTGTAATCAACGGCTGTGTTTCTTGCCATCGAGAGGACTAGCGCGGTTTTACCCATACCCGGGCGTGCAGCAATTACCACCATATCTGATTTTTGCCACCCGGAGGTTATTTTATCCAAATCATGAAATCCACTTGGAGTTCCAGAAATTCCGTCAGGGGTATTTCTCGCTTTTTCAATTTCTGCAATTGCTTGACCGACGATATTTTGCATTGTTGAAGCTTGTTTTGTCATATTTGACTCAGCGATTTGAAATAAATTGGACTCTGCGGTATTTAATAAATCAAAAATATCTACTGTATCATCATAGGCATCTCTAATAATCTCACTACTCACCCTAATTAATTCTCGTTTAAGGTGCTTTTGTATAATTATACGAGCGTGAAATTCAATATGTGCAGATGACGCAACGCGGTTTGTTAATTGGGCAAGGTAAGCAACGCCTCCAGCCGCCTCTAACTCACCATTTTTTTGGAGTTGCTCGGTTACTGTGATAAGATCAACAGGTTTGGTATTGCCAAATAGTTCCTGCATCGCGCTGTAAATGTATTGGTGTCTAGGATCATAAAATGTTTCTCTAGTCACTAAATTTATGGTGTTGTTTAAGGCATCTTTCTCGAGCATCATGGCCCCTAAAACAACCTGCTCCACATCACTTGCTTGAGGTGGGATTTTACCAATTTCGCCTGTCAAAACTGATGGGTTTTTTATGCGAGTAATTGGTTTACGGTTATTATCAATGTTGTCCATGAAGTAAAATTAATTAAATGTGTTGTGAGGAAATTGCTGAGTTCAAACTTAGTAAAAAGTTGTCAGTTTTTTGTTAATCATAGCAATAAATTATTTTAATTCTTTGAGCGCTTTTTTTGTTCCTATTTTAGTTGTAATGTAATCAATTTCTCTTTTAGGACCTCTGGCAGGAGAAAATTCGCGCCCATAAAAAATAATTTGTAGGTGTAAGCGGTTCCACTTTTCAATCGGAAAGTATTTTTTGGCTTGAAGTTCTGTATCCGTAACATTTTTTCCACTCGCGATTCCCCATCGTGTTAATAATCGATGAATATGGGTGTCTACCGGGAAAGCGGGTACGCCAAAAGCTTGCGCCATGACTACGGAGGCCGTTTTATGGCCAACTCCAGGGAGTTCCTCTAGTGCTTCAAAAGAGGCAGGGACTTCACCATCATATTTAGCTACAAGTATTTTTGATAGTTCGTAAATAGCGCTTGATTTCTTTGGTGATAGGCCGCATGGCTTGATGATTTCTCGAATTTCACTAACCGTTAATTTGATCATCGCCTGCGGTGTGTTTGCCCTAGAAAATAACGCTGGAGTAATCAAATTTACGCGTTTGTCGGTACATTGCGCGGAAAGTAACACAGCAATTAATAGGGTGTAACTATCACTGTGGTCCAATGGAATAGGAATTTCGGGATATTGTGCCTCTAAAGCGATACAGAGGTAGGCTGCTTTTTGTTTTTTTGTCATTTAATAAAATCCAAGTGTTAATAAATGTATAATTTTTAAATCATGTAGCAGAAAAAATACCAGTGTCGAAGTCGAAATCGTCAACGAAAAGTAATTTCCTAGCATAAAGAACAGATCGTTTTTTCGGTAAAAAAAAATGATAATGGGCATAATTGCAAATAGCAATAAAACGGTTTGCGCCCAATAAAAAGTAAAGTGAATAGGTGCTTTTATATTGGTAGTCTTATTTATGACAAAAACGGGTTGATGAAATAGGTAGGTTTTGTAGACAATAAGGGCGGGAAGATTTTCTAAGTTATGGGCGCCGTTGTAATTTAACCAAAGTGACTGATTGTTTTTTAATGTTACCGAATAAACATAGTTGTCATTTATACTTTTACTTGGAACGGGATTGTACGATTTGATGTTTTCAATTGAATTTCTTAGGGGTAAGAAATCATCGCTTAGTAGGCCTAGGATACAAATCACAGCGAGCACAGCAGTTATTTTGATCACCATCTTTCGCCAACCGGAGCGAAATGAGGCATAGAAAAGTAGTTCGTCTTTCTCGTCTTGCCTTACTTGTTCCTCCGCACGTTTTCTCGCATTTTCATGGAATTGTTGCGCTGGCGTTTTTTGTGCTTTGTTTACTTTATTTGTTTCTAGTTCAAATTGTTGTTTTAAAATACGGTCGTATGCGTCTTGGATTGCTTGAAATTGCGCTGTCGAATTTTCCGTTGTATTCTTATCGGGATGATACTTCTTGGCAAGTGTTCTGTATCTTTTTTTGACTTCCGCGTCGCTTTCTGTGCCCTTAAGCCCGAGCAGTTTATAGTATTTTTCGCCACGCATCGTTACTGATTTTCGCTTGTGTTATGGTACGGTTTATTTTACCACTTGCCGTTTTTGTAAAGTTAGGGATACATTGGTAATAACGGGGTGTTTCATAGCTTGAAAGAAAGTTACTGAAGGCTGTTTTGTCTAATACAATCGCCTCTTTTGACTCTATGATTAAAACAAGTGCCTGTCCCAAATGTACATCGGGGATATGGGAAATAAAATAGGGTAGGGGAATAAACAAATCAAGACGTCGCTCTATATTTTCAGGGAAAATTTTGATCCCGCCAGAATTAACACAAAAATCAGTGCGTCCAATCCAATTGAACGTGAACTTATCAAGCAAGTCTACCACATCATTGGTGGCAATAGGCGACGTATTTATTTCTGGAAAATGAATAACTAATTCTTTCAATGTATTTTGGCTAAACTCAATTCCAGGCAAGGCATGATATGGGTTTTTATGTTCATTTGTTAGTTTTCGCATAGCCACATGAGAAATGGTTTCAGTCATGCCGAAGGTGTGGTAAATATTGGATTTGTTTAATGTTGCCATTTTTTCAAGTTGCTCGCTTATTGGTGCGCCCCCAACAATGATTGTATCAACAACGATTTGCTGATTTTCACTCAGGTATTTTTCCAATTGTAAGGGTACCAGTGCACTAAATTGTATGGGTGTTTTTATGCTTGCTAAACAGTTAGCACTAACCTCAGAAACAATAAGTTCTGCTTGATTTACAAGTGCTCTAACTAGCATCATTTTTCCTGCGATAGTGTCGCTTGATAATCCTAAATGAAAAACGGAAAAATCGGGTATTTTTAAATAATCCAATGTTTTTCTCGCGCTTATTAATAGGTGTTCTTTTTTGAGTTCAATTTTTTTAGGTTGGCCAGTGGAACCTGATGTAGTGGCACTAATGAAATCGTCATTACTTTCCCATTCTTTTAGAAAAGAAGTAATTGTGGTTTTACGAGTGGTATCGTGGTAATTAATTTTCAACGTAAGGTGTTAATTATTGATGGATTCAAACTTAAGTTTTAATAATCGATGTCCAGGTTAAAGGTGTTTTTAAGAATAGTTAGGTTTGGATTAATTTTCGCAAGCGCATTAAACTTATCCTTGCCTGTTATGATAACGATTTTTTCTGCGTCGGCTTTGGAAACTTCAAATTCAATGTCGATGTATTCATTTTTTAACGAGGTACGAAGAAAATCAATAAGTTCGGGTAACAAGGGGCGAATGTATTCCACTTGAATATTATTTTCAACGCCTAATGTTAGTTTTTCAATGTCTGTAAAGCTCGGTGGTTGTTTTGATAGCGCATGATAAAATGTCTCTTTTCCCGCTTCCCTCGTTTGGAAAGCAAATTTCTTCCAAGCAATGGTTAATTCATCAACGCTAAAAGGTTCGCGCTGTTTTTCATCAAGTAATTTTTGCTGCTTCTCTTTTTCATTCGCAACCGCTTGCTTAATGCTAATTATTTTTGGAACGCTAGACGCATTATTTTCAGCTTGGCTATTCGTTGTTATTGGAGGCGTATAAATGGTGGTGGTGGGTTCGCTCGCTGTAGATTCTTTCACCTCGCGTTTCGCCTCTTTTCGTAGGGATTGGTTGGGAAAAGGAAGGATACTTATGAAATCAGTTAATCCTTTTTTTTTTCGAGCTCTTGTTGTAAAGAACACATTTGCATCAGCGCAACTTCAATTAATAAGCGATGATTTTTTGATTGTTTATATTCGGTATCTGCTTTGCTTAATGCAAACAGGGCGCGCATGATTACGTTCATCTGCCACGCTTTTGCTTGCTCGCTGAAACGTTCTTTTACGGAGTCGGGAACTTCTAATAAGCTCACCGTCCTGGAATCTTTGCAAATCAATAAACTTCGAAAATGATCGGCTAGTCCCACTAAAAATAATTGTCCATCAAACCCTTTCTCTAAAATTTCATTGAATAAAAGCAGGGAGGAAGCGATGTCCTCTGCAAGGAAAAATTCGACTAGCTTAAAATAATAATCGTAATCCAGCACGTGTAGGTTCTCAATGACATCCTTAAAAGTGAGGTTGTTCCCACAAAAACTAACCGCTTGGTCAAAAATAGATAGGGCATCTCGGAGTGCACCGTCTGCTTTCATTGCGATAAGATGCAGCGCTTCCGGTTCAGCTGTAACGCCCTCTTTTGCTGCGATAACGGTTAAGTGGTCGGCAATATCCTTAACGCGGATTCGTTCAAAATCAAAGATCTGACAACGGGATAAAATGGTTGGAATTACTTTGTGTTTTTCGGTTGTTGCCAAAATAAAGATGGCGTGTTTCGGTGGTTCTTCCAGTGTTTTTAAAAAAGCATTGAAGGCAGCTGGTGATAAACCATGTACCTCATCCAGTATGTACACTTTAAATTTTCCGATTTGTGGTAGAATTCGTACTTGTTCAATCAAGACACGCATGTCATCTATACCGCTGTTTGATGCTGCATCTAATTCAAATATCCCCAACGAATTTCCGCTGTTGAAGGAAATACATGATTCGCAAGTATCGCAAGCTTCAATGTTTTCACTGGGAGAAAAACAATTAATTGTTTTAGCGAGAATTCGTGCAATCGTTGTTTTTCCCACTCCTCGCGAACCACAAAATAAAAATGCTTGCGCAAGATGTTTATTTTTAATGGCACTTTTTAACGTGGTCGAAATGGATTTTTGTCCAACAACGGTATCAAATGTTTGAGGTCGGTATTTACGTGCTGAAACAACAAAGTCACTCATATAACAAATATAGTGAATTTAGCGCAACCACTTATCAAATGAAGTATATTGTTGATAAAAATAATTCAGTTTTTACCGAGGAAAAATTTCCACTAAAGTGCCGTTATTCGGGCCGAAAAGTTGCATGCCTGCAGGTACTGTAAACCGATTGCGGTAATCAAGGGTAGGTAGTTCGGCTGCATTTTCATACAAGACGGTTCGAAGTTCAATTTTTTCTTTGGTTACAAAAATCCAGTTAAATTGGTTTACAGCGCCTGCATCTCTTGTCCACGGTTTAAGATCATTCGCGGCGCGCAACGGTGCTCCCCAGCAACCTTCACCCGCATACACAATGCCGTTTTTATCGTCTCGTATAAATCCTTCTGATGAACCTTCCCCTTTACTACTGACTATTGGCCATGTTACCTTGCAAGTATGGGAGTCGTTTTCTAAACAAAGTGGAAGGTTTTTATATTTCTCAAAAAGTGGAACAAAATTCTTGTATTGTGTTTCCATTTCTTTTTTTTCTTTCACATGCGCTCGGATAGGACGATGGTATTGAGCAATTTGCCAAGTGAAGGTTTTGTGCTTGTTTAGTGCGCTTCGCAAAAATATTTTTTGAGAACCAATTTTTAAAATTTCTGAATTTAATGAAACAATGTGCAGCAAATCTCCCCCAAAAGTGGTCGAATAATAAAGTTTCTTGTGGGGAACATCAAAAAGTTGATGAATTACCTTGTTGTTTAATTCATGGTTTCCTCGCGTTACCAACATGGGGGTGATTCGTCCGTCTGATGCAAGGGTGTTCTCCCAATCTGTAAACCAATCTATCCAATATTTTTCAATGTCAACACCAATAAAATCACCGTTGAATAATACAGCTGTTACTTGTAATTTTGGCACAAGTTGATTGGCTTTAACGCGAACAGAACGGTTATCCCTGGAATCGCCCCCTGCAATAAATGACAATGGAAATTCAGCGCTATTTGGTGCTGTTCGAAAGTGATAGAGTCTACTGAAACCTTTGCTGTCTTTAATAAGGAAGTAATAGATTTGGTTCGGAAGTAAATTGGTTAAACGTACAATTTTGTTGTTCATACCACGCATGTGGTTGCTTGATGTTAATGAAAGTAAATTAGCATATCGATTTATGCTTGGATCGATGGTATCAAGATAAAAGCCGTTAAATTCGTCTTCTTCTTGGTCCCAAATAACAGTAGCTGTTGTGGCTGCATTTCCGTTGAATACCACCCTGATAAATCTTACTTTAGCATTAGATACTGATGATAATAAAATAAAAAAAACTAAAAATAGTATTTTCATGTTATGATTTATTGGCGTTATTTTAAATACAAAAGTACCAAGAAAAGTGGATAAGCTTATATTTTGTATTTTTAGGTTTAAATGATGCTTACTTGGAACGAAAATTGGTTAAATTTGAACACATGAAATTAGTTTTTGCTTTTATTCCTTTCTTTTTTAGTTCTCTTTCGTTTGGACAAGGTGTTATTCCAGTTAAAAATTTCAATAATTTCTTTTTGAGCTTTAACAATGGGTTTTTCAATCAAATTGAGGTTCAGGCAATCAATGGCTATAAGGCAGGGGACGAATTTGTTGCGTACATTGATAACCGTGGAAATCTTCGGCTCTACGATGGAAAAGTTCGGAAAGACATTACCAATTTAAATGTTGATTACAAGGTTTCTGATCATTTAATGGGGTATAAAATCGGACCTACTTTAAATATGTGGGATGCAGGTCGTTTGCAAACACTTACTTACTTTGGTAGGGATTTTCTCGTTATGGATAGCTTAATTGTCTACGAGGACACAAGATTCAACACAATTAATGTGTATTGGAATAAAACAACTACCACGTTGGCGACCGTTATGGGAGATTTGTCACTTCCTGCGACGGTTGGGGAGAATATGCTCGTATTTAAGGACAATGGAAATTTATATAAAATATTTTGGCAGGGTTTGATTTTTGAAATTGGTTCATGGACGGGCAATCCGATAGATTTTCAAATTGGTACTGACATTTTGTGCTTTAACGATCCAACAACACGCACATTTGTGGCGTTTCAAAATGGTCAGTTTATCGATATAGAATCTCAGTACATGCGAAAATACAAGTCGGGACGTGGATTTATTGCCTACGAAGATTTGAATGGAAATTTGTGGATGTATAAAAATGGGGAAACACGTCAACTGTCCAACTTTTCTCCGTCGTTTTGGGATGTTAAAGATGATATAATTATGTGGGCTGAAAATTCCTACCTTTTTGCTTATTCAAACAATAAAAAAATTGAAGTAGCCAATTTTATGCCCTCTGATTACCTAATTAAAAATAATATTTTGGCCTACAGAAATATTATGGGGGGCGTTAGCGCACTCGTGGACGGTAAATCAGAGGAAATCACCAATATTTTAAAGGCAGAATACGAGATTTATGGTAATTCTGTGTTAGTAAAATTATTCAATCAGACTAATATCGTTTTACAAAAAGGCCAATTGTACAGTAACTAATTACAATGAGAATTCTTTTTTGCCTTTCCGCTATACTCTTCGTCTCCGATTTTTTTGCGCAGGTGCCACAGTTCGATAAATTGGAACAGTTGTACGACCAGCAACATTATAAAATGGTTTATCGCAAAGCAAAATTTCTTTTGGATAATCCAACATTTGATTATTCACATGTTCCCCTCTACTACAAAACAATTACGAGTTTGCAATTATGTCGAAGCGATAAGTGGCGAAAAAAACACAGTCAATCCTTCGATCATGCAATTGCAGCATTTGAAAAGATTAAGGCTACATCAAAAGGCTTGAAGTTACTAGCGGCGCATGAGCAAGAATTAGCTATGTTGAAAGTGGACTTGTACGCTTGGCTTGCCGATCTAAACCGCCGAAAGGAAAAGGATTTGTCGTATTTTTTCGAAACAAAAATAGCGGCTATTTTCAAGGGCTTAGTCTTAACTGTTTCAGCAACCGAATTTGTTTGGATGGCACCAAGCAATAAATCACTCGAAAGCAGGGTATCCGTTATTGAGTTTGCAAAAAAGTATATTGGTGTTCCTTATGTTTGGGCAGGTGAAAGTCCATCGGGATTCGATTGTAGTGGTTTTACCTCATTTGTATTAGCAAATTATAACGTTGCATTACCTCGACGTGCAAAAGACCAATACGAAGCCGCAGTGAAAGTAAGTGCTGAATTAGCCCAATACGGTGATTTAGTTTTTTTTTCCAATGGGGGAGAAGTATCTCACGTTGGTATCTTAGTATCGGCGGCTGGAAAAGAAAAAGTAATGATTCATGCGAGCAGTAGCAAAGGAATTACTTTTGATAAAATTGATGGTTCTAGCTACTGGGAAAAGCGCTTAGTTGGTTTTGGTTCGTTTATTAAATAGTGATTAAAAATCCCAACTATCTTTTGCAAATGCCTTGAATTTGTATGTGCCAGTCGTCGCATTAACTTGCATAAAAATTTTACCTTCCTCATTTTTAGGTAAATTTGAAAATGAAAAAGAATAACCCTCAAACCTAATGTCATCAGCCGAGCCCTCTTGTGAGTTATTTCCAGAATACTTATAGTAAGTGTGCCTAGAAGCATTAAATAAGGAAAATTTGAATTGATTTAGATTCATTTTTTCAGCCTCTTTCATAAAATCTTTAAATTTCATAGGTTTAGCCATGTATGGTTTTAAATCAGTATAAATTTTTTCGTTTTTTAATTTTGCACACGCAAGAAAAGCCACTGCTATTGAATAGGCATTTTTGTCGTCAAAATTGGCTATCAATGATTCATAGAATTGACTTTCCGTTCCATTGATAACGACGTAATGAATGGTACCTATTCCATCAATATCGATTGTTAAATAATTGATTAATTCTGGTAAGTTGATACTGACAGATTTGGTGGAAATTTTATTTGTTAGTTTTCCATCATTTGCGATAACTTTTCTAGCCACCTCATTTTTTTCTCCTTCAAATTGAACGAACGGATAACCAAGTTCATTTCGGTTAATATTTGTTACGTTTAAATTTTGCTTAAAATTTATCGTAAATGTTTCTTTAGCAAATTGTATTGGACCGGTTTTGTCTAACAACGCTAGTTTATTGTGTCCATTTGCTTCGATAGGATTTACAAAGGGTAATTGAATAAAATCATACATGGTAAGCGTAGAATCGTATAAATTCCCTTTACCTCTAAAATCAGTATCTTCAAAATGGCTTATAATCATATCTTTTGGACTTTTTAAATACCATTCTGAAGAGGTGTTTTTCGACCAAGTAATGTCATTGACATAGGCAACATTGTCCAATACCACTTGATTCCATGCATGGCTGTGACCAGTATAAAACACATCGTGAATGGTATTTCTCACAGCTCCACTTACATACTCACTTTTGATACCGATACGAGACATTAAATCTTTATACACCCGACTGTATCCCTCGCAAACTGCTTCTTTTTCTTTGCCAAATACCAATCCCTTTATGTTTTTTTGTGAGGTATCTCCTCGATTGTATGAAAAACGTCTTATAATGTATTTTGCAATAGCTTCTGATTTCTCTTTTTCATTGCTAGTTCCGAACGTAAGCGCAGCACAAAGACAATCTAAATCCTCGGGATCTTGACACTTTTCTGATATTAAATCATGCCCATTTCTAGGATCTATAAACCATTCTTTTACTAAAGATGAGCGGTTACTTGGGGACAAAACGCTGTTTCTTTTCAACAATAAATTAATTTTTTTCGAGTAGAAATCTGTCCCGTCGAAAAACACATCATTTAAGACATCAATGGATTTAAGAGAACATTTGCGCGCTAAGTTTAAGCTGTCCGTTTTTATGATTTCGGATGAGGCTACCACTGAAAATGATATAATTTTTTTATTCAAGTAAAATTGACCTTCTGAAAACTCGCAGACTATGTTGTCATTAAAATTATATTTTATGTATTCAAATTGAGTATTATTTGTAATTCGAAGCATAATCAAATTGTCCTCGTTTTCTTCAAGGATGTAATTTTTTACGCTTGTGTTTAATGTGTTTTTCTCTGGTACAAAATACGGTTGGTCTTGTGCAAAACAAAGTGTAAATCCAAAAGATAGTATTACTAAAAAAAATTTCTTAATCATGGCGCTCTATTTTATTTAAACACATAACTATCATCATAAAAAAAGATACAATTTCGCTTTATCTTCAATATTTTACTTTTAAAATTTCGATTTATGGATGTGATTATGGTTGTAAACGCTAAGCTAATTATGCGGATTTCGGTACTTTGAAATTTATAACTAAATTTCTGTATGCTGAACGTAGCTATCGGAAGGGCGGGACTTATACCATTTTGTTGTCTACCTTATTATTATCGGTATTTAACGCTGCTTTTTTTTGAATAAGGAAACTTCCAACAATGGAGGATAATAAGGCTATCAAAGCGCTTAAAATGGTTAGTTTGTTGAATAAATCACTGGTAAACGTTAAAAGGATACCTATAAATGAAAGGAAGTAAAAAATCGATAAGGTGATAATGACGAATTTTCTGATTTTTGATTGGGTATACCAAACAGAAGCACACCAGGTAGAATAGAAGTTTGTTATCACTGGAAGTAATAATAAATGTCCGAGGGAGGTTAATTTGTCGGGAATTTCTATTAAAATTACCGCTGCAGAAAGGTATATTACAATTTGAATAATAGAAAGTAATTTCACAAGGTAATTGAGATGTAAGTAACTGCTCGCAATAATCAATACCGGGCCAATAGCATATACAACGAATTGTGGAGCACCGATACTTGAGAAGGTAATGGATTGGTAGAAGGCTAGTAACAAAACAAATATACTTGCGATAAACACCAATAACCACACATTTTGGATAAATTTCTTAAGCATTTTTCCGTCTGTATTTTTCAGTTAAACAAACGAGATTCCATAATACGCGAGCACCAACATTCGCGTCCCATTCGCCATTTGTTCCCGGACTCACTTCATTTAAGTCGAAACCAATGATGTTTTTGTCAGCGCGTAAAAGTGAAAAAAGTAGAAAGTTCATTTCCGAAATATCAAAGCCCCCGGGAACTGGGGTGCCAGTATGGGGACATAGTTCAGGTCTTAGTCCGTCAATATCGAAAGAAATGTATATGTTTTGTGGTAATTGGTTTATAATTTCATCTACCTGCTGAGACCAAGTTTTTCCTGTATAGCTAGCGTTTTTTATATCCCAATCGAAGAAAGTATGAATGCGTGGATCTCTTTCCGATAAATCATGTTCGCTTGCTGAAATATCTCTTACACCTACTTGCACCAACTTACTTAAGTTTTTACAACTTTTTAGGGCGTTAAACATAATGCTGGCATGTGATTGCTCAAAGCCTTCATAAGCATCTCTTAGGTCGGCATGGGCATCTATTTGCAGGATGCCAAAATCGGTGTATTTCTCATCAAGTGCTTCAAGTAAACCTAGTGGTGTAGAATGTTCTCCTCCTAAAACTGCAACCAATTTTCCCTGATTTAATAATGCAGTGGCACGTTCTTTCAAGTGATTTTTTAATGCTAAATGCGCTTTGTTGATGTAGGCCAAGTCTTCGTTAAATTTTTCTTGAGCCACTAACTCTCCCTCGCTTTCCAACAGTGAAATATAGGCTAAGCTAATCTCGCAACAGTTGGTATTAATTTCTTGCCACTGCTCGGAAATAGGCGACATAAATACCTTAGTTTCATAAGCTTTTTCAAGTGCTGGATGAAAGAAATCAAGTTGAGTTGATGCTTTGAGTATTGCCTCAGGTCCATTGCTTGTTCCTTTGCCATAGGAGGCAGTAGCATCCCAAGGAATAGGGATTATAACAAGTGTTGCTTCCTCTTCAGTACAAGGAAATCCGAAGATATTTCCATTGGCAATGCCTACGCCGTTTGGGTCAAAATTAGTCATCTTTTTTCGTAGGCGTTAATTGCTTTTCTCACCGATCCGTGTTCAGTTAACAAATCGCTTGCCTCGTCATAGGAAATATTCAAGCTGTCTTGAATCATAAGAGTGCCTCGGTCAACTAATTTATGATTGCTTAATTGCATATCTACCATTTTGTTGCCTTTTACACGCCCTAGTCGTATCATTAGGGAGGTGGAAATCATATTCAATACTAATTTTTGTGCTGTACCTGATTTCATTCGTGTACTTCCTGTCACAAATTCAGGACCTACAACAGGAGCAATGGAAAACTGCGCAACATTTGATAATTCTGCACTTGGATTGCAGCAAATCCCAGCTGTTAATAATCCGTTTTCATTTGCTTTTTCGATTGCACCAATAACGTAAGGCGTACTTCCCGAGGCTGCGATTCCTACAAGGGTATCCATCGAGGTAGGATTAAAACTGTTCAAGTCTTCCCAACCTTGCTTCCTATCGTCTTCGGCAAATTCAACCGCTTTTCTTATGGCTCCATCGCCACCTGCAATAATGCCCACAACAATTCCGTGTGCAATGCCAAATGTAGGTGGACATTCGCTCGCATCTACTATTCCTAATCTTCCGCTAGTGCCGGCGCCGATATAAAATAAGCGTCCGTTTTTTTGCATGCGCAATAGACAAGCTTCAACAAACGACTCAATTGCTGGTATTTCTTTTTGCACGGCAATGGCCACCAACTGGTCTTCGTTGTTCATATTTATGAGCAATTCAGCAGTGGAAAGTTGTTCTAAATTGGTGTAATTAGAGTTCGATTCAGTAACCCGTTTCATAACAAATATGCTTTAGAATCAGTATGGTTTAACTCAATTTCAATTCGATTTTTTAGGGTTGTAGACAGCCCAAATCCGTAATAGTCTGCTTTAATTGGAAAACGCCTGTGGGTTCGATCTACCAATACAACAGTTTTAATTGATTTTGTTGGTCGCTCCAAAAATTTCACCAAAGCATATTGTAATGTTTTACCCGAATTAATTACATCATCAACTAAAATAATGAAGCCGTTCTTAAGTCGATTTTCTTCAATACTCAAGTTAATGTCTTTTGACCACGGTTCTTCTTTATCTATTTCGATTTCAAAAACATTCACAACGATGGAAGAATTATTTTGAATGATTATAGCTAGTTCTTGGGCTAAAAAATAACCGTTACCGACTATCCCACCGACGAAAATGGCATTTTCATCCGAACAATTTTCGATGATTTGGTGACCTAAACGAATAATTTTTTGCTGAATTTGTTGATGGTTAAGAATGACTTGCATAAAGGCAAAATTATACAAACAAAGATACAATTTCACATCGAATAAATTCAATCCAGTGTATCATTCTATTTTCATCTTGTACATTTAATAAGTACTTTCGTCAATATGGCAAGTTGGAAAGATTCTTTACGGATAATCAATCATTTATCATTTGAGCGAACTTGGAATATTATGCGCTTAAAAATTAGTTATTTTTTGAGTAAAACATTGAAAAAACCCTATGTTTTTGCTTATCCCTTTTCTTTAAGTATTGAACCCACCACTGCTTGTAACTTGGCTTGTCCCGAATGCCCGAGTGGCTTGAAGCAGTTTTCACGTCCAACTGGAAAATTAAACCTCGAATTAAACGAAAAGATACTTGAACAGGTTAAATCAACCGTTTTTTACATCAATTATTATTTTCAAGGTGAGCCGTTTATTCATCCTCAATTCTTAGACTTGATACGCGCCGCAAAAAAAGCAAGGATATACACAGCCACCTCTACCAATGCCCATTTTATCGATAAGATGAAGGCACTTGAAATTGTCGATTCAGGGCTTGATCGGTTAATTATATCAATTGATGGCATGTCGCAAGAAAGCTATGAGCAATATCGAATTAATGGTCAGTTATCAAAGGTTATTGAAGCATCAACGTTTTTAGTGGAGGCAAAAAGGGAACGAAAGTCATCAACTCCTTACTTAATTTTTCAGTTCTTGGCTGTAAAACCAAATGAAAAAGAAATTCCAGCTGTATTTTCGCTTGCTAAGGAGATTGGCATTGACGAAGTGCGCATTAAAACAGCACAATTTTACGACTTCAAACACGGAAATGCGCTAATGCCTGAACAAGATAAATATTCTCGGTACAGTTTGCAGCGAAATGGCACCTATAAACTGAAAGGACGTCAAGGTAATCATTGTTGGCGAATGTGGTCGGGCAGTGTCTTAACTTGGGATGGAAAGGTAGTGCCTTGTTGCTTTGATAAGGATGCCTCACATGTGCTTGGAGATGTTAGTCAGCAAGAATTTAAGAAAATTTGGAACTCAAACGCCTATCAAAAATTTAGGTATGCGGTCCTAACAAAACGCGACGAAATTGAAATTTGTCGCAACTGTTCTGAAGGAACGAAAGTTTGGAGTTAAGCTTTTTATTAACGTTGTTTTCAGTACTTTTCAGGCCTAAAAATGTATAACTAGATATAAAAAAATCCCGATTGTATAATGAACCGGGATTTAGTTACAAAGGTTAATCCTTAATGTTTGATAAATCGAGTGCTTACATCATTTACTTGAAGAACATAAACACCTGGACTTAGATCGCCCACAGCTAGTATTGAATCAGCTGTTGTTAGCACCAATTTCCCTCTAAAATCATAGACTTTTTTGGTGCCGGGAAGCGATACATTGAGCACCGTTGCAGTTGGATTTGGATAAATGCCTAGGTCATTTTGTAAGTTCGATAATCCAACAGATGGACGAACATCAAATACAATTGTTCCGGGCGAAATACCCACGTTAAAACTCGATAATTCGGTGTCATTCGCATCGAAAATATGCACTATACCAAAAGAAAAATAGTCGGTTTCGCTGGTGTAAAGTTGACCTGAAACCGGCTCTTGTGCCAACTCATAGTAGTTTAGTGTATGTCCAGCAATAGGACCGTTACTGTTCATTACATTAACATCATACTCATTAAGAATAGTTTCCATCGAAAGTTGATAAACCAAATGATTATCCCGTAGGGCAGAGGTACCACAACCGGTAGAAGCAGCTGCTAAATTTACTGTAGTGTTACTTGTTCCATCAATGGCTACTTTAGAAATAGAAGACCCTGAAAAGTCTTTGTTGTTGACTGTATATAGAAAACCGCCAAGTTTTACAAGATTATCGGGGTTTTTTCCATTTGGGCCTAAATCAACTTCGTTTCCGTATGTCAGGTTGCTTAGGTCCAAGGTGCCAATCAGCCCTTTTTCATTCCCCCATTCGAAACCGTTGTTTACAGCTATGTAGGCCGAAGTACCGTCAATTACTATGTTCTGTGAGGCATACTTTGGACCGACAAGGGTGTCAAGAGCGGCAATTAATTGAAGCGTGTTGGCGTTGTAAACATGAAGATAGGAATCAAAAGTAACGAGGTATTCGCCGCGTGTGGCGACTAACTTATCTTGATAGATGCCTAAATTTCTGACACCTGTGCACACGACACTTGCCAATTCTTGATGGGTGTTTAAGTCCATTTTGAAAATTTTACTGTCTGCAGCCACGTAGTAAAAGTTTCCATCAATTACTAAATCAGAAGCGAAGCGCATTCCTTCGAGTGTGTCAACAACTTGGTAGGATTGACTTGTTGGGTTATAACTTCCGATGGTAACTGGTTCCAAAATAGCATTCGTCTGATAATCGAAGTAGCCTTCGTTAACAATTAGGGCCTGATGAACATAGTTTTGGGCTTGAATAGCCGTGGATAGAAACGTTCCAAAAATGAGTAATTGATTTTTCATATGTTGTTTTAATTAGTTACACAATAAAGCGAAGAAACAAATTAAAAAACAGGCAAGGATAGTACTATCCAATTACCGTGTTCGACTTTAATCTGAAGTCTTCACGTTGTTATTTGGCAAGTATTCTGGCTCACACTAAGGTCGATTCGCCTTCCCAATATAAAATCAGTGGCTAAAGAATCGTTTTTAAAGTGCTTACAGCTGCAGTTACAGCTCCGGATTTACACCGGATTCCTTATTAATTCCGATAAACGGAAACCAAAAAACAATACAAAGTTACTTAATTATTTTTCGATAAGTGTTTTATGACTATATTTTTCTTTTTTTTGTTAGCCGATTTGTGATTTTACGTTTATACTATCAAATCCAACTATGACTTCAAAAGAAATTTTTCTTGCAATAAACAAAGAGATACTTCTAAAAACAAATAACCCATTTATTTATTCGAGTAAAGAAGAAGAAGGCATAGTCAACTTCAGAAACGGAATACGTGCTGCTATGCTTGGACTGTCGCGTTCAAATGAAATTGAATTCTTTGAGGAACTCCAGACATTTTATGAAACAACGAAAGTTCCATTATTGTCTAAGGAAGCTCATTTAAATCTTTACAAAAATTTTATAAGAAATAAAGAGACTTTCAAATGCTTAACTTATTTGCTTGCTAAGCTAAAACATAAAGCATTTTCAAATGAGAAGTCTTTTTGGGAATTAGTAATACGTTATCTTATCTCTCCTGTTAACGGAACATTTGAAAATAGCAGGCATAAACTTGATATGTTTGTTGTAATTGCCTTACAATTATTTGTTAAGCATGGCTATGAATCCTTTCACCTTATTTTTAATTATATATTAAATAATTCGATAGAAACCTCACGTTTTTGTTGGTCATCTCATGATATGGGTTCAATAAGAAAAGTTAACTTTCTGCTTCCATTAAAAGCGCCAGTAATGACGCACATATGGAAGACATATCGTTTTTTATCCGAAATGAATGCCCCACCCAAATTGTACGAAGTTATTTTTTTTCAATATATAGAATCAACTCCAACCTCGTTTCTTCACCACAGTAATTATTTTTCATTTTTTGACTATTTATATCGACGTATTCCAATAAGTACTATCCAGCGGGAAAGTTTACGATCAAACGAACTCCTTTTCGAAGTTTATCAGATTAACCCTAAAATTTTTGAATTAATAGACTTCAAAAAAGTCAATGAAGAATACCTTGAGATTTTAAATTTCTCGCCTTGGTTTGAAGGTAGGCTAGGGGAGTTTTCTTCTTTTTTAGTGGGAAAAATGTTTGAAGCATATGGTATTTCAGTTTATTTCGCAAAAGCTCATCTTGAACTAAAAATGACAATGATTGAAAAAGCATGGTTTAATGATGTTTTATCAGGTAAAAATTTAATTTATTCCGCTAATCTTCCCTTTAAATTATCAAAAAAAGTAGCGCATGAATTTAACACTTCGCAATACATCAATAGTAACTCTGTCACTGATGCGCTGGTTCGAACCGCCTTATTTTCAGAAGTTCAAGACCTGGCTTTTGCCACAGTAATTACCAGTAAAATTAGGGACTTTTCGGAAACTGATTTTTGGATTAAAACAATGGGTTTGTTATACCGAAAAGGCTTGAGGGCTGATACAATCGAACTTAATGAGCTATATGATTATATCCATTACCAGGTATTTCAATTAGAAAGAAAAATCGATTTCACAACCAAAAAACTTTCCAACTTAATTGTTGAATCAAATCAATGGCATATTGCTATTCATTTTGCAAAAGTGAAAAAAAGATTGCGATTAAAACGCTTACCTAATTTTAACATTAAACCTTACTTCCTCGAGCGGAATGATTCTCGGTATGTAATCAAACAATTAAAAACAAACTACGAGCTTGCCATTGAGGGTGAACAGATGAAGCATTGTGTTTTCTCCTACACGTATGCTTGTTTGAACAGTGGGTCTTATATTTTTTCATTAAAGAACATAATAAAGAATGCCGACAGTAAAGAATCTACTGAAATCACAATGATAACCATTGAGGTTAATAATAATAGAATAAAACAAAAATTGGGTGAATTTAATCGTTCCTGTAATCAATTAGAAGATGACCTTATCGCAGAATGGGCTAAGGAACACAACCTTACTTTATAAGTTTCGTTCATAAGATAACACGAAAGTTTTATTCTTTTTTTTCCAACAAAATCGGATTTTTCCCATTTTAAAATGAATTTTTGTAACTATTTAGTTGGTTTGTGTTATGTATCGTCTTTTTTTTCGTAATTGGCTTTGTATGATAAAAATTAGAAGCCGTGCAATCGAAACAAAAAACAAAGCAAGTGATCCTTTGGGTAGGAGATATTGCTTTTGACACGTATGAAAAGCTGGATCCGAAAATTCGAAGTCAATTTGACCATGAAATAGTGTTGTTTGAAAAACAAGAAAATAGTAAAGCTTGCAAAAGCATCGTTTATATAAAAAATAAAGAGCATCCTAATTTAAATTACAACGTCGATGAACTGCAATTTCAACATACTTTATTTTTAGAAAAGAGGAAGACTAAGTACCACTTAATTGTGGGGAGCACCTTAGAATTGTTATTTGTTAGTTTTTTGGAAAGTATTAAAAGGCAAGCTAAGAAAAGATCTGCTGGCATGCCCTTGATAAATTGTTACAAAAGAAAATCATTTAAGGCTGATGAAAGCATATTATTTTTAAACCCTTCGGTAGCTTTCAAAGATATCGAAAAGGAAATGAATGATGCCGCGTTAAGGTATGGCAAGCAATTCAATAAGACATGGTTGATGGGTCACGAGCTAGATAAGATAAATGGATTTTTCCAGCAAATTTTAGCAAGTGAACAAAGTAAAATTTTAAGTAAACCTAAATTAATTTATTCTTGAACAGAGACTTTTTATTTAATGAAATCATTCGTCGTAATGAAACGAAACTTAGAAAAAAAATAGCAGCTATTTTTTTTAGCAAAGTAAATCTTGATGATGTTTATCAGGATGTTTGCATCCACATTCTCGGAAAAATACGGAACGAAAATGATGAAAATTTAAGTAAATGGGAGGCTGAGGCTTGGTTAATGACGGTAACCAATAATTTTTGCACCGATAAACTAAGAAGTTTAAAGTCGCAGAAACAAGTTAAAAAAAATATTTTAGTCCTTTTAGATGACTTTTCTGAAGCAGACAGAAAGTTATTTGCCGCCAAGCAATCACATTTTAACGCATTGGATCCCTCTTTGTCGAAAAAGGAAATCGACATTAATAAATTAATGAAATTTTTAAATGAGCGAGATCAAACCCTCATCGTATTACGCTTTTTTCGTAATTATTCCATTCGTGATATTGATAGTGAGCTTGGCCTGAATAATAGCGCTGTTTATATTGAAAGAGCAGTGGAGAAATTAAGAAAGGTCTTAAACGTGGATAGGCACCATGAATTTTTTGATCAGTTCTTTTCAACTGATTTCGAGGATAATTAATAAATTTTATTTTTTTTGTTATGCGTGCAAGTCCATAACGTATCTATCAATCTAAACCTATTAGTATACATGAGTAAAGTGCCCGCCAAATCCTCTCCTAAACGAATAAAAATTGCAGACGCTTTAAATACGATCTACAAAACAGCAAAACATTCTGGGCTGCCAGAAACACTATTTATTGATTTAAAAGAGGAATTCAATGTGGTTCGTGATTTTATTCAATGTGATGAAAAGGATGCACTCGTTTTTAGCGTTGTTTGTTCCATGAATTTATTTGGCGAAAATGTCGATTCAAACGACCTGCTGCGCTATTTTGAAGTGACTCCTTTTGAACTTATAAATTATTCCGCTTCGTTAACAACCTTAAGCGAAAGGAGTATTCTGGTTAAACGTAAAAACAGAAGACGCAGCGATGATTTTTTAAGAAAACATTCCTTTAGTGTCAATCTTAAAATTTTAGATGCCATAATTGCTGGCGAGCCTATGCCAAGTGAACTAAAATTCAAGGCGCTCGATTTAGTAGAGGCGCTGGAAAAAATGAATGATGTCTGCCAAGATTGTATTTCCGAGCAAATTGATTCTAATGATTTGCTTGATGAGATGAACCGGCTAATTGATGAGAACAGTGATTTTTCTTTTATCGAGGTAGTGAAAAAATTAGAAATTGACTTGATGGATAAAATTATCTTTCTCTACATTGTTTGGAAGTCAATTAATGGATCGCTAAGTGTTGATATGGATGAACCCATTGGTGCATTTTTTAAAAGATCAACCACCCGAGTGCAGTACATGCAAGGTATTTATAAGGGCACAAATAAATTGATAAACCAAAATTTGGTAGAATATGCAGGAGGACGATTCTTTAATGATGTAGAATTTTTATTGACCGACCATTCCGTTCAGTTACTGGCAGATCATGGTGTGATTGTCAATCGACGAAAATCAAATAGGGGAACTATCAAACCCGATGATATTGCTGCAAAAACCCTTGTTTATGAGTCCGAGGAAGATCGACAAATTAAAGACTTGACTAGAATGCTCGATACAAGCTACTACGACTCGTTGATGAAGCGTTTAAAAGACAAAGCACTACCTGAAAATTTTAACATTCTGTTATTTGGTTCCCCTGGTACCGGTAAAACAGAGAGCGTCTACCAGTTAGCGAAAGCAACCGGAAGAGAGATAATGAAAGTGGAAATCAGTCAGTCAAAATCAATGTGGTTTGGGGAGAGTGAAAAATTAGTAAAGAAAATATTCAGGGATTACATTGAACTTCACAAGTCGCTAGATCTTGCTCCAATTTTGCTTTTTAATGAGGCCGATGCAATCCTTTCATCCAGAAAAACAAACAGTCAGAGTAGTGTTTCTCAAACGGAGAATGCCATTCAGAATATTTTGTTGGAAGAATTAGAAAATTTTAAAGGTATCTTTATTGCTACCACCAATCTTGCTGAGAACCTAGATAAAGCATTTGATAGAAGGTTTTTATTTAAGATTAAATTTAATAATCCCGGGATTGCCTCTCGAGCTTCCATTTGGAAAATAAAAATGCCAACGCTTACTGATAGCGAGGCAACTGCGCTTGCTGAGGCGCAAACACTTTCAGGTGGACAAATCGACAACATCATTCGCAAGGTGGAAATCCAATCGCTGTTGAACGACGAAATACCAAACATCGAGCAGCTTTTGAAATTTTGTGACCAAGAAATTATCCTGCAAAACACCACAAAAAGTATTGGCTTCGGTAAGTCGTAGGGGACCGTTTTAGATAACTTTTTGGCACATGTAACATCCTAAATTAATAGTATATATTAGCATTATGACTATTAGTTACTTGGTTATTCTTTCGACTTGAATAGATCCTTTAATTCATCTTGTAATGAAGATGGAATCGTGCTATGATCTTTAAAGGTCATTTCAATTAAAGCCATGGTAAGTTTGGTAACATGAAGTTTGTGTTTGAGCTTTTTAAATACGATTACTAATCCTACACCAGTCATAATAAAGAGGACTATGCACCAAGCAATACCTATCCAAACGTAGTAAGCGATAACTAGACAAATCGACCCAAGGACTAGGCTAATCATCCAAATACGTATGCGCAGAATGTCCATTACGTACTGATGGTATTCCTGATATTCTTCCGGTCTTTCTGCTTTGAATTCTTTGAGCGCTTGATTCATTTACCAAAGGTTATTATTTTTATATGAATTCGCATCATTATCGAGAAAAAATTAATGAATTGTATGGTTTCCCTAAAACTATTGAAGAGAGCTCAAGAATTTTTCTAACTTTGAAAGACGAGATGTAAAACTAGAGTATAAGCATAAGGTATTAATTAAATTATTTAAAAAATGAAAAATTTAATTCAACACGCATTAAATAGTATTTTTGAAAAAATCACTGGAAACAAAGATGATTTTAATCTCGAAGTTTATAAAAAAATAAAAGGACAAAAATCAGCAAAAGGTATTGCTTCAATACTTTTAATCAATGAAGGAATGCTGGATGAATTTGAAGTTGCTGTGGCTGACTTTTATAAGTTTAAAGAAGATAATAAAAAAAGTAAAATCGTTTCATTTAGATTAGCTCTTTGGTTAGAAACAATATGTAAATATTTAAACATTAATTTTAATATTGAAGAAGCTATTAGTAATGAAGAATTAGCAATAAAACAAGTAAGAGCATTAGAATTAATAATTAGAGATATCGTTAACGATAATTTAGGAGGGAAAGAAAATGTTTTATTAAAATTGGAAGAGCTTTTTAAGCAAGAAATAGTTGATAAATGGCTAAAAAGTGGAGATGAAACTGGTGTCTTAAGTGGTACTACATTCAGTGAGTTATCGAATATTTTTCTTGATAAAAATATTTTTAAAGGATTACAGGAAATTTTTGATAGTTCCAATTTATATCTTAACGGCAATTCAAGAGAAACATTAAGGAAAATTTTTGAAGATATAAGAAGAATAAGAAATATAGTTGCTCACAATAAAAAAATATCACAAATTCAAATTGAGTCTCTGAACCAATTCTATATAACAATTGCAAGTATAATTGAAGATTCGCAGCTAATCAATTTGACACCATCAAATTACTTAAATTCTTCTGCGGAAAGTATTGAAGGGTTTGTAAAATCACTTAAAGAAGATAATGATCAAATTTTAGGAAATTTAGAAAGTATTAGCTTGTCATTAGAGAAAGGGTTCAGTTCTCTAGAAGATAAAACTGATGAAATTCAAAAGGAATTAAAAACAAGTTGGATATCAAAAAAGTCAGTAATTCTGATCTCAGTAATTTTGTTTCTAATACTAATCATTTCTTTCTCGTTATACTCATACCAAACTAGACCAATTATTTCCACAATAAAATTGGAATGGTCTTCAAAAGATGCAAGCTATAGTTTCGATGATCTGAAAGAGGTTAGAATAATAACTGATCACTTGAATAGAAAATTCGAAATTAATTCTGACGGAACAATCAATCTTATAGATGTTGACTTTGAAAATTTAGAGAATAAAATAAAACTCGAATTTCAAAATGCGAATATTATCCAAATTAATGACTCCAAACTGCTCAGATCGGAGTTAATTCTAATAAAATTACAAATTAAAAATCTTGATCGAGTTAGTTTTTTAATTCGTGATTCAGAAAGCGGCGCTCCGGTCAACGGTGCAAAGGTTTCTTTTCTTGATTTTAATGGGGTCACAAATGAATTTGGTGAAGTTTCAATCAATATTCCTTTAGAGAAACAATCTAAATTTATCGACATAAAGATTAATAAACCAGGGTATAAACTTTACAAATTGAATGATGTATTAGTTAATTCAAATATTCCGGTTGAATTGCTGCTAAATAAATAGAAATGAGAAGAATATTATTTATAACATTTTTGCTATCTGGGAGGTTAACTTTTTGTCAAACCATTGAATTTAAAGGCATCGTATACGAACACAATAGTAAAACAAAAACAGGTCAGCTTAAAATTATAAGCGATGCTCAAGTTGTAATCCCAAAATCTGTTCCAGTTACTACTGATATAAAAGGTAAATTCAAAACGGTAAGTGATGGACTAATTATAGGGAAATCGGTTCCTGTTAAATTTATTAAGAATGGATTTCAGGTTGTAAATTCTAATGAGATGGAAAATGTTTTTGTTGGCCGTAAAGAGGATTTAGTTGTTTACATGGCCATTCGATCAGAACTTCAAAAATCGAAAATGGAGTACTATAAATTAGCAAAAAATTCCGTTGAGGCTGCGCATCTAAAAAAAATACAATCATTAAGTTTGGAATTAAAAAATTTAAGAATTGATAATCTCGAGTATACTCAAAAGATCCAATCTCTCGAATTAGAAAAAAAAAATGCACTAGATAATGCTCAAAATTTATCTAAAGAATTATCCGAAATAAATTTAGATTTTGCTGGTGATTTGCTAAAAAAAGCTATATTATATTATCGAAATGGAGAAATTGATAGTTGTCTACAAATTTTACATTCAAATGCATATAAAGAATCTGAAAGTAAAGTCATTAGTGATTTAGAATCATTGAGAAAGGGATTATCCAATGCGGGATTAAGCATCAGAAGTTTGATTGATAGAGAATTTTTGTTGGCAAAAATATACTCAACTACTTTACTTCAAGATAGTGTAGAAACTGCCACCGGACGCATAGTAAAATTATGTCTTAAAAATGCTGATGTTCTAGGTTGTAGTATTATTTTAAAAACCTTAAAAAAAGCTCTTAAATATGATCCGCTTGGTCAATTCAGTTGGAATAGCGAAGATTTTTTTGAGGACTTGTTAGGTTTAATCAGAGTGAAATCAGGAAGAAACTCCTTGGACGAAGCTGAAGCTTTAAGATTATTTGGTTGTGCCTTGATGGCAAAAAATCAATCCACTGAATCAGGTACCAAGTTTAAAAAGTCACTTGAAATTCATAACAAAATAGGGAATGTTGACACCTCCATGGTATTACTAAATCTGATCGAGCATAATCTACGATTCAGAATGAATGACTTCAATGGATTTAGCTCATTTATTAATCTATTTTACGACAAAGATTTTAACAACTCGGGTTATTATGACAATCCATATTGGATTTCAAAAATAATCAATGATATTGAAGATCAGGAATATGCTTATCGAATGCTACTAGATAAAGAAACAGAAAATAATAATTTACTTAAGGTTGGGGATCTTTGCGAATCATATATTCGTATATCAAATGAATCGGAAAACCAAAGTGATTATAATCCAGATATGAAAGCTTACGCTCAAATTTTGAGGATTTTAACCAAGTTTCAAAGTAATAGGCAGGTGGCAGACGAAGAATTGAAAACATTAATTCAATTTATAGATGTTTCTCGCTCAAATTCATTAGACTACTTGAAATTGGTTGATCGATTTTGTAAATTTTTAATTGATTTAGATTTTTTGCCTTTTTTAACTAAAGAATCAGAAAATTTGTTGATAACTTGCTGTTCGGACATTAATAAATCTCTTTCCAATAATTTTTATTTGGATATTAAGGATAAAAATATAGTATTTCAAGTTAATTTCTGTCGTACAACTCTTTCATTATATGCACAGTCAATAACCCCATCAGAAGAGAACGCATTATTAATTTTAGCGGAGAACTTTAGAGCATTAACGAAAGAGTGGTTAACGTTGGAAACCTTGATGTCGAAATACAGCTTTTACATGGAAAAATTAATATTTAAGTATCTTGGATGTGATTACAATAATCCAGGAATAGAATTGACAATAAATGGGTACAATTCACTTCGAGAATTTTTAAAAGATTTTGCACATGTTTTAGCTTCTAAAAATTTTCAACGAGGATTAGAACTATATAAAAATTACATTCTACACAGCTCTGAATGCGAAATTTCCGAAAATGATTGTTTAAGTCTACTAAAACTATACGATTCTTATGCTCAAAACACATCCTATTTGAAGGAAAGAGATCGGTACATGATTATGACTGGAAATCCATTAGGTAATGACTTAATTGCTTATCCATTCGGTTCTAACATCATGAATTCTGTGGATGATTTTTATTTTGGTTCTGATTTTGCACTTAATATTGGAAGATATGGCACGATAGAAAGTGCTGACGGATGGAATACCAAAAAATTAAAGAATAGTACAATTGATTATGATTCCATAGTTACAATTAATTTGACTTATGCTAAAAAAAAGGAAATTGAAAACTACAATAAAACTATGGAGGAGTTATACCAAAACAGCTTTTCAGTTTTTTTAAGAAATTCTATAAAAATAGACAGCCTTAAATTTATTAATGACGCAAAAATTTATGGTCCGTTAACCAAAACCATACCAACTGATGCCTATTGTTTATATGCTTTTATGGGAAATAGTGTATTGTTCAATCTCGACAATATTTATAATAAATTAGCCTGGCATAATGATAAAAATCCCTTGGATTCTGGTGGGTACATGAAAAATTTAGTTCTCCTTAATAAATTCGAGAGTTTTGGACTAACTAAATTTTTCTTGGGTTGTAATAGAGTATTCGGGTATCCAATTGCTACTACAGGTAATTTGTTCTTTTTTGGGCTAAAGAGCTCAATGATATTGAATAAACAAGAGGATATTAAGAAAATTGAAAGTAGTATCATGGCTTTATATAAAAACTTATCAGAGGCGAATAAGGTTCGATTTTTGAACGATTTTATATTTCTTTCCTATTATAGGAATCAAATTATAGAAGTAAAAAACACGACATACGTAAACTTTAATAATGAATTCTTTAATGAATTATATAATGACTTAGATTCTCTATTGAAAAATGAAGCAAATTGGAAACTTAATTTAAATTCAGAAGATAAGAGATGGACAAAAGAAAAAGATGTATTTATTTTAGAATCCTACCTCACATTAAGTGGCGCATCTTATTTAAGTAATTTTAATCCGGCCATTTTTAACGAATTGAAATTAAAATACCCAAATGAAGCAAGAGTATTCAGAAATGAAGCTTTTTATTATTTTAATCTGGGAGAATCCAAATTAGCCCTTGCTTCTTTGGGAAAAGCAATTTCAATGGGATACAATAATCAGGATTTTTTTCTGAATAATTATTCAATCAAAAAGTATCACAATAAAATCAATGCATTATTCAAATAAACAATTTGGCTTAGTTTATTTTATTGAATTTGCGTAACTAAGAAAAGATGAACATTAAGCAGGTCCTAAAAGATGAATCAACTATAGATAGTGTTAAAAATGTGCTTCGTTTAGCAAAAGAACTTAGAAAAGAGAATGCATTACCAGACTGGATTAAAAATATAGAATTATGAGAAATCAAATTATTGGCATTATAAAAGAGGCATTGAAAAAACGAAAAGATTTTTTCACCCGTGAGCAAGAAATTCAAATTTATCTTGCAGATTATTTGAACAGGAAAAATTTATTTGTTAATATCTAAAAAGAAAAAATAATGATTTTAAGAAATAATAATCTAGATTTACTTTGCGAAGCACTTGGTAAAGAGCAAATTAATTTTTTCAATCCCGAGGAACAATATGAATTAATACATAGATTGTCAATTGAACAAATTCAAATACAGTCAGGAGAATTAACAAAGATTCCTCCATTTGAAAAACACCCATATTTGGAAAATATTAACTGCGAAACTACTAAAGGATTAATGATAGGAACATTTCCGCCAATATCATATCTATGTGACCAGTTAGGCTTTCCTAAGTTAATATTCAACGGAAATATCAATCCACCAGACTTGTCCTATTTCCATGGTAATTTCTCTTCTTTGTGGAAGTATTGCCCCATAAATTTCGAGAATATTAAGGAATTCAATCGTGACGAACAACCTAAATTAATTAAAACAGCCTTACAAGAACACGGTATCGTTTACACAGACATTATTACATATTGTCAAAGAGAGCTTAGACAAAAAAATGGCGTTGGTTCATATACAGCAGAAGACCAACTTTTAAATAATATAGTCATTAACAATGCTGTCTTCCCATTAATTTTAAACTGTCCGAATCTTGACAGGGTGTATTTTACAAACGCAAGTTTTTTTGGTTCAGACAATCGTAATAATTACTTATTTGATAGAAACGGGAATTATATACTCGATGATCGTGATGCATTTAGACTTTTTTTAAAAGGAGCAAATGATTCAGGTTATATTATTGATATCGCAAAAAATGAAGAGCCTGATTTCTGGTATAATGTAAATGAAGGCCAACGCACCAATTTTGAAAGAAGATGTATAAACAAATTATTCACGACAAAAATTATTTTGAAAATGCGGCTTTCAATTGACGACAAATCAAAGATATTACAGTTGTACTCTTCAGTCAGCCCTGCGGCAGTTAATAGAGGAATGGTCCGACAAAATAGGTGCGTTAAAAATTTCCGCGAAAATTTAAATATTAAAGAAGAAGATGCACCAAAAGAATTATTAAAAAGTGTGTTGTTATCATTTTTTAATAATTCGATTGATGGTCTTATGGCATTTAATTCCGATTCGGAATAATGATGTTGTTGACCAATCAACCGATTTACCTTCAATCACCTCGAACCCACCTATCTCCGCTACATCTATGATGGCCTGGTGAAAGGAAGCATCCATTAGGAGAATGCAGCGGAATTGCCGGAAGGACTGATTTCGAAGAGTTTAAGAAAGAGGTAATAAGTAAGGCAGCAATCGAAAACTAAAATCCTATCAGGGCTTAAAAAGAATCAATAATTCGTGGGAAATTACTCTTTCACTACTCTATAAATCCCTGAAATTTGGTCCACTGTAATGCGCAAAGTATAAACCCCAGCGCTGAAGGACGCCATATTTAGAATGGCGAGTCCCTGTGATTTTCCTTTTATTACTTCCCTGCCACGCGTATCTAAAAGCACGTACTGGTAGGACTTAGCTAAATCGACATACAAGTTATCATTTGTGGGATTTGGATAAACCGAGGCATTGATGCTGTTTTCTACCATACCAACTCCGCACATATTCACCACAATATTAGTCGAAACCACTGCCTCACAAATACCATCAGAAATGACACATGAAAACTGTGCTGAAGCGCTCGGTGCAACTGTTAATGTAGCATTGTTTCCAACCATATTCGGACCATCATACCAAGCGTAGATATTACCCCCCGAAGCAGTTAAGGTCACCGAATCGCCCTGACAAATAGTACTACCCGGCGTAATGGTAGTTGTCAACTCATTGGAAGATGAAATGGTTCTCGAATAACTTTGGATGCAAGCGCTTCCTGGAGTTCGAATACTCGCCAGATAGGTTCCTGAGGCTAGATTTAAGAAATTAGGTGAGTTTTGATAATTCACACCATCAATACTGTATTCGTAGTTCGGAGGAATACCACCCGCTGTACTTGAAAACACAATGGTTCCATTATTTTCACCACACGTTGTATTCGTTTTAACACATGATGCAGAAGGTTTTGCATTTATCGTAACCGGCAAGTAAATCCCACTTGTTTTGCAAGATCCGTCGGCAAAAAGGTAGATCCTTCGGTTGGCAACTTGGTTGAAAGTAAAGGTGTTTCCTGAAGTTGAATGTGTAGCCAAAATGGTTGTAAATGGATCGTCTGTAATGTACCAAAGGTGGCTGTTGGTATTGGTAGAACTGGAACCATTCACAGTTATCTGACCTCCGGTGCATATCACCGATTCCGAAAATGTAAAGTTAGCAACCGGATTGGGGCCATTCGAAGTTAGTACATCTAACCATAAACTGGTCATGATTATAGGATTAATGTCGGTCACAGGATGCCATGTTCCAGTGGTATTAGTCAAGCCACCATAATACGTTTTCAGGGTGCTTAAACCAGAGGCGTTTGTTCCGTTTCTATCGTTGATATCCACGCACATCAATACTACAGTATCTTGGGGAGTTCCGTAATTTACCTCAAAAGTGACCCAAAAATTACCCGTTACCGTTGGTGGATTGGTGAAATCAAATTCATTATAAAACCCAGCATCCATATCTGCAATTAGCAATGTATCCGTTACTAAAACATTTCCAGGATTCCCAGCATTGTCTTGATGAATTCGTATTTTAACTAAGCCAGAACCTGTTGAATTAACCGCTTTAACAATTGGGAAGCGTAAGCGACGAACCTGTGTAGAAGCGGGCGCTGTATATTTGTCTGCAACCTGATAAATAAGTGTTGAGTTGGTTGTATTAAAACGACCAGTTCCCGGTAAAAAGCCCCAACCTGTCGACCAACTATAGTAGGCGTAGCTTTCTGTAACGGGGTTATAATTGCGAAGGGTATCGCACTGAATGCCAGGCGCTGTGCCCACTACTTGAACAAATGCTGTTTTAACCTCACTATCACTTCCAAAGCTATTCGTTGCCGTTAGCGAAACGGTGTAGGTTCCCACGGTATTGAAAACTACACTAGGATTCTGAGTAGTTACATTGGCAGCACCTCCTCCAAAATTCCAAGTCCATGCGCTAGGTACGTTGGTTGATGAGTCAAAGAAGTTAACTGTTCCACCAATAGGAATGATTATTGGATTAGAAATATCAGCCGAAAAGTTAGCAACTGGCGGCACGTTAGTTGGGTCACAACCCGCTGAAAGCAATAAAGCATTTCTAGCTCCCGTCAAGGTATTCAACATGTAGTTCGCTTGATTTTGAGAGAACATCACGGTACAATTGCTATAGTCCATGTAATTTTCGTATTGGGTTTGGGTACTAGCACACGTCATTTGATTGCCAGAACAAGTACTCGAATAGTTGAACGAAGGACCGGCTGTATTTGGCGTATCCATGAAACCATCGTCCATCGCACAACTGCCCGAGCCACCCCAAGTATGGTCTAATCCAAGGTAATGGCCAATTTCATGTGTCAGCACATTGTCATTGTTTATCCCCAAATTGTAATCTAGTACAATTCCATCTATCGATGCACCTGGCAACATGTTATTGGTTGGGCGGTAAGCATAGCCAGCCGTGCCTGAATTAGCACCGTTTGAGATGTCGCAGATCCAAACATTCAGGTATTTATTTCTGTCCCATATTTGCGATCCACCGGTAGCTGCGGCTTTCATTTTATTTTCCTCTCCGGCATTTTGATTGTAATAGTCCTCTGATGTTGAAACCCTGACAACACCTAATTCAGTTAGCGGAACACCTAAAGCATTCTTTGTAGCCAAACAAAAATTGATATTGACGTCAGCAGGAATAAATCCAAATTGTGTTCTGGCATTGGCCGCATCTTGATTCATCAGTTGGAAATCTTGTTGTATATCATTAAATACTTGCATGATTAAGGCATTGGAAACATTTTCAGCTGGATTATTCGGATTATGTACCACATGAAAAATAACGGCTATGGTATTTACACCAGGTGTTTTAGTGTTAGCAAAAGGTTTTGTTTTTTTGGCTTCATCCAAATACATTTGATTAAATTCTTCCCATTTTCCTATGCTCTCGTAATATTTTTTGGTGAGTTCATAGCTCGAACAGGTGTTTTCTCCAAGGCCCTTTTTCTTTTCTGGAAGCAGTTGAATGGTTGAGGCATCAAACGGAATCGCAGGAGTGGCTTTCACTGATTTGATAGTAGAGGAAGGTTTTTGGACTACTCCGGGGAGAACACCTTGAGAAAATGATATGAAAAAGCAAGAAAAAAATGAGACGGCAAGAATAGAGTATATCTTCATGGGTAAGTTTTTTTATTAAAGTTAGTATAATTTATTTAACAGCCTATTACTTTAACCCTAAAGAACTTGTATGAATTTTTAATAGTGTAAGTTAAGCTTCGGGCTAATGTCGAAATCATTTGATGTTTTATCTTTGTACCAAAAAATAATATATTAGAAAATAGCTGCAGTTAACAATCCCTTTTCCATCACAAGTTAGCCTGCTATTCGTTTACTTACAAAATTATACAGTTTTGTCTTTCTATCATCCATCACGTGTTTAAACACCATGCAATCCATGGCACCTCGGTTTTCTCCGATTACAGTTCCGTGTTTTGTTTTTCTTTCCAAAGACTTAAAGTGAAATAAATGCATCAAGTTGTAAAACCCTGAAACGCCAATGTTCATTAGTGGCTCGCTCTCCGAAAAACCTTTGCCTTCAATGATCTGCTCGCAACCACTCTTTATAATAGCTAAGTCTTGTGCTGTTAACGCAGCAGGGGGCATCTTAAAGTAATCTGCCTCTCGGTAGTTTGCTGGGTCAGTTTCAAGATATTTGTACGCTTTCACGAAAATATACGCAAATTGATTGTCCAATAAATACAATTGTTGCTCTTGTGTAAGTGGAGCTAATAGCGCATCCATTTTTAGTTCTAAATTATCCATGGTATTAGTTTTAAGTGACGGTAAATGGTATTGGACTGCTCCAAAATGTTAGGTAAGCGAAGATTCTTTGTTAAATGTATTAAAAAGTTGAGTATCCACAAGTGTTTTAGGCAAATTTGCCAAACTTTAACGAATAAATAGTGAATGGTAGCGAGCACTATTAAGTTAAGTCGCTTCAACAAGTATGGCGACATGTCCTTATCTTGTCTTTTAGCTTCTACTTAGCGAGACAATGTAGTGGAAATAAAAACAGGGCGTTTATATTTTACTTATATAACCGCTGCATCTAACTATTTCAGCTTATTTTTGGATTACGAGAGCGCGATAAAATAATACAAATCAATGTAATTACTCCTACCATATAATTTTAATTTAGTAAAATTAATTATATAGCTTAATGCTGAGTGCTTAACATTTGGTTCATTCCATTGTATTATTGGGAATGAATTTAAATCTGTAATTGGTGAACTGCAGAAAATTCAAAATGATTTTAATTCTAAAAGCGATTTGGCAGCAGGCCATTGGAAAGACCAAAGGCAAGTTGCATTTTTTCAAAAACATGTGAATTCAAGAAAAGATGAATTAAAAAAACTTGTTTCTGATCTTTCTACAATAGAACATCAAGTTTCAAATATGGTAAATGAATTAAAAAGATACCTTAAATAATTGATTGCTTTGAGTTCGAATCATTGAATTTCATTCCATATTTTTGGAATTAATGTTAACACTCACAAATTTTGTATTTATATCGGCTAATTTGATCCTATTTGAAGTATCTTGAATTAAGATTGAGTTAATTATAAAAATTAAAGAGTTGAAAATTCTTTTATTTAACTTAAATTAGCATAAGTTTAGTATTAAATTAAAAAACTAATTTTTATAAATCCCTCATGACAAATATTAACCAGTTCGTTTGCCAAAATAATCCTGAACATATTTTTGAAAAAGCTACCGATGACTTTTGGTGTCCAACTTGCCCCAGAGAACTCAGGAGTTCACTTACTCTAGTTGAAGTGCTTTCAAAACCTGATGAAATTACAGTGGTGACTGAAACTATTATTTCCGAACCAATTGCAAATGAATCAATTGAAAATGAACCAATTGCAATTGAACCAATTATAAATGAATCAATTGTAAACGAACCAATTGTAAAAGAACCAATTGTACATGAACCAATTGTAAACGAACCAATTGTAAACGAACCAATTGAAACTGATCCCTTATTAAAACCAAAAGTTTCTATTATTAAAAAACCGATAGTAATTCAAACCTGTGATTACGATTCTCATACTTGGATGAAAGATTACCTTAAAATTAAAGAACTCGATGGCCTTTCATTTGCAGGGTCACCAGAAGATTGGAAAGAAGCACAAGTTTTAAAAAAACCGGTATACTGTTTTCCGAATGATGATCAAGAGTTAGGGACTTCTTTGGGCTTATTATACAATTGGTATGCCGTACAACTCATTTCAATGAATCCCCCTAATGGTTTCAGAATACCAAATTCGAATGATATTATCGATTTAAATCACGCTATTCTTCAAACTCAGGAAGAATTTTTAGCTATCGATTTTGCTTTCCAACAAAAGATACCCATCGCCCATAGATTGCCTTTGGCAACTTTTGCTGATGGAACGAATGACCGTTGTTTTTGGACTTCAGAGCAATTTGGTTTTTACACAGCATATTCTTATCGAATCAATCTGGAAAATAAAATTGCTAGAACTAGAAAAATTGACAAGAATGCGGGGTATTTTATTCGATGTATTCAAAATAGCTAATGTCAGAAATAACCATATACATTATTATATTAGTTGCTACGGTAGCTATATTAAATAGTAATTTTTCCTTTGGTGCAGTATTTAAGCCTCAGGTGAAAGATCAAAGCTTACTAGTGATTGAGCACTTGTCGCAGTATACTACCAGAAAAAAAGATTACAGAAAAACACCAAAAAACTTCTCCTCATTTGGATATGCAGTTCATGGAAGAATTGTAGATGAGGACGTGTATCTTGAATACAAATTTCCGCTCGTAGATAGCCATGAGTCGCAGTTTAAAATTAAACTAAATGCTAAAACTACCTCGTCAACAATTAATAATTATGGATGTAAAACCTCCTGTTTTGCTCCTGTTGGCGAAGGCACTTATGCACTACAATCAAACGACGCTCAATTTCTAACGAAAAATATGAATAAAGACGGGTTTTATTTTCGCGGCTTTGGGAAGCGTGATTATGGAATTAATCACAATGAAGTTATCAAGCTGTCAGATGAAATAAATTATGCTGTCGCTAGCTTTATCGAATCAGAATTAAAGCGAATTGGAAAGGATAGCTACGAAAATAGGATTCGTGCTGCACTTAATTTCGTGCAATTTATTCCTTATGGCATACCAGATTTTGATGCCGGTGATGATTGTTATTTTGGTTTGGCCTTGCCTCACGAAAGTTTGGCGATATCCTATTCTGATTGTGATAGCAAATCTGTTCTTTTTGCAGGTATACTTCATCATTTAATTTCTGAGCAAAATATCATTTTAGTTGGATGTACAATTGAGGAGGGTGGACACATGATTGCTGGGGTCGCAGGTATTTACTACACAGGTCAGTATTTTAATCACCAAGGGAAAGATTACCTTTTGATTGAAACAACTACACCAATAGCACTTGAAAACCAACCGAGTAATCGCTTTCTAGATGTAGAAATTATATCCATAAAACAACAATAAAGAACAAGATATGATAGAATGGTTAGGAAGTTTAGATGAAGCGTTATTATGGTCAATTTTCTTATTATGTGCTATAATTATGGCTATCTTTCCTTTTTGGTCTAAAATCAGGAAGGCATTGAAAATTAAATTTTCCAACCAAAAATCTGAAATTTTAGATTTTTCCTGGCGCTTGGCCCCTGACCACTTACTTTTTAAATTTAAAGACAAGGAATACTATTTACAATCTGATGGCAAGCAGTTTGTCCTTGAGGGAGGAGTCATTATTCTTTCATGGAATGTTGTTGGCGCCTATCAAATTGATATTGAACCGGTAGGATCAAATCTCAAAGGAAATACAGCCGTAATTACAGCTAAAAAATCAGCGTGTAAATTTATATTAGTAGCACATACGCCAAAAGGTAAATTGCGGAGCGTACTGGAAATCGATGAGTCTTTATTTCGTAATTTGAAAACTTTTAATTTGAGCAAGGAGTTACACTATAAACAATCTAATCATGATCTTCAAACGACATCATTAACAAAATCAACTTGGATGCACGGAAAATACAAGCCAGGCAAAATGGCTGCTTTACCAAAAGTAAATACAGCTGCGTTGAATGCTAAGGTGCCAAGGTATAACTATCTCAAAATAAGAGAAAGGCTCCTCTTTCTTAACCCAAAAATAATGCGGAAAGTAAAATTAAAATGGTATATTAGCAAACAAAATGTGGTAAAAACCTACACCTTTCATCCGAATAAATACAATGAAGCCCTTGCAAATTCGAAAGAAAAACTTTAAACTAAACTAATAATTAAAATAATAACTAAAACCCTGCTAAAATGAGCGAAAATAACAACTCTATTGGAATGAATGAATTGGTTGATTACAAAAAGAAAGATTACGGTAAAATTAGGGGGTGGATTATGCACTTTCTTTGGAAATGTGCAGGAGCCGATTCTCAAATTTTGAAGTTTGCACCCTATTCGGACCATATCAAAGCTGCGGGAATTGGTGGGGTAGTATTGGCTACCACGGTTATGGCAACTGTGGCCATGGGTTTTGCTATGCATACTATTTTTGGAAAAAATACGGCGGATGGTCATGAGGGAAATTGGGCCATAACAATACCTGCTGCATTGGTTTGGGGTATTATCATCTTTAACCTCGATCGTTTCATTGTATCGACTGTAAAAGGGGATGGCACGGAGAAAATTACCCTGGGAGAATGGGGAGCCATGCTGCCTCGATTAGTAATGGCTATTATTATTGGTTTAACGATTTCCGCACCTCTTGAGACGTATATTTTTCAAACAGAAATCACAAGAGAATGGTCAAGAGTTCAAAACAAATTATCTCAGAATCGCCAAAATGAACTTGAATTAAAATATGCCAAGGAAAACAAGAATTTAGATTCGTTAGCTATGGCAGGGCAAAAAGATTTAGATTCAGCTGATGCGAGATTCAAACGCAATGAGCAATATGTTCAATGGATTGGAAGCGGTTTATTTGGTTGGGGGCCATGTGATGGCGGTGCAGCTTGTCCAAACTTGGCTCATAGAGAAGTTTTCCTTGCTAGAGATGCTGCAGGGATCGATAAAATTAATGCCCAAAAAATATTGGCTCAGGTCAAAGTAGATAAACAAAAATTAGTTGATAAAATACGAATAGAAAAAGACAAAGAAGGAGGTAAAATTGAAAACAGTAAACCTGGATTTTTAGATCAGTTGATGATGTTGGAAAATTTATCGAGCCGAGGAGAGAACTTTACACCTGTAGATACAGAAGGAAGACCAGTTATGGAAGAGGATGGTAAAACCGAGAAGGTAGAAGAATTGTATGGGGCGGCATGGGCTCCCATCTGGCTAGTTCGCTTACTCTTCATGATTGTTGAAATTGCACCGGTAATCTTTAAGTTCATGATTTGGGATTCATCCTATGATTACATGAAAGACAACGTGGCTCAAATTTTAGAAGCCAAGCAAGGGATCTCTTTGGAGTCTTTCCCGGACGAAAACAACAACAATCATCGTATTCGAAAAAACTATAACGCCGAACGAATTGTGGAAGTCTCCAAACGGCAAAATGATCTTGAAAAGGAAAATGCCATTCATGCGATTACTTTGTATGCAGAACAAGAGCGTAAAGAGATTGAGGACAATCCGGAAGATTTTGTTAAAAATAATGATCACGACTCAAAACCAACGGAAAGTAACGAGCCCGAAAATAACGCATAATTTAAGCTAATTAAGGGTTGTATGGCTGGTGAACTTGTAGTTTATGGTGATTTTTTTGGGCTATTTAAAACAGACCAGGATCTACCTTTGGGTTCAACGGCTATTTTTCCAACGGACTTAAAGCATAAAGTGCAGGTTTATCAAGGAAAAATTACAAATTCTATTTTCGAGCACGAATTCAAGCCAGAAAAGCACCGTATATTGAAATCTTTTGTGTTATCTGGCGTGTCTAATATTGAGATTGTTGGTAACGCAAAGGCACCTTTCGCCGACAGTAGAGTTTACGATTTTACTCAATTAATGATCATTGACCCAAAAATTGAGCGAGTATTTTCAATGAATAATGGGACGTATGGAGAAATTAGCGGCAAGGTTTATGGAAAAACAGCAGATCGACCAAGAATTTCAAAATTAGATCCGCTTTCACCACCACCTTTAATAGAAAATGACGAGCCTGGTAAAGTCGATAAGCCAACGGGTGACACAGGCTTAAATGATGATTCAGAAATCGGTAAAATCATTGAAAAGTCGAAAGAAGGCTGTCTTAAAGCGTGGACAGGTTGCTTAGCCAATATATGGAGAATCTTAGGTTATTTACTGCTACTGCTTTTTTTATGGTGGCTAATCAAAGCTTGCTCCAAAATGGCTGAAGGCGATGATTGTATCGTCAGAGATAATAATGAACAACTATTAATAGAAAAAGAAAAGATCCGAGATTCAATAAAAATAGAATATGATAAAAACTTAGATAAGGCCTTGGCGAATGTAAATACAATTTATTTTTTTAAAAATACCGACGAATTTCATGATTATTCTCTAGGATCAAATGGTAACTTAAATCGCTTAATCACGCTATTACAGGTTTATAATGATCGTTCGTTTTACATAGTTGGTCACCATTCCGGAATAAGTGTAGAATCGGCAAGATTAGACATGACCCGAGCTGCGCTTGTAAAACAAACATTTGTTTCAGCTGGAATACCTGCTAATAATTTGTTTTTGATATATAAAGCAGATAAAGAAATGATTGCAACTAAGGATCTTCATCCCTATATGCTTCCCGATTATTCGCTCCGGTACTATAACAGAAACATGCGTGTTGAAATTAAAGTGAAAAAATAAAATGGCAACAATTGGAAAATACTTTGTTAAAGGGAAGTTTGTAGGAAATTTTACTACCAATCAACAAAAGGTATTGACCTCTGGCGATCCATTTCCAAAAGGGGATGAACATAAAGTAGTTATTTATCGTGGTATTATTAACCAGACAGAACAAATTCCGGTTACAAATTTCGATGAAGCAAAAGGTTTCTACAATTTTAAAGAAGTAAATAATATTCAAATAAATACTTCTGAGAAATGGCCGATTAAAAATGATCGTATTTTTTCATTATATGACATGAAGTTGACGAATGTAGAAGTGTTTAATGTTTCTGAAATCAACGGAAAGACAAGCGGTGAAGTGAGAGGGGATATTATTGCATCGGTAGGTGAACATCCTTTTAATAATGTCAATAAAGATGAGCCATATAATCCTGGTAAAGCAGCCGAACCATTTCCTATAGGTGGTGGAAAAGGAGGTGATGATCCGGGCGGTCCTGATATTGGAACTGGCCCCAATAATCCAGGCGGAGGAGATGCTGAAGGAGATACTGGAGGAGATACTACTGGTGGTAGAGGTTGCAATACAAAATGGTTGCGTTGGCTTTTGTATCTTTTGTTAATTCTCTTACTCCTTTATTTATTAGCTAAGTGTACGCAGGCTGGCCAAAAAATTTATTGTAGATTTGATAATTGGCGTATCGAACGAAAATTGGAAAAAGTGAAACAAGAGACGGATACGCTGCAAGCAAAAATAGAACAAACGGAATTTAACCCCATTCCTTGCGGTACTATTGAAGATCATGGCGGTGATAATGAACCGTGGCAAGAATGGTACGGTTTAGGCAATCAATCCGGACGCGTTATGGTTGTTTTTAATGCAAAAGGTGCTCCAGATAGAATGGAGGTAATTTATGATGGTGAATTAAAATGTGAAACAAGAGAAACTAATTTTGTCAATAAAATTGGAGAGATAACGTATGACTTTAGCTCTATTGAGGGAAAGGGTTTTGGTCAGTATCAGGACACATTTTATTTTAATTATGTCTATGATAAAAACAAACCAACCGAAATGCTAATTAGAGTAATTCCTAACAAAGACATATCCATAACCAAATGGATAATTTATCCATACTGTCCACAATGAATCTAGGAAAGTACATATTTGGAGTTCGGGAAGAATATTTCACGAAAGTCGGCGAAAAAGAAACAGCGCGGCAGTTTATCGTTTATAATAATTTATCACTAATGTTTTACACCCTTATCGCTATTTCAACCTTGGCAGGGGTTATATATGGATTAGTACTTTTTAATAGTTGGTGGATTGCAATTGGTGTTGGATTATTCTTAGGCGGAATATCTTTTGTACTCTTGCTTTTAGTATTTTTCTTAAATATGACAACAAATTACCAAAATCTTTATCTCACCATGACCGATATGAATCCAATCTTTCAAGAGCATGAAAATGACGATTTAAAAAATCTTTCTGATGAGCGCGCTGAGGAAATTGTACAAGCTAAAAAAATGCTCTTAAGGGAGACAAATCAAGAGGCTAAGTTTGACCACTTTCACCTATCAAGTGTGGTAACTTCTATCATTAAAGTGACGCTTATATTAATAATATCTTGTGTAGTGGCCAATTCTTTGGAGTTTTTAATTTTTCATAAATCATTAAATTCATCTCTCAATTCATTAAAAAATAATGAGACTTTAGTAGCATGTGCCAAGCATGAATTGACAGAAAATAATGATGAACTTAATCGAAAAATTACTTTAGCAAGATGGACACTATCCATGTTGAAGGAGGATGCAAACGCACCATTTATTCTAATTGAATCAAAATCGTTAATGCTATCCATGGAAATATTAAGTTTGAGTATTGGTCCATGGAAGATAGTTTTAGATATTGTTGTCGCTTTGTTATTCCTCACCCCATTTATTTTATTGAAAAAAAGTAAAGAATATGCTGGTGGATTATTCTTAAAAGAAGCTGCGCTTTATGACATACAATGTTCACATATGTTTTATCTAATATCGGAAAGGGAACGGCGAAAAATAAAAGAAAAAATTCAAAACGAATACCCATATAATGAACTAATCAAAAAATCTGTGCATGAAGCGTAATTTTTTTGATATAAGTAATATAGTGTTTTGGGTCCTAGCAGCAATTATTGGCTTCCTTTTTTTACCTTATTTTAAAAATGGCGTTTATGATAATAAAAAACTTGAGGAGTGGGTTAAAGCCTTTGATACGATTCAACCTGTCCCTATCAATGATACATTAATAGAAGTTGATACATCTAATAATATTACTAAATATGCCTTCAAAGTTTGGGATTGGAACGATTTTAATGGAAAGCATCACAGCATAAAATTTAAATATAAGGTCGGTTCATTAGAATCAGCCGAAAACAATCGATTAGCTAATGCTAACTATGGCCCACTATATGAACTTGATAAGTTGATTTTAGTTGATTTAATTCAACAAATGAAAAAGTACATCAAGGGTAATAATTTAGATTACATGAATGCATTGGAATATGTATGCTCATCAATTCAAGATATTCCCTATACATTAATATTAAATGAAATTAATGGATGCCCTTGTGAGCAACCCTTTGGGTCATTTAGCGCAAATTGTAAGGTTCAAAGTGATGGACGTGGATGTTGTGATGATGTTATGCCTTTTGGAGTTTACTCACCTTTTGAGTTTGTTTACAAGGAAACAGGCGATTGTGATACACGAGCACTGTTAGCTTTTACTATTTTAAAGGAAATGGGCTTTGATGTAGCTGTCATGGTTAGTGATTCTGAAAGTCATAGCGTTTTGGGTGTCGCAAATATTGGTGGAGCGGGTAATTCGTATGGCACAAACTTATTCGGTAAAAAATATTACTTATGGGAATTGACCAGCCAACGATGGAGGTTTGGTTATGGTGTTGATGGGAATGATTGGACAACTGCGTTAGAATAATTTTACTAAATTTATACTTATGAAAGAAATAATAAACATTTTACTTTTGTTGATTCTAGGAATCGCATACTTAGTTGCATTTACAAAGATAATATCTGGGTTTCTCAATAAAATAACCACTCAGCGGAATAATGCGATTATTACCTTGTTCATCTCGGCAATTGCTGCTGCAGGAATCGTTATAATTGATATTTCAAAAGTTATTTCGGATGCATTTTCATTCTTTTGGGATAATTCCCAAATTGCTCTTGCCATAGGTTTTACATTATTATTGTTTATTGGATCATGGATTTTCTCGTTGCTTTTATTTCACGGAAGTTTTTTCCTTGTGTCGCTTATTACCAAAGAAGATGAAAAAGTTGAATTGAATAAAAACAACATTGAGTTGGCATTGGTTCATGGAACAATTCTTATTATCATTGCTTTTTTAGTAGGCTCTGCATTAAGCCAGTTTGCAACTAGTTTTATCCCATATCCTAAACTTCCATTTTAACTTTTAACCATGGAGATTGGAATTATTTTCTTGCAGTTTTTTGTATCTATTGGCTATATTTATTTGGCATACAAAGTACTTATCTCATATTTTATGGGAATCGTGTTTCCATTGAATTCCGCAAGCCGTCTATTTTTGGCCGTTGGATTAATAGGGTTTGGCTTAAGTTTATACAGCTTCAGTAAGGTTGGAATTGAACTTCTTCTTTTCGGTGTTGACAAAAAAAACTATTTATATGGCATCGGAATTTATTTGTTGTTTATCTTTTTTAGCTTTTGCTTTAGTGTAATTATTTTTAAAATAACGCTTTTGGTTAATAAAGTAAGTACGCGCGAAAATGAAAAAGCAGAGCTGGCAAAAAACAGCTTCATATTTGCCGGTATCCAAAGTATTTCCTTTTTATTTTTTATTTACTTACTTGCCGATCCTGTCGTTAAGCTTGCATTGAGTAGATTGAGTAATTTATTGTAATTGTTCAACTAACGGTAAGTCAGATCAATTATGTAGGGATTGTAAATTCGTTAAGATGATTTTTAAGAAAATTACTGACTCCGAAACAATTTTAACGGAACTGATGATTCCAAGTTATGCCAATTTTGGCGGAAAGATACACGGAGGCATTTTACTTTCTCTTATGGATAAAGTCGCTTATATTACAGCGGCTAAACATTGTAGTTCTTATGCGGTAACTGTAGCTGTAGAAGGAGTGGAATTTTTAAATTCGGTAGAAGTTGGCGACTTAGTTTCTTTGAAAGCAGCGATTAATTATGTTGGAAATACATCAATGATTGTTGGGATGAGAGTAGAGGCATTAAATCCTCGAAATGGGCTAATAAAACATACAAATTCGTGCTATTTTACAATGGCAGCAAAAAATGAGGAAGGGCAATTAATTCAAGTTCCAGGTCTTATATTAGAAAATGAGACCCAAATTCGTCGTTTTTATGAGGGTATGAAACTCAAAGAATTTTCGCTCCACAAAAGAAAAATGATGCAATCTGATTTTTCTGACGTTTCGCTTAATTTGATGAAAAAATCCTGCTTAGAGCAGCGTTGCCAAATTTTATAAGTGTTAATGGAATTAGCGAAGAAAATAGAAATAGTTTAGTTAAACACGCAAATAATTATTTAATTTTTACCAATTACCCAAATCTTCAAATTGATAACAATCTTAGCAATAACATTAAAACTTGGAACTTTAGTTCTTAGTATTAATGTTTAAGGGGAGCTTATTTTCTGGTTGGCGTTTATAAAATAATAATTTCTCTTACGTTTGTTTTTGATCGATTTTGTTAGTCATCTTGTCATCTGAAGTAGCAATATTTTATTCAATAAAATATTCAATTACGAATTAAATTTTAAATTAGATAATAAAAGCGTCTGTAAATTATAAGAAGTTAGATCTTTTATAAACCAATGATTTTTTTAAACTGAAGCTTTATTGTAAGCATCAACAACCTTAAACCTGAAATCAGTTAGTGTTTTTAATTCTTCAGTGGTTTGGTAGGAACCTTTAAATGAAGCCATGTGCGCTGTAAACAATGATTTGATTTCTTCCAAATTCGGGTGGCTCTCTAATGATTTTATTACTTTCCCTGAAAATAGCCCTGTCTCTGAACCCATCGCCAATTTTGTTAAACTCTCCACAATTTCATTTGATAAATCGATAATATCTTTTTCTTCCATACGAATTGAATTTTATAAAATTAAACCACATTAATGGTTGTACCTGAGCCATTGGCGTTGTAATCAAGTAGAATTTCTTTTATTTTTCTTGCATCTGATTTGGAAAGACAAAAAACTGATGCCGTTCCACCAACTACTTTAATGTGTAAGTCGGCACCAATAAAATGTTCGTCGATGCTAATGGAACGAACTCTTTTAAAAGCAAGCGTTTGTTCATCGTTACCGATTAAATGCCAATTTCGCTTCCTAATGGTGATGGTTTCCTCGTCGGTGTCAATGGTAATATGCCATGGATTCACAACGTGCTTCCCCTTGCCATTAAAAATTAACGCGTCTTTTGCAGAACTGGTTTCATATCTCATATCTTAATTTTTAAAATTATGACTCGCTCCACTTTACCTGAAATTCTAATTCATTTGTTCCCTCACTTCGTTCGTGTTCGATACTAAATTGAGCAGCATCAGGCACATAAATTGCTTCTCCAGCAACTGATATTCTGAAGTTCTCATTTTTCTCAATACAATCTGCTAAGCGACGTAATTTACTTACGAATTCCTCTTTAGTGTAGATTTTTTCGATGTCTCTATCTTCCATGTTTGGTTTTTTTATAGTGTCAAATATAACTTAATTTGTGTTTAAATAAGTAATTTAGATTTTAATAAAAATAACTTTAAATGGTTTCTTACGACATAATAGGTGATATTCATGGGCATGCAGATGCCTTGGAAATCCTACTTCAAAAACTAGGATACAAAAGAGATTTGTCGATTTACAATCATCCGGAAGGAAGAAAGGTAGTATTCGTAGGTGATTTTATCGATCGAGGCCCTAAAATAAGGGAAACTTTGCACTTAGTTCGCGATATGGTACTTTCCGGGAATGCGCAAGCGGTAATGGGTAATCATGAATACAATGCGGTCTGCTTTCACACACCAAATATGATTAATGGGGGCTATTACCGAAAGCATAGTGCTAAGGAAATAAACCAACATAGTGAGACACTCAAGCAGTTTGAAGACTTTTCGTCGGAGTGGGAAATGTTTTTGGAATGGTTTCGTCACTTACCCATGTTTCTTGAGCTGGATTCATTTAAGGTGGTACATGCTTTTTGGAACGACGAACACATAAATTGGATTAAAGAAAATTACAAGCAAGCTACCGATGGCTTGAATGCTGAATTTTTACAACTAGTAAGCGTTAAAGGCAGTCCAATATCTATGCCTGTAGAAGAAACATTAAAAGGTCCAGAACAACGTTTGCCAGAAGGCCAATTTATGGTAGATAAAGACGGTGCAAAACGAAATGAATGTCGTTTGAAATGGTGGTCTGCTGACAAAAGTACGATGGGTAAGGGCATTATGCATTGTCCGGATAGTTCACTTGAAAGTCCAATGCCAGCAGGAAGTGATTTAAACATCTTTTCTAGTGAAAAGCCAGTTTTTTTTGGTCATTATTGGCTAGATGGAAATCCTGAAATTGAAAATCCAAGTGCAATTTGTTTAGATTACAGCGTTGCGAAAGGAGGGAAGCTAGTCGCTGCACGAATGGAAGGGGATAAAATACAATTGATTTATTAGTGATTACATCAAATTAAGATTTGTTGTATGCTGCAGTAATTAATTGGATTTTAATTGTGTTTTTTATCGCTTTTATTTATGTGTGGGTAAACTCTTTTTAAATTTCTTAATAACTCATTTCCTATTAATTGTAACTCAATGATTTGCTTCCTATTGGTAGACATTCTAATGGTACAAAGCTGGCGCATTCGATTTAGATAAGTTGATTTATCAAATTCCTTTAAAACCAAATTATTTGGCACAAAAATGTTGTCTAGTTCAAGTTTAAATAATTTATTTTGGTAATTAATAGATACTAAGGTCATATTTTTACCTACATAAAAAGGGTCTAAACTTCTTTTTAATTTAGTTCCTCCGTAGTCAAAAGGTTCAATTCGAATGTCATCAATGTAACGATTCATAAAATCTATTTCTCGTTGAGAACGAATTTGAATATGCAAAAGCATTAAGTCAAATTTTTCAATACAATCTCTTAATTTTAGGTCATCAATATTACTCAGTAAGCCCGTATATTTTAGTTGTTCCAGTGCAGCACTAGAGCTTGTTTCAAAAATTCCGGTTCTCTCGCATAAAAAACTATGTAGGTAATAAATATTAGTTTTATTTGAGTCTAAATCACCATCAACAACTAATTTTTCTAAAAATAAGAAAGCAGTGTCCTGCATATTATGAATGAAATTCATTTGTTTCAAAGTTGCAGTATCTTTTTGTATTTCTTGAAACAAATGTTTAACCAATATATTAAGTTGTTTCGAATCAGTTTGGTCCTCTCTTAAGTTTTCTGCTAAAAACCCAAGTGAAATTGCCAGAAATAACATTGCAAATTCAGTTAAATATTCTTTCCAAGATTTATTATTATTCATATACTTAAAGGTTTAAGGTATAAAATTGGTTAAAATTTTTATTAAAAGTGAACTTATTTAAGATCAACTAATGCAATTGAAATTTAAATAGTTGTTATTTTTTTTTCATTATTAGTCAATTCGTCACGAATCTTGCCCTGTGCTGCGATTATGTCGATTAACGTGTGTTTTTGGGTAATACGGCTAATTTTTTTTAATTATTTAACCCTATCTCTCGTGAAGTCTTAACTTTTTAATTCTACCTTTAATTTTTACAATCAAAACACCATCCCAAAATTATGAAAGATATTATTTGTCCAAAATGCAGTACGACATTTAAAGTAGATGAAGCGAGTATAGCTGATATTGCAAAACAAGTGCGTGACGATCAATTTGACCAGGAGCTAAATGTTCGAATGGCATTACTTGAAAAAGAAAAAGAAAGCGCGTTAAAGTTAGTTGAAGCAACGGTTAAGAATTCGATGCAAGAAAATATTTCGAAAAAAGAACAAGAAATTGCTGAGCTAAAAGCGAAAAATCTAAATGCAGAAATGGAAAAAACGATCAGCGTCTCTGATGCCATTAGGACCATTGAAAAACAACGTGATGATTTGGTCAATGAATTAAAATTAAAAGAGTTAGAAAAACAAAATATAGAAAGTTCACTCAAAAGTCAATTTGCGAGTGACCTACAAAATAGGAATGAAATCATCAAAATGAGGGAAGATGAAATTGCGCAAGTGAGAGATATGAAGATGAAACTTTCGACAAAAATGTTGGGGGAGTCCCTAGAACAATATTGTGAAAATGAATTTAATAAGATTCGAGCCACCGCTTTCAAGGGTGCTATTTTCGAAAAAGATAATAATTCAAAGTCAGGTAGTAAGGGCGATTTTATTTATCGAGAATTTGATGACGCGCGCAACGAAATTATTTCTATCATGTTCGAAATGAAAAATGAAGCAGATCAAACTGCTACAAAAAAAAAGAACGAAGATTTTTTTAAGGAATTAGATAAGGATAGAACAGAAAAGAAGTGTGAATTTGCCATTCTTGTTTCTGTATTAGAGGGGGAAAGCGAACTATATAATTCTGGGATTGTGGACGTTTCTTATAAATTTAAGAAAATGTATGTGGTCAGACCTCAGTTTTTCATTGCTATTATTACCTTATTAAGAAATGCAGCTTTGACTTCGCTAGCCTATAAAGCAGAATTGGCCATTATGAAAAATCAAAGCATGGACATTACCAATTTTGAAAATAAATTGAACGATTTTAGGTCTGCGTTTGGAAATAATTACCGTTTGGCAGCCGAACGCTTTAGAAAGGCAATTGATAGTATCGATAGTTCGATAGCTGCTCTTAATAAAACCAAGGATCACTTGTTGGCTTCGGAAAATAATCTTCGAATAGCTAACAACAAGGCAGATGATCTTACCATCAAAAAGTTAACGAAAGGAAATCCAACTATGTCGGCTAAATTCAATGATTTAGCGAAGAATGATGAAGTGTTAAGGTTAGGTGAGTCAGACGATGACGTCGACGATGACGTCGACGATGATGATGACGACGACGACAACGAAGACTAAATCGACATTTCGCTTTATGGACCTCATTAATTAACAATGTGGAAATAACCATGTAAAACGAATTGTGTTTTTTCTTGGTCATCGTAGGTGTATTTTTCGCTATTGGCCTCCACTGTATAAAAGTAGACTCCCTCCGTTACTTTTTGATTATTTGTCGTAGTGCCCGACCAATCGTTTTGGTAATTTGGGTTTTCATAAATTAAATTTCCCCACCGATTCAATACGCTTAAGGCCACACGATCGTAACTATCCAAATTGGAAATAATGAAAAATTCATTAATGTCATCATTGTTTGGGCTGAAAAAGTTGGGGACTGTTAAAGGGCATTGGTTGTAGACTTCAATTTGGGTTGACTGAATCGTTTTATTGCATTGGTCAAGCACATTAAGCGTAAATAAATTAAGATTAGGCGATAAATTTGCCGGATCCACGAAAATGGTATCGTTGTTGGGAAAGGAATAATCAGGCGTCCAGGTGTATGTGTAGGGCAAAGCGCCGTTTGTGACGGTACTCCACAGTAGGCCAATATCCCCGCTTTCAACGCAAACGTTTATACTATCCTCGGTAACAATTTCTAAAGGCAAATAATCGATGATGTTAACTGTCGTAGATAAAGTGTCAAATGTGCCGTCGCAAGGATTCGGAATTATTATATTCAAGACGACCACTTCGTTACCCTCCGTGAGGCCATCAAAAAATGGTGTAAATCCAATGGTATCAGTAAAGACGCCTTGTGGCAGTACAAGGCTATCGTTTATGAAGTTATAGTCTAGTCCGTTAATTGCTGTTCCGCTTAAAAGTACCTGAACAGTTAAGTCATTTAGCGTATCCGTTCGACTAATAACAAATCCTGCAAATCCACAATCCTCTATTAAATTAGGGGGGCCAATTAAGTCAACTACAATCGGTACTTCCACTAAACAATTAACCACTCGATAGCTAAAAGTGCGCATGTTCTCGTTAATTAGCACACCATTTCTGTACTCATAAACACAAACACCCATTACAAAATTCCCAATTTGGCTAGGGGTGAATACCATCATGCCCGTTTGAGCGTTGATGCTTACATTTGACGCCGGGCCAAAAGGGAGTAGTGAAGAATAACTAATTTCCCAACTGATGGGCACATAAGGAGCGGGGCTTTCAGGATTCGGGACAACATTGGCGATACTACCTCCTAATAAGGGTGAACAGAGCATATAAACCAAGGAATCCCCATCTAAATCAAATGCACCATGATCAAAGTTCAGCGAATTATTTGCACAAAGTACCAGGGGTGGATAATCGTTAAAACGCGCAGAATTATTAGGGAAATTGACTAAATTATTGCCTGGAATAGCAGTGGTGAGGGTAATTCCATTGTTTTCTGGGTCAACCATATTTTGTATATTGTTCGCCCAACAGCAGCGTTGGTAAGAAATATAAAAGCCTGTTGGATTGAATCCTAAGGTAACGGTATCAATATAAATAGCTCGTTCAATACAAATGTCGTTGGGAGGCGTAACACAGGGGTCATCGTAAACAATTGGTAGAATTTGCGGCGTCGGTAAAAGGATAGAAAATGTGCCAAATAAAGTACCGTCAGCATAAAAAATGGAATATTCAATGGGGTTGTCAAATTGCGTTGCGCTATTTTGGCAATCTCTAAATAATTCAATTGTAATTTTGTATTGCCCATTACCTAGGGAGTCATAGTAGATTTCACCACCCACAATATGGGAGGCTTTTGCATCGACACAAAGCAATAATAGAAGAACGAAAAAAATACGTTTTAACATAGTCACTAGTTAAGTAATCGTTAAATTTACTAAAAATACCGTTTGATTAAAAAAAACGATTTTATGGATAGATCCAGCGCTTATACTTTTGAATTAATTTCGAACTCAACAATCGGTTAGAACATAAAACTTTATACTTTTAGCTTTTTAGCAATTTAGCTGTAAAAATTTGGAGCGTTAAGGCTTTGTTTCAAGTTATTGAATGCTCGGTTTAAAAGTTTTTAAAAAAAAGTAGTTAAACCATTCATTCCGACTTTTTAAAATAGCTGGAAACGCATAACAAGATGAAAAAGAATTATACTTCACTAAATAACCTGATTAATTTGCATTAATGTTTAAAGCATATTTTTGTTTCTTTTTTATTTTTTACTTGGGTACTTGTTTCGGGCAACAAGAACTTTCGTGGGAGTTTTATCACCCCATTAAAAAAGAATGGTTTGCCTTCGGAAAAGCAGGAAGTGTGCAAGAGGTATTGATGGCAAGGGGTGAACTACCTGATGCATTTTTTGGCGAGAACGAAAATAGTTTTCTTTGGTTGGAAGAACATGTTTGGCAATTTAGAAGTATACACTATATCGCTGATAGTGAGATGGAAAGCGAGCAACTTCTGTTAACTTTTCCAAATATCGATACCTACGGAGAAATTAGTGTAAATGATAAGTACCTCGGAAAGACAGCAAATTTTTTCCATCCTCATCAATTTGATATCACGTCTTTTGTTCACTCGGGATTTAATACCATAAAAGTGTCCATTACTCCACCTGTACTTTTTCATAGCCATAGGTACGAAAATGAGTCTTTTCATTTTCCTGCTCCAAATGATGTGGCTAAAATGAAAGTTGCTCCTTTGAGTCGTAAACCTCAGTACCAATTCGGTTGGGATTGGGCTTTGCGAATGAATACGATTGGTTTTTCAAAACCCGCTAAAATTACTGCTGCCGGTGCAAACGGTATCCGTTCTTGTGTAGTAAATACCTTGTATCAAGCGAGTAATACGGCAACTTTATTGTACGTGGTTGAAACGAACAAATCCATCAAAGAGGGGTATATTTCTTCTGCCTTGTTTGGCAAGCATCCTTTGGTGTATGATTCGCTTTCCTCTACCAACTTTAAGTTTTCTTTTTATTTAGAAAATCCAACGCTTTGGTGGCCAGTAGGTTTCGGGGAACCTTATCTTTACCGAGATACCCTGAAGTTAATGAACGCAAAAGGAGTCGTATTGGAGGAACAAATTATCGATTTTGGGGTACGAACGGCAAAGTTAGTGCAGAATAAAGATGAATGGGGGACTTCTTTTGAATTTCTGGTGAACGATAGGCCAATTTTTTGTAAAGGGGCTAATTACATTCCTCAATCGGTATTTCCTGCCGCTGTCAAAGAGTCGGATGTGGAGGATCTCATTGATCAAATGTTGGCAGCTAATTTTAATATGGTGCGCGTTTGGGGTGGAGGTTATTACCCAGACGATTATTTTTATGCTGTGTGCGATAAAAAAGGATTAATGGTTTGGCAAGATTTAATGTTTGCTTGTGCCATGTATCCCGGTGACAGTTCGTTTCTTGAAAATGTAAAGAGCGAACTATGCTTTCAAGTCCCTCGAATTACTGCGCATCCTTCTGTTGTATTGATTAATGGAAATAACGAGGTGGATGTGGCATGGAAAAATTGGGGTTTTCAATTGCAGTATAAGTTAAACGACAAGGCGCAAAAGGCAATTGAAAAGGCTTACGATGATTTGTTTCATACGCTTGCTAATGAGGTGATTACCACATGGACAACTACCTCGTACGTACATACTTCTCCACTCAGTAATTGGGGGAAAGATGATTTATACAATCATGGTTCTCAACATTATTGGGGAGTTTGGCACGGTTCCGATCCAATGAAAAATTTTGCCACTAAAATTGGCCGGTTTAACGCAGAATATGGTTTTCAGAGCTTTCCAGAATTTTCTACTTTAGCCACTTTTTCAGATAAAATAGATTGGTCACTTTCTTCGAGTGTAATGAAGCACCACCAAAAGAGCTATGTAGGAAATGGCATGATGGAAAAACAAGCGAATTTACTTTACGGTAAAACCAATGATTTCGAAGAATTTGTCTATCGTTCACAATTAACACAAGCGCATGCGGTTTCTTCTGCTATTCAAGCGCATAGGCTAGATGCGCCGAGATGTATGGGCACTTTATTCTGGCAACTAAACGACTGTTGGTCAGCTCCAACGTGGTCTAGTATTGATTATTATGGCAATTGGAAAGCCTTGCATTATGCTGTGCGCGAAGATTATCGTCCGCTTGCTATTCTAAAAACAGTGGATGCTAAAGGTAGGGTGGAAGTTTTTTTAACGTCCGATGATCCCCAAAGTGAAGAAAAGGCAATACAAGTTTTTCTGGAGGTAGTTAGTTTAGATGGACAAGTGCTTTCAAGTAAGCTGCAAAAATTGGCAATTGGCTATCAAGACAAAATTTCTCTTGGTTCGTTTAATCAGCAGGCAAGAGTACTTAGAGTCACTGTTAACAATGAGTATCAACGAATTTTTCTGTTAAGTCAACAAAAGTCATTTCAAACCAACAAAATTGATCCATTTGAATCTCCGGTAGGATTGAATATAAAGTCAATGGATACGGCAACAAAGACCGCAGTAATTGAAGTAAATACTACGCAGTTTTTGGCTGATTTTTGGCTTTATTCCTCGCAATTAGGGCTTCGATTCGACAAGAATTTTTTACAATTATTACCTGGAAAGCACCTATTTACCGTTACGTTCGACAAAATACCTACCTTGGCTGATTTTAGCTATAAATATCGATAGAGCAAGGAAAATGTTGGGTTAAGTAATTTTAATTAGTTTAAATTAATACAGAATAGACAGTGTAAAATGATTTTGTGGTAAGAAGGTGATCTGTCGGTTTAATTATAATAAAAACACATACTGCTATATTATTACAGATTGTTTTAGTAATATTGTCTAAATAAAGTGCTTACAACTTATTTAGTGAGAGAGGAACCCGAAAAGCTAGAGAGTAGGGAAAATATAAAATTCAATTATTATGCAAACGAACTTTTTTAAATTATCCATTTGTTCTATTATGTTTTTTGTTTTGGCAAGTTGTGGACCAAAATCACCCGATCAAAAAAATGGTATTGGGCCAAAAGAATTAAATGAAATTATAGACGAGATGGTTAAAAATAAAGAGATAGAAAAAGGTGTTGCAGACGATATTAAAACTAGATTTCAAGCGAAATCAAAACAAAATGAAAACCATAATAAACGTGAGTTAGCTACTAAAGAGGAAATTAAGGAAGCAATGAGCGTAAACAGTGTAAATTTGATGCAAGATATTCACTTTGATCGGAGTTTAGATTTAAACAAGTATATTGGAAAAAATTTATTAATTAAAAATTTATTGATTAAAAATATCAAAACTCTTGACATAGGGGAAGGTCAATTTGTTAAAGAAATCACTGCAATTCCATTTGACCCAAATAATAATTCATTTTTAACAGATAAAAATGAAAGTTACAAGTACAATTATTCTGACATATATAACTCTGATTATGATACTGAGAATATTTATAAGAGTTTTAAATTTACATTGAGTTCGCCCGATCAAATGAAAAAAATAAATGCGCTTAAATGGGAAAGTATAGAAGATAATAATTTTACACATAAAATAGATGTATTTGTATCAAATTTCCAATACAGCAACATTGGCTTTACAGCCTTTACGGAGAAGGAAAATGACATGAAGGCAAAAAACATAACAATTAATTTAGAAAACGCTGAAATTATTAAATAAGTTTTTCTTTCAGTAATTTTTAGATTTTCTTTTGGTTGTAATCAAAAACTGCATTATTCTACTTACTTAAACACTGGTTTATTTAAAACATTCCCATGCTCAAATCCAACGGATTAAAATCAATTACCCTAGTGATTTTTAGTTTTTTTGTCGAAAAAAACAATCACGTCGTTCTCTGAATGGGGGCATTGGGAAGTTAACTATTTTTATAAGTAGCATCCTTTTGTTAAATCTTTAGAGCTGGTGCTTAACGTTAAATGTGAGTTAACTTATTCAATTTAAAATAACCTAAGCTGAAATACTACAAAGTACTTATGTAATTCCCTACCGTCCGTGTAAGTAAGTAAAGTAGACCGTTTTACACACCACCAATTTTAATTAATCGAAGAATTTATTTTTTACTACCGCACGATCAAAGGTTTATTCCAAATTTGTGTTTTTCCTTCGATACATACCATATAAGTTCCTGCTTTGAGCGCGTGGAGCTGAATAACGAGTGTGCCCTCACCTTTTACTTCTTGAACCATCTTTCCGTTCATGTCCACTATTTTTACTTTTACAAGTGGCACGTTAGCAATGGTCAAAAGACCACCTCGCTGTATGGGATTTGGAAACATAGTCAGGTAGGATTCATTTTGCTCCACTATCCCTGATTGATTGTCAAGATTAACATTATCAATGTAAAGGTTATTGCCCCAGTCGCCAATATTACGAAATGCAATTTGCAAGTTAGCAACACCGTTAAATGTAGCCAAATTAATGCTATCCTTACGCCATTGGGTAGCACTTGGTGTAAAGAAACTTTGGATGTCTGGTGCTGTTGCTAAGGTGACACCGCCATCCATATACAATTCTTGGTAAGTAAGACCACAGTCTGTTGAAGCTAGAATGATCAAGGTGTCTGAATAACCACCGCCCCAACGTGCATAGGCCACATCATAGGTCATGTAGGGATTTGCTGCAATCGTACTCGCATCAAAATTGACAATTAAGTCGTCAAAGCTGCCCTGGGAGTCATTATCGTAGTTGTTGAAAAGTGCCGACTTCGAAGAGTTTCCAAATCCACCTGCTGTGCTAGACAAGGTCCATGATGCGCCGTTGTCTTGATTGTCAACTGACCATCCATTGGGAATGAAATTACCTTCAAAGTCTTCTTGAATTGCAGTAGGCAAAGCGTAAAAACTAACTTGCACATACAAACTGTCGATGTCGCTTTGGCCATTAGCATCGGTAACTTGTAAAACAGCTAAGTGTGAACCTGCTTGACTAAATAATACCGTTGGGTTTCTTTGTGTTGATGTCGCCGGGGATCCTGTTGGAAATGTCCAATTCCATTGTGCATTGGTGTGATTTAAATAGGAGTGATCTTCGAAATAAAAGGAATCTAAATCACAAATTCCTATCTGATCTAGTTTGTCCACGTTAATGCGTGCTATCGGAAAGCTCGGAGTTTCATTTAATTGGCTTTCCCAAATGCCCTTTCCATAGGAAGCTAATCGTATCTTGTTGTCTCTAAAAAATGGACGTAAAATATTCCCGTTCGTAAAAGTGGGTAAACCAGCATTGTCTATTACCCAATTGGTCGTATTGTTTCTGTAATAAACAGCTTTGTTTGTCGCAGCATAAATTCCTCCATCTGTCCCTGGGATGTGAACTATGGATTGTATGCTTTCATTATTGAGAATGGAAGAAGATAAATTTGTCCATGTGGAACCGCCATCACTTGTTTTAAATGCTTTAAATCCATTTGAACCATCTGGGTAAGCAATCCATAAATTATTTGCGTTGGTAGGATCGATGGATAATACCATTCTTCTGCTGTTACCGGCTGGAATGAAGCATGTATTCCATGTAATACCGCCATCAATAGATTTCCAAAGTGTTCCAATATTTCCTGACGCTGGTTGTTGATTCACATATAAAATATTGGGATTATTTGACCCTACTTCTATATAACGAACGCCATTGTTCACGTTCGTACCAAATGTATAGAGTAGGTTAAAAGAAGCACCCGCATCCGTTGTTTTCCATATTGCATTTTCTTTTCCTAAATAACCAATGCTGTAACAATTGGGATGAAATTCAAATTCACTTGATTCGGCCGCATAATAGCTTTCGTTAGGAGCCATTCCAAATGGTGTTCCGGTAATTGGGTCTGCAAGTTGTAAGGGAATAAATTTTCCGCCTATATCTGAATAATAGGTTTTTCGATTTATCCCAGGATTAACGTATCCTGTGGGTGCTTCTCCACCTCCTAATTCTAAAAAATTTCCACTGCCATAATTTTCATGATAAGCTAAGTTTCCATTGTGGTACAATCCTCCGACCAATACATCTTCATTCCATCCGCTTCCAAATCCCCAGTAATCGGATCCGTGTACGCCCGACATTTTAAAAAGGAATTGCGAAGTGAAAAAATCATTGGATTTATAGATTCCTCCATCGGTGGAAATCCAAGTAGTATTTCCAATCACTCGAAAGTCCTGGTTGTCGACGTGTAGGCCCAAAGGACCGCCAACATACCCCGAAACAGATGCGAAAGTTTGTCCTCCGTTGGTCGAACGGTAGAGGTTCAAGCCACCAATCAAGATTTCGTCTGCGTTGGTAGGCGATGCCGTAATGGCACAATTATAAAATCCTTGGTGATACAGCCAAGTGGCCCAACCAATGGCTAAGTTGATATGGGTAGCATCGTAAGGTCCGCCGTCAATTCCGCTGGGATTACTCCAAGTTGTTCCACTGTCATCGCTTTTATAGATCCCAATAAAGCCATAATCATTGGCTTTTGCTTCCCCAATTAAATAAACATATATTCGATTTGGATTGGCAGGTGTTACAGCAATTCTGGCGCCTCCGTCATTTCTCGCTGGATCTGTTGAATTGTACCAGCCAGCCGACTGAATGGTCCACGTAGCGCCAAAATCAGTAGATTTAAAGAATTCGCATTTAATGAGTGCGCTGTTATTCTTCACGCAGTACATTTCGCTGTTGCTATTGGCTTTACATTTAATATCATAGCAGGCAGTCGTGTATAATTGCGTCCAATTGGCGCCGCCATCAGTAGAGCGGTATAGACCTTTATCCGTTGCCGCGAAAACTAGTTGTTCATTCCCTGGGTTGATAAGGATTTCGTTTACACCAAAATTGGTTTGGGGTAGGACATTGGTCCAAGAAGCGCCGCCATCAGTAGAACGAAAAACACCTTTGTTTCCACCTGCAAAAACCATTAAAGGATTGGTAGGACTTATTTCAACAGCAGTGACACCGCTTCCAAAATCGAGTGTCATGGAGCTGTGCGTCCAATTTTGACCACCGTCTGTACTTTTGTAAACTTCACCTGGTTCCGTTCCACAAAACATGAAATTAGGTTGCGCCAAGCATTGATCGACAGCATACACATTCGTTTGACCAGAGCCTTGCGTATTATTTTCTTGATAATTGGTAATTGGACCAACAACTGACCAATTCGAACTCTTGTTAACGCTTTGTTTGTGTAAATAAGTTTGGTCGATTAGCGCTTGTTCTTCCGGTGAATAAACGATAGGAAAACCTTGGTCGTCTAGTTGAGCAATGTACTTTCGTTTCCATCTTTTAAAATATTGCGTATGGTAATTTTTTTCAAAAGAATTAGCTCTGTAATATTCCGTGTAGAGTGTAGATATCTCAAGCACATTTGGATGCTCCCCATACATTTTTTGCGCCCATAAGGGTAGGCTAGCAATTTCTGTAGCGGAGGGGATTTGTTGCGCTTTGCAAACGAAAGTAACAGTCAATAGACAAATTAAGACAAGCAATTTCATAGTACTATTTTAGGAGCTAAAGATAAATAAAACTTCATTATTGGATTTTTTTTATTTAGAATTAATTATAATGACACTAATTAATTAGTTAAATTTATGGGTAAAATTATTAGTTGAAGAATTCAAAGAATTAATTAAAAAACAGTACATTTGATTATAATTAAAAAAGTGGAGACTAGAAACCATTCCGCAGTTACGGAAAAAAAAAACAGCGAGTAATCCGATAATCGATAAGAGTAGGAATAAAATTTAAAAATTATAATATGAGAAATTTATTGATTTTAGCAACTATGTTGCTCACGTTTGGGTTTGCTAATGCACAGAAAATATTTAGTGTTTCAAATCAAGCTTATGCTGATGTTAAAGTATTTGTTGTGGATAATCAAGCCTACGCAGATTTATTGGTTTATAAAGTATCCAATCAAGCTTATGCAGGGAAAAATGATGGTAAATGGTACTTCGTAGATAATCAAGCATACGCTGACAAGAAAATATTTTTCGTGAGTAATCAAGCCTATGCAGATTTAAAAATATTTTTTGTAGATAATCAAGCTTATGCCGGTTGGAAAAATTCCGCTAAGAAAAGTTTGATGTATTAAACTAGAGGATTCGAACGTGAAATTACAATCATTTGAGTGAAGATTGGTGTCCAACCTTCTATATCTAAACTCTAACCTTTGATATCCTCAGAATTCTCCCATTGGTACTCGAAACATAAACATATTCCTTGTCCGAACAAATGCTGAAACAATTTTCCTTGCTTAGTTGGACCCAAGTTGTTCCATCGTCCTTCGAATAATCGATTCCATTGGTTCCGCACGAATAATAAACGCCATCTGTATAATAAACGCAGGAACGGTATCCGAAGGGTCCACTAGTGGAAGTGTTCCAAGTGATTCCGCCATCTTTGGTGATGAAACAAACATTTTCACGTGAATTCGGCGCAAGGTAATCTCCGCCCACTACGATTCCGTTGCTAGTGTCTTTCATGGCTAATGAAAAAGCACCGCTTGCATTACTTTTCTTAAAAGGAAGTTCGCTTTGAATCCACGTAAGACCTTTGTCTTTGCTCATAAAAAAGCGCGAATTTTCTCCTCCAGAAACAAAACAATATACCCCATTGCTAATTTGTACGGTACTGCCACTGGCAGCAAATCCAGCTTCTCCATCGAAAGAGGGAAGAGCAGGGGTGATTCTCTCCCAATGTTTCAAATCGTTTGAATGAAATAAAGAAAATATATTTGCAACTGGATCGCCCATCACGAATGCCTCTTTATTTTCTATAGCCATTCCATCAAGAAATAACTGTGGTTCTAATTCTAAAGTGATTAAAGGAATCAGTTTCACAGATCTTCCATGGCATCTTAACTTAAGTATGATGCTGTAGTCGGCGCTTTGCATTGCATAAATTGAATTCTTGTGAAGCGCAATATCCCTGATTTCAGGAAAGGTATCCTTCGGATTAAGCGATTTGCTTTTTCCATTTTTAAGATGGTATCGTATTACTTCTCCATTGTTATTGCCTAGATAAATAAAGTGGCCTTTTATTGCTATACCTCTCGCATGTATCGGTTTATTGCAATATTGCAATATTGCAATTTCTTGTGCGAAGTAAAATGGCGAATAAAGACAGGCAAAAAGAATGAATAGGTATTTTATCATCATTGAAATCTAGGATATATGAAAGTTACATTATCTAAATTGCTCATTAAAGCGTTTTTCTTGTTCTATTCTTAAGGCGTCAAGATCCTCAGGCAACTCTCTTTTCCATCGTTTGTGCGACCACATCCACAAGTGGGGATTTTTTCTGATTTGCTCTTCCAATAACTCAGAGTGCTGTTGGGTGATTGCTCCCCACTTTAGTTTCTTTGGACTGTCAGTTAGTAAGGTAAGTGTCATTTCATAATAACCATAACGCACTTTTTCGATGTTAAAATAGACAACTGCTAGGTCATACGTATTTGCCAATGCTTCGGTCCCGAATTGAACCGCTGTCTGCTGATTCAGAAAGTTCATCCAATAACTTTTATGTGTATCTCCTGGACTTTGATCCCCGAGCATGAGCATGGTGTATGGATTTTTTTCTTCCGCTAAAGCTTCTTTGTAATTTTTAGAATGAATGACTTTCAATCCAAAGCGTTCTCTTTTATTATTAATGGCTTGCCCCCAAAATTTATTGCTCATAGGCATTCCTAAACCAAACGCTTTTCCATCAAATTGAAAGGCTTGACTGGTAATTAACCACTCCCAATTTCCATAATGACCTCCAATTAAAATCACACTTTTTTTGTTTTTTAATAAATCATTAACTAATTCAGGATTAGTGATTTTAAATCGTTTACTTAATTCTATTTTTGAAATAGTTAGGTTTTTGATTCCTTCCACAATTACCTGACTGAGGTGATAATAAAAGGCTTGCACAATAAATGCTTGTTCTTTTGCTGATTTGTCAGGAAAGCTGTTTTGAATGTTTTGTTTGACTACATTTTTTCGGTAGGAAATAACATAGTAACAAAGGAAATAAATAATAGGACTTAGTCCGTATAATAGGTATAGGGGCAAGTAGGATAGGGGCAAGACGATAAGATAATAGCAAATTTTATTCATTACTGTATTTATCTCTCCAGTTACGACGAATTTCTTTTTCAATATCTTGTTCTTTTTGACTGCTTCCCGCCTTGAAAAAGTTTAGGCCTTTGATTTCTTCCGGCATAAATTCCTGCTCTTTGAAGTTTCCCGGGTAATTATGGGAATAATAATAACCTATGCCATATCCTAGTTCTTTCATTAGTGAAGAGGAGGCATTTCGCAAGGGTAAAGGTATTGCAAGATTACCAGTTGACTGTACTAATTCCTGCGCTTTATTGATGGCTAAATAGGAAGCATTACCTTTTGGTGATGAAGCAAGGTAAATGGTACATTGTGCTAAAATAATACGTGCTTCGGGAAAACCAATTGTTTCGACAGCTTGAAAGCAATTATTAGCCATTAATAGTGCGTTGGGATTGGCTAATCCGATGTCTTCCGATGCGGCAACGAGCAGTCTTCTCGCGATAAATTTCGGATCTTCACCTCCTTCAATCATTCTTGCCAACCAGTAAATGGCCGCATTGGGATCACTTCCTCTAATGGATTTGATAAAAGCGGAAATAATGTCGTAGTGTTGTTCGCCGTCTTTATCGTAGCGTATAAAGCTTTGCTGAACGTTTTGGTGGACGATTTCATCCGTTATTTCGATATGTTTTTCTTGCTGAAAGGTGCCCACAATCAATTCGAAAATAGTTAGAAGTTTTCGGGCATCGCCTCCTGAAATCATCAATAAAGCATTGAGTTCAGTTAGTTTAAATGACTTTGACTGAAGGAAACTATCACTTTCGATGGCACGCTCTAACAAACTGATTAAGTCCTTTTTAGTATGTTCTTTCAAAGTGTAGACTTGACAACGAGATAGAAGAGCAGAAATGACTTCAAAAGATGGGTTTTCAGTAGTTGCGCCAATTAAGGTAATGGTTCCTTTTTCGACAGCACCTAATAGTGAGTCCTGCTGAGATTTTGAAAAGCGATGAATTTCATCAATAAACAGAATAGTGCCTTTTTCTTGGAACATGCCTGCGTTTTCAACGCGTTGTATTACTTCTCGAACATCCTTTACTCCGGAGGATATGGCTGAAAGAGATTGAAAAGGTCGATTAAGGTGTTTAGCAATGAGGTGTGCTAATGTGGTTTTTCCTACTCCTGGCGGCCCCCACAAAATCATTGATGGCACCATTCCACCTTCTAAAGCTTTGCGAAGAGAAGCATCGGGACTTAATAAATGTTCTTGACCAATGTATTCATCTAATTTTTTAGGTCGCATACGTTCAGCAAGCGGTGTGGCAGTATTCATAGGGTAAATTTAATGGCAATCGATCATTAATTGACAATTAACGACAAAAAAAAAGAGGTCCGAGGACCTCTTAATGTTTTGGGAAAGCAAATTTATTCTTCTTTCTCCATTTTTTCTTTCAATGCTGAAAGCGCATCTAAATCCCCTAGTGTTGATTTTTCAGAGTTTTTATTGTTAGCTTTTACCGCATCATCTGTTGCAGAACTTGGCGCTGCTTTTTTAGCACTGGCTTTGGTTGTTTTTGCTTTGCCAGTTGCTGCTTCAGCAGAAGTTGCCGCGCTTGAGGTGTTGCTTGGCTTATCTTCGCCTTCCTCATGAGTTCGCGTGTGAGAAACAACTATCTTTTTTGATTCTTTATTGAATTCAATTACAATAAAGTCCAATACTTCTTCAAGTGCTGCAGCTGAACCGTCTGCTTTTCTCATGTGCTTTGCAGGACAAATACCCTCTACGCCGTAAGGAAGTGAAACAATTCCTGATTTATCTTTCATTTCGATAATAGTACCTTGGTGTTGTGAACCTTCCTCAAAAGTTGATTCAAATACATCCCAAGGGTTTTCTTCTAGTTGTTTGTGTCCTAAAGAGATTCTTCTATTTTCTCTATCAATTTCTAACACAATAACATTCATTTCGTCGTTTACTTTGCAAAACTCAGAAGGATGTTTTACTTTCTTTTGCCAAGAAAGGTCAGAAATATGAATTAGTCCATCAACACCTTCTTCTAGTTCAACAAACACACCGAAATTGGTAAAATTACGAACCTTTGCATTGTGCTTGGTTTCAACTGCATACTTGGTCTCAATTGCTTCCCAAGGATCTGGCATGAGTTGCTTAATACCAAGTGACATTTTTCTTTCTTCGCGATCAAGTGTAAGAATTACTGCTTCAACGGAGTCACCGATTTTTAAGAAATCTTGTGCTGAACGTAAGTGTTGCGACCAGCTCATTTCAGAAACATGAATTAATCCTTCAACGCCTGGAGCAATTTCAATAAATGAACCGTAATCAGCCATCACGACTACCTTACCCGTAATTTTGTCGCTCACATTAAGTCCGATGTCTAATGCGTCCCATGGATGTGGTTGTAATTGTTTTAGACCAAGCGCGATTCGTTTTTTCTCGTTATCAAAGTCAAGTATAACCACATTGATTTTTTCGTCAAGTGTTAACAATTCCTCTGGATGCGTAACACGTCCCCAAGATAAATCGGTGATGTGAATAAGACCATCAACACCTCCAAGATCGATAAATACGCCGTAAGAAGTGATGTTTTTAACAATACCCTCTAAAACTTGCCCTTTTTCGAGGCCGGAGATAATTTGTTTTTTCTGTTCTTCTATTTCTGCTTCGATAAGCGCTTTGTGTGAAACGACAACATTTCTAAATTCTTCGTTGATTTTGACAACTTTAAATTCCATATTTTTTCCAACATACACATCGTAATCACGGATAGGCTTAACATCGATTTGAGATCCAGGTAAGAAAGCTTCGATACCAAAAACATCAACGATTAATCCACCTTTAGTTCTGCATTTTACAAATCCAGTGATTACCTCGCCTGTTTTAAGTACATCGTTTACACGCAACCACGCGCTGTGCATTCTCGCCGTTCTGTGCGATACAACAAGTTGTCCTGTTTTGTCTTCTTGGCATTCAACATAAATGTCTACTATATCACCAACTTTCAGGTCCGGATTGTATCTAAATTCGTTTGATGCAATAACGCCTTCCGATTTGTATCCAATGTTTACAATCACTTCTTTCTTTGTGATAATGGCGACTGTTCCCTTAATTACTTCTTTTTCGTTGATTAAAGTAAGGGTTTTTTCGTATTGATCAGACATTTCTGATCGCTCAATTAGGGTATAACCGTCAAGGTTTAACGCCTCCCAATCGAAATCTGCAGTTCCCTGCGTTCTGTTTTCTTCTGCCATCTGGCTTTTAAGTTTGTATTTCGCTTGTCACTACTCAAGAGAAAGAGGTTTATAGTAGGTCGAAACGTAGTAATTCGACATTATTTGGGGTGCAAATATACGATTTTATTTTAATTATGCCTAACCAGCCACAATTTATTGATGGTACAACTTTAATCAAAAAAACAACATTGACAATTTACTAAATCATCTTGTTATTATTCGAGGGAAAAACGAATCGGAATAACCATTTTCACGTTCACTACTTTACCGTTATTTATTCCTGGTTTCCAATTGGGCATTTGTTTCACCAAACGAATTGCTTCGCGATTTAAACCATCAATTCCTCTTGCAATAGTTACATCTTCAACACTGCCTGTTTTGGTTACGACAAATTGCACAAAAATTCTTCCCTCGATTCCATTTTCTTTCATTTCTTCAGGGTAGATCATGTTTTCTAATAGATACTTAACCATTTCGGACATTCCTCCTGGAAACTCGGGCATCACTTCCGCATAGGACAGGACTTCTTCCGGATTTGTCACCACTTCTATTTCTGGTAAAGGTTCATACGTTATTCCTCCAGCAATAGCAGGGGGAGGTTCGGGAAGTATGGAGACTTCACCCATAAGTTCTACTGGAGGAATAATGAGTTGTTTTTTTATTTTCTTTACACTGTCGTCAATGCTTGTATTATCCTTGGGATTAATTTTTTGCTTTTCAATAGGATTAATTGTTTGCTTTTCAATTTTTGGCTTTTCAATGGATTTTTTACCTGTGGTAGCTGTTTCACAGGAATAGAATAAGCTTGAGCAAACCACTGCCAATATTAAAAATGCATTAGCGCGAAATCTTGGTTGGCTAAGAATGGAAATCAATTCGGGAAGATCTTCTTCTTTAATATCAAATTGCTGTTGGTTCATTCTACCACAAACAGAACCATTTGGGTTTTCAATTAAATAGGTGATTATTTCCGCCCTACTTTTTTTTGTAAAATCTACAACTGATTTATCACATTGGTCGCAATGCCTTGCGTTGAGTTTGATCTGCATCTTCTCCCAGTTCGCAGGACAAGGTTCAAAAATAGCTACTTTCATAATTTCGATTTTTTAGATTTTAGCAATTATTAAGCCGAAAATTTTCATGCTAAAATACAGTAATATTTGAGGTTAATTCGCTGCTGAATTGAGATTGTAAACCTTCGGCTACATTTCATTTCGCTCATGATAAACTTCTCGTCCAAATCGTATATGGAAAGCTAAGATTGGTCGCTGAGCTTGTCGAAGCGCTCCTCTTGGACTTCCTTCGACTACATTTCATTTCGCTCAGGATAAACTCCGAATGGTCGGAACAAGCTTCTCGTCCAAATCGTATATAAAAAGCTAAGATAGGTCGCTGAGCTCGTCGAAGCGCTCCTCTTGGACTTCCTTCGGCTCCAACTCATTTCGCTTAGGATAAACTCCGAAGAGTCGGAAAAGCATTTATTTAGCTAAATACCTCTTGCTTTTTCCTTTTAGAATCTTCAAAAAACGAAAGCCACCCAAGGACGTTTTGCTTTGAAGTAACTCCAATTCATACTAATGATATTTTTGAGTTTCAATAATATTGTTTTATTTTTGTGTTATTTAATAAATTTAATTTTGAAGAATATACTATTCACACTCTCATTACTTATTTCCCTTTGTTCAAATGGGCAGACTAGAACTGCTATTATTAATGATCTAGTAAAGCAATCAATCAAGGCGAAAGGAATGGATGCTGGTGGAGGAATGATTTTAATTAAAGGAATAAATGAAAACAACGAAGTTTTTGTTTATGTGTATAATACTTCAAGTGAGGAAACTATAAAACAATATAAAAAAGCTATTTCAAAGCAATATTTTATTAACCAATCTCCAACTCAGTTTAGTAAAGTCGCAAAAAAAAATAATATAGTTGCTAAATGGAGGTATCTTTATAATGATAAAAAGGCTATAGAGATTACGGTTTACCCAAACGAATGGAACGATTAGAATAACGTTATTAGGTTCTATCACATCTGTCAAATTTAGCTCATTTTCACACACTTTTTCACACACCTTTTCACACTCGAATAAACTATTTTTTGTTGAATATAAATGGTTTAGAATTCATTCAATAAAATATCAAGAACAATTGAAAATCATTAACAGACAATATTGAACTATTTTGACAATAGAACTACTAATGCATCTGCCGAATCATTTAATGCTAAAGTGAAAGCATTTAAAGTCAATTTAGAGTTGTGAAAAACAAAGAATTTTTCCTTTTTAGCCTTACAAATATTTATGCTTAAATTTTCGCTCCTCTCCCGCAGATGTGGGATTGGACTTCCTTCGGCTACATTTCATTACGCTCAGGATAAACTTCTCGTCCAAATCGATCCAAATAAAAAAGCCGATCAATAATGACCGGCTTTTCGCTCCTCCTCTTGGGCTCGAACCAAGGACCCTCTGATTAACAGTCAGATGCTCTAACCAGCTGAGCTAAGGAGGAATTTCATTCAAAAATTGAGAGTGCAAATATAAAAAATTAATTTAAAGAGCAGAAATAAAAGCCAAAAATTATAATTTGGACTGATTTAATGCTGGTGGCCATGTGGTCCATGAACATGGCCGTGTTCGATTTCCTCTGTAGTTGCTTCACGAACTTCAAGAACGGTTCCAGTAAAATGTAAGTCGACACCTGCAAGTGGTGGATTAAAGTCCATGGTGATGTTTTCTTCATCTACTTTCAATACTTTTCCATGCAGGTGATTTCCATCGTTATTGCTCATTGGTATCATTGCGCCAACCGGAAACATTTCCGCTACAAATTCGCCTTTCTTATCGAAGAAAACACTAAGTGGAATAATGGCAAAATTAGCGTCGCTTGGCATTCCGTATGCATTTTCCGCTTTTATTGCAAAGTCAAAGGTGTCGTTAGCCATTAATCCATCTAAGTTTTGCTCAAATTCTGGGATTAATGATCCAACGCCATAAAGAAAAACCAATGGGTTGCTTTCGTTTGTCTCTTCAATTTTTTCATCTGTTTGATTATTGGCAAGGGTATATTTTAATGAAACAACGGAATTTTGAGTGATTTTCATGCTATTTTATCTAGGTTGTTTTAATAATGATTTAACAAAGTTAGGGGTCGCAAAACTTCCCTTGTGGATGTCTGCATTGTAGTATCTTAAGTTATTTTCCTCTACAAACTTGGTGACCAAATCATCATTGGATAGTTCCTTTGGATGATCTGTATTTTTCAAACCATATTGAAAACTCCACATGCCAGAAGGGTAGGTGGGAACGTAGAACAAAGAAACAGGGGCATTGTCAACTCCAAATATTCCTTGAAGCGTATGGTTTAATTCAGCAAATGCTTTTTCATTGAACTTGGGTGATTCTCCTTGAGCAACCAATATGCCATTCTCCGTTAATGCGTTGTAACAGTTCGTGTAGAATTCAACGGAAAAAAGACCTTCAGCTGGACCAACAGGATCAGAACCATCAACAATAATGATATCGTAACTTGACGCTTGTGCCGTTTTTAAAAATTCGATCCCATCATCTACTAATAATGTTAATTTGGGGTGGTCAAAAGCGCTAGCGATTGTTGGTAAATGTTCTTTACAAGCTTCGATTACTTCGCCATCAATTTCTACCATGGTTACTTTTTCAACCGTGCTATGTCGAAGTATTTCTCGGATCGTCCCACCGTCTCCACCACCTATTACGAGTATGTTTTTTGGATTCGGATGGGTAAACATGGCGGGATGTGAGATCATTTCATGGTAGTGAAATTCATCTTTCTCGGTAGTCATTACCATATCATCCAAGGCAAGCATTTTTCCGTATTTGTAGGATTCCAATATGCGAACACGTTGAAAGGGTGATTGTACATCAAAAAACACTTCTCCAGTAAAACGCAGGGACAAGGCTTGATTTTCGTCTTTATCGGTAAACCAAACGTTGCGTGTGTAAAAATCTGGGTTCCGCCATTCTGCTGCCTTAGATCGCATAGTGGAAATATCAAAGTCATTTCGCTCCAATAAGTTCAATGATCCTCGTTTCAATTCAATGGCAGAATACGATTTCGCCTTGAAACATTCTTTTAAATGATCAAAGGAAATCCAAGCATTCATCTCGCCACAGGTAAATAAATCTACTGCTGCGTAACCATATTCAGGCCAGGTATGAATTGCTAAGTGACTCTCTTGAATCACTACAACGCCAGAAACTCCGTATGGTGAGAAGTGGTGAAATGTTGAATTTATAACGGTTGCACCAGCTTTTTGAGCTGCTCCTACCATATCGCGTTCGATGCTTAACACATCGTTCATTATGTGTGGATCACAATTCATAAATTCCACTAAAATGTGATTTCCTAATGCTACATTCATTTTTACTTACTGATTTAAATCGGCGCAAAATTACGAAATTTGATAGTTTATTGCTAAATTTATCATGAATTTAGTTTTCAATTGGCATATATTATTTATTTAAAATCATGACAAAAAGATTTTGTGGTAAGAGAGTAGTCTTTCAATCTATATTTTACAATAATAAATCAAATTAATCGTTTGGGAGAAAAAACAATTATGAAATATAATAATTTAGTTTTCATGCTCATCCTCATATTGTTTTCGTGCAAGAAAGAGAGTATCAATAAAATTGAGGAAATCCCAGTAAAAGAAAAATTTATTTCTGAATTCACTAATTATCAAACACAATTAGATTTCCATTTCGTTTCTTGGAATGGTGGTTGCGGTTCAATAGACAGTTATCAAACATATAAATTGAGACTAAAGGCTGGCTTTGAGACTGGCGAAAAATATTTCTATGCTATTGAAACAAGTACTTTGTTTACTGGCCCTTGTTTTTTACTCAATACGCCTTGGATACAAATCGAAGGCTACTATAGATATTCATTTGATGAGAAAAAAGCATTGTACTATCAAGATATTAATGATCAAAATCCAAAAGTGTTGATGGATTTTAACTGTCAAGTTGGAGATACAATAGTTATGGATCAATCAAGTTTCACATCAATAATTGTCACTTCTATTTCAAGCGAAACGATACAAAATATTGTTTTTCCAAAAATTATTGGTCGTGTGGTTTCCATCAGTAAAACGGGTCAACCAAACCCTGAATTCAAACCTTCTGACGCAAACCCTTACCAATTATTAGCATTAACACCATTCTCTTGTAATCCATTTTGGCAAGGATTTAATTTAAATGGCATATTACACGATGGGTGGAATCCACCTGGATTTTGTATCCAATTTACTGTCCCCAACATTTTAATTGAGGCTGCCATGTCATGCAATAATTCACTTACAAATTCTGCATATTATTGGCATGGTCTTTATATTGGACCGAATTAAACTGAAAATACATTATTTGATAGTTTATTGCTAAATTTAGCGTGAATTAAGTTTGATATATGAAAAAAAATAGGCGTTTTCTTATTTTAATAAGTTCTCTTTTTCTTCTCGCTTTTCAGTGCGATAAAGAACATAATGAAATTCCACCCTGTATAGATAGCAAAATAGCTGCCTTTACAACGGAGGCTTGTCCAACTGGAGCGACCATAAAATCGTATTATTTTCAAAGCGAATTCGTGTACGTTTTTGATTATGGACCCTGTGGTGCTGATATGGCCTTGCCGGTTTTAAACAATAATTGCGATACACTTGGTTTTTTAGGTGGATTTATCGGAAATACCATGATTAATAATCAAGATTTTCATTCTGCAGAATTTGTTAAAACTATCTGGTTTAATTAAGCGGAAGTTTAAAATGAAGTATTCAATTCTCCTTTCTTCTTTGATGCTCGCGTGTTACACTTTTGGTCAAAAGAAACTTATTCAATTCGTTGACCCACTCATTGGAACGAAAAATGCCGGTCATACTTTCCCAGGTGCAACATTACCATTTGGGGCCGTGCAATTAAGTCCGGATACCGATACAATTTCTTTGTTTTTTAATGGAACTTATACTGGAGATGTTTATCGTTATTGTGCAGGCTATCAATACATTGATTCAACTATTGTTGGATTTAGCCACACGCATTTTAGTGGTACGGGTCATTCTGATTTAGGTGATATTTTATTGATGCCTGCTAATGGGGCCATTCAACTAAATCCAGGTACAAATGCTCATCCTGAATTAGGATATCGTTCTGTATATAAACATGAAAACGAAATTGCAGTTCCTAATTATTACCGTGTTCAACTAGAAGAAACGGACATTCTAGTAGAATTAACCACTACCGAACGCGTTGGAATGCATAAGTATACTTTTAAAAGTGATGAGAATCCTCACGTGATATTAGATCTAGTTCATGGTATCTATAATTATGAGGATAAAAATGTATGGACTTTTTTAAGAGTTGAAAATGATACATTAATTACCGGATATCGGCAGACCAATGGTTGGGGCAGAACACGCACGGTATATTTTGCCATTGTTTGTGATAAATCAATTAAGAATTACGCCTTATTGAACATGGAAGTGAATCAATATAAAGGATTTTGGCGAAATTTTGATCAAACAACCAATTTTCCAGAACAGGCAGGCAGTAGGGTGAAAGCCCATTTTGATTTTGACTTAAAAGCGGGGGAAAGTGTCCAATTTAAAGTGGGTATATCTCCAGTTAGTACTGCTGGTGCGCTCGAAAATATCCAAGTAGAAATCCCACATTGGAATTTTGACAAAGTAAAATTAGAAGGTCAAGAAAAATGGGAAAAGCAGCTAGCGATAATTGATGTCAATACGCTTACAAAAGACGATAAAATTAGTTTTTACACGTCGCTTTATCATTGTTTTTTAGGTCCTACTATCTATATGGATCACGATGGAAAATACAAAGGATTGGATCAAAATATACACACTGCAAAAGGATTTGTAAATTATACCACCTTTTCCTTATGGGATACTTACCGTGCATTGCATCCATTGTTAAACATCATCCAACAACAACGAAGCAGCGACATGATTAATTCTATGCTCGCTCATTTTGATCAAAGCGTTCATCATATGTTACCTGTTTGGTCACATTATGCCAATGAAAATTGGTGTATGATTGGCTACCATTCCGTTCCCGTTCTTGCTGATGCGATGGTAAAGGGCATCAAAGGATTTGATTATGCGCATGCATTACAAGCTGCCGAAACAACAGCTAATCGTGATTTCTTTGAAGGCTTGGGGGCATATAAAAAAGTAGGATATGTACCAGAAGATATCAGCGGCAGCTCAGTTTCTAAAACACTTGAATACGCTTACGATGATTATTGCGTTTCGAAAATGGCTTTTTACCTACAAAATGACAAATTGGCGAAACAATTTGAAAGTCGTTCATTGAATTTTAATAATGTATTCGATAAAAAAACCGGATTCATGCGACCAAAGTTAAGTTCTGGTGAATTTAAGAGTCCATTTGATCCTTTGGATACACATGGCCAAGGATTTATTGAAGGAAACGCTTGGAATTATAGTTTATACGTCCCGCATCAGCCTAAAAAGATGATTGCTTTAATGGGAGGGGATAAAATTTTTATTCAGCATTTAGATTCCTTATTTGAAATGGAACTTCCGGCGAAATATTACGAAAAAACAGAAGATATAATGAAAGAAGGAATAATTGGAAATTATGTACATGGAAATGAGCCGTCCCATCACGTTTCATTTCTGTATAATTATACCTCCGAACCATGGAAAACACAGGAGAAAACACGTATGATATTACCGAATCAATACAAAGCCAAGGTAGATGGTTTGAGTGGAAACGATGATTGTGGACAAATGAGTGCTTGGTATGTATTTACCGCCTTGGGGTTTTATCCAGTATGTCCTGGTTCCAACGAATACGCATTGACAAGTCCATTAGTGATTGATGCGGTCGTTCACCTTGAAAATGGAGCCAGCTTTAGTATTAAAACTAAAAATCAAAGCGACAAAAATAGATACATTCAGAAAATTAGTTGGAATGGCATTCCATTGAAAACCCCATTTTTGAGTTATACCGATATTTCTAGTGGGGGAGAGCTTTTTATTGAATTAGGTCCGAAGCCTAATAAAAACTGTTTTAAATTGATGGATAATCATTGACTATAAAAGAAAAAAAGCTTCGAACTATTAAAGTATATTTCGATTGTTAAAAGCCAAGAAATCGCAGTAATAGACAGAAAAAGCAAACGGTTAGGTCGCTTACGCCTTTTTTACAAATTCAGATTTCAAAGCCATTGCCCCAAATCCATCGATTTTGCAATCAATGTTATGGTCACCGAATGTAAGTCGAATGTTCTTCACTTTGGTGCCAGATTTTATTGATTTTGGTGCTCCTTTTACGGGTAAATCTTTAATAACGACGACAGAATCGCCACTTTGAAGGACAACACCGTTAACATCCAAAACGACCAGTTCATCGCTAGAAGAGTTAGAAGCACTTTCCACAGAAACTTCCCATTCATGCGAACATTCAGGACAGGTATAATTGGTGTCGCTGCTTGCATAGGCATAAGGACATTGGCACAAAGGACATTCTTTTAGATCTTCACTCATTGAATATTAATTTTGAGTAAAGTTAAGATTTAAAGTAGACGGGGCGCTACCTTATTTTCTTGGTGGAGTAGGATGGGAAAGCTTGTACTTTTTATGTCACAATTGCAATTTAAAACTCGTTAGTTCTGGTTGAAAAGAATCCATACACAATTTGGCGTAATCTTCGTAATTCATTTTATAGTACTCCAGAGAGCTTTTAATTAATTTATAATTGGATTTTAAACGGCTTGATTGCGAATTGATAGTTAGAATGACTTTTTCAAATTGAATGGTATTAAGGGTGTAGGCCATCCTTAGATTATTTTGTTTCATGATTTTCTGATAGATAACAGGCTCTTTGCTTTTACTATATTTTAAATAGGCACCAATGAATGAATTAAATTCATAGTAAGCGAAATAATTCGCTAAAGCTGATTTAAAAAACTTTATGGCTAAGGTGGTGTCTTTTTCCTTCAATGCATTGTCATAAGCTATTAAAGCTGCATTGAATCCGTTTTGGTAGGCTGAATCTTCATTCATAAGACCAGAAATACCATCTACATTAGCCCCTACGTCTGTACCTTTCTCAAGATAGGTCGTATACGAAATATTTTTTCTTTCGCATCTGCAGGCAGAACAACAGCAATTAGCTCAGAGTTAAAGAAAGAGCGAGTGTCAATTTTTTCAGCGTCAGTATATTCGATGTAATGTTCGGCATCTATGTAAATGCCATGTATAGAATTTTTATGATGTATTGATTCGTGGATAATGGTTCCGAATTCGTCGATGATATCATTTTTATCATTCGCATTAAAATTTTTAGGGGTAAGAACACCGTTTACATAACTAGGTCTGTGGTTTTGGGATTCAATACTATATTCCTCAATTTGTATTAAAGAAAGTATTTTGTTTTTTAAAGCATGCTGTCTTTTACATACCAAGCAACGGTTTGCTTAATGCCTTCTTCTACTTTAGTTGCTGGCTCGTAAGCTAATAATCTTTGTGCTTTTTCAATGGAGGCAAGGGAATGTGGGATATCGCCCACTCTAATTTTTTCATAAATTGGTTCAATAGCTTTTACGCTAGGAGCAAGCATTGCCAATTCATTGCGTAGCATGTGGAACAAGGAGTTTAAGCTGGTCGCTTCCCCACAGGCTACATTGTAGATTTCGTTAATAGCACTTTTGTTCTGCGTTAGTAATGCTTGAATATTTAGTTCTACTACATTATCAATATAGGTGAAATCTCGTGAAAAAGAACCGTCACCGTTGATAATTGGTGCTTCATTTTTTAATAGTTGGCTTATGAATTTCGGAATTACCGCTGCATAAGCGCCTTGTGGATCTTGTCGTCTTCCAAACACATTGAAATATCGCAATCCAATGAAGTCAATTCCATAATTCTTCGAAAAGACATCGGCATATAATTCACCAACGTATTTGCTGACAGCATAGGGTGAAAGTGGCTTGCCAATTTGCTCTTCAATTTTTGGCAGCGCCAACGAATCGCCGTAGGTGGAACTGCTTGCAGCAAATACGAATCGCTTAATCCCAGCATTTTTAGTAGCGGTTAGCACATTTAAAAATCCGTTGATGTTAATATCGTTGGTGGTAATTGGGTCAACAAGGGATCGCGGAACTGAACCTAAGGCGGCCAAATGAAGTACTCGGTCACAATTTTTCACCGCCAGCTCACAGGTCGCGAGGTCACGAATGTCTCCTTCAATAAGGGTGAAATTGGCATTTTTTAAGGACTCAACTAAGTTTTCTCTTTTCCCTGTCAGAAAATTATCCAAGCAAACAACTTTGTAGTTTAACGCTAACAAGGCATCGCACATGTTGGAGCCTATAAATCCCGCTCCTCCGCTTACTAATATTTGCTTGACCATAATCAATCGATAGAATTAGCTCAATTTAGCCGTTTTCGACTTTGTAAAGTTAATAATAATCAACGATTCTTGTTTTTTACCATGAAGAATAACTTATTTTTACGACACAAAAATAGATTACAACTAGACCAAGCAAGATACCATGGCATGAATCAGCATTTAAAAGATACATTTAGGCATAAAGGAAAACGTAAATTGTTGGTAGAGGAGTTGGGGAAAATGGGTATTGAGCAAACGTCAATTCTCGACGCATTTATTGCCATCCCAAGGCATTATTTTTTGGATTTAGCTTTCGATGAACAAGCCTACACAAATATGGCTTTTCAAATCGGTTCTGGTCAAACAATTTCGCATCCTTATACGGTTGCATTTCAGACGCAATTATTAAATATCGTTAAAGGCGATAAGGTGCTCGAAATTGGAACAGGTTCAGGATTTCAAACGTGTATTTTAAGTGAAATGGGGGCAAAGGTTTATTCTGTAGAACGTCACATGGACTTGCACGTCAAAGCTAAAGCGATGATTTCCTTTTTTAATTTTAACGCTAAATTAGCTTTTGGAGATGGATACAAAGGAATGCCTGCTTACGCCCATTTTGATAAAATTTTGGTGACCTGTGGCGCACCTGAAATTCCCAAAGAATTGGTAAATCAGCTAAAAATTGGTGGTGTGATGGTTATTCCTGTCGGTGAAGGTGTAGAACAAAAAATGCTTCGTATTCTTAAAGTGGACGAGCAACACAATGAAGTGGAAGAATTTGGAACCTTTAGGTTTGTGCCCATGTTAGAACAAACCGTAAAAAAATAAAAAATGAAAATACTAATTGCTGACGATGAACGAGCCATTCGTAGGGCGCTTCGAGAAATTTTTGAGTTTGAGGGCTATGTTGTTCATGAAGCTGAAAACGGGGAAGAGGCACTTGCTGCTGTACGAAAGCAAGAATTTGATGCGGTTTTTTGCGACATTAAAATGCCACATCTCGACGGAATGGAGGTGCAAGCGAAAATGCAGCAGGAGGGTATTCATGTTCCAATTATTATGATAAGTGGTCATGGTACGGTAGAAACGGCTGTTCAAGCTATTAAAAATGGCGCCTTTGATTTTATTGAAAAACCATTAGACCTCAATCGCTTGTTAATTACCTTGCGCAATGTGAAGGAACGTGTTCAATTAGTATATGAAACGATTAATTTAAAAACAACGATTCGAAAATTCAAGGGTAGCGCTATCATTGGCAATTCACCATCGATTAAGGCCATCTTGTCTATGGTTGAAAAAGTAGCTCCGACGGAGGCACGTGTGCTAATCACCGGTCAAAATGGAGCCGGAAAGGAATTGGTAGCGCGTGCTTTGCACGATAATTCGAATCGCTCAAAAGCGTCTTTTATTGAAGTAAATTGTGCTGCAATTCCGTCTGAATTAATTGAAAGTGAATTATTTGGTCACGAAAAAGGGGCCTTTACTTCTGCTGTGAAAGATAAAAAAGGAAAGTTTGAATTGGCTTCCGGTGGTACGCTATTTTTAGATGAGATTGGGGACATGTCGCTTAGCGCGCAGGCAAAAGTACTTCGCGCTTTGCAGGAAAATTTAATACAGCGGGTAGGAGGGGAGAAAGACATCAAAGTAGATTGTCGGATTTTAGCCGCTACCAATAAGAATTTGTCGGAGGAAATTGCAGCTGGTCGTTTTAGGGAAGATTTGTATCATCGTTTGGCGGTTATTCCCATACACGTCCCTTCGTTAAACGAGCGTAAAGAGGATATTCCTTTGTTAACGGATTATTTTCTTTCAAAAATTTGTGATGAGCAAGGTATTTCCATAAAAAAGATAGTGCCTGATGCGTATGTCGCTTTGCAAAATATCAATTGGACGGGGAATATTCGTGAATTAAGAAATATCGTGGAAAGGTTAATCATTTTGTGTGAAGATGTCATTAGTGCCGAGGAAGTAAATCGTTACGCTAATCCAAAAAAATAACGCTTTTTGTCCTATTATCTATTAATTTTATAGCAAAAATATACGCATGAATTTCAAAACACTTCTACCAAAAGTACTACCCCACGTGGTTGCCGTTACTTTGTTTGTCGGCCTGTCGTGGTTATATTTCTCACCACTTTTTAGCGACTACAACCTCAAACAAAGTGATATTAAACAATACCAGGGCGCTGCCAAAGAAATTTCGGATTACCGAATGATGAATGGTAAAGAGGCACTTTGGACAAATAACATGTTTGGTGGCATGCCGGCTTATCAAATTAGTGTAAATCATACCAGTAATTTAATGGCGCAAGTAACCGAGGTTCTTCGTTTGGGATTGCCAGCACCGGCAGGGATACTTTTTGTTTCTATGTTGGGGCTATATATTCTTGGACTTTGTTTGCGTGTTAGTCCTTGGGTGGCAATTCTTGGTGGTATCGCTTTCGGCTTTGCCACTTTTAATATCTTATACATCGGAGCGGGCCATTTAACCAAAGTCAACGCGGTTTCTTACATGGCGCCTACACTCGGTGGCTTACTCTTAGCTACGCGTGGAAAATGGCTCTTTGGTAGCTTGGTATTTGCTTTTTTTCTATGTTTAAACATCAGCTCAAACCACTTACAAATGACTTATTACCTCATGATAATGATTGGCGTAGTTGCTTTTGCGGAAGGCATTCGTTTATTATTAGAAAAACAAGGTAAAACCTTGCTTAAGGTTGTTCCTGCGCTTGTTGTTGCTGGTTTACTCGCCTTTTTACCCACGATGAGTAATCTTTTGACTACGTATGAATACGCCAATTATACCACACGTGGAAAGTCTGATTTGAGTATAACACCTGACGGAAAGCCGCGCGAAAAAGCAGGTATTTCAGGTTTAACTAAGGAATATATATTGGAATACAACCTAGGTGAAGGAGAATGGTTGTCCTTGTTTATACCAAATGCTAAAGGGGGGAAAGCGGGAAGTATTGCAGAGGATGAAGATGTTATGGAGAACGTTGATCCACGATTTGCGGAAACGTTTCAAACAAGTGTGAGCCATTATTGGGGAGAACAAGCGTTTAGTGGTGGGGCTATTTACATCGGAGCTGTGGTTTCTATTTTATTTATTTTGGGTTTATTTTTTGTGAAAGATCACCTAAAATGGCCTGTTATCATTTTAAGTTTGTTGGTTATTTCGCTTGCAGCAAAAGACAGTGGTCTCTCCAATTACTTTATTGATCACTTTCCTGCTTACAATAAGTTCCGGGATTCAAAAATGATTTTGGTAATAATAATGGTAATAGCACCGATGATGGCGATGTTATTTGTCGATCAGCTCATTAAAAAAGATGGCTTGTGGGGAACTCGAAAAATGCACTTAATTGGATTGGGAGGGGTGGTATTCATTGGATTAGCATTCTACATCGTCCCAAGTTTATCCGGGGATTTTCTGAGTAAGAATGAAAAGAAGCAGTTTAACGAAATGATTAGCAAAGCCAAGGAGCCCGGAGAAGCTTCCGGTTACCAAGAAATGAGAACTGCAATTAGTGATGGACGAAGCACTATTTTTAAAAAAGATGCAGGTCGGACTTTTCTATTTTTCTTATTGACGAGCGGTGTTGTGTTGTTATGTCTTTATAGAAAAGGAAACAGCTACATTTGGGTGGCATCACTCGGTTTGTTTATTCTTATCGATCAATATAATGTTTGTCGAAGGTATTTATCAGATGATATTGAAAGTGCAAGCTATGAGGAAAAAGTAAATGGGGAGATTGCTTACAACTTTGGGCAAGCTGATTTATCTATTTTAGCGCTTGAAAGTAGTAAGTTGCCCTCTTTTAAGTCAAAAGTTGCCGCTGTTAAATCAAAGATGGAGGAAGAAAGTTTATTTTCTAATCAGGCAGACGCACAAACCTTTAACACGATGGCAGCTTTTTCAGCTTTGGGTTTGAATACCAATTATAGGGTACTAAATTTTAACAATCCAATTGCAGAAACTCGCACGAGTTATTACCATAAAAGTATTGGAGGCTATCACGGGGCGAAATTAAAGCGCTACCAAGAATTAGTTGACTTTTATTTGCTCAATGAATTGTCGAAGGTTCAAAATGATTTGATTTCTGCGGCTGTGAATGCAGACACGACAGGTGCTTTAATTCGGCAAGCCAATGAAATAACAGATCCGCAGCAACGAAGTAATTTTTTCAGTCAGTTACTAGCCAGTCAGGACTTTAGCAAACTTCGATTGTCACTTTCAACACCTATATTAAATATGCTGAATACAAAATATTTCATCAGTAGTCCTACTACAGCTGCTGTCGAAAATAAATTCGCGAATGGCAATGCTTGGTTTATTGACACTTTAATAAAGGCGAAAAGTGCAAATGAAGAAATGACTCGTTTAGGAAAAATTAATACGCGAACCGTTGCGGTAACATCAGATAAAAGTGCACTTTCCCTAAATGGTGTTTTTAAAACAGATGCAAAGACATCGGTGACTATGAATCGCTATGCTACCAACGAATTGCGATATACCTCCACTAATTCCGCTGCTGGCGTAGTTGTTTTTAGTGAAATATATTACCCAGACGGTTGGAATTGTTATGTAGACGGTAAGAAAATGCCTTATTTCAGGATTAATTACTTACTTCGTGGAGTGCAAGTAGCTGCTGGTGTGCATCAAATTGATTGGAAATTTGAGCCCAACTCTTACCTAACTGGTAGTACGTATTCCTTATTGGGATCCATTATACTATTACTAGCATTCTTTGGAGTAGGAGGGATGGAACTCAAAAAATCGTTGAAGGAGGAGGAAACAAATCTGATTGCTCCTCTGTAATATTATTGGTAAATATTATGGTGCCAAGTAGGTTTTAAAGATAAACTTGTCACGACCATATTTTTTGGGAATTATTACTAATAATATCGTGGAAGTTGCGGTGATTAAAACCCCCGACATGATTATCGCAGTTCTCTTGACATTGGAAAAATTTATAAAATCAAATCCATAACCATCGCCACTTGATTTTGGAATACTTATTCCCTTTATCCAGATACCTGCACCGATGGCCATACCGACTATTCCAATGTAACTATGTCCAATTATTGAATTGATACTTGAAATTTCTATCCACCGACCATCCACTTTGATTTTATCAATGCTAATTTCATTTATTACCCCTTTTAATTTATAGTCAGAATACACTGAATTGTTCAAGACAAGTTTTACTTTATCACCTACGTAATAGACTTTTTTGATATCGTCGCTTGCTTTATTTTTGACAAAAAAAAATGCTCGAGGATTGTGCATTATTGAAGTGACCTAACAGGATGGTAAAAAGTAGAAAAAGATAATTCATTTGGTCTAGAATTGTTTGTGATCAAATGTAATCAAGTTTTATATACGTTTGCTATTGAATTGCGCAACGCTTAGTTTCTTAGTTGCGTATTGAGCGAGTTATAAATAGATTTTTTGATGGGAATTTTTAGCTTGGAAAAGAAATAGAAATAGGGAAAGGTAAGCGGCTGTTGTGTCTTGATATTTTTCAAGGGGTTTAAGAATACCGAAAATAGAGTGCTATCAAAAGGGTTATTGCTACGTTTTTCTTACTTTTTTGATAAGACTAGTCGAACTGCCCTCTTTTACCCAATTCAATTACTTCTAGGTCATGAAAGTTATCGCCTGATATTGAAAATCGTAACAAGGTACGAACTGCATGAAAGCCTTTTATTCCACAAGCGCCAGGATTCATCCAAAGCATGTTAAATCGCTTATCTTTTTGGACTAAGGTAATGTGGGAGTGTCCGCAGACGAGTAATTTTGGCACGCCATTTTTTTCCAATTCTTCCAATAAGGGTTTTGCATATGCGCCTGGACGCCCCGCAATGTGAGTGATCAGCACGTCGATGGCCTCCACTTTAAATCGATTGTGTAAAACGCTCTCTGTTCGAATAAGGTGATCGTCGATGTTTCCGTAAACGGCTCGGGTTGGTTTAAACTGTCTAAGTTGATCGAGGACGTCTAACGTTCCGATATCTCCTGCATGCCAAACTTCATCAACATCCTTAAAATGCTCAAATATCCTTGGATCCAAGAACCCGTGCGTATCGGAAAGTAATCCTATTTTTTTCATTGGTCGGTTTCACCGTCAAGCAGTTGTTTCTGATACATTTCAGCATATAGTCCGTTCAGGGCCAATAAACTTTCATGATTTCCTTCCTCTGCGATTTTACCTGCAGCTAGTACAATTATTTTAGTGGCATTGCGAATTGTTGAAATGCGATGGCTGACAATGACAGTTGTGCGATCGGTTTGGTTTTTAATTAAGTTATTGAGTATAATTTCTTCTGTTTCTGTGTCCACGGCAGACAAGCAGTCGTCTAATAGCAGAAGGGTAGGTTTGCGTATTAGCGCTCGAGCTATGCTTATACGCTGTTTTTGTCCACCACTAAGATTAACACCTCGTTCGCCTAATTCGGTTTCAATTCCATTTGGAAATTCCGCAATGTTGTGATACACATGTGCATCGGTTAGCGCGTTCACAATTTCTGCTTCGCTGGCGGCGTCGTTTGATGAACCAAAAAGAACGTTGTTTTTAATGGTATCGGAAAATAAAAATACATCCTGACTAACTAGTCCGCTTTGCTCTCTCAATTGATCTAAATTTATTGTTTTAATATCTTCCCCATCGACCAAAATTTTTCCGGAATCCGTATCAAATTGACGTAGAATAAGACTTAGCAGGGTAGATTTTCCAGATCCAGTATGTCCCAAAATAGCAAGTGTTTCTCCTTTTTTTACCTGAAAACTAATGTCGTTCAATGCAGTAATACCAGTGTTGGAATAGGTGAAGGATACTTTATCGAAAAGTAAGTTGCCATTAACTATTCTTACTTCATTGTTCGTATTAACTATAGAAGGATTTTCCATTAAAAATTCATTAATGCGTTTTTGTGAAGCAGCAGCTCGCTGTATAATTGAAGTCACCCAGCCAATGCTCGCAAATGGCCACGTTAAAGCAGTAACAAAGAAAATAAACGCAACGATACCACCCAGGGAAAGTTCTTTTTCATAAGTCATCAGCCCGCCAACATAAATGGCTAAGATGGTACTAATTCCAATTAAAAATAATATCGTGGGCATAAACAAGGCATTAGTTAAAACCAATTTCATGCTTTTGTTTTTGTAAGATGTGGCAGCAATATTCATTTTTTCAGCCGTTTCACTGGCGCGATTGTATGATTTTAATACGGCAATACCTGCAAAAGTTTCTTGTGCTATGGTGGAAATGGTGGATTGTTCAGCTTGAACAAAACTACTAAGGATGTTCATTCTTGTTGAAACTTTATAAATCAAAAGCGACATAATTGGAAGTGGAATGAGTACGTAAAGGGTTAAAACAGGACTTATCTGAAGCATTTGCGTGATGATCAAGGTAACCAACACAATTAGGTTGATGGTGTACATTATTCCCGGCCCTGCATACATCCTAACCAAACCAACATCTTCCGAAATTCTATTCATTAAATCTCCTGTTCTATTTTTTTTGTAAAATGAAGAGTCCAATTTTTGATAGTGGACATAAATGTCATTTTTTAAATCAAACTCAATGTGGCGCGACATCACAATAATTGTTTGACGCATTAAAAAAAGAAAGAAGCCTTTTGCAAAAGATAACAAAATGTAAATTCCCCCAATTTTTAAAGAAAGGTACAATGCATCATTCGTGGTTCTTATGGAGTTATTGGTCATCAATGAATCAATAGTCTCTTTCACATATATTGGCATCTTTACCCCAAAATAATTGCTAATAATGGTAAAAAGAACTCCCAAAAGAAAGCGCCATTTGTATTTAATGAAATATTTATTAATGTGTCGAAGTGACTTCATGGATAATTTTCTAAATTTGCGCTGAAATTAAGTTGTTGCAAAAGTAACCAAAGGTTATTAATGCGGGTGATTCAATAGTAAAAATGTACAAGTTCTTTTTAATCAGTATATATGACCTTACCTGAAAATCCAATCCTTTCGCAAATGTCAACTATGGGGCACGAGCAAGTCTTGTTTTGCAGTGATAAAACAACAGGTTTAAAAGCGATAATTGCTATCCACAATACGGTTCTTGGTCCCGCACTTGGAGGAACACGCATGTGGGCGTATGCCAACGAAATGGAAGCATTGAAAGACGTGTTGCGCTTATCCAAAGGGATGACATACAAAAATTCCATATCAGGTCTTAATTTGGGGGGAGGAAAGGCGGTTATTATTGGCGATGCCCGATCGATGAAATCAGAGGCCTTATTTCGACGTTTTGGCAAGTTTGTAAATAGTTTAGCAGGCAATTACATCACCGCTGAAGATGTGGGTATTACTCCATCGGATATGCAATGGGTGAATATGGAAACCAATCACGTAGCTGGTCTTCCAGGTAAAAGTGGCGATCCGTCACCCGTTACCGCTTACGGTGTTTACATGGGGATGAAAGCCTGTGCCAAAATTCAGTTTGGTTCTGATTCGTTGGAAGGGAAGGTAATCGCCGTCCAGGGGGTTGGACATGTGGGTGAATACCTTGTAAAGCATTTGTCGGAGGAAAAGGCGAAGGTAATCATTACGGATATTCACGAGGAAACACTCAAACGTGTTGCCACAACATATGGTGCTACCGTGGTTTCGCCTGACGAAATTTATGATGTTCCAATGGATATTTATGCTCCGTGTGCTATGGGGGCGACCATCAATGACCTCACGCTTTCTCGCTTGAACTGCTCCATCATTGCTGGGGCTGCAAACAACCAACTATCCGATGAAAATATTCACGGCTTAGCCTTAATGAATCGCGGAATTGTATACGCACCTGACTTTGCTTTAAATGCAGGAGGGGTAATCAATTGCTTTTCCGAGGTGGAGGGTTTATCCAAAGAATGGGCGCATGAGAAAGCAGGCGAAATCTATTCAACCGTTTTATCGATCATTAAACGAGCAAAAGATAATGGTATTCCAACTTATCAAATCGCAAATCAGATGGCAGAGGAAAGAATTGCTGCGAAAACAAATGTTAATCTTACTACATAATGTTAAATAGAAGACATCTGAGAATCAAAGTATTACAAATGTTGTACGCGTATTTTCAGTCCGAGGAGAATGACTTTCCAAAGGCAGAAAAAGAACTACTTCGCACAATCGAAAGAATGTACGACATGTATTTGTACTTACTCCTAAGTCTCCCTGAACTCACCAATGCAGCAGCCAATAAACAAGAGGATAAAAAGAAGAAAATTCGTCCAACAGCAGAAGATTTAAATCCTAATCTTAAATTCGTTAACAACGAATTGATTAGTTGCCTCGAAAATTCTAAATCGCTTGAATTACTTTGTAATAGCAGAAAGGTAAGTTGGTCTGGCGTTGAAAACCAAGAGCTTTTTCGTAAAATGTATCAGCATACACTTGAAAATGAGACTTATTTTGAGTTTATGAATAACGGACAAGTCGGTTTTGAAGAAGACCGTCAGTTTGCCCTCGCTATTTTTAAGGAGGATGTGGCTAATTCACCCCTTCTCTACCATGATTTTGAAGAGAAAAGTATCAATTGGATAGATGATTTAGACTTATGCTGTTCCATGGTATTAAAGTCATTAAAAGGAATAAAATCAAATGAAGTTTTTAATCCATTGCCCTTGTTTAAAGAAAATGACGATGAAAAAGAATTTGTAATTGAGCTGTTTAGAAAGACGATTTTAATGAATAACGACAATGAATTATTGATTGCCGATTTGGCGGATAATTGGGAAATAGACCGAATTGCCAAAATGGATATGCTACTACTAAAAATGGGCCTTGCTGAACTGCAGACCTTTACCAATATTCCTACAAAAGTAACGATGAACGAATACATTGAAATTTCGAAATTTTACAGTACCCCAAAAAGTAATTTATTTATCAATGGAATTTTGGATAAAGCAATAAGAAGATTAACTTTGGAAAAAAAGATTATCAAAATAGGTAGGGGGTTAATTAACTAAGTTCGTATGAAAAAAAGCATTTTATTATTTTCGTTGTGTTTTGTAATGCTAGCGTGTAAAGATAATACCAAAGTGGAGGTTGGCCAAAAGACCACGATGGAAGTAAACTTAGTATTTGATGCGGGGACAGTTATAAAAGGGGAGGTTATCAATGCTAAATTTAAGGTCAAAAATACGGGTAAGTACCCACTAGTTTTTGGAGAAGTTAGGCCGTCATGTTCGTGTACTGTTCCACATAAACCTGAAAAACCAATCTTACCTGGTAAAACGGGTGAAATTGTTGCGCAAGTGATGACGGACAAGCTAAGTACTAAAAATGTGAGTAAGTCAGTGACGGTAATGGCGAATACAGAGCCAAACACAACTGTACTTATGATTAAAGCAGTAATTAAATAATAAAAATAAATCATGAATATTTTAGCAGCAGCCTCTGGAGGAGGAAGTGGAACATCAAGTTTGATAATGATCGTGGTAATGATTGTTATATTTTATTTCTTCATGATTCGTCCAAACATGAAAAAGCAAAAAGAGTCCAAGAAATTCAGAGAAAACTTAGCCGTTGGACAGAAAGTGGTATCAATTGGTGGAATTCACGGTAAAATTTTGGAGGTGGCGGAATCGACCGTTCTTGTAAATGCAGAAGGGAGTAAGTTACGATTTGAAAAATCGGCAATTGCCTCCTCGAGCGACGAACAAATTACTGCGAAATAAGTTGCTTTTTTTGTCTTCTCGCTTCGTTTTCTTAGCTGTTAATTTGTCTTTGTTGCTTTCGTGTTCCAATACACAGATTTGTGATTGCGTGGATTTGAGTCGCCAGATTGCGCTAAAATTGGAGCGTAATGATCCCCAAATAAATCAGTTTAAGCAGCTTCATGACAAACAAATTAAATCGTGTAAAAAACTTTTTGTTGGTGCAAACAAACAGGAATTAGATGCTTTGTACAAATCAGCCAAAGCGTGTCTCTCTCACTCAGCAAAGGGCTTGAAAAATCCATAGCATTGCCCTTTCATTTTAATTAATTAAATTTGCAATTAAATTTTAAAATATGATTTCTACTTACTTATATATTTTTGGGCTTTTAGTTTTATTGGTGATCATAGGTTTAAAATTGCGTGCAGCAGGCAAAGACATAGAAAATAAAAACTTAACGCAAGCGGGTACGATGTGGCTAATTATCAACGGAGCGTCCATATTGGTTGTTCTCGTTATGCTTGTAACGGAACTTTCGAAAGGTTCGGAAATCTGTAATTGTTCTGATATTTACCTCGAAATTACCAAAAAAGCCAAAGCAGCAAATAGAGATCAAAAGAAAATTGATGCTATTCAACGAACATATAAAAGTGACTTAGAAATGTGTGAAAAAGTGTTTGATTCAAAAAGTCAAGATGAGGCAGCTTTAAAGAAAGAATTAAACACTTGCCCTTCTTACAAGCAGTTGGAAAAAATGAAGTAAGTTACTTCGTTTGTTATGTTATTTATTTTAAGGATTACTATCCAATAAATACACAAAAGAACCAATTGCGGCAGCGCCCAATTCCAATTCCCTTTTGTTTACATTTTCAAATACATCGCTTTGTGCATGATGAAAATCAAAATAGCGTTGCGAATCGGGAACAAAACCATATAAAGGTATACCAGGAAAGTACTCTTTTAATGGTCCGATGTCTACTCCGCCACCGCCTTTTCCCCATTGGTCCAAGTCATAAGTGGCAAACAAAGGCGCAAATGATTTAAGGTGTTTAACTTGATCATCAGTTCCGTCTACTCCAAATCCTCGGGGAGCAAAACCACCGCGATCACTTTCTAAGGCTGCATACTGAATTTCACCTTTGGATTTTGACCAACTAGCATAGGTTTTTCCTCCCATATTACCGTTTTCTTCGTTCATAAAGAAAACAACGCGCAGGGTGTGTTCCGGTTTATAGTCCAATTTTTTTAAAATACGTAAAGCCTCTAAACAATGAATTACGCCGGCACCATCATCATGGGCACCTTCGCCAGTATCCCAGGAATCCAAATGGCCTCCGAAGGTAATAATTTCATTGGCTTTTTTTCCCGTTATTTCGGCAATTACGTTGTAGGAGTCAGCTTCGGGAAAAACGCGACAATCCAACTCTAAATAAAGTTCGATTGTACTTTGTTTATTACTTTTTGAAAGAATTTCTGCGTCGCGCGTTGAAATGGCAGCGGCAGGTATCTTTTTTATAATACTATCATATTTCATGGATCCGGTATGTGGAAAATCGTCCTCTGGCAATCCTAACGAACGGATAATTACCGCGCTTGCACCAAGCTTAGCGGCTTCAATTGCGCCTTCTCCACGAATAGGATAGCAAGCACCATAAGCTTTAAAAGTTTGGATTTGTGAGGCGTCCATAGCTTGGTTTAGAAATACGATTTTTCCTTCTATTTCTTTTCTTTTTGCTTTCTTGAGTAACTCTAGCGATTTATATTCAACAAGCGGCGCATTTAGTAACCCATTTGTACTGATTGAACCTCCTAAAGCAAGTACATGGAGTTTTTGGAGTTCGCCATTGCTACCCTTAAACCAAGCACTTTCGGTGTTTCCTCTTTCCCAATGTGGAACTTTAATCGCTTGCAGATACACCTTGTCAAAACCATAGCTTTTCATTTTATTCTCACTCCACTGAATTGCCATCGCTGCTTCAGCAGATCCTGTTAGTCGATGACCAATATTTTTGCACAACTCTCGTAGGTCTTCGTGTGCTTGTCCGCGCAACAATGCCTCGTTGTAAATGGCTCTAATAAACATTGAGTCTGTGCTGGTTTGCTTCGCTTTCTGCGTAAAAGCAAATGGCGAAAAAAGAAGTATAAAAATTAAATTTCGCATGATTTTTTTTACGAAGATACGAATTACTACTTTTTAATAATTCCTTTTTTAACACCATGTTTTGCTTGGGCTTAATTTCCCTTTACTACTTCTAATTAGTATCTTTGTTGCTAAATTTATTTTATGTCACTAAAATGCGGTATTGTGGGTTTGCCAAATGTTGGTAAATCAACCTTGTTTAATTGCTTGTCTAATGCGAAAGCGCAAGCGGCAAATTTTCCTTTTTGTACCATCGAACCAAATGTAGGAACCATCACGATACCTGATGAACGGTTGGAGCAATTAGAAAGAATGGTTCAACCGCAACGCGTAGTGCCTACCACCATGGAAATTGTGGATATTGCCGGCTTGGTGAAAGGCGCTTCGAAAGGGGAGGGACTAGGTAATCAGTTTTTGGCAAATATCCGAGAAACAGATGCTATCATTCACGTGTTAAGGTGCTTTGACGACGGAAACATCATTCATGTAGACGGCAGTGTAAATCCTGTACGCGACAAGGAAATTATCGATATTGAATTACAACTAAAGGATTTAGAGTCCATAGATAAAAAACTTAGTGCCTTGTCTAGGGTGTTGAAGTCCGGAGATAAGGATGCGCTTAAAGAAAATGAGCTTTCGCTAAAGATTAAGGAGGGACTCGAAAAAGGAATGTCAATTCGGGGATTAGATTTTTCTTTTGATGAAAGAGAGATTATCAAAAAATTTCAATTGATTACCTCTAAACCGGTTTTATACCTTTGTAATGTTGATGAAGGATCAGTAAAAACGGGTAATGAATACGTCGACCAAGTTAAGGTAGCTGTCGCTAGCGAAAATGCCGAGGTACTTGTTATTGGTGCTAAGATTGAGGCTGATATTACGGAATTAGATACCTATGAAGAGCGCCAACTATTTTTAGATGAATTAGGACTCGAAGAGCCGGGTGTTAATCGTCTCATTCGCTCGGCATACTCATTACTCAATCTACAAACGTATTTTACCGCTGGCGTAAAAGAGGTGAGGGCTTGGACAATTTACAAAGGAATGACTGCGCCTCAAGCAGCAAGTGTTATTCATACCGATTTTGAAAAAGGGTTTATTCGTGCAGAAGTGATGAAATACAATGATTTTACGAGTTTAGGTTCTGAAATTGCCGTAAAGGAGGCCGGTAAATTTAAGGTAGAGGGAAAAGAGTATATCGTTGAAGATGGCGATATCATGCATTTTAGATTTAATGTTTAATTTATTTTTCGTTTACCATGATAACTGCTAATCAATCCCACTTAAATTCTTGGATTCCTGTTCCCGAAAATTCTGATTTCCCCATCCAAAATATACCTTTCGGTATCATCAAAACAAGTGATAAAACACCGCGCGTTGCTACTCGAATTGGCGATACAGTGATTGATTTATTAGCTTTGTTTAAACTCGGCTGTTTTTCATCCTTGTCGGTTGAGGAAAAGGATTTCGATGCTGAAACGCTTAACTTACTCATGAAAAAGGGAAAGTTGGGTATTAGGGCCTTGCGCAATGCTTTATCTGCGCTTTTTCAAAAGGATAATGCTTTTTTAAGAGACGCAACGGAGCAACATAGTATTTTTCTTATTGAATTAGATGTGGTTGAAATGCTTTTGCCTGTGGCTATTGGTGATTATACCGATTTTTATTCCAGTAAAGAGCACGCCACAAATGTTGGGGTGATGTTTAGGGATCCAGCTAATGCATTGCTTCCAAATTGGTTGTGGATTCCGGTTGGTTATCATGGAAGGTCTTCCTCGGTTGTTGTATCGGGAACCGATTTTCATAGACCAAAAGGACAAATTAAGCTAAGTGAAGAAGATGATCCTATTTTAGCACCATCGCGACAAGTCGATTTTGAATTAGAAATGGGCTTCATTACGTTTGATGGAAAACCAATGGGCGATTCCATATCGATGGAAGAATCCGATGATTATATTTTTGGACTTTGCTTGTTTAACGACTGGTCGGCAAGGGATATTCAAAAATGGGAATATGTGCCACTTGGCCCTTTTCTGGGAAAGAATTTTGTCTCGACGATGTCTGCTTGGATTGTTACACTAGACGCGCTACAACCTTTTAGAATAGAAAGTCCGCTCCAATCGCCGGCTGTTCTGCCTTATCTATTGGGATCGGGAAGCGATGCCTATGATATTCATTTAAACGTCGCGATTTCAACAGATGCCAACCAAGAAACAATAGTGAGTCAATCTAATTTTAAGTACATGTATTGGTCGATGTCGCAACAACTAGCGCATCACACAATTAACGGTTGTAACATACGATCGGGCGATTTAATGGGCTCCGGTACCATTTCTGGTCCAAGTGAAGGTTCCTACGGTTCCATGCTAGAGTTAGCTTGGAAGGGAACAAAACCAATTACCCTAGTGGATGGTACACAACGTCGTTTTATTCAAGATGGGGATACGGTAATTATGCGTGGTTACTGTCAGAAGGATGCAATAAGAATTGGTTTTGGTGAGGTTAAAGCAAAATTGTTACCTGCAAAATAAATGAAGGAGTCGGTCGAAAACTATGATATCGAGACGGAACGTAAGGAAATTCTAACTGCTTTTCGCGGTTTACTACGCTCGTTTAAAGACCACACAAAAGAAGATACGCGTTCGATTAGAAAAGCTTTTGACTTAGCATTGGAAGCGCACAAAGGGATGCGCCGTAAATCAGGGGAGCCTTACATTTATCATCCCATCTCCGTGGCGCGAATTTGTGCTGAAGAAATGGGACTGGATACTTCGGCAATCGTATGTGCCTTACTTCACGACACAGTGGAGGATACTCACATTACTTTGGAGGACATCGAGGATATGTTCGGAGAACGAGCCAGAAAAATCATCAATGGCTTAACAAAAATACCCGAGGTATTTGATGAAAACGCGTCTATTCAGGCAGAGAATTTTAGAAAAATGATTTTGACTATTTCTGATGATTTCAGGGTGGTTTTAATAAAATTGGCGGATCGCTTGCATAACATGCGTACCCTCGATAGTATGCCGGCGGATAAGCAATTGCGCATAGCATCGGAAACTAAGTTTTTGTATGCGCCGCTCGCTCATCGTTTTGGTTTATATTCCATAAAAACAGAACTGGAAGACTTATCACTCAAGTATTGCGAGCCAGAGGCATTTTCTTCAATTAAAGACCAATTAAAAAGTACGCAGGATGTAAGAACACGATTTATTCGCCGTTTTATGCAACCTATAAAAGCTACTTTACTGCAGGAGGAGTATTCATTTGAGATTGTAGCACGGACAAAGTCCATATCTTCCATTTGGCGAAAAATGCAAACAAAAGAAATTCCTTTTGAAGAGGTATTTGATGTTTTTGCCATTCGAATTGTCATAGATACCTTACCTGAATTGGAAAAGGCAGATTGTTGGCGTATTTATAGTTTGGTAACTGATTTTTATCAGCCTAGTCCCGACCGTTTACGCGATTGGATCTCCACCCCGCGAGCAAATGGTTATGAATCGTTGCACACCACGGTAATGTCGCCCCAGGGTAGGTGGGTGGAAGTCCAAATTAGATCGAAGCGAATGAACGAGATTGCCGAAAAAGGACTTGCCGCACATTATAAATACAAGGAGTCAAAAGGTGATGATAGTAAATTTGATCGTTGGATTTCCGAAGTTCGTTCGTTATTGGAAAATCCAAATACAAACGCCTTAGATTTTGTGAATGAATTCAAATTAAATTTATTCAACGATGAGATTTATATTTTCACACCAAAAGGGGAGCTTCGCGTCCTGCCGATTGGTGCCACCATTTTGGATTTTGCCTACGATATCCATTCTGATATTGGCGATAAATGCATCGGTGCTAAGGTAAATAACCGCCTAGTGCCGCTCAGCTACCAATTGAATAATGGGGATCAATTGGAAATTATTACTTCATCGAAGCAAAAACCCAATGAAGATTGGTTAAAGTTTGTTGTTTCTGCGCGTGCAAAACAGAAAATAAAGGCGTCGCTGAATGAAGAACGAAAACTAATAGCAAGTGATGGAAAAGCGATTTTAATTAGAAAATTTAAACAGTTCAACGTAAATGTAAATGCAGAAAATATAACTTTTTTAGAAAAACATTTCGCTACAGGTGCTGCAACTGAATTATATTATCGTATTGCGAAAGGTAAGATTGAATTGTCGCGATTACGCGAAATTGAAGTGTTAAATGGCCAATTTCAATATCCTAAAAAAGACCAGAAACCGAGGAAAAAAATCATTGATGAGGCGTCAATTAATTCGCAAGGAATCAACAATAAAAAAGATGTCATTTTAATTGGAGATGATTTTAAAGGGTTTGATTATCAAATGTCTATTTGCTGCAATCCAATTCCGGGAGATCAAGTATTTGGTTTTATAACGATTTCGCAAGGTATTAAAATTCATCGTTCTAATTGTCCTAATTCAGTCCAATTAATGTCTAAATATGCCTATCGGTGTATCAAGGCAACTTGGAAATCAAAGCACGAGGTGGAACGAGTAGCCGCAATTAAAATAATTGGTATTGATCGCTTAGGTTTGGTAAATAAATTGACAGAAATTATTTCCAAAGAAAATAAAGTCAATATGAAGAGTATATCCTTTGATACCAATGAGGGTATTTTCGAGGGACATATTCGCGTATTGGTTTTGGATACGGCCCACCTTGAGCTGTTGATGAGAAAATTTGAGGAAACGGAAGGTGTACAACGGGTCTCACGTTGGGATACAGACCAAGATATTGAATTGGATATTTAGTCTGAAACGAGCATGTCAATTGGATTTTTAGGTCGTCTCCCGATCAACCATTGAAAACCAATGATGAACTTTTCTTCCTCTTTTAGTTGATTCATGGGGTAGAAAACACCGTCCGGTTTATCGAAATAAGTGATGCTTTGTACTTCACCGCTGTCAAGGTACACGCGTAAATCGGATGCATATAAGCGATTTAACCCTAAACGTTTCCTTGTAAATGTCGAGTCTGTTTTTTTTTCGTCAATAGGGTAAAGAATCGTCCAAGCATTTCCGTTCATATCTGCGCGTTGAAGTTCGTTATTTTCAAACCAAGCAGTTATTTTACGCCCTGAAAGTTGATTGTAGTAAAGGCCACTATCTAATTCCATGACGGCGGATGCTTTTCCGATTACAAGGACTTTATTTATTATGCTGTCTTTTAAATATACCATAATAGTATCGCCTTTTAATTGAGCATTTTTAGCCCAGATAATAGGCGTTTTACCAAGGGTAAGTTTTCCGCTTATCGTATTGTAATAGGCAGAATCTGCAATTCCTTGAATGGTTTTACTATAAATTTTGACTTGTTTATTTCCAGTCATTGAATTTATATTGCCTGTAGAATCCTCTTTGATACGAAGTGTGTCCGCATGTAAGTAAATGCTGTCTTTATCTTTTACTTGTATGGCAAGGGCTTTTCCCGTGATGTAGGATGTGCCCATTGATTTGTTGCTGTAAAAAACATCGCTACTTAACTGTTGTTTTTTTTTAATATCATCAACTTTCACTTTTCCTTTGGCTGTAAAAACTTCCGGTTTCGTAGCATAATAGGCGGTATCGCAAATGACTGTTCGGTTTTGTTGTGTTATTTTAACATTTCGAAAAAGATTTCCCTCTTCTTTTTTAACATGATACCAACCGCGTTCGCAATTGATGGTTATGCTATCATTTTTAATTTCAGTTGGACCAAAAAATTGGGTGATTTGTTTCTCGTAGGCAAATTGAAGGGTGTCAGTTGTCATCGTTAAATCTTCCTTCTTATATTTTACTTTACCACTGAAGAAAAAGCTACCGATTGATGGATAGAAATAGCCGTATTTACTTGTAATAACTTCATTTGCCAATATGCTTTCGATTTTACCATAATTCTTGTAAGTTGCTTTTCCACTTTTTGCATCATAATCTAAGGAATCGGTGGCAATTTTATATTCTTTATCACGAATGCGTACACGTCCCCAAAGTTTTGCGTATTTGGTATTCCCAAAATACAACAGGGAGTCACAATACAAATTAATTTCATTTTTGGTAACGTGTACATTGCCATAAGCGTGAACAATTTTTCTTTGTTCGTGGTAATGGGCCGAATCGCAATACATGGTGTTGCCCTGATAAGTGAAATTAACGGTTCCGATTAGTCGATGCTCTCCGGACTTTTCATTAAAAATCACTTTTTCTGTGCCCGGTAATAATTCGAGTATGTTTCCTTGTGCGAAAAGACCTTCTTTCAAAAAAAATGCGCCCAAAATGAACGCAATTAGTTTAATTTTTTGAAGGTTTATCATGTTATTTTAAAAGGGTTTGCTTTCTGTCTGGCCCCACTGATACAAGGGAGATAGGGACATTCAATTCATTTTCTAAATAAAGCACGTAATTTTTCAATTCTTGTGGTGCATCGTCATAACTTTCCAACGCTGTGAGATTTGCTTTCCATCCTTCCATTTCAATGTAGATGGGCTTCACTTCAAGATCGTTTAGATCGAAAGGAAAATCGGTTATTTTTTGTCCGTCAATCTCGTAGTGTGTGCATATTTTTATCGCATCAAAAATACTAAGCACGTCTGCCTTCATCATACTTAATTCAGTAACACCATTTATCATAATGGCGTATTTAAGTTGTACCAAATCAATCCATCCACAGCGACGGGGCCTTCCTGTTGTAGAACCAAATTCACGACCCTCTTGACGCATTCGTTCTCCCGTTTCATCCAATAACTCGGTGGGAAATGGTCCGCTACCCACACGCGTGCAATACGCTTTGAAAATTCCAATTACATTTCCAATTTTGTTAGGCGCAATGCCTAGTCCCGTACAAGTGCCCGCTGTAACAGTGTTCGAAGACGTGACAAAAGGATAAGTGCCAAAGTCAATGTCAAGCATTGTTCCTTGCGCACCTTCAGCGAGAATTTTCTTTCCGTTTAGTAAAGCAGTATTTAAAAAATGTTCACTGTCCACTGCATTTAGCGATTTTAGTAGTGCAATGCCAATCATCCAATCTTTCTCAAGGGAAGGTAAATCATAGGTGAAATCATCGTAGTTGGACAAAATTCCCAAGTGCTTATCGATTAACGTTTGGTATTTTTCTTGAAAATTTGGAGAGAAAATATCACCCACTCGCAAACCGTTTCGACCCGTTTTATCCATATAGGTTGGACCGATTCCTTTTAATGTTGAACCAATTTTATTATTACCTTTTGAAGTTTCTGACGCCGCATCGAGTAGTTTGTGGGTAGGTAAAATTAAATGTGCTTTCTTGGAGATAAAAAGTCGTTTCTTGAAATCAATATTAAACGGGGCAAGTTTATCCAACTCAGCTTTAAAAACTACCGGGTCTATGACAACGCCGTTACCGACTAAATTGATGACATTTTCTCTAAATATGCCAGAAGGTATGGTATGAAGCACGTGTTTTATTCCTTCGAATTCTAAGGTATGCCCCGCATTGGGTCCTCCTTGGAATCTTGCGATTATGTCATATTTTGGTGTAAACACATCTACAATTTTTCCTTTGCCTTCATCACCCCACTGAAGGCCTAACAATACATCAACTTTCATTTTTACTCAATTAAAATGTTCTTCTACTGCATCCATCGAGTCGTATATTGCAAAAATTTCGTGGATTTTAGTAATTTCAAATAATTTGTTCAGACCGGCATTCGGATTCAATAAAACGGTATCGCCATTATTAATTCTCGATTTAGTTAGCATTTTAACCATAAAAGCGATGCCACTTGAATTGGTATGCGAAAGATTGGTAAGATCAAGCACAACATGCCAGTTTTCAATCGTTTCCATTTCATTGCGCATCGGAAGAATATCCGCGTCGGAAAGTATCTTTCCAGTAATAGCAATGCAGGTTACTGTTGAGCTTGTAATTGTGAATTCAATCATTTTTTATCTTTTTTAATGCCGTAGAAATATAAAGAGTGGTGTTGAATATCAACATCAAATAGGTTTTCAATTGTTGTTTTTATTTGTTGTATTCTTGGATCACAAAATTCTACAACTTCATTAGTGTCGGTAAAAATTAAGTGGTCGTGTTGCTTCGAACCATGCGATTTCTCAAATTGAGCTAGATTTTTTCCAAATTGATGCTTGGTTACTAAATTGCAAGCTAATAATAATTCGATGGTGTTGTATAACGTTGCTCTGGATACGCGGTAATTGTTGTTTTTCATGTTAACGTAAAGCGTTTCAATATCAAAGTGCCCAGAATAATTATAAATTTCAGTTAAAATGGCAAATCGTTCAGGTGTTTTTCTGTGGCTATTTTGCACTAGATAAGCAGCGAAAATACCGTTTACTTTTTGTTGAAGGTCCAAGATTGTTTAATTTATAGTAAACACAAATGTAATTAATTCTTTGATTGTATCGTCGTGATTTTATTTTCTAATTTCTTGTATAGTTTCAGTTTTTCCTTCGTTTTTTAGTTAGGCTATTTAACAAAAGATACTAAATTTGTGTGTGTTAAATGGAAAACGTATTTGTATTGTATTGCCTGCCTACAACGCAGCGGAGACTTTGTCTATGACATACAATGAAATTCCTTTTGATATTGTTGATGATGTTGTTTTGGTAGATGACGCAAGTAAGGATGCCACAACTGAACTGGGAAAGAAATTGGGGATAAAACATTTGATACGTCATGAAAACAATCGAGGTTATGGTGGCAATCAAAAATCATGTTATGCAAAAGCGCTCTCGATTAACGCCGACATTATCATTATGTTGCATCCAGACTATCAATATACTCCGAAATTAGTCCACGCAATGGCCTCCGTTATTGCTTTTGATGTTTATCCTGTCGTAATGGGATCTAGGATTCTAGGCAAAGGGGCTAGGAAAGGGGGTATGCCACTTTATAAATACATAGCAAACCGCTGCTTAACGCTCGGTCAAAATATTTTGATGAGTCAAAAATTATCGGAGTACCATTCTGGATACAGAGCTTTCTCTAAAGAAATATTTGACAAAATTGACATTGAGAAAAACTCTGACGATTTTATTTTTGACAACCAAATGCTCGCGCAAATTTTTTACGCTGGATTTGAAATTGGCGAAATTACCTGCCCAACTAAATATTTTGAAGAAGCATCCTCAATCAACTTTAAAAGATCGGTACAATACGGATTGGGCGTTGTTGGTGTTTCAATTGATTATCGCTTGGCAAAATGGGGATTAAAGAAACCAAAAATATTTAGATAAACCAACTAATTCATTTTCTTACAAAATCATTTCAACATGACTGACGATAAAAAAGTAATCTTTTCTATGGTGGGGGTTTCAAAAGTAACTCCTCAAGGGAAACAAATTATTAAAAATATTTACCTGTCTTTTTTTTATGGGGCGAAAATTGGAATTATTGGATTAAATGGTTCTGGTAAATCAACAGTAATGAAAATTATTGCTGGTTTAGATCAAGCTTTTCAAGGTGATGTCGTTTTTTCTCCTGGTTATACAGTTGGTTATTTACCCCAAGAACCAGAACTTGACCCAACTAAAACAGTGAAAGATGTGGTGCTTGAAGGTGCAAGCGAAACGGTTAATGTACTAAAAGAATACGAGGAAATTAATGCTTCGTTTATGGATGAGGAGGTACTCAATGATCCAGATAAAATGGATAAGCTTATTGCAAGACAGGGCGAAGTGCAGGATAAAATTGATGCTTTGGATGCATGGGAACTTGATAATAAATTAGATCGAGCAATGGATGCTTTGCGTTGTCCTCCAGATGACCAATTGATTGCAACGCTTTCCGGTGGAGAAAAAAGACGCGTAGCGCTTTGTCGTTTGTTACTTCAAAACCCTGATATCTTGTTATTAGATGAGCCTACGAATCACTTGGATGCCGAATCAATTGATTGGCTTGAACAACACTTACAACAATATGCTGGGACAGTGATTGCCGTTACCCACGACCGTTATTTTTTAGATAATGTGGCAGGTTGGATTTTAGAATTGGATAGGGGAGAAGGGATTCCTTGGAAAGGAAATTATACGTCGTGGTTAGAACAAAAGTCGAATCGTTTGAAAGAAGAGGAGAAATCAGAGTCCAAACGTCAAAAAATGTTGCTACGTGAGTTAGATTGGGTTCGGATGAATCCAAAAGCACGGCAAGCGAAGAGTAAGGCGAGACTTCAGAATTATGATAAAATGCTTTCCGAAGATGTACAAGCAAAGGAAGCAATGCTTGAAATGCCCATTCCAAATGGACCTCGTTTGGGGAATAATGTAATCGAAGCGGCGCATGTCGCTAAATCGTTTGGGGATAAAATGTTGTATGATGATTTGAATTTTAGTTTGCCTCCTGCTGGAATTGTTGGAATTATTGGGCCAAATGGTGCCGGTAAAACAACCATCTTCAAAATGATTATGGACGAATTAGGTGTTGATGCTGGAGAATTTAAGGTGGGTGAAACAGTAAAAATTGGGTATGTCGATCAATCACATAAGGATGTCAATCCAGAAAAAACAGTCTTTGATGTGGTTTCGAATGGCTTGGAATACGTGGAGGTTGGAAACCAGAAAATAAATTCAAGGGCTTATTTGTCGAAATTTAATTTTAATGGGGCAGACCAAAATAAAAAAGTTGGCATTTTGTCCGGTGGTGAACGAAATCGTTTGCATTTAGCGATGACCTTAAAAACAGAAGCAAATGTGCTCTTGTTGGATGAGCCAACCAATGATATCGATATTAATACTTTGCGCGCTTTAGAGGAAGGTATCCAAAATTTTGCGGGTTGTGCCGTTGTAATATCTCACGACCGTTGGTTTCTAGATCGAATTTGTACGCATATATTAGCTTTCGAAGGTGATTCAAAGGTCTATTGGTACGAAGGTTCTTATTCTGAATACGAAGAAAATCGGAAAAAACGATTGGGAGATGCAGGTCCAAAAAGAATTAAATACCGAAAAATAGTATAATTAAACAGGGATCGATTTTCTTCGGTTTCGACCTTTTTTTAATTTTAATTTCAATCCTAGGGGAAGCTGCAAATAGAGCTTTAGCAAGAAAGGTCGGTATAGAAACGCTAAAAATTGATATGCGGAAAAACGAATACTTCTGGATTTTTTTTCTGCTATGTCCTCATAGCTAAACGATTTAAGCTGATTTTGACTTTGTCCTTCTATAATTCGCAGGTCTTTTTGGGATAAAAATGCTTTGTATTGTCCTATCTTCGATTCATCTAATGGGGTAAGAATACCAGTATGAAAACGCAGTAGCTTATCCGTAAAATCAGCGTCAATTAAATGTTTTTTACTCATTACAAATTTTTCAAAAACACCGGTGGTTTCTTTCATATTGGAATCATATTCAAGGGATAAAAAAGTACAAATTTTTTGAAGTGCTGATTCAGGTGACTGAATTAAATCCTCAAATTTGATGATTAGTCGTTTGTTTTCAGGGAGCGCTAACATTCTTGCGTAAGCACCCTTCCAGATGGATGCTAAGAAAAATGGATGCTTATTCCAATTTAATTTACGGATGCTTTTGGAAACAATGTTGTCGCGTACATCTCTAACCAAAAGTAGGAACTTAGCACTAGGAAATAGATGTTGGATCGCTTCAAGGTGATACACATACTTGATTTGCTTGTCAACAATCACGCGAACGCTTGATTTATTTATTTGATCGGAATCATAAAAATTAAGGTAGCTAATCTTTACAATGCGCTCATAGGTCAGTATGGCTTTATTTGCCAATAATTCCGCATGAAAAATAGCTCTTTGGGTGAAATATAGATCCATGTTTTTCTCTGCTAACAAGAAAAAATCGTCTACATAGGATGAAATGTCTTCATCCGTCCAAGTTACTATTTTATGGTATTTAGGATATAAATACAGCGCAAAAGGTTCTTCGGAAGGCGAAATAATTTCAGGATGTAAATTCAACATCAAACACAGTAGTGAACTACCCGTCCGTTCGGTACATAAAATAAAATGAATGCGAATAGCATCAAGGGATTTTGTATCGTATGTTAGAATCATTTGTACTTTTTTACAATTTACAAAACACGTATCGAAAACGTTAAGGATTTGCAGTGTTTCGAATTTCAATAAGTTAAATTAACATTAATTAAGTATAATTACCTATTTGGTTCAATAATAAATATTTAGTTTGGTCAAAAAAATTACGATGACTAAAATCTACAAATTATTACTTGTTTCTGCTTTACTATTTATTTCACAAACAGCATTTGGAATTGACTATTATTGGGTTGGTGGCACAGGAAACTGGAGTGATGTAAGTCGTTGGTCATTAACGGATGGCGGAACAGGTGGGGCAGGTGTCCCTGGAGTAAATGACAATTGTTTTTTTACAAATAGTTCCTTCTCGGCCGTAAACCAATCGGTAAGTTTGAATATCGCCAATGCGAATTGTAACAACATGACTTGGAGTGTAACGACTAACAGTCCAAATTTCACTTCAACGAGTGGAGCGAATAACTTAAATCTCTACGGTAACTTGGCGATGGTTAGTACGCAAGGAACTTGGTCAACGTCGATGAATGTATATTTTATGGGAACGGGCACCAAGACGATTAATTCAGGTGGTAA
>CAMDAH010000005.1 GCA_945888625.1 Chryseobacterium gleum
CTGAGTAATTGTTTTTGTGGTCTTGATTCTTCCACCATCGAAATTTATATAATTGATGGCTACGATGATATTACAAAAGGACTTATCAATTATACTATTTATGATACCACTTGTACTTCGATTTTGGGAACGGTTCAAAAATTTGAATCTCAGGGTGCAGGATTGGTCCCAACAATCAGTTCCACGCTTTCGTATACCAATCCTGTTTCGGATTACTTGAAAATTTTTCAAGAAACAGCCATAGATCAACTATGTATTTACAACACAAATGGTCAACCGTTTTTCATAGTTGCCACGAGTCAAAATGTATTCGACCTTAGTTTTCTTCAAGCAGGAATCTACTTTGTGAAAGTTGATCAGGAAAGTACCACTACAAAGGTTTTTAAAGTAATTAAACTATGAAAAATTTAATCGCCCTTTTTATTATTTTCTCCGCTGGGGCATCATTTTCCCAAACATCCTTTGATTATTCGGCAAGGCGCGTTTTTTCTTTTTCATACAGCATTTTAGTAAGGATGATTAAAGTTTCAATGAGCAGGTATTTCCAAAAGGATAAGTCCACAATGAAAAAATCAATTATTATCCAGCAAACCACTGAACCGACAATTGCGAATAATACTAGGGTGCTTTTATTTTTCATCTATTAATTGTTTTGAGTTAAATGATCAATTCCGATTTACTTTTTCTGTTATCTTAAATTGTTAGGTTTTATCCTTGATTTAAAAGGGAAGGTTTGAATTGTCTTCCTCACCTTCCATATCCAGCGGTGGCAGTGGTGAGAGAGGCAAAGGTGCTTCAGTAGTTGAGTTTTCGTTATTTGATGAATCTATGCGCCATGCTTTGATATCGGTATACCAGCGACCTGAATATTCTCTACTTTCAATGTCAAGATCATATCTATATTGTTGACCAATTTGAAGGTTTGTGTCCGTGATTTTATCACCCCAAAGCGAAATGCAAATCTTCTTTGGATATTGACCGTCTGTTTCTACGATGATATCTTGCTTACGCCATTCACCATTTTTACCTTGTCCGATTTGAATAGCTAGAACTTCAATTAGTTTTGCTGTTAGTTGCATTTGTTTTTGTTTTAAATTGTATAAATTGAAAATATTATGCTACGAGGTTTTTTACACTGTTACGACCATAGCATTTAAAGCATATACCATTCGAAATATGATTGTACTTTGGAATGTGCCCTTGCCCGTTACATCTATCGCATTGGTTAATATGTATATTGACTTGATTGTGTTTTTTATCCATTAAATTGTGGCATTTCAAATCGAAGGTCTGATTTAATTGTTCCATCTGCTGATTGGGAACATCACACAGTTCGCCTACTTCTTTAAGCAATTCCTCTGACACATCCAAAATTTCAGCATACCGTTTGAACCATTTTTCAGGAAATAGAAAACTATTCACATATATGTAGTTCCCGCTATTTTTTTCAAAGAAATTTAGAATTTGATTTCTAATCTTTAGCGACATTTGACTGTACTTTCCTTTTAAAAATAAATCCCAATCAGACGCGAAGCCTGACATATCGAAGACAAAAATGTCATTACCATTTTGATCTTTGAAACGGTCATAAAGTAGTTTGTGATTAACAAGTCTACCTTCTTTAAAAGATTCATACTTTAAATCCATTTTTGGGTTGTACACCAGCACTAATTTTTTATCGTCAGGTTTGTAAGTATCCCTAATTGAAAAATACACTTCTTCCGGAGCTACATTTCCACGCTCAATTCCAAGTAAAGGATACATGAAAATTTTAGACTTTTGAAAGTACTTTTTGTAGAGATCATTAATAATCATAGCTAGAGAATAAGTTTTTAAAATTATTTTTTAACGGGTTACTTTTTTTACATTACAAAATTAAGCCTTATCTGTGTGGTGTATCTGCACAGTAAAAGATGAGCGTATTTTTAGTTCTAAATCAACAATTTCTGTGGATTGTTGGATCAAAAAACTAACCCATGTATTCATTGTATAAATCGGAATCTCCTTCAAAGAATCCATTAAACAAAAAATCAGAATAATCATAATCGCATTCGTCTGCATTTGACAGCATATCCATATATTCCTCATATGATTCCCACTTATTCTGATTGACTAAAAGATCAGCATCTGTTACAACATAGAAATTAAGCCCTAAATCACCCTCATCGTCTTTGTCTAATTGGTTAACATCCACAAACCACACTGCATACTTTATCGCATAGGCAATGAAATCAATTTCATCAAGTAAAAACTCGGGAATGTTCTTTACACACCAATGAATATATTGAGCGTCAGTTTTCGCAACCTGTTCTAGTGTTTTCCCATCATGTTTTCCGAAGGTAAAAAGGGTTTCTGCTTTATAAATAGTCCAGTTTTTCATGTCGTTTTTAATTATGACACAAATATATGGTCGCATTATGCAGTGTACCTGCACAGGAAAAACACTATGCTATTTTTATTAATATCGCTTAAAACTGAATTGCGCTAATAAGGTTAAAAAAGCTTCCAAGACCATTGTTTTTTTTCTTGATTGTATGACTTAATAACCTTTCCAGAAAATTCTTGACCATCAACAAGTTTGTATTTTGATACTAGGTTGGGGTGAATGAAAGAATCAGTAATAAATCCAAATGATTTACCTTCAGGTATTTTTACCACGCCAGATACTTCTTTCAAAAATTGATTTTTAAAAACATCGTCATTAAACTTTATCGCTGTGTAAAGTTGATGCATTCCTTCGTTAGTGCCTCCCTGAAAACGAACTTTTAAAGTATCCCCAATTTTTATATCAGAAAAAAATCTTTCGTATTTAAAATAACCAAACTTAGTTTCAGATGCAATGAAATTGAGCATCTTTTTATCAGTGTTGACAAATTCTACAATTAGTAACTCCTCAACTACATCATTGAACAATAGCGATTCTGCAATTGGTAAATACGTCTTATAAAACCCGAAATTAGATTTAGAAGAAAGCGCAGTTTTATACCAATCCATGGCTTGCCAATTGGTTACCTCAGTTGGTATTTTATACTTATGTGTTGTTCGGGCTTGATTCAGCAAGTCTAATTCAGTCCGTGCCTCGTTGAAGAGCTTTTTGGAAATTAATAGCCTTGCCATTTTTTGTCTAAGACCAACCAACATTTCTTCAGGACTTTTACATGATAAAGCCTTGCAATAACAGGCGAATACTTTTTCCGGATCGCTTGAAAAAGCTTCGGCAAGAATTTCCCATACCCAAAAATCGTTTCGTTTCTTCTTGGCAAAGGGCAACAATGACTCTAGCATATTATCCTTGTCGCCTAATGCTAATAATAGTTTTGCATTAAAATAGGCCGGGTATTGAAACTGAGGGTAATCTTCTACTATTTGAGATAATACCGGTAGGAAAGCTTCAGCTTGTTCTTTATTAAAAATAATTTCCCCGTGCTGGGTTTGCTTCGGTAATAAATGTTTTGCATAGGCAATATAAGCCTGCTCAGCAATCGCCATTACATCTTTGCCGTTGGGTAATGTATTTTTAAGGTAATCCTCAGGCATAAAATTTTTAAAATCCCACCAGTCAGCAAATTCAATGTACCTATCAGACTCTTTCATTCCTTTGTGCATTGCACTAAAAAGCACACTGAACCATTTTGAATTTCTTTTTAATGACAGCTCCTTAATAGAATCAAATAAACGATGTATTTTGTAAATATCCGGAGTAGTTTCTTGAGTAATAACCCGCGCAGCTTTGGCTATAACAATCGATATGTTGTCGAGAAACATTTCTTCAGATTCAGGTAAATCTAACGCTTTAACTTCGTTGATTTTAGCTGTAAAAGCATCCAAATTCGATGTAAGTTCATCTAGTTGCGCATACAAGACCCAACTCAAATTCCGCTTACCCCAAATATTTGTCAAATCAGCCTCTAATTCTGCTTTTGCCATAGCATAAGCCTCTTCTAATTTACCCGATTGACGGAGTTCTTTTATTTCTTTAGCTGGCATAATCTTCTTGTTTAAATGTTTGCAATGCCGTTTGAATGTTGGATAGCAACGACTTACTGTTGGTCATATTTTGAATAGGGACAACCCTACCAAAAAAACCATTCTTTTTATATTCAAAATCTACAACGGCTGTTTCATTATTTTGCTTAAATGTATAGCGTTCTTTGTATTGCTGATGTTCAATACCATCAATTGTAATATCTATTTCTTTAAACAACAATACTAAGTCATCAAATAAACTTCTTGTAAAAGGAAACTCTTCTTCTAACTCGAAGTCAAATTCAATTTGGCTAATAATCGTTTCGGCTGTATTTCGCTTTATGGAAACATTTGGCAAATGATTTAATATTTCAGCAAGTGCAATATTGAATGAACTGTTTGGAGAAAGATTTGGCATTGACGCAAATGGTTTTCTAAATTCATTTTGTCCATTTATATAAGTTCTGAAAACTGCCTTGTCTTGCTCCCTCATCAAAGAGTATCTAATCTCATAGCCAATTTTCTCCCACCCAACAATTTCAATGTATTGCTTCCTAACTGCCTGGCGTACTTTGATAAAATGATCCTGTAATGGAACAGGTTGCTCTAAAAGGTTCAGCATTGAAAGCTGTTGCAGCAATTCGTTGTCCAAACTGATTTCTTCTGTTTGAACCTGATTACCGGTTAATTCATTTAATGCATTCAAGACTGTTACATCAAGAAATGCCATAGCTGAATAGGAATTGAAAAACGGTGGGTTTAATGCATGCAAAGTTTTTGATGCCCTGGTAATTGCTGTGTATGCCCAGCGATAAAAATCCTGATTTGTTTTACCTGCTCGCCTTTGTTTATCAGTAAAGCAGTCGAAGCCTTCCATATTATCATTATCCCAAACGGTAAATACATTATCCCATTCGCCACCTTGAGCCTTGTGGCAAGTAACGGCATAACCATACTTCATCAACAAGCAATTGAAATACTCATCCTGCATGATGGCTTCCTTAAACTCTTCTGTTTTGGGCTTTAAACCATTGTGCCGGGAAGTAAAGTCTACATACAAAGCCTGGGTTTCTTCCGGCTTCAAATAATTATCTCCGTAAAGGAAGTTTTCAAGCATCTTACCCTTTACAATCTTATTATTGCTTTCTGCATCAGGGAAAACCAACTCCACATCACGCCAATAAAGTGTTACCGGATTTTTACCTCTTAACGCAATTGTTCTCTGTGTGACTATATCGCTTACTTCATTGATAACAGCAAACTCACCATTGAAAACGCCTTTTCTATAATTGTTACCGCCCATGATAACAATATCACTTTTCTGAACAGGTAAATTAGCATTGCCAAATCTCCGTTCTCTTATTTGTAAATTGAGATCAAGACAGGTTTTGTTTTTACTTGCGATGATAATTTTTGGACTTGCTGCCTCTTGCCAGGTGTCAAGGAAAGTTTCATAAGTAGGATTTAAAATATCCTTTCCATTGGAACGCAAATTGAAGTCGTTAAAGAAACGGGCTGAAATACTCTTTCGTAATTTTGCAGCTGCTTGCAATATGCCACTATCGCCACCTTGCCTTTTCACTTCCTTCATTTCGGTTTCTTCAGAAGAAAGATTGAAATGCTCTTTAAGATAGTTGGCTTCAAAAGCTTTTGAACTATTATCACCCACCGGAGGTAACTGGCAAGGGTCGCCAACGAAGATGATTTTAGTATTTACATTAGGCTGTGAAACTCTTGTGTAGCTAATCAAATCAGACAATAAGTGGCTTGAACCAAAACGGAAAAACTCTCCTTCGCTTTTGGCATTAGAAAGCATGGAGGCTTCATCCACTATGAAGATCTTGCCAGCCACGTCTGCACTATTTCGGATTTTATAATAGTAATAGAAAGAATCACCTTCTTCAATCTCTACCATATCCTCATAGCTGTAAATAGACTTATGAATAGTAAAAGCCTCTTGCCCGGTTTTTTCTCTAATTACTTTGGCTGCTCTTCCTGTTGGAGCCATCAAGGCAAAATCCTTTTCAACTGAATTGAGGTATTCAACTAATCCTTTAATTATGGTTGTTTTACCACTACCTGCGTATCCTTTAAGCATAAAAACATGGACATTGCTTTCCAAGAAAGAATTAAGTTTTTCTATAGCATTATGTTGGTCATTTGTTAAATTGATATGTTTGTAATGGGTAAAAATTTGCATATCGTTTAATTGCTTTTAATTGTATTTAATTTATAAATTTTACTTTTAAATAGTTTGCATGCTTTATGTGTGCATCCTTTATCCAATAGTGCTAAATATTCAAATAAATCAACAAACCTCGAATTTGGCTTATAATCTTGTCTAAAGTTTATTTCCTTAGTGACTCCTGTTTTATCTGTAATTATACATTTTAAAATTATACCATAATTATTAGAATCATATTTACCCCAAATATCGTTACCAAATATTTGACATTTTATGTTGTTAAATTCTAACATGCAGTTTTTGATTTGTTCGTGATTTTCATTGTAAAAGCAATTATTGTAGTATGACAATAATCCTTTACCAGATGAATTTTTGACGAAATTGGATTTTATATAAAACAATGGTACAATACATTCATTACTTATGCCAGAGTTTAGGCAAAATAGTGTTAAGTTTTCATCTATAATATAATTAAGTGTTTCAATTTTATCTTTCATAATTGCTGTTAGTTTTTATTGTTGGGAAAAGAAATTTAAATTTTAAAAGTGATTGAATATGCTCATATCTTTTAATTTCTATGCAAATGTTGCATTCAATTGTGCGGTGGAACTGCACTCATAAATTTTTCAATAGTTTAGTACATACCTCAAATATTTTATCAATATTATCTTTTTCAATAACTGCAATAACCCTTTGATCGATAAGATTTGGGTGATTAAATTTATTTCTTAAATTAACTATTGTAATAGGATTGATATCATCAGTCCCTGCTAAAGAAATTAAGTTATGAAATTTAGGATTATATGGAATTCTTTTATTACTCGAAATCAAATCGTCTCCAGCTGCAACTTGCATATACTCATTTCCTTCAAAATCCTTTAAAAAATCGTAATTAGACCTAAATTGAAATTTATATCCAATCTTTGATTCCCCATGCTTGTTCGTGTAATTTACTTTAAAAGGGGTATCTTCGTTTATCATTTGATTAGATATTGCCTCTAATATTAAGAAGTAGTACATAAAAGCGGAATCAAACGGAAATCTTTTGTTACTGGTTATCAACGAATCAAATCCTAATTGAAGAAAAGTGGCCATCGCTCCGGAAAAATCCCTATCTAGAATATGTTTTTTTCTTTGTTCTTCTAAATGATCAATAACCGTAATTGTTTTATTCCAAATTGGTTTCAGCCAAGAAGATTTTTTTATACTTGATGTTAGTTTTAGAATTAGACTTTCTATATTTAGATGAATATTTTCATTACTGTCTTTAAAAATAAAACTATCAACTTGAGCTTCTTGTAAAGCTTGTAAATTCCAAACTTTATTTGTTGCTGAAAATGCAATTACTTGAATACCAGGATTTTTATTTTTGATCTCTTTTAAGAGTTTAATACTTGTAATTTGTTTGGATTTCTTATTTTCAAAATCGGATGGATTTAGCCTAAAATCAAGAATTACAACATCAAAATTATCTGTAATTATTTTGTCTATTGCTTTTTCAATTATTTCATCACTAGTTAAACTTTTAAAATCAACATTTAAATAATCACTGTAAATATTGTTCATGTCACTTAAAAGGAATGCAAATATTTCATTCCACCCCTTTTCTGCTTCATCATCAATAAGTAAAACTTTAGGATTGCCTTCATAATCAATTTTTAATTTGCTAGCAGATATTACATCTTGTTTGAATATGGGGTGAATGGTTCTTAAATATTTGAAATATAAATTATACTGAATATTTCGAAATACTTTACTTAACTCTATGGATTCGTCACATCCAATTGTTTTCGCCCATTGATGAATTGCCCATTCGTTTGCGATTGAGTGGGAATCGGCATAATTCAATGGAGGGTCTAATTTTATTTTTTGGATTTCTCTCGAGAGCTCCTCTGGTTTTAATGAATCAAAATATGTATTTAATGCAGTGCCGAAATCTTTTTTGCTATAATTAATCAAATGAACATTTTTACTTTTTAATATATTGAAATATTCATTTTGAAGTAAGATATCTATTCCAACAAAACTGTAAATAAAAATAGGAGTAACTTGATTTATGTTATTTGTGCATCGTATTTCAGTTGCTAATCTTAAACCATTGAAATCAGACAATGAACTCCCAAAACATAATGGAACGAAAATACCTTTGTATTTTTTGTTTGATAAATTTTCGTCAATTTTTTCATGTAATCCAAATTCAGAATCTTTGTTGTAAAGTGTAGTATAATTTTTACAAATAGGATTAATATCTAACTTTGATCTAAAAAAAAAGTAATCATTAACTTCATTTTTAAGATTTAAACTATCTTCAATAAATAGGCGATTAGAATTGTTTAGCTCTTCTAGCAAAAAAGGCTCGATATCTGGATTTGTTCCAAACAACAAATACTTTAAATTATATTGATTACTTTGTTGATATTTTTGTAAAAAAACTTCTAAATTATTGTAGAGAATATGAACTGGTATACTAGCTGATGAATTATTTTCATTATGTTTTCGTTCAGAATTCGAGCCACTAAAAATCACATAATATCTATTTGTAGTTATTTTTGATAATTTTTCAAGTTTATTTCTAATGTCATTAACATCTTTAACTTGTTTGTTTTCAAAATTTTCAAAAAAAGACTCATGAAATAAGATTACATTATTTTCTTTTTTAAAAAGCTCATTTCTCAAGTCATCTGTTACTTCAGATAGCCTATAAATAGGGTGAATAAATTCTTTGTATTTTTCAAATTTATCATCACCCCAACCTGAATCTTGCTGTCTTTTTTTATTATCGTCTATTAAGTAAATCATTTTTTTAAAATTAGTAAATATTTAACGCCATCAAACAAAGGGATTGGTTCTGCTTTTCTTTCTTTTCCATCCCATAAATTCACTTCATAATTTTGATTGTCTTCAAATTTTGCTCGAATATGTAAATTACATAATCCATTAATTTGCTTTTCAATTATTGGAAGCATGCTATTTCCAAATGGTCGTGCAACAGTGTCTGAAATAGACTTTTTCCAAAGAGTATTCAATTGATGAATTGAAAGTATTTTCTTTGAGCCTTCCTCGTAATAGGAAATCTCAATATCTTGACGATTTGGGTTGCTATTTTCTTTAATTAAACCAATAATTTTTGAATATGCTTGCACTAGTTTATCAACATCTGTAAATAAATTTAATGTTTGTGAGAAATTAACAAATCGAATATTAGCCCATTCATCGTATGTATAATCAATATTTCTTTTTTCTAAAATTCTTTGAAGTGGATTATCATCTTTAATATGCCAAAGTGATTTAAAAAATAGAACTAATTCACTAAAATTTCGGATGTTTTTGTTAGTCAACTTTGATATAAATACTCTCTCTAATTTGTATCCTTCTTTTTCAGTAGCTTCAATTAAAATATCATCTGGATTTGGAACGATGTTAGGATTTCTATTCGCCCAATCTTCTAAATCTTTATTACTCCAATTATCTTCACAATTTTGACTTGACCATATACCTTCACCAGTCAAATAATTATTAATTAACGCATGCATTTTATTAGTAAATTTCTCTTTTTTTGCTAAATCCTTAAAATTTCGTTTAACTAACTCTAAATGCTCTTTAAAATCATATTCATTACTATCACTTTGAGAGACAATAAGATCAATATTTTCTCTTGAAATTGGGTGACATGTAGTGCTTAAAATACGATTCTGATTGTAAGCTAGTAGCGCATTATATAGATTTATTGGATCAATGTATTCAGGAAGATTTGGTTGTTCAGTTGGTTTAATAGGAGGAGAAATGTTGCCGTGAGGATTATGATTAAATACGATTTCTTCAATTTTTCGTACACGTTCCTCTAATATTCCTTCAAGGCTAATCTCCTTTGAAGCAAGTTCTAGTATTCTTTCTCGCTGATTTTGATCGATTTTTTTATCCTCGAGAAGTTCCTTTATGAAATCATATTTAGTCTTTACCATTTATTTGAATTTGTTTTTATAATAAAATTCCATAGCTTGTTCTATTCCATCAGTTTCCCAAACATTCAGTACTTGTTTAATAGGATCTTCAAAACCGATTAATAAATTAAACCTGCTCTTCAACTTTAAGTACAATTCATTAATTGAGTCAAACAATTTTGCATTCTTTTTCGGAGACTGACATACTTCCCATTCAATCTTAACTTGGTTTGAATCAATTTCGGTTGTGTTAGCAGCTTCTGAAATAGTATTTGATTTAATACTTGAGTCATTAAGATTCTTAAACCTACTCTTCAACTTTAAATACAAATCATTATCCGCACCCTTCACCATTTTAAGGTAATCAAGTTTGCCAGAAATAACATTTGGCATATCCGGCTCGCCTTTCTTTACATGGCCTTTGTCGGCATTGTATTGCTGTAAAAAGAACCCTGATGCTCTTTCGTAACCATACCTTTCCCAGTAATATAGCCACATACGCAATTGCTTAATGTATCGCTGCTGCACATTGGCTTTTTCATTCACCAACAAGCCGGTTACTTCTTTACGGAAGCCATCTTTTTGCAAACGGGTTTTACTTTCTTTGATGTGAAAGTTTTGCTCAGTAATTATCCTTTGTAATTCTTTTAAGAACTCACTTTCGGGCTGATACACGTTGTGCATAGAACTAAAAGTGATGTCATCGGCATAACGGCTGTATTTTAGGCCAAAACGTTTTGCTACACCTGACAATAAATAATCAAGTTTTTGGCATACTATGTTTGTAATTACCGGTGAGGTGGGAGCACCCTGTGGCAATACATTGCGTTTTACCTTTTCCCATTCGCCCGATTCGTTTTTGCGCTCTACTTCCATTTCAGTACAACACAAAGATGCAATTATATTGGCAAGTACTCCATTACGAGCTAAATTAAAAGGAGTTAATTGAAAGCATTTCCATACTCTTGCCTGATCAACAGAAGGGAAAAAGTCTTTTAAGTCTATATTATACACGTACATATTCCCTACATGCAATTTGGCATTGTCAACAATGGATTTATCTCTTACAAATCCCATTGCGGCATTGTGTGGTTCGTAAACGCATTGCAATACAAAACTCAGTGTTTTTTGGATAGATTTTAAACCCGCTACAGGTGAGTGTATAGAGCGTTCGGCTCCTGATTTTTTCTTTACTTTAAATTCAGTATATCGCTTTCTTCCAAGTTTCGGGTTAGCATACCAAGTGAGCTGTTTTAATTGAAATGGAACAGCCTTATCACCATAGACCATTGGTTTTGCAACATTCAATACATGAAGCAAATCTTCCCTGGACTCCATTTTTTCAAAGGCAGCTCTGATTTGGTCGATATGTGCTTGTTCCGGTTTCATAATTTTATAAAAAGTTCAATGAAGCCTGCTGCGTTATTCTTTGTTTATGTATTCTTCTTAAAAGAAAAATTCTATCAATGATATATAATATTTGCAAGGTTTTCTCTAGAACCTTTCAGTTGAAGGCATTGATTAACCAAGAAACATTCATCCCCCGATAAATCGGAGAACACCAACCGATTTGAAACTACCTTGCGGTGGCTTCCAGTTGGCACAAATCAATATCGTGCAGCAGGCTTTCAAAGAACAATATGCAAAGTAATATTCCAACTGTGCGGTGGAACTGCATAAATGTAATTAATTATTATTAATTTAGTACATACTTTATTTAATCTGCAAATAAACGTTATAAAAGTGCAGCCAATCTGCATTTTAAATAATTAAATAAATGGCTACAAATAAGAATGCTTTAATTCGATATAAAGTACTTGATACTTGTTTTAGGAACTCAGGACGGAGGTATTTTATTGATGATCTACTTGAAGCATGTGATAAGGTATTATCTGAAATAGACTTATTATCAAATGGTATCAGTAGACGCCAACTATTTGAAGACATATCTTTCATGGAAAGTGAGGAGGGTTGGAGTATTGAACTAACAAAGGAACGTGAAGGGAAAAAAGTATTTTACAGATATACCAATCCTTCGTTTTCAATAAATAATATGCCTTTGAATGAAGTTGAAATTAATCAATTGAAATCTGCCATCGATATTTTATCTCAATTTAAAGGCATGCCACAATTTGAGTGGATTCATGAACTTGTCCCTAAATTAAAGCAAGGATTGGCGCCTGACGATGTTTCAAACACTATAATTGAATTTGATAATAATGAATACTTAAAGGGAATTGAGTTTTTAGGACAATTGCATAATGCTATATTTTATAAGCAAGTTTTATCCATCAGCTACAAGCCCTTTGAGGCGGATAATCCATATGATCTAGTTCTTCATCCTTATTTTTTGAAACAATACAACAACCGTTGGTTTCTATTTGGTTATAATTCAGAAAATCAAAAATTTGATTGGAATTTAGCCTTAGATAGAATAGTCGCAGTCAAAGAATTGAATGTTGAGTACAAAAAAAATACTGAAATTGATTGGCTAGACTATTTTGAAGATATAATAGGTGTTACAAAACCCGCAGGTGAAAAAACAGAAGCGGTGGTTTTACATTTTATAGGAAAAACCGGAAACTACATGGAAACCAAGCCTATTCATGGCTCTCAAAGGTCTAAATGGCTTGACGAAAATACGCTCGAGATTACATTGGATATTATTATCAATTATGAGTTAGAAAGATTGATTCTTTCTTATTCAGATAGTGTAACTGTTATTTATCCACAAAGCCTTGCAGATAGAATTAAAAATCGCATAATTAATTCATTAAATAAATATGACACTTAACATTAAAGATCGTGAAAATTGGACAAAATATATGATTGGTTACTTTGAATCAAACAAGTATATTTTAAAAACTAGTACAGAGAACAATGTACTAATTTTTAATGTAAAAAATATTTTAGGAACAGGTATCACACTCAATAATCAATACGGAATTATTCGGTTGTTTTTTAATAATGAAATAATTTTAAATCAGTTCATGAAAATCGCTGCTATAGAATATTTTGAAGAGAAAATTGACGTTCCTCAAAAATTCAATCATTTGTTAGACATTCATATTAAGGAAACATACAAGAGTGAAAATTTACCATGTAAAATCTATCGAAAAGAAAATTCATTTTCTTTTTATGACTTAGAAGAAACTATAAACAACGATGATACATTCAATAATAGAAAAACGGTATTTATGAAAATTATTAGTTTCATTGAACTTGTCAAACAATAATTTAAACTGAGTATTATTAATCTTTTAAACAGCCTACAGAATTACCGTCATAATTGAACAATAATTAATTTCAATCTGAATGACGTGCTTTCTGGTTTTGAATTAATAAATTAACCCAAATCTATCATTTATTGGTTAAATATCCTCTATGCATCTAACATAAATTCCGCAGGTTAGTAATGCCGTCGACATACTAATCGACCAATAGGGTTCGTAGTTATAGATATGAGCGGATGAAGCATCATTTTCCTCCATTGTATCAGTCCACCAAAGACAGTGACCAATAGAATCCGTGTCAAAATCAACGGGGCCTCGATAACCTTCAGTGTTTATTCTCATTTCTTTCCATAAAATCCATGTAGGATGAAACTGTGGATCATCATCATGTTCCCATCTCCAATCATAAAAGGATTCTAATTCTAACCAGTCTTGTTTCGAAGGCACACGCCAACCTTCAGGAGCTAATTCACGAGGATCATTTACCGCAAACCAATTGTATAGTTTACCATTTATTCTGCCTATGTCATTGTCATTTTTATAGTAGCACCATGCAGGAATTCCTAATTCTCCCGCTCTTTTCCATTCCTCATCGGTTTTTGCTTCAAAAATTATATCGCCATTACGAAAACGTTCAACATTCAGATTATTCTTCATCCAAATTTTTCCGTTAATCCTTAAAAACTCTTCATTATTATATTTTTTTGGTTTAATGCAGCGAACAGAGAATCCTTTGCCTTTTTCTCTGATGTTAGAATTACCCATAAGTAGTTCAAAAAGAAAATCATTAATCATAAAACATTTAGCCATCTCTTTTTTTGTTACTCCTGGCAATTCATAATCGAAACACTCTGATGAAGTCCACCAAGTAGCATCTTTACCTAGTTCATTTCTATCTCTACGACTACGTTTGAATAAATCGAATTCATAAAAATATAGATACTCTTTTTTTATGTTATTGTAAAAAACTCCATTTACCATTCTTCCCCCTCCTGGTAATCCAGAAAAACCACTATCATTAATCTCATCCGAATTTTCAATCCAGTCAGGACAATCTAACCAATCAGCACAATCTATAATTTTTGTAATATAATTTTCTCCAAGTTCATCCCTTAAAATCTCCCATTCTTCTGTAGTGGGAATTGACCATCCCTCAGGAGCCAACCCTCTTGGATCGTTGACCGCATACCAATTGTATAATTTACCATATTTTTTCCCGTTGGCTGGGTCATTATCATAGTAACACCAAGCTGGTTTTTCTTCATCTGCCGCTTTCTGCCAGTCTTCATTGCTTTTAGCTTCTTGAATTAAATCTCCATTTCTAAAACAATTTATATTTAAGTTTCTTCTGGTCCAAATCTGCCCACCTATTTCAACATTTTCTTCATCAACTTCTCTATTTTCATCAAGTAATACAGATTTTTTGAGTTTTTCCATCAAAGACTTTTCATTAGGCGCGGTGTACTTTCCAAATAGATGAATAATTCCTTTCTTTTTTAACTCCCAAAAACACTTCGCCGTGGCTTGAATATCTGCTAAGGCATCATGGGCACCTTCGAAATCGCTGTTAAATAAAAACCGATATAATTCGTCTAATTTTGGCCATTTATAGCCATAAGGGCCCTCTATTTTGCATAAATCAACTGTTTTAAGCATGGTGCAAACTTTTTCTTTTGCAACAATAACATTTTCTTTACCCAAGCGAATTAGTTCACTTCCAATAATCTTTTCATCGAAAGCCATATTGTGCGCAACGATCATCTTAGATCTTTTCAAGTGAATTAAAAACAATTCAAAAACATCATTGATGTCTGATCCGCGTTGCTTTGCCATCTCGGTTGTAATACCATGAACATTTGACGCCTCAGTTGGAATTGTAAAACCATCCGGTTTAATTATCTCATTGCAAGAATGAATTAAATTCCCGTCAAAATCGTAGACTAAATAAGCTAACTGGACTAATCGAGGCCAATTATCCAAGTCTGAAACTGGTGCTTTCCAGTTTTTAGGCAAACCTGTTGTTTCTGTATCGAAGAAAAGTAACATTTAGTTTAATTTTTTATTATTAACCCCATCACATCCTCCGCTAACTTTTCAGAAATCACTCCATCTTCTAACACATTAACCATTGCTATTTTACATTGATGAAATTCAGTTGCGTAATCATTAAGGTCATTGTGATTTGGGTAAGATTTATAACCACTGTCATAAGGTTCCCCGGGGTATAAAAGCACCACCTTATTTGTGTCCCAGAAGCGGGCATAGGTATACATTTGACGCAAGTCTTCGATACTGGCTGCTTTGTTGGTTGGACGTTTCCATTTGGTATCAATGATGATTGTTTCACCGCCTTTTTTCAAAACGATGTCTGGGCGTATGGTTCGTTGTGAACCGTAAAATGTTTTTGATTCTTGGCCTGTTACTCCTAACATTTCTTCAGGATGTTTTAGTGCATGTTTTTTTAAGGCACGCACCACGTATTCTTCCCATAATACATTCATATCGAATAAAAGTGCAATCATTTTCTGCTGTCCGTGATTGATATCTGGCGAATAATTGAGAATAATCAATTTTGCGAGTTCAAGAGCACGTTCGTATGGGGCCGTTTTTCGATTGATTTTAATCGATTCTAACAATTGAAGGCTTGGCTTTATGCTATCCACTTCAGGAAATGCCAATTGTGTTCTTCGGCACTTATCGTTTAAGCGTGTTGCTCTTGTAAATTGCCCTACGATATCTAAGGCATGAGCCAATACTTGATGGAGTTTGTGGTTGGCATCATAAATTTGATGGGCTGTAAAAAAGCGTTCTTTGTGAATGAGGTTGTGACGAATGTTTCCAGCAAAATCTAGTTTCCCTTTCAATGCTTTTACATTACTTGTTTCTGTTCTGTATTTCTTCACTAATCCTGCATGGAGGAGTTGATCTACTTCTTTTAAAAAGTATTCGAAATAGACCTCCAATAAGTTAATGTGTTGTTTTTTGAGATGGGCATTTCCAGCCGTTTGTGCTTTTACTTTGCCACACGCCTTAAGCATTTGGAGCAAAACATCTTTCCATTTATCGTTACTATCATCTTTGTCTGCTTTTGGATGAATGTGCACCAACAAACCATCCACTTGAATTACACCAACGTATTGTTTGAAACGCAAACCGTTGTGCAGAACATCAAAATACTCGTTATTGTGAACAGTATTCAATTTGACAAAAGCATCCCAATGGCTTTGTTTAAAACCTTGTTCACCGATTAATAAGCGGCCATGTTCAAAGACATCTATTTTATTCAATTGGCGCCTGAAATCATATTTGTGAATGCCGTTAATATTACATCATCTGGCATGGCTATTTTATCACTTAAGTTCTTGATTTGATATGTTTTTCCAGTTGTTTCAAAGTCTTCTGGTTTCACTGCAAATTTGATTTTACTGGAGTCTTTAATGTTAAAGAAATCAGAACCTATCACCATCTCCATTTTAGCATAGTCTCCATAGAAGTATTCTTGCAACAAAGGAATTACTTTGTTTGCAAATACATTTCTCAGTGAATCTAACGAATCTACCTCCATAAAAAAGGCATGACCAATGGTGTGGTCTCTGTCTACTAATGCTTCAATACGTTCGTTGATGGTAATTAATAAATCTTCTAAAACAATATCGCCAACTTTCCCACTTCCGTTTTCTCCTTTGTCTTTTAACAACTCAGGTTTTGGCAACATTTCTTCGAAAGAGAATCGTCTGCGTAATGCCGTATCCAACGCTTCAACAGAACGGTCGGCAGTGTTCATGGTGCCGTATATGTCCACATTTTGTGGAACTGAGAATTGATTTTTCGAATAAGGCAATAAAGCTGACATTGTGTTAGTTGCGCCTTTTCGTTTATCCTGCTCAATAAGCGTTATCAATTCACCAAAAATGGCTGAGACATTCCCTCGGTTAATTTCATCAATGAAAATGGCATACCGATTTTCTGGATCCAAAGCCGCTTTTTTGCAAAGTTGTTTGAAAACACCATCTTCGATCTGATAAGCAACATTACCATCCAATTCACTATCAATCATTATCGGTTTTATTCCTTCAATAAAATCTTCGTAACTATATGATTGATGAAAGGTAGTGAACACATAACGTTGGATGTCTTTATCTGAACTGGGGTTGAAGTTATTTACTGATTCTAACATTTCATAAAGTTCCGGAATTTGTTCACGAACTTCAATTTCTAGTATTTCCCAGTTAGATTCATTTTTCTTATTGAAAATAAACGGAGCTTGCCGTTGTTTTACACCAACCGTTTCACTAGTTTGAATAGTGTGAGATTGGAGGCAACTCCACATTATCGGCCTAATGCTTTTTGCGTCAGAAAGTTCGGATTTCTTTTTAACCCAACGATTATTCATGATATCAGCCACTTTTGAAGCAGTACCAAGTTCCAATAATGCCAAAGCAATTACTTGCCACCAAGAACATTCACTCACAACATTTTTAAAATGCTGTTCAGCTGAAAGTGAGGTTTCTTTCGTTGTGTACATTGGAAAATATTTATCCTTAAGTTTAAAGGTTTTTCCTGTTCCTGGAGGGCCGTAGAGAATTTGGTTGATGGTATTTTTTTCAGTTAATTGAATTGTTTTTTGTTCTTTCATTTCAATACCTATTAATTTACGAAGTGCTTCAACATAATCTGGATATTTTGTTATATCTGTTAGTGTTTTTAAAACGATATCTGCATTTGGTGCATTCCAAATACCACGTTTTACCCATGTAACTTTTCTGCGGCTTTTATAGTCTAGTTCTTTATCATCATAATAATATTCGGAGCTCACAATTCCAAATCCCAAATACTCTTGACGACCTTTTTTGGGGATAATAATATCCCCGACTTGAATAATGTCTCTAAACTCTAAATTGGCTAATGCATTATTGAAACTGGCACTTTCTGTGTTGTACACTTTTTGAATTTCCTTTGCTATTTGTTCTTTATCACCAAGTTTTCTTAAATCACCTAGCGCATCCCAACCAATAGCCATTTCTCCTTGATTGTAAAACTCATCCCATTTATTGGCATTTTCACCAGGTGCATACAGCCAATATTTTCTATTTGTCATATTCTTGTCTGCAAGTTTCAAGAAAGTGTCGAATTCTATTTTTGTTGCCTTAAAGTTGGTTCCTTGTGAGCCGGCTTTCAATAAATTCAGATCTTTAATTCCCTGAATTTGCTCTTTGAGAATTGGATTAGCAGCTAAATTATGTGTAATCTTAATCGAAACTCTGCTACTTATTTCATTTGTGCGTGAATCAACATAATATCTCATTTCCGATTCATCATCTTTTGCTTCAAAAACATCAGAAGTAACCTCTGCCAATGCGTAACATCCGGCTTTATTACCACTAACCCAAAGAATTAATTTATCCCCAATTTTAATAGAGTCTTTGTGTGCTTTTACTGACCAACTTTTCAATGCATTATGATTTAAAGCACTAACTACATCGTAAATTTTAAGATTCCCTTGAAAGATCCAATAATTTGAATCTTCATCGGCTTTATTAAACATGGTATACAAAATATCTTGCGCCAACAACAAATTATTCTTTCCATCATAATATTCAGGAATGTATTTTTTTACCGTATCAGTTAATTCGGTATCAGGAACAATGTAGTCTTCAATAAATTGATTTAGCAATTCCAAATAATGAGCATATTTTTCATTTTTCCCAGCAGGTTCAGCTCCCATTAATTTGCAAAATTCTTTGTAAAAAGTGCTTTTATAAAAGGTGTATTTTAAAGGATTGTGTAATGTTAAATAAGTGGCAATTGTTCGTTCATCTTGATGGTGGCCTAATTCTGCACCAAGTGAACGGTATAATTCTAAAGAATCAACATTAAAGTTTTGTACTCTATCGTTTAAAGGGCTTGATTCGTCAAACAAGGAAATGAATAATTGTCTAAATCCTTCTGGTTTTTCTCTACAAATGTGATTGCCAACACCAGAAGCAAGCTGATAAATTAAGTTTCCAAATTTTATAGATTTATATTCCTCTGCAAAATCAGGTGCGTTTGTATCTGGGCGCCCTTTATAATTCTTTACCAATTCCCATTTGTAAACCTCATCCTGCATCTTCGTTTTGGAGATGTAGGTTTTGTAATTTTGTATAAGAGCTAGTATTTGTTGTTTGTTAGGATTCATTTTTTAGTCTTTAATTAAACTGTTTAATTGGTAAAAACATTTTGAAAATTTAAATTATAAAAAAGATTCAACTCCCCCAATCCTCTTCAATTTTATCCACCACAAACAACATCGTTTCAAATAAATCATCATACGCTTTAACTGATGCTTGAATCAATTCACCTATATAAGGATAAAAGCCATACTTGTTTGAAGCATTTAGTTTAGAATCATAGATTTTTTTTAACTCAAAAACTAACCAACTCAAAGCTGCTGCATGTTCTGTGTAAACTACAACAGTGCCTTCGCGAAAATTACGGTTTGGATCATCTGTAATAATAAGGTCTGCGCCACCGAAATGGGAGAAGTCTTTTGGGAATTGTCCTGAATTGATTCTATCCTTTAATTTTTTAATCATACATTGATTTTTAGGTTTTTAATACAAGTAGAAACTATATAATTCAGCACTGGATTGGCTCCTTTTACTATTCGATCGTCATTCACATCTCCTGGCACCTTTTCACCATGAAAGATATTATTTCGAATTTGATATAAAACCCTTTGTGTGTTTGAATATTTAATTTCATTCAATTGAACTACCACCTCATCTTCAATCATCTTAGATATATCTTTCTGGTTGAATTTTTTAATCTTCAACATATTAATCACATAGTAATTATTATCTCGAAAAATTGACTCTTGAAATTTTTCAACTAATTCAATAAAGTCTTTATCAATATTAAACTTAGCTTCATAGTCTCTAATGAATTCTCTATAAATATTATCTTCTGTAAACGTTTTCTTAATAGTTAAAAATAAGCGTTCAGGTAGTTTAATATCAATTGTCAACCGATCTTCTCTACCTACAATTTTTGCTTCTGCAGAGTATCCTTCATCTTCATTAACAAGCAATTGAACAACTTTCTCTATTTTTGATTTACCCGTATCAATCTGTGCTTTTTCTCTAATAGCTTTTTCATGATAAAGTGAGTAACAAATAGCATTAAAGGCAATCCAATTACTCATGAATTTTAAATATTCATTTGAAGAATTGACCGACTGTTCATGCCAAGCTAGTATCAGTTTTTTTTGTTTCTCATCCATAATACATGTTTTTTACCCCACCATCGGCCAATCCTTAAACTGACCTTCTGTAATTTTTCGCTGCCATCTTTTATTTAAAACATGGTCATATACCAATATTTTTCTAGGATAAGTTCCTGTTCTTCTAAACTCAAACTTTCCTCCTTGGCTATATGTTATTTGAAGAGCCATATCTAATTTACTTTCACCTGCCCATTCATCAACATTGGCAATAGCCAATCTCGCAGTTCTGTGAGTTTTTGGTTTTGGAACGCATTGTTTATTATTGATTCATAAAAGTGACCTGCGTGTGCATTATATTTTTTTAATAGTTCTGTTTCATTATTTGGAAGTAAGATGAATGACTCATCAACGATTTCTTTATTAATATGAGGTTGTTGGGCACCAGATCTCATTTCCATTAACCTTGGGATTTCATTTTGTAAATAAGGATATAAGAAATAGCATTTAATATCATCTTTCTCCAAAATACCAATTACAGACTGATTAGCACACGCACTAATGCCTAAAATACTTGGTCTTAAATGACGAGTAATAGATAACATTACACTTCCTTTGGGCAATAAATCTGTGGCTGAGTTTTTTATTGCAGCTTCAGTAATTTTTAACTCAGAATCAATGATAGGAAAGTTTGCAATTTCACCAGAATTAAGCCAACTAATTTTTCCGTTTTCCCAGTATTCTTTAACTTTTGTTGATGGCGTGCCACCTAGTGAAGTTTTTAATATTTTTCCGATTTTCTTCACCTCCCACCCTTCAGGAATCTCTCTTTTCAATTTCTCACTCCAAACCAAAGTGCCGCCACTGGTTTTATAAGGCTTTCCGTTTTTATGAGGAAAATCAAACTGCACAAACCAATAATCGTAAAGTGTTTTCGCCATTGCTTCTAACTCAGAATTGATGCGGTTGTTGAGTTCGATTTTGGAATCTATACTTTGAAGAAAAAAAGAAATCGTTTTTTGTGTTTTTTCTTCAGGAACATTGAGTTCAAATGAGGCAAGTATATCAGATGTTAAATTAGGAAAGGTTGAACCATTTGCGGCATTTAATAAACTTTTTAAATTTGATTGCAATAAGAACTTTAAGAAATGATTGTATTCATTACCATTTTTATGTGAAATTGAGGCAAGTCCTCTACCTAGGGCGTACTTTTGGTCTCCCCAGTTCATTCTACCTGTTGTAGAGCCTCTCACACAAAATAATATTTCTCCTTTATCACTAAATCGTTTTCCATCAATTGTATATTGTTTCGGAACTGGATAGTATGACGTAAATTCTGCAGGGCCGTTTAAAAGAGCAATACCGTTACCAATATCATTACATGTATCACCAGAAGGAGATTGCCCCATTTTTATATTAGCAATTTCAGAGAGCTTTACCTTTTTACTCATACTTCAATCCATTTAATTGTTTTTGAATTTCCTTCTCCAGTTCTTTGGATTCGGAGAAAAGGTTGTCCAAAATGGATTGAAATGCTTTCATTTTAGCTTCAAACTCAGCGGGTGTAATGTCCGTGTATTCGATTTTCACTTCGAAGTATTGCCCAGCACTAAAGCTGTAATTTTTTTCTTTTATTTGATCGTAAGAAACCACAACTGTAAAATCTTCAACGGCTTCGTGTTTGTTGAATGTATTGATGATTTTTTGTTCCTCTTCGTGAGAGAGCAATGTTTTTTGGTTTTTTCCCTCTTTTACAGTAGTGCCTAATTTGGAAGCATCCATCAATACGATATCGCCTTTTTTATTGGCGTTGTCAATAAACAAAATACTCACGTTAGTACCTGTAGTAGCAAAGATGTTACTCGGCATACTTACCACACCGCGCAGCATTTTTTGTTCGACTAAGCGCTCACGAATCTTACGTTCAATACCACTTTGAGCGGTAATAAATCCAGTTGGTACAACAATGGCTGCTTTACCTTTTGCAGAAAGTGTGTGCATGATATGCTGAATAAATAAAGGATAAATTGCCATTCCTTCCTTTTTGGCATTGGGTACATTGGGTAGCCCAGCAAAAAATCGGTCGTGGTTTTCTTTGGTATCTAAATCCGCAACATAATCACTAAAGTCTAATTTGAAAGGAGGGTTAGAAACAATAAAATCAAATTGTTTCAATTTGCCATTAGCTTCTTTATGATACGGCTCCAAGATAGTGTTGCCTTTTACAATGTTTGGGATGGAGTGAACCAAATCATTTAAGATTAAGTTCAAACGCAGTAAGTTAGAGGACTTTTGAGAAATGTCTTGCGAGTAAATCGTACACTTATCTTCACCAATGGCATGCGCCAGATTCATCAATAATGTACCAGAACCAGCTGAAGGGTCGTAACAAGTCACATCTTTTTCAACTTGTGTCACCAGACACTGCGCCATAATCTTCGCTACCGCATGGGGTGTGAAATACTCTGCATATGTACCACCACTATTGGTGTTGTAATCGCTAATTAAGTATTCAAATATGGTAGCGTAGAAGTCAAACTTCTCATGAAAGATATGCTCAAAACTAAATCCAATCAATTTATTGATAATAGCTTTACAAAAGTCATCTCGCTTGTCCGTAACGTATTTACTAATGTTTTCGAATAGAACAATTTTTTCGCCCCCCTCAGTAACTACCGAAAAGATGTCGCTGTTTTCTTTGGCGATTTCCAATAAGGTGTTGTCAAAAATCTCTGCAAAATTCGCCTCGTTCTGGCGTTCAAATAAACTGGATATGAACTGCTTTGGCTTCAGGTGAGCTGTACTTTCACTCAGCTGCATCATGAGCATTTCATAATCATTCGCAGCATATTTCTTCAACTCCACTTCCCAATTTTCGGCTTTCGCTAATTTTGGTTCCAAACGTTTTATTTCGTAAACAAATTTATCGTTCAAGAATTTATACAAAAACACCTGCGTGATGATTTTAAATTCGTTGCCATCATTGCCCAAACCGTAATTGGCACAGACACTTTTTAAATCGTCTATGAGTGCTTTTGTTTGCTTTTCAAATGTTGCTGTTGTCGTCATTTATTTTTTCAATTTTTATCAGGCAACTCTGCCATAAAATTCATTCATATATTCTTTCACCATCAAACCTTGAATCATGTTTGTTTGATCTAAGTTGATTTGTAATTGGTGTTTTTTTAATAATTGCTCCAGTACCATTTTACCCATCATTCGCTCCACGTAGCTTTCATTCTCCATCATTTTAGAGTTTTGTACAATCTGAGCATCCACTTCTTTTTTCAAACTTTGTAAGGCTTCACACAATTTACTTTCACTATCCGTTAATGGGTCTTTCTCCATTAATCGTTTATGTAGTCGAGCATATTTAGCATCGTTATCATATTTGGCTTTAAGTAGATGATTGGTGCGTTCCAATTCCTTAGAAGCATTGTAAATGGTTTCCAGCTCTCTTATGTTGGCCTCCATCTCTTCCTTGGTTACTTCGTTTAAGTTTTTCTTTTTAAACAAGCGTTCCAATTCTTCTTTGAGTGAAACAAACATCGGGTCTTTCGGGTCAAAATTACCACCTAATGATTCACGAGTTTTTTGCAAAATATCTTTCAGCTGATCAGCCAATACCATTTCCTCTTCTTTCACTTTCACGAAGGCAAATATCACATCTTCTAATGCGATATTTAAAAGGTTACTGGTATCTACATTATTTTCAAATGCTTCTTTAGTATTTATAAGTGTTAAGCGGTTATTGGCCTCAATCGATAATTGAGTGAGTTTATGGAAGTCTAGTTTATCCAACATATCATAATTACCCGATAAACGAATACGGTTATACAAATCACGAGCGTTGTTTAATGCCTTCACAATTTCCAACATCTGTTTACGGTCGCTTATTTGCGTTATTTGTTGCGAAAAAACTTCAGCATTTTTGGTGTCATATTTAAATAACACATCTTTTATTTGATGTATCTCCGCAGTGATTTCTTCAGGGCTCTTAAAGATATTAGAATAATACTGCATTTCATCTCCAAGCTCAGCTTGAAGTTCATCAAAATAGGCACGATTCGTTTTGTCAAACTCTTTTTGAATGTCTGCAAAATCAACCACATAACCGTATCTAAAGTCGTTATAGGTTCTGTTTACGCGTGTTAAGGTTTGCAATAGGTTATGGGCCTTAATTACACGCCCAATGTATAGTTTCTTTAATCGAGGTGCATCAAAACCCGTTAAGAGCATATTGAAAACGAATAAAAAATCTATTTTACCCTCTTTAAAATCTTCTACTTTTTCTTTGCGTTCATCTTTTGTTCCGATGTCATGCAAAATAAGTGCTGCGGATTTTACTTTGCTTTCAATTTTCTTTTTATCACCATAGCTACTTGAGGTTTCTGCAGCCATTAAAAGGCTTTCATCTTGGCTTTTCGAATAGTTCGATTCAAAGATCTCGAACATCATTTTTGCTTGTTCTGATGAATCGCAAACCACCATGCCTCCAATGGTATTATCAATCATTGCAATTCGTGCATTTTCAAAATCTTTCACGATGTAATCAAGCATTGGTTCAACAAATTTAGGATGTGCATACACCATCTTTTTTTTTGCATCACCTTTCAGCAGTTTTATATCTTCCAATGCTTGCTGCAAACTTAGCTTGTACTTAGTTTCAATTTCTTCTCTGATTAAACGTAAGGTATAGCCATCCGCAATAGAAGAATTATAATAGTATTTGTGAATGTAGCCGCCAAATAAGGATTTCGAATTAAAATCAGTTCCAAGCAGTGGAGTGCCAGTTAATCCGATTTTTATTGCATTCATATCTGATTCATGCAGGTTAGCCAAAAAACTTCCCTTGGGATTGTAACTTCTATGTACCTCATCCAGAAAGTAAACTCGTTGGATATTTAAGTTGTAATCATTATTTCTAATGACGTCAGAATCATCTTCAAATTTTTGAATATTTACTACAGTGATTTCAGCCTTTCCTGAATTGTTATGTATTACACTAGTAGATTTTATATCACGAGAAAATTCTTCCCGAGAGCTTATGTTATGCACCACAAGTCCTCTGCTCTTAAATTCCCTCCCAGCTTGTATTAACAAGTCAATACGGTCAACAATAAAATAAAATTTAGGCACAACCCCTTTCGATTGATAATAATCAGTGAGGTACTTTACGCTGTAGTATGCTAAGGCCGTTTTACCGCTGCCTTGCGTATGCCAAATAATCCCTTTTTTTATTCCTTCTTCAAGTTTCTTTTCTATGGCTTTCGTAGCAAAAAGCTGCGGATAACGCATAATGTGCTTCTGAAGTCCATTTTTTTCTTTCACATAAGCCAAACCATATTGCAATAGAAAAGATAAACGTTCACGTTGAAACAAGGAAGTACAAATTCTATTAGTGGGTGTATCGGGGTTTTTATTGGTGATAAATTCAGCGGAATGTTTAATTCCTACTAAATTGGTGTCTTTTAAAATAGCGGCTTCAATATCGTCAGGTATATCAGATAATAATTTAGCCAGATCAAATTTTTCCTCTTCCCTGAAATAATTAAACCCTGGTTTTTGATAGGAAGCGGTGGCATAAAACGCACCTTCAATGGGTAGAGGGGAGCTGTCGTCATACTCCATGTTATTGGAGAAAACCATTAACTGAGTAAGGTTTACAAACTTTCTAAATTTCTTATTCTCAAATCGAGTTTGAATGCGTTTGTGTTCCGCTAAAACACCATCTTGGTTATTAGGTTTCTTGACCTCTATAAAAGCCAAAGGCATCCCATTGATTAAAAGAATAATATCGGGGCGAAACTCATCATCATCTTTCTTATAGGTAAGTTCAGTTACAACATTAAATGTATTGTTGTTGAAATTTTCAAAGTCAATAATTCTTGTTCCAGAAGTGGCAATTAATTTTTCGTAAAACGCTTTACCTAAATCTTCGTTTTCTAAACTAAGTGAAACTTCATCGTATAAGCGCTTCGCATCGCCATCGGTAAAATCAGGATTTAATCGTTTGATGCTTGTATTAAAAATATTTACAAAAATATTTGTTGTTTCATCCCATGATTGTCCTTTCAACGAGAGGTAATCATATCCCAAGCGCACCAGGTGCAGTATAGTTGGAATTTTTACTCTAGAATCTTCGTTATGTACCGCCATGAAATTGGTTATTAATCTAATAGATTTATTTGTAAAGATAATATAAAAACCCCTTTGTTTTTTTTCAATTATTTGATCTAAATTTCGCCATCCTCCTCAAAATTTTTTCAGCTGGCCCAAAATCAAAGTCCTAATTATGCTTTAATCACTTTACCCGCGAATTAGGACAATAAGATCGACTTAGCCAAATCTTTGACCTGAATTGTCAAACTATTTTTTCGAGTAGATTTCGGTATTAACTTGAATTATCAAATGAAACTTAGAATTTTAAAGAAATCAAAAAGCCCTTAAAACAAAAACCCTAAGATAGTTGATACATCCTAGGGTTTTCTAATCCTCCAGCCATAGAGGCTTTTCTTTTTAACGCTTTAACGTTCTGTGCGGTCTGGACGGGACTCGAACCCGCGACCCCATGCGTGACAGGCATGTATTCTAACCAACTGAACTACCAAACCAATTTTTTAACCGTTTTTAAACGATTTCCAGAAACATCTGGATTCAAAATCGTGTGAACCTTATTGCTAAAGCGGTTACAAAAGTAACGCGAATTTTCAAATAAGCAAACATATATTGATAAAAAATCGTGCTGTAACCAAAACAGAAATAAATGGTTTATCTTCATGGTCAATTTTACTTAAGATGAAAAAATCAGTGCTTTTACTACTTCTTATCTGTAACTATTCAGGTAGTTTTACCCAAATAATTGAAATACTTGTTCACCAAAAAAAAGTAATATGTTCTGAAATTAAGGTGCTTAACTCTGGCGAACGCGAGTGTAACCTCAGCATTATGCCCGACGGCAAAACACTCTACTTTATGTCAACTAGAAGTCAAAAAAATGGAGCTGTTGGTGGTAATGGTGACATCTACCAGTCGAAATTCGTGCATAATTCTTGGCAAGTTCCTACAGCACTTGGCGAGAACATCAACACCTTTTCGGGAGAAGATGAGCCTTCAGTGGATGCCGACGGAGAAAATGTTTTTTATCAAAGTTGGAATGGCGATTGGAGAGCTAAATCAGGGCCTTATTTTAAATCACAACTTAAGTCAGGCGACTGGGGAAAAGGAATTGGTTTGGGTGGAGGAATAACACAATTCTTTGCTAAAGAATCCAGTGCGAACATGGGGTATGGTACGGATGGTATGGCTGTATCTTCTGATGGAAATCTTTTTATCGTCGCGTGTGGACCTGATTACAATAGCGCCATGGATATTTATTATAGCACCAAAAAAAATGGTGTTTGGTCCTTCCCCAAAATAATGGGTATTTCAACAGATGGGGATGAACGTTCCGTATTTATTGCTGGCGATAATAAAACCATTTATTTTTCATCCGATGGACATGGAGGATTTGGTGGTTTAGATATTTTCAAAGTGGTAATTGGAGAAAATGGAAAACTAGGTGACATTATCAACATCGGGGAGCCCTTTAATACAGCAGCAGATGACCAGGGATTTGTAGCATCTGTTGATGGAAAATCTGCTTTCTTCATTCGTAATCTAGATATTTATTATGCCGATATTTCCAACCTTACAGAAAAAATAAAGCCGAAAAATGAAACAGTAGAAACTCCCAAACCCACTTTACTTCCAACTGAGGAACCTGAAATAAGGAAACAAACGACCTTCGACTCCATAGTTATAACTGTTTATTTTAATTTTAACGAGTCCCTTCTCTCTCCCTCAGAAAAACTTAAATTAATAACTCAGTTAAATGCACTTAACAATTTAGGAGATTACGCAATATCGCTAGCTGGACATTGCGATAACGTAGGACCAAACGCTTACAACGACGAGCTATCAACATTAAGAATCAATACCGTTTATTCACTACTCGGAAATACAGGTGTCAAAGCTCCGAACATCAAACAAATGGCATTCGGTGAAAATATGCCCAAGGAAAACAACGCAACTGAAGCAGGTCGAAAGCTCAACCGCAGAGTAGATATCACCCTTAAAAAAAAGAATTGAAGTTGATTTCTACCTAAATTTCCGATAGAAAAAACGTTTCTTTTACACGCACTCCTTTTTCAGTTTCTTCAAGCGTACAACACTCATTTACACTATCGTGCTCTAAGAAAAGCACATAGTCATGTTGAGCGGCACGGCTTAAAAATTGGCTTTTTTCTTTAAGCGTAATTAAGGGACGAGTGTCGTAACCCATCACGTAAGGAAGGGGAATGTGACCAACACTTGGTAATAAATCGGCCATAAAAACAAGGGTTTTTCCTTTATATTGAATATGGGGGATCATCATGCTATCTGTATGACCGTCAACAAACAAGACCTTCATATTTTCAAAAATTCCTTCCGACTGATTACCACTTCGCTCTATAAAATTCAATTGACCGCTTTCTTGTATCGGCAAGATGTTTTCGCTTAAAAAGGAAGCTTTTTCCCTTGGATTTGGCTTGGTAGCCCACTCCCAATGTTGCTCATTACTCCAATACTTAGCATTTTTGAAAACAGGTTGATAGCCATTCTTTGAATCATTCCACTTAATAGCTCCACCACAATGATCAAAATGCAAGTGGGTCAAAAAAACATCCGTAATGTCATCCTCATGAAATCCCAACTCGGCAAGACTTTTTGATAATGTCGCATTTCCATAAAGAAAATAATAAGAAAAAAACTTTTCGGACTGCTTATCGCCTATCCCAGCATCAATAAGCATTAAACGCTTACCATCTTCAATTAATAAGCAACGTAATGCCCAAGAACACATATTATTTTCGTCGGCAGGATTGGTTCGTTGCCACAAGGACTTTGGAACCACTCCGAACATTGCCCCTCCATCTAGTTTAAAATATCCCGTATTAATTACGTGTAATTTCATCGTCTACTTTTTAACAGCAACAAATGCATGGATAGTCAGCACAAACATCGAGGGATCTGTATTGGCCGAAACCGTGATTTTTTTGGTTTGCTCTTTGGATTGTAATTCAGTAGGAAGAAAAACTACTTCAATAACATCGGTTTTTCCCGGTGCGATCGGCGCTTCAGGTTTTTTGGGAGTAGTGCAGCCACAGCTTGCCGAAACATCACTAATCACCAGCGGTTTCTTGCCCGTATTGGTCACTTTAAAAAGCACTTTATTCCTCGACCCTTGTATGATATTACCAAAATCATGATCAATTTTATCGAACGACATCGTAGTAAGTGAATTCTTTAATGCCAATTCCTCCTTTTCGGTATCTTTTAGTATTTCTTTTAAAGCCTCTTCGTTTTCTTCATTGGCAACAATGGCGGATTCGGCTTTCGTTTTACTTGGTTTATCCGTTGAACAAGCAAAAAGAGAAATAACAAGTAAAAAACTAAAAATAATTTTCATGAATAAAAGTTTTAGGTTAAACAAAGATAAGATTTCTAGTTGTGTTCAACTTAGATAAGCACTTAAAAATTCATGTGTTTTAGATGAGCATTATTCTAAATACAAGCATAAAAAAGCCTCTCGAATAAACGAAAGGCCTTAGGGGAGGGAGACGGGTCTCGAACCCGCGACCTTCGGTACCACAAACCGACGCTCTAACCAACTGAGCTACAACCTCCATTATTGTGGCAACAAATATAATCATTTAAGCTGAATAGTATGCAAAAAAACGTACTCTTTTTACAGCGATTCACGCGATAGAAAGTAGCATTAACAACTAAATTATTGAAAAATAAAGAACGAATAAAGCCGTTAAACCTTACCTTTGCTTCATATGAAATTGATTATCCTATTCATCTTTTCCATTTTTTCTTTAATCGGCTTAGCGCAACAAATTGAAATTGTTGGAAGCTGCATCGACAAAAGAGGGAAGCCATTGGAGGGTGTTCAAGTTTCTTTCAACACAAACCCAAATGCGCTTGTTTTTAGCGATTCATTGGGGAATTACTTGTTTTTAACTAAATCCTTTGATACCTTAAAAATTCGCCTTAGTATCGACGAATACAGTGAAACGCGAACCCTAAAAAGTACATCGAATACAACCCTGCGTTATGTAATTAACCCCGTGCAATTTCCTATTCAACAAGAACGAACAGTAACCGTAATTTCAAACAAAGACGATCCTTTTGAGCTCACGAAATTAGCACCCTTTGATCCACAACGAATTACAGGGAGTGTGGAGCGAACTTTGACCCTCATTACTGCAGCTGTTTCAAATAATGAATTAACCACTAATTACAACGTCCGAGGTGGAAACTACGATGAGAATTTAGTGTATGTAAACGGATTTATGGTTTACAGGCCTTTTCTAACAAGGAGTGGGCAGCAAGAAGGAATGAGTTTTATTCACTCTGCTTTGGTTGAATCGGTGAAATTTTCTGCAGGAGGATTTGATGCACAATACGGCGACAAATTAAGTTCTGTATTAGACATTGAATATAAAACTCCAAAAAGCACAAAGGCATCTGTTCTGCTTTCTTTGATGGGAACAGAAGCACATGTGGAACAGGCCGTTTCGAAAAAATTCAATTACCTCGTAGGTGCAAGATACCGTTCCAATGGCTACCTGCTAAATTCTCTACCGACCAAAGGAAGTTACAATCCAGTCTTTGTAGATGCACAGTTTCTTACCAACTACCAAATAAACCCCAAATTAAGTTGGTCAGTCTTAGGCCATTTTTCCTCTAATGATTACCAATTTAGCCCGCAAACGGCAGTTACAGACTTCGGAACTGCAAATGAAGCGTATTCTTTTCGTATTTATTTTGACGGAAAAGAAAGTACGCGCTTTCAAACCATGATGGGAGGAACCGCACTAAAATACCAAGCCAACAAGCGAACCGATTTAGCACTTTACGCGACGGTGTTTAATTCCAACGAACGAGAATATTTTGACATCCAAGGTCAGTATTACATAAATGAATTAGAGATGGACCCTTCCAAAGAAACCTACGGCGACTCCATTGCTGTTTTAGGAATTGGTACTTTCTTAAACCATGCAAGAAATCAACTGAATGCTACCATTTCGAATATCTACCACGAAGGGGAGCACCGTGTATTTGCTAACTTTAAAGACTTTGAAAAACGCCATTTTCATACCTCAACAATTAAGTGGGGCCTAAATTACCAACATGATATTTTTAACGACGTATTAAGCGAATGGAAAATGATTGATTCAGCTGGTTACAGTATTCCACAGGCATCAACAAATCAAGTCGAACTTTTCGAAACCATTAAAAGCGAGTTAAATTTAAGCGGTGAAAGGGCAACAGGTTACGCGCAATGGAACCTAAGTTGGACTAATACGAATCGAAATCAACTCGTTGTACTAAACAAAAAAACAAAAGTAAATGCCATTAAATCGGTAAAAGAATACAGGGATACATTAAGTGAATCATCAAAAAAAACCGCTCTTAGCATCGGACTTCGAAGTGGTTACACAAGTATCAACAACGAATTTTACCTAACTCCACGGGTAGCCTTCATTTTTTATCCACGTAACTACATGGTGCATAATAATCGAATTACCAAGCGAAACATCAGCTACCGCTTAGCATCAGGGTTGTACTATCAACCGCCATTCTACCGTGAATTTCGAACATTAGAAGGAAGCTTAAATACGCAGGTTAAAGCCCAAAAATCTTTCCATGTTGTCGCCTCTACTGACTTATTATTTTCTATGTGGAACAGAGAGCAACCCTTCAAACTATCAGGTGAATTATACTACAAGTACCTATGGGATGTGAATCCGTACGAAATTGAAAATGTACGCACGCGTTATTACGCTGAAAACAGCGCTGTTGCCTACGCGTATGGATTTGATGTAAATATACATGGACAATTTGTGGAAGGCATAGAGTCCTTTTTCAAACTAGGTATTTTATCAACGAAAGAAAATATTGTCGGTGATTCACACAAAGAATACTATAACGATGCTGGAGAAAAAATTATTTTTGGTTATAGCACTGATCAGACTATCGCTGACAGCGCTACCATTTATCCTGGATTTATTCCGCGTCCAACAGATCAATTATTCAACTTTGGGGCACTCGTACAAGATCAAATGCCTGGTTTAGAAAATTTCACCGTTCAAATGGGGATGCAATTTTCAACCGGTTTGCCTTATGGACCTCCAGACCGAACACGTTACAAAGACACTTTACGTTTAAAAAGTTATTTCAGAGTGGATTTGGGACTAGCTTACGATCTCATTTCCGACAAGAAAATAAGAAAAGACAACTTTTGGGGAAGAAATTTTTCTGACGCACTCATTTCGTTGGAAATTTTTAACCTACTTGGAATTAATAACGTGCTTTCAAAGCAATGGATTCAAGATGTTCAGGGGAAATTCTATGCGATTCCAAACTACCTTACACAACGGAGAATAAACCTGAAACTTATTTGTAAAATTCGCTAGTTTAATGCGTAAGGTGCGAACAAGAATTTATTGGGATGTACCAATTCTGTTTTTACTGCATACATAACAATTCCAGCTGTATTACGAACCCCCAACTTACTCATGATATTTTTTCGATGGGTATTGACTGTGTGTGTACTTAGAAATAAAAATTCGGCTATTTGTCCGTTGGTTAAACCTTGAGCAATCAATTTAATAATTTCAGTCTCTCTTTCCGTAAGTATAACAGCATCACATGAAAACCCTGCATCATCAATATCGAGTACGTCAATATTTGCACGTTGAATGGTTTCTAATACCTGACCACAGAAAAAGCGATTGCCTTTTTTAGTTTCCTTTACAGCATCCAATATTTCAGCTAACTCACAATCCTTTTTAACATAACTAGTTACTCCTATACGAAGGGCATCAACTAAAATTTGAGCACTTTGATCGGGCGTGATAGCGACAAGTTTTACTTTACTATCGAATTGCAACACCTTTGAGATGACGTTAATATCAAAACCCATTGAGGTAAAATCGATTAAAACAATTCCTGCCCCAAATGAACTAAGTTGTTCCATTAATTCAAAATTATTTTTGGCATCGCCAACAATGGTCAAAGTTTCATCACTTTGTAGTACAGTGCGAAGTCCTATTCGCATTAAATCATTACTATCGGCAATTATAACGTTCACTTTATTTAGAATTAATATAGATAAGACAAATGTAAGACTGTTTTTTCAAATGAACTGCTTTTTTAATGTTTAGTTTCAAAAAGTTTTCAATACCCTAGATCAACACGAATTACTTACATTTGTTTAGTGAAAACTAACATTTCAAATGAAATAAAGCCAGCTTCCGATCTTCTTAAAGCTGGAGAAATTGTAGCTGTGCCTACAGAAACGGTTTATGGTCTTGCTGCTAACGGATTAAACCCACTTGCCATTCAAAAAATATTCGAAGCAAAATCTCGTCCAAAAACCAATCCATTGATTTTGCATTTCGCAAACGAAAAAGAGATAAGTCCATACGTACTAAATTTTCCAGCACAACTAAAATTACTAAGTAAAGTGTTCTGGCCAGGTCCGCTTACTATTTTATTACCGAAAAGCGACTTAGTAATCGATAGTATTACAGGAGGACAAGATCGTGTGGCAGTTCGAGTTCCTGCCCATCCATTATTCCAACAATTACTTCAACAAGTAAAATTTCCACTAGCAGCGCCTAGTGCGAATTTGTACGGAAGGGTAAGTCCTACAAATGCCAAACATGTTTATAATCAACTTAAGGGTAAAATCCCCCTGATTCTTGATGGAGGTCCTTGTGAAAAAGGAATAGAATCTACCATCATCGGAATGGAAAACAAGCAGGTAATTGTTTACCGTTTAGGAAGTATTTCCATTGAAGAATTAGCACTTCACTTAGGCGAGGTTCCTCAAATAAAAAACGAAGCGACAGAAAATGGAACCGCAAGTGGGATGGTCAAGTATCATTATGCGCCAAGAACACCGCTTTACTTTTATGATGTATCTTCCACCAAAACAGATCAAACTAATGGCTATATTTTCTTTAAGGAATGCCCAAAAAATACAACGATTGAAAATGCGATTGTCTTGAGTGAAACGAGTGATCTCCAAGAAGCGGCTCGGAAGTTATACAGTGCACTGCACGAATTTGACGAAAGAGGATTCCATCACATTTACATTGAAAGATTTCCTGAGCAAGGATTAGGAACTACCCTAAACGATCGATTGAATCGTGCTACTGAAAAATTTAAGGCATAAAAAAAGCCTTCCGAATTCGAAAGGCTCAACTATTTGCTGTTTGATTCACTTCATGTGACGAGCAAAACGGTTATTAAATTTATCAATTCTACCCGCTGTATCTACAAACTGAGCAATACCGGTAAAGAAAGGATGCGACTTGTGCGAAATATCTAATTTTACAAGTGGATATTCATTTCCATCTTCCCATAAAATTGTTTCTCTCGTGTTAGCACAAGATGGACAAACAAATGCGTAGTCGTTTGACATGTCCTTAAAAACTACAAGTCTATAATCGTCTGGGTGGATTTCTTTTTTCATTACTTCATCAAATTGGATTGCAAATTTAAGGTTTTCTTTTTTATTTACAAGACAACTACGAAAAAATTCTGTGTTATTTTAACAACTGAAGGGTGATAACTACCTTAAACTATCGCTAATTTATATTTCTTTGTGCTTAATTTTGTTAAAATCCTATTCTTTTGAAATTAAATCGTTCGTATCGATTAGAAGAAATTGCAGCACTGATTGAGTGTACATTCATCGGAGACGCTACTCATCAGATTACAGGCCTCAATGAAATACACTTGGTTGAAGCCGGCGACATGGTCTTTGTTGACCACCCCAAATACTATGAAAAAGCGCTGCAATCAGCTGCAACAACTGTTATAATTGACAAAGAAATGCCCTGCCCATCGGGAAAAGCCCTTATTATTTCAAAAAATCCCTTTGATGATTTTAACTTTTTAACAAAGTATTTTTCTCCGAAATTAGGCCCTAAAATGCAACCAACAAGCGAGGGTCTTATTTATCCTGGCGTGTACTTAGGGCACCAGGTTTCAATTGGTAAAAATGTACGTATTTATCCCGGTGCTTGCATTTTGGATGGAACCACGATAGATGACAATGTTGTTATTGGTGCAAACAGCGTAATTGGAAACGATGCATTTTATTACAAAAAAAAAAATAACGCTTACACGGCCATGCATTCCTGTGGAAATGTGCACATCGAGGAAGGCGTTGAAATAGGTGCGCTTTGTACGATAGACCGAGGAGTTACAGGAACTACAACCATAGGCAAAGGTTGTAAATTCGACAATCAGGTACATATAGGTCACGACACGGTAATTGGACAAAATTGCTTAATTGCTGCAAATACAGGAATTGCAGGATGTGTAAAAATTGCAAATAATGTGGTGATATGGGGACAAGTTGGAATCGCTAGTAGCGTTTCGATAGGTGAAGGTGTTGTGCTGTTAGCACAAAGTGGCGTAATGAAAGATTTAATAGCAGGTAAGACTTATTTTGGGTCCCCCTGCGGCGAAGTAAAAGAAAAATTTCGGGAACTTGTTGCACTTCGTTCTTTACCCGATTTTATGCAGGGCAAAAAATGACAGAAGATCAACAAAATCGCCTGGAGCTAAAAATTTCTTTGCAAGAACTAAAGCTTAATGCCTTGTTGGAAATTACCGCAGCAATTAATAATAACTTTCCAATCGACCAATTATTAAATAATTTTTCATTTGTTTTAAAGCAACAATTGAATTTTAGACGATTTGTGCTTTTTATTAAGCAAGAGAGCTGGGATTGTATATTAAAAGAGGGCATCAAAGGTAAAATTGAAGTAGAAGATCATATTCATAATTTAATCCGATTCAAAGAAACCACGCTATTAGTAGATTCTAATTCCACCTTACTGAAAGAATTCAATGTTGTCGTGCCGGTTTTACACCTAGGACAGGCACTTGCTTATTTATTATTATCCGATAATCAACTTAAACCTGCCACACTATTAGACACTGATTCTCACCTAACATTTGCACAAACCCTAACTAGTATCGTATCGGTCGCGATTGAAAACAAGCGCTTGGTAAAAAGTAATGTTATTAAAGAAATCATCTCAAAAGATTTAGAGGTGGCCTCTGAACTTCAAAAACTACTTTTCCCCTCCGACCTCCCGTCCGACCGAAAGATGGATGTTCATGCAAAATACATCCAACGCCATGCCATTGGAGGTGATTACTACGATTTTATTCCCCTGGGAGACGAAGAATATATTTTATGTATTGCCGACGTTTCCGGCAAAGGCATAAGCGCTGCGCTGTTGATGGCTAACTTTCAAGCAACGGTAAGAACGCTCTTTAAATACCAACGTTTTGAGTTGGCTTTTTTGATGGAAGAATTAAATAAAAAAGTAGTACTCAACGCAAAGGGTGAAAAATTTATTACTTTTTTCATTGCTCATTACAACGCGTCCTCTCGTAAATTAACGTACATCAATGCCGGACACAACCATCCAATGCTTTTTATGAATAGAAAAGTAAAACCTTTAATATCCGGTTGCATAGGATTGGGGATGCTCGATGAATTGCCTTCCATACAGATCGGCTCACTCACCCTTAGTAGCAGTGCTACACTCGTGCTTTTTACCGATGGTGTGGTTGAAATTGAAGACATAAACGGCGAACAATTTGGAGTGGATAGACTAATTAAAGATATTAAGGCCTATTCCGGGCTTAAAATGGAGGATATGAACAACATTATTTTTTCTCACTTGACAGAATGGTGCGGCACATTAAATTTTGATGATGATACAGCAATAATGAGCTGTAAATTCTTCTAACGAATAAGGTACATTTTACCCAATCCTTTTTGAATGAACCGATCGGCACCAGATGCTAATTGCTTCACGCTTTGACCATTAATCTTGGCTTGTACTCGATATAGGTAAACCCCATTGGCCAATTGATCACCAAATTGATCTTTTCCATCCCAAGCAAAATCGGTTATGTTTCTTCCAATTCGCAGCGCACCGAGTTCCTCCTCCGTAATTTCACGAACGATTCTTCCATTAATGTTCATCACTTGAATTAGTATATCATCTGGTAACTCGTCACCCGTTAAGGTAAAGACGAAGCGCGTACTGGTTGAAAAGGGATTGGGGTAGTTTAAAAATTCTGTGATGGAAGATTCATGGATAACTTCGAAATTAATTTTATATTCAAAATCACCTGAGAGATTGCCCGATTTGTCGCTTCCCTGCACTAATAACGTATACGTACCTGTTTTCTCAAAATACTTTGGGTATATTATCTTAAACTTTTTGTTTTGCGCCTCAGCAGGAATCCATTGCATAATCACCTCTCCATTGGCATTCATAAATGGAATTTTAATTTGAATACCATCGGGATCGGTTAGGTAAATTCCAAACAATGTGGTGTCTGCATCTTCACTCATAATTAAATATGGGTTTTCGTCTTTCAAACTCATCACAATTTCAGAGGTAGGCGCAATAATGTCGTTATTCAAGATGTGTTGACCATTAAATGTGACATCAAGGATTGGATTGATATCCTCGGATTGTACAGAAAATGGAAACTGTAAAATATTGTTAATGTGTGTTAGCTCTGGTTGGTCAGTAAAGGCCTGAGCCAAATCAACATATGGATTGATTTCCATTCTTAACCAATTTTGCCCTACTAGTCCTAAAGAGGAAAAGGTTATTGTATCGCGCAATAAATCACCTGCTAGCAACTGACCTTGTCGAGGATACGAAATAGGATGAATGACTTCATTTTGATCTACAATATAATAGTTCACCAACAAAGAATCCATGCCGTAATCACTAATATTTCTAACATCCACAGCAAATTTAACCGACTGTCCTTCTTGAAGTGTGTCCCCTATACTTGTCCATGTAATGCCATTGGAGGCATCTATTGCCGCCTCGGGAAGTGGCGCAAAAACAACATGCCAAAAATCCAGCTGCGCAGGTGTCTGAGTAACTGAATCGAAGTATTTTGCTTCAAGGCGGATGAAAGGGTATAAAACAGGATTAATTAAATTGGATAGTTGAATAATGGAATCATTTGGCGTCATGAGTGTATCAATCGTAGCTTGATAGGTCCCGTAGGCGTTGTACAATTTTATGTTCAACAAGGTAGAATCTCCCTGCGATTGCTCCAATGCATCGCGCTTCCAAAAAAGTGACTTCCATTCGGCAACTGGCCCTATCAATGGACTAGTTTCCAAACCAATTAATTGTGAGCCAGAAATTAGGGTATCCAGGAAGATGTTTTCGTTGTTTTGAGAAACACGTTCAACAACAAAACTTGGATCACCTTTTCGGGTTAAGAAGATAAAAGGTCGATTCGGCCTACCTGCATAAATACTATCCGAACCCAAGTTGGCAAATGTTTGATATAAACCAGGATCGTATAGGTCCCACCAATCGTAGCGCGTTGTCATTGGAGAATAAATTAAAATATAATCACCATTATCAACTAGGTTTTCAACTAAATTTTGAAAAGCATCAATTTGAGCAACATTGTTTTGGTGAAACGTAAAATACCTCATCGGACGAGGTTTACACCCTGCGTTATCGTTGGCATTTCCGTAATTATTACCGGGATTCACCTCAGTTCCATTGGGGTAAACATATCGCGTTTCCTTTGGAAGCAAGGTTGCTTTATCGATAATCGCGACATGAAATTTTGGTGTTAGGTTACAAACTTCATATTCTTGTTGCTCATCGTTTAAATACCAAGCATTATCAAAAATGTAAGGAGAAGAATAAGAAGCGAGCGCTAAGCAAGAAATCGTCTTTTGAATTGGAGCAAATTCGCGGTATTCATTTAATTGATTAATGTTGATACCAATTGGCGTATTAAAGGTAAACTGATGAAAATCATCTTGCCCCCACCCTTCTTTATTTATAATGTATTGAAAAGACCTTGTTTTCCAAACTGGTACCGCTTCATTTATCGCAACCCGCCAATAATAGACCGTGCTATCAACCATAATTATTGAGGATGGCAGGTTAGATAAACTTGAAATCCATTGATTCCAATTGACTGATTTCACACCTCCCAGTCCTGTAACATTGGCATAGCGGCGAAATCCACTATTGAAAGTATGAACCGTATCAATTTCGAAACGATAGTTGTTAATTGGCGCTAATGGATCAATCGTTGAGGCAAATAAACAAATGGTATCACGCGGAACGACAGCAAAATCGATTGGTAAAATTGGCTCAATACCATCAATGTTAATCACAAAATTTTTGACTACCTGATTATTTGTCACCTCATCATATTGCTCAGCAACAACAGACGGAATATCGGCGCTAATGGTAAACCTATTTAATCCTACGCCTATTAAAGGGTAAAATGGAATTTTTATTTGTATTGTTTTTTCGTAATCTAAACCATTTACAATAAAAACGTAATTGGAGTCCGCTACTGAACCAGGAAAATCACGAAGAACTTGCAGCGTAAAATCCCCGAGAATGGATTGTCCCAAATTCTTTAACAAAACAGAAATGGTAATCGAATCGGTTGCTAAAGTGATGTCATCAGGACCAAAAACAACACCTGGGTCTGTCAACTCAATTTCCGGTTTGTTGTGTGGGTTTAGGCGCAACATAGGATCACCATGTAGCGTCATTTGAGAAAAAGTTGATTCGGTGATTAGGTCCGTACTGGCGTCTAAAACAGAATCAATTAAATTTTTAATGTGTGAACCGATAGTTCCTCCGTAATTATCACGAGAAAACTGCTTATAAAAAGTACTTGAGTATTCGTTGAGGGAAGAAGTAAAACCGTAGTCAATAGTCCCAAGATAAGCAATCACGCCCGCATTTGGCGTTAAAACAAATTGCTCAGACTTTGTCGAAGTACTTTGAAAAATATTTCCGTTGTAGCAGGAATTGGCAATAAGTAAAGGATATCGCCCCTGGTTATCCCAATTTTCAGGTTCATCTAAGTTTACATCAAATCCACTTATAGACGACGTGGCGTGTCCGAAAAAATTCATAACCGTTACTCCTTCTTGAATCCTACCCTGAATTGCTTGCACCTGAGCTGGTGTTAATGGATTTCCCGATTGTTTGGCGACTAGCGTAGTGTTTCCAGCAAAAAAGTCATCTTCAGCTATCAGCGCCATTTGATTTAAATAAAGTTGAAATAAATACTGCTCATTTGAATTATTTCCACCAGAGAAATGCAAAATTTGTTTCTGCCAATCTTTTGTTTGCGATGAATATAAAGACCCCTGATCTTGCTGTAATTCAAATTCTTTCACCTTGGATAAATAAATTTGAAGTTCAGCATTGTTATTTACTGAAATTCTACCGGTAGGAATTAAGGGTGTCCATTTATCCATCCCTCCCAAATTAGAGGTAATACACGCGTCGCAAGAAGGCTGTCCAAAAGAAGGGACAAGTGACATAGCATAATTTGCGGTGTTGATTCTTGAACCGGGCCCGGAAGTAAGTGCCGAGGAAACCGTAGCCTCGCGGATACCTTTTCCAATTAAGTATAATCCAACAGGCTTTTGGTTAGAAAGCGAGAATATGTAATGTGCATAGCGTCGTATCCCATTGATATGTTTTGGGATTCCTCCACCAAACTGCTGATATAATTCGTCTACCTTGGCAAGTAAAACGTTGTAATCGCCACCCAACACCGAACTTCGGTAAGTAGCGTAATCCACCACTGCGATTTCTGTTTTGGGGTGATAAACAAAAAGTAATGCCTTTTCCAAGTTTGGAATAGTGGAAAAATCGGTAAAAAAACCAGTGCCATTTACTAACTTAAATGCATTGATATTGTACAATGTATTAGCGTCTTGAAGCACAACTTTTTGCACTGACCCTGAATTGCTATTTGGAATAAGTACCTGAAAATTATTGGGCGAAACGGTTACCACAGGAACTTTTCTAGGCACATCACCAAGAACAAAACAATACGATGTTATAAAGCTAATCGCAGACATATTCAAGCGAATTTTACCTTGATTTACATTGTTTTGCACCAAAAATGTTGTTTTATTTGCATTTAAGAAAGAAGGGGTCCTTGGATACAAAAACGACCAATAATTAATCGATTGAAAATCAGATAGCGCACTTTGATCGCCAACAATACTCACTTTAAAGTTTGTGCTCCCGGCAGCAGGTAAAATGGAAGACGGGAAATACTTGTTAATATGAATACCCTGATAGCCCGTAAAAATAGTGTCCATCAAAACATAATTTGAGGCGCCAATAGTATGCAGCGAGTGGTGATTGCCAAGTCCTCCAAATGCAGCATTTGAGGCCCCAACCGTAACGGCTCGATAATTTACCAAAGGAGCATCCACACCTTGATACACATTTTCTAGCAATGTGGATGAAAAGTTCCATGTGTAGCCGTTTATTCCATTTTGCACGGCACTCCCCCACCCCTCTCCAGAAACATAAAATGAACTAGAGGCTTCAGACGATTTTTCTCCTGCGATATAGGCTTGTGATAACGCTTGCCACTTTTCAGATAAAACATAATTGGAAGGTGCGTAAGAAGCAAAGTCTACGTCATTTTCAACCACAAAACGTTTGTTATTCTCGCTATTATTCCAAGTAAAAAAATATTGAATTGTGTCGTTGTATAAACTGTATTTTGGATTACCCATTCTAGCAGGGTCGTCGTAAAGCGTTGAATCTAGCCAGCCATCATTTCTTTCCGCATAAAAAAAGATCTTATCTCCTGGGTCAAGCGTGTTATCGCCACCATCTTCAATAAAAAGTGGCAGTTCCTTTTCTTTACCAAACAGCTGTACATTTCCAGCAGTGAAGGAGGCAACTGGAATCCCCGCTGCAGTAAGCGATTGAACATCAATTTTATACAGCCCAGTTTGGACCACGTTAAATGAATAATACTGTTGGGAATAGTTTATCCACTCATTTCCGTAGGTTTGAGAATGAGCGAAGGAGGAACAGATAAAAAAGAAAATTAGTAGGTAAAAATTTTTCATTTCATAGCATTCTTCGGTTTGACTAATTTAAACTTTATTGAAAAGATATGCGTGTAAAAATTAGCATCTGCATCACCTAATCGAGTAAAGGCATAATCTAAATGAAAGCCTTTAATTCCGATACCGAGTCCTAGATTTGGTTGCACCCCCCAATAATTTGTCCCATCCATTTTACTAAATGACTGAATTGACGAAACCCCGCCCCTTAATTTAACAACTTCGCGAAAGCCAAACTGAACACCTAGATGTGGATCAACAGAAAAAGGTGCGGCACTAATAAGCGTATTACGTTTGCCGTCCGTTGTCACATCGAAGTCGACCTCAGCAGCAATGTTTAGTCCTTTTTTACCTAACTCATATTGACACGATGTGGCTAGAATAATGCGGGGTAAGGTTAATTCTAATCCATTGCTAGGAATTTCATTTCCTGTAGCCAGGAAAACCTGCTGCATTGATGGGTCCAAATTAAAAACCCAAGCATTAAAAGTGGAAGTCATATCGCGGACAACTGCGCCAAAACGCCACGTTTTATTTAATTGATATTTCCACCCTGCATCGAGACCAAAACCCCATGCCTTTGCAAAATCGCCCACTTTTCGGTAGATCACTTTAACGGTTCCACCGACACTCATACCCTCCATCTTTAAACGAGAAGCATATGTGCCCAAAAAAGCATAGTCTCCCGCAGTAAAAGTGCTAATGTTATCGTAGTTAATTACACCATTATTATCGATTAATTGGGTGGTGTTAGGAATATCATCAACGCCAAATCGTATAAAGGAAAGACCAACAGCACTTCGGTCATTTATTGCATGTGCTACCCCCACGTAGTCATACTTTGCAATTCCTGCAAAAAATGCGGAGTGCATCGCGCTAACCTCAAGCCAGTTCCGCACACCAACTAAGCCTGCAGGATTCCAGTAAGCGGCTGTAACGCCTTCGGCAGAAGCAACAACAGCATTTCCCATTCCATAAGCGTCCGCTCCAACGCCGATTGCCAAAAATTCATTAGAATATTTTTGGGTAAAAACAGCGTGCGAAGCTAATAAAATGGTAAAAAACGCAAATAAATAACCTTTCATTTTATTAAATTTTAGACCTAATTAACCCAATTATTGATAAAAAATTGTGTTATTTGTAATTCAAAAATTTGATTTGATAAAAATACTTTTTTTTAATACCAATCTGCAAAATTATTTAAAAAAAATAAACGTGTAAATGTTTAGTTTTCCTAATCTACTTACTGGGATGAATTTGATTTGTGGCATAATTTCTATTTTGGCTACGCTAGCAGGAAGAATCGATATTTCTCCTTTTTTTCTGTTTGCCGCAATGGTATTTGATTTTCTTGATGGGTTTCTTGCGAGAAAGCTTGGTAAAAGTAGTCCTCTTGGTAAACAGTTAGACTCCTTGTCAGATATGGTATCGTTTGGATTAGCCCCAGGCATCCTTGTGATGGTGATGATCATGGTAGGCGTACACGATGGAAGAATTGCACCACATGATTACAATTTTGAGGCAAGCTCCTACACCTGGTTTCAAATACAAGCTTGGATGCAAGCTGTCTTTTATCAAGTACCAAATCAGTTCGATGCGACAATAAAATACCTTCCCTTTCTTGGACTCATCATTCCTTTTTTATCGCTGTTTCGTCTAGCAAAATTTAATATCGACGAAAATCAACACGACCAATTTATTGGTGTTCCAACCCCACTAAACACTTTATTTGTTTTATTCTTTCCCTTGTATTTCCAAGCAAACTTTTCCACTTGGAACAGCGAGCACACATTAGTACTATTACTTTTTGATTGTTATTCTATCGCCCTGATTACCGGTCTATTTGCACTTTTATTAATTGCAAAGATACCTCTCATTGCTTTGAAGTTTAGTAATTTTAAGTGGTCAACTAATAAATTTCGGTACATTTTAATACTAATTTCATTAATAAGTTTTATCCTATTTTACCTTTGGTCTATTCCTATAATTGTATTTTTGTATTTATTATTATCAATAATTGAAACACGTCAAAATAAAACAAATGAAATTTAAAGCTGAAATTGATATAATGCCACAGGATGCTTTGTTAGATCCTCAGGGAAAAGCGGTCACTAGTGCGATGCAAAACATAGGTTTAATTGAAATTAATAACGTTAGGATAGGTAGACATATTCGCTTATTTATTGAATGTAACGATGCAAATACGGCTGAGTTAAAAGTAGAGGAGGCGTGCAAGAAATTATTAGCGAATCAAATCATGGAAACGTATCGATTTACTATCGAAGCATGTTAAAATAATAAATTTAAAAAATTAATAATTAAAAATAGAAATTATGTCTGAAGAAAACGCAAAGAAAGGGAACGGTTTTTATCTAATTGCAGTATTTGCTTTGCTTTTAGCATTAGCTTATGTCACTTACCAATGGTCAAGTAAACGTGCTGCTTTAAACGCGTGTACCAATGAAAATTTAGTGCTTAAGTCAGACATGGACGGCATGAACAAAATGATGGAGGGCTATGTAGGCACGCTATCAAATGATTTAAAAACCGATTTCAAAAACATGTTGAATACCTACGATAAATTGATTGAAAAAGATCAAAGCAAAGCAGACAGTCTAAACGCTCAGAAAGAAAAGATTCAAGGTTTATTGAACGACCTTAATGCAAATAAAAGATTTACCGCTTCTCAACTTTTTCAACTCAAAAAGGAAAATGAAACGCTCCGAAATATAATGAAAGGGTATGTTAAACAGATTGATGCTTTAAACACTCTAAATATTGAGTTAACCTCTAAATTAGACGAAACATCCACCCAGTTAAATTCAACCACAGTGGAGCGAGACGATTATAAGAAAGAAGTGGAAGAAAAAGATTTGCAACTTAAAAAAGGGGCCAAACTTGCGGTTACTGCAATGAACTCGGTGGCATTAGACTCAAAATGGAATAAAAACATGAAAAAAACGGATAAAGCAAAAAATACAGTTCAAATCATGTCGAGCTTTACCATATCTCCTAATACAATTGCAACCGCTGAGAAAAAATCAATTTATTTACAAATTACTGCGCCGGATGGCAGAATATTACAGGCTCGATCGAACAATACAGTGGACACGGAACAAGGTAATGTGGCTTATTCTGACAAGAAAGATATTGATTATCAAAATCAAGCAGTGGATGTAACCATTTATTACGACTTCAAAACCGACAAGGCCATAAAAGGAAATTATAAATTAAAAGTTATTTGTGACGGCGTGGTAATTGGCTCAGATAGTTTTACCCTAAAGTAATTACTTAATTTTTAAAGAGACATGGGCAGCGTTGAATTTGTCATTAAAGAACATATTGGCACCATTACATTTGGACACCCACAAAGCAATTCCCTTCCCGGAAAAACCCTTCAACTATTGGCACATACGATTTCAGACATGGGAGCCGATACATCTGTTAGGGTAATTATTTTAAAATCTATAGGAGACAAAGCGTTTTGTGCGGGAGCAAGCTTTGATGAACTTATTGCAATAAATGATTTTGAAACCGGAAAAACATTTTTTTCTGGCTTTGCAAAAGTTATCAATGCATGCCGACTATCCCCAAAATTAATTATTGGAAGGGTGCAAGGAAAAGCAGTTGGCGGTGGTGTTGGAATAGCCAGTGCAACCGATTATTGTTATGCTACGCAACGTGCTGACGTTAAGCTATCTGAACTCGCTGTGGGTATTGGTCCTTTTGTAGTTGGTCCCGCAGTACAACGAAAAATCGGACTTGCTGCAATGAGCGAACTAGCCATAAATGCAAGCGAATGGAGAAGTGCTGAATGGGCTATGTCAAAGGGTTTATACAATCAGGTATTCGACACTGTTGAGCAAATGGATATGGCCATTCACCAACTTGCAACAAAGTTATCCTTATCCAATCCTAAAGCGATGAGCGAACTGAAAAAAGTTTTTTGGGAAGGAACCGAAAATTGGGATCGCTTATTAATTGACCGAGCCGAAATCAGTGGTCAATTGGTTTTAAGTGAATTCACTAAGGAGGCAATCAAGGCATTTAAAAGCCAATAAAAAAATCTTCTGTTTTTTTAAAAAAATCTTTGTTAATAAAAACAAAAAAGTTATCTTTGCACCCCTATTTTAGGTTAAATGTTCTCATTAAATATAAAAACGTGGATACATTAAGTTATAAAACAATATCAGGTAACGCTCAAACTGCCAATAAAAAATGGTTTATAGTTGATGCTGACGGTCATACTGTTGGTAGACTTGCGAGTAAAGTTGCCAAAGTAATTAGAGGTAAATACAAAACAAATTTTACCCCACACGCAGATTGTGGTGACAATGTAATTGTTATCAATGCGGAAAAAATTACTTTCTCAGGTTCTAAACTTGCCAATAAGGAATATGTTCGCTTTTCTGGTTATCCGGGAGGTCAACGATTCACTACAGCCGAAAATATGTTGCGTGATCATCCGGAAAGATTAATTGAAAAAGCTATCAAAGGCATGTTGCCGAAAAACACACTAGGCAGAAAACTATTTACCAACCTAAAAGTTGTTGTTGGTAGTGAGCATAAGCACACAGCACAACAACCTGAATTATTAAATTTAGATTCACTCAAATAATATGGAAATTATAAACGCTCTAGGAAGAAGAAAAACAGCAGTTGCTCGTGTCTATTTGTCCAAAGGAAAAGGTACAATATCAATAAATAAAAAACCAGTAAACGTCATGTTTCCCATTGATGTTTTACAAGCAAAGATAAACCAACCTTTCGTTTTGACTGAGACTGTAGGTGTTTATGACGTTAAAGTAAATGTAATGGGTGGTGGTATAAATGGTCAGGCTGAAGCAATTCGTCTTGGAATTTCACGAGCTCTTGTGGAAATTTCCGCTGATTACAAACCACTTTTAAAGGCAGATGGTTTGATGACGCGCGATCCTAGAATGGTGGAACGTAAAAAACCTGGGCAACCAAAAGCAAGAAAGAAATTCCAATTCTCGAAACGATAATCGAGTTTGGTGGTTTAGTATCCAAACCTTTGAGCACCTGTCGAAAAGACCCCTCAATTGTTGAACTAAATAAGGAACGTAAACAAATAAAACCTATATGTCTAAATTAAATTTTGAAACACTTTTGGATGCCGGAGTTCATTTTGGCCACCAAAAAAGAAAATGGAATCCAGCAATGGCCCCATACATCTTCGAAGAGAAGAAAGGAATTCACATCATCGATTTAAATAAAACAATCGTCCACCTGAATCAAGCATGTGCCGCCATGAAGCAGATTGCAAGATCGGGAAAGAAAATTCTTTTTGTTGCTACCAAAAAACAAGCTAAAGATATCGTTTCTGAACGCGTTACAAGCATCAACATGCCCTACGTTACCGAAAGATGGACTGGAGGTATGTTGACCAATTTTCAAACGACCAAAAAGTCAATAAAGAAAATGACGGTAATTGACAAAATGAAATCAGATGGTACTTGGGAAACCTTAAACAAGCGTGAAAAGTTATTTAAGACCCGTCAACGTGAGAAACTAGAAAAAACGTTTGGTTCAATTGCTGAAATGACCCGTCAACCAGCGGCTATTTTTATAGTCGATATTCTTAAAGAACATATTGCCTTGGCAGAAGCTAAACGCCTAAACATTCCTGTTTTTGCCATGGTAGATACCAACTCCAACCCTAAATTGGTAGATTTTCCTATCCCTTCAAATGATGATGCCACTAAATCAATTACACTTATTTTAGATGAAATTTGTGATGCAGTTCGCGATGGCCTTGAAGATAGAAAAACAATGAAACCAGAAGCTGAAGGAGGTTCTGATGAAGCGATTGAATCCGTTAGTACTGCGCCAAAGACTAGAAAACGTTTGAATAGTGTAAATGCAAACGAAACAAAAGCTAGCGAAACAGTTGCACCAATTGCAGTATCAGCACCAATTGCAGAATCAGCGCCGGTTGTGGAAGGAGCACCAGTTGTGGAAGGAGCACCAGTTGTGGAAGGAGCACCAGTTGTGGAAGAAGCGCCGGTTGTGGAAGAAGCGCCGGTTGTGGAAGAAGCGCCAGTTGCGGAAGTAGCGCCAGTTGTGGAAGTAGCGCCAGTTGCGGAAGAAGCGCCAGTTGTGGAAGTAGCGCCAGTTGCAGACTCTGAGCCTGATGCAGCGACTAGCCCTGAAGAACAAGTTTAATTCAATTATTTTTAACCTATAAAAACACAACCGATGGCAATTACAGCTGCAGACGTAAATAAATTACGTCAACAAACCGGGGCAGGAATGATGGACTGCAAAAATGCTTTAGTAGAATCGAATGGCGATATTGAAATGGCTATTGATATACTAAGAAAAAAAGGGCAAAAGATAGCCGCTAAAAGAGGAGATAACGATGCCAAAGAAGGATTAGTTATGGCACAAACATCTCCCGACGGACTAACTGGCGTAATTCTAGCTCTCAATTGCGAAACAGATTTCGTTGCAAAAAATGACGGCTATATTTCTTTTGTGCAATCCATAGTTGATTTAGCTTTAACACACAAACCCTCTAGCGCAGATGCGTTAAAGGCACTTGCTTACGATGAAAAATTAAGTTTAGAAGAAAAAATAATAGAGCAAATTGGTCGTATTGGCGAGAAATTAGAATTGTCGTCGTATGCGCTAATTCAATCGGAAAAAGTAGTGGCCTATAATCACCCTGGCAATCAATTAGCGACCCTTGTTGGATTAAATAATGGAATTGCTTCAGCAGAAGAGGCTGGCAGACAAGTTGCAATGCAAATAGCCGCTATGAATCCTGTTGCCATTGATAAAAATGGTGTGGATCAGAATACCATTGATCGAGAAATTGAAATAGGTAAAGATCTTGCTATCCAAGAAGGTAAGCCCGCTGAAATGGCAGAAAAAATTGCCATGGGTAGATTGAATAAATTTTTTCAAGAAAATACCTTATTGAGTCAACCTTTTGTGCGAGACAATAAATTAAGTGTTGAACAATTTCTAAATTCTACTGAAAAAGGACTTACAGTTATTGAATTCAAACGGTTTTCATTAAGTTAATATAACTTTTACTAATTAAGATCCCGTTGTTTATACTTCGGGATTTTTTTTTGAGTTGCTCCTCGAATAAGTCAGTCTATCATTAAATACAGTTGAAATATGGATTCCTTAACTAAAAGGCTAAACAAGTACATCAGTGAAAAAGGAATTTGTTCACGCAGAGAAGCGGACAAACTAATTGAAGAAGGACAAGTTACAATTAATGGCGCAATAGCGGTTGTGGGAACAAAAGTTCAACCCGGCGACGATGTATGTATTGATGGGAAGCCAATAAATCAAACCTCGGAAAAACTGGTCTATCTAGCATTTAATAAACCGGAAGGTATCGAATGCACAACTAGTCAGGAAGTTCCAGATAATATTATTGATTTTATAAATTATCCAACACGTATTTTTCCTATCGGGCGACTTGACAAAAACAGTAATGGATTAATTTTATTAACGAACGATGGCGAAATTGTAAATAAAATTTTACGCGCCCGAAATAATCACGAAAAAGAATATATCGTTAGAGTAGATAGGCCTATCAGCAGAGAATTCATAAAACAAATGGGTAACGGTGTGCCTGTTTTGGATACTGTTACACGAAAATGCGCTGTAACGAAAATAACCACTTTTAGCTTTAAAATAATCTTGACACAAGGCTTAAATCGTCAAATTAGAAGAATGTGCAATTACTTAGATTACGAAGTAGTCGAACTGAAACGTACTCGTATAATTAACATCGAACTTGATTTGCCGTTGGGCCAATACAGAGAACTTGACGAAGTAGAATTAAAAGATTTACAGCTATTAATTGCCGAATCAAGTAAAACTGAAGATGCAAGTTTCCCTTGGGAAGCTGATGAAGAGTAAAGAAATTTCAAATAATCCTAGTATATTTGCCAAAACCGCTACCATGAAATTCAAACGCATTCTTCTCAAACTCAGTGGCGAATCGCTAATGGGCGCTAAACAATTTGGTATTGATAATGACAAAATTACGTCTTATGCCAAACAAATTAAAGAAATCAAGCAACACGGAATTGAAATTGCCATTGTTATTGGAGGCGGAAACATATTTAGAGGAGTTCAAGCAGAACAAGGAGGTATGGATCGAACCCATGGTGATTACATGGGCATGTTAGCTACCATGATTAATTCAATGGCACTGCAGGCGGCACTTGAAGCCGTAAATGTAGAAACTCGTCTTCAGTCGGCTATCGAAATGAAAGAAATTGCCGAGCCATTTATTCGCCGTAAAGCGGTTCGGCACTTAGAAAAAGGACGTGTGGTTATATTTGGTGCTGGAACTGGCAATCCGTTTTTCACAACCGATTCCGCAGCATCTCTTCGAGCAATAGAAATAAATGCCGAAGTAATTCTTAAGGGTACACGCGTTGACGGTATTTACACGGCTGATCCCGAGAAAGATAAATCCGCAACAAAATACAGTCGTATTACCTTCGATGAAGTATATGCTAAAGAATTAAATGTGATGGATTTAACTGCATTTACACTTTGCAAGGAAAACAATCTACCGATAATTGTATTTGATATGGATACGCCCGGAACGCTTTTTAAAGTGCTTACTGAGGAAAATATCGGCACGACAGTTCATAATTAAAAACTAAGCAAAATGACTGAAGAACTTGAAATGGTATATGACGATTTAAGAGGCTCAAATACCAAAACAATGACGCACTTTGAAAATGAACTATTAAAAGTTCGCGCTGGAAAAGCAACGCCTGCAATGCTCGTTGGTGTAATGGTTGAATATTATGGAGCTATGACACCACTGCAACAAATTGCGAATGTGAATACTATGGATGCGCGAACTATCACCGTTCAACCCTTCGAAAAAAATACATTAAACGATATCGCGAAAGGCATCATGAATGCGAATCTTGGATTAAATCCACAAAACAACGGAGAACAATTATTAATTGCTGTGCCACCACTAACGGAAGAAAGAAGAAGAGATTTAGTGAAAAAGGCAAAAGGAGAAGGTGAGTCAGGAAAAGTAGGTATTCGCAATAATCGAAAAGATGCACTTGATTTTATTAAAGCAATGAAAACGGACGGTTTATCGGAAGATATGACCAAAGATGCCGAAGCCGTTATTCAAGACATTACCAATAAATTCATTAAAAAGATCGATGATTTATTAGAGGTGAAAGAAAAAGAAATTATGACCGTTTAAAATTTTTCGAAAGATTTATTTTTTAAACTCTGTTTAGGTCAACGAAACAAGGCCACTAGCCCCCTACCGATTTTGTAATATACAAACTGTCCTTTTTATAGGGTCCCCCTATTTTCTTGTTCTCTTTCAATCGCTTCAAATAGCGCTTTAAAATTCCCTTTTCCAAAAGATTGAGCACCTTTACGCTGAATAATTTCAAAAAACATAGTCGGTCGATCCACAACAGGCTTGGTAAACAACTGCAAAAGATAACCCTCCTCGTCCCTATCAATCAATACGCCGTGTTGTTTTAGGATATTAACGTCCTCATCAATTTGTCCAACTCGATCAATTAAATCGAGGTAATATGAATCTGGAACATATAAAAACTCCACTCCTCGGTCCCTCATTTGTGACACAGTAGCGATAATGTCGTCCGTGGCAAGCGCTATGTGTTGTACGCCAGGACCATTATAAAAATCAATGTACTCCTCAATTTGGGATTTTTTCTTTCCTTCAGCAGGCTCGTTGATGGGAAACTTAATTCTTCCGTTTCCATTACTCATTACTTTACTCATTAACGCCGTATATTCCGTCGAAATATCGTTGTCATCAAAGGAAATAATTTGTGCGAACCCCATCACATGGGCGTAAAACTGACACCAAGTATTCATTTCGTTCCAATCCACATTTCCAACCATGTGGTCTATGAATCGCAAACCAACCGGCGTGGGGTTGTAATGTGATTTCCATTCCCGGTAACCCGGTAAAAATACGCCTTTGTAATTTGCTCTTTCGACAAACAGATGAACTGTTTCACCGTAGGTGTAAATTCCCGAACGAATAACATACCCGTGCTCGTCTTCCTCTCGGGTTGGCTCCATAAAGGGAACAGCGCCTCGCTTGGTGGTTTCATTAAAAGCTGAAGTGGCATCTTCCACCCAAAGTGCAATAATCTTAACACCGTCACCGTGTTTGTTAATGTGCTCATTTATTGGCCCATCGCTAGTTAAAGGCGTAGTAAGCACAAGCCTAACTTTATCCTGCTTTAATACATATGACACTCGATCTTTACAACCTGTTTCTAGTCCAGCAAAGGCCTCAGATTGAAAACCAAAAGCGGTTTTATAATAATGCGCCGATTGTTTTGCATTTCCAACGTACAATTCCACGTAATCGGTTCCAAGTAATGGAAGAAAGTCTTGTGCATCATCAAATAATTTCTTCAAGCCATACGTCGTATTTTGAAGATTTTTTAAGTTTTTTATTTCTGTTGACATCGCATTTTTGTTTTTAGTGATTCATCCATGATTTAGCGTAATCTTCGAGTTCAATACCTACAGCGAAATTAGTCAGTTGTAACGGATTAAACGTGTCAATCATAACCGCTAACTCTTCGGTCGAAGTTTTTCCTATACTTCGCTCATAAGCACCTGGATGCGGACCATGTGGAATACCGGAAGGATGTAAGGTTATTTGTCCCTTATCGATATGATTTCGACTCATAAAATCCCCGTCCACATAATAAAGCACTTCATCAGAATCGATATTACTGTGATTGTAAGGAGCAGGAATTGACAAGGGGTGATAATCGTAAAGCCTAGGAACAAAAGAGCATATAACGAAAGCGCTCGTTTCAAAAGTCTGATGTACTGGAGGTGGTTGATGAACACGACCTGTGATAGGCTCAAACTCGTGAATTGAAAAAGCATAAGGAAAATTATACCCATCCCAACCTATCACGTCAAAAGGATGGTGAGCATAGACGTAATCGTAAATAATATCTTGTTTCTTTATTTTAATTAAAAAGTCTCCCTTCTCGTTTATACTTTCTAAAATATTAGGGGGTCTAATATCCCTTTCGCAATAAGGGGAGTGCTCTAACAATTGACCAAACCAGTTTCGGTATCGTTTCGGGGTGTAAACAGGATGAAAAGATTGAATAATTAATAATTTATTGTCTGTTGTATTAAAGTGAATTTGATAAATCATTCCTCTTGGTATAACAATGTAATCCCCGTATTTAAAATCGATATTTCCCAATTGTGTTTTAACAACCCCCTCTCCACGATGAATAAAAATAACCTCATCGGCATCTGCGTTTTTGTAAAAATAACTGGTCATTGAATTACTTGGTGCGGCTAATTCGATGTAAACGTCTTTATTTACAAGTATTGGTTTTCTACTTTCTAAAAAATCAGCGTTGGGAAGCACATTAAATCCTTGAAAACTACGCATCTGCATATTTTTTTCCAATGCTATTTGAGGCGCGTTATTTTTCTGTCCTAAAATTTCTTTTACAATGGTGGGCGGATTAATGTGGTACATTAACGAAGACATCCCGTCGAAACCCACTGTGCCAAATAGTTGTTCGTGAAACAAACTTCCATCAAGCTGACGAAAGGCAGTGTGTCTCTTAGGTGGGAAAGAACCTAATTTATGATAAAACGGCATATGGAAAAGTATAAATTGCTTAATTAGTAAACAATGCTCATTTACAAATGTAAGAAATTAACTAAATTCATTAATAAGAATTTAAGTAATGTAAATAAATGAGGATAGTTAAAGAACAATAAGCGCAATTCACTTTCAAAGATTAAATTTGCTAAAAATGATTAGATAATGAAAAAAATAATTGTGATCGGTTCCAATGGGCAAATTGGGACAGAACTTGTAATCAGTTTGCGGGAACGTTTCGGCATCCAATCGGTAATCGCTGCGGATTTAAGTGACCAAGCACCCGCCCTAATCAGTGAGGGCCCATACAAAAAACTTGATGTACTTAATAAGATGGCCGTAAGGGAATTTATTATTTCAAATAAAATAAAGGAAGTGTATCTTTTGGCGGCGTTGTTATCGGTTACAGCTGAGAAAAATCCTGCCTTTGCCTGGCAATTGAATATGGAAGGATTATTCACTATGTTAGATTTAGCAAAAGAAAAATACATTGACAAGTTATTTTGGCCAAGTTCAATAGCTGTTTTCGGACCAACTACGCCTGCTGATAATACACCTCAACACACGATAATGGAACCGACTACAGTTTATGGTATTTCAAAATTAGCTGGTGAGCGGTGGTGTGAATATTATCATATTAAACACCAAGTGGATGTGCGCAGCTTGCGCTATCCTGGTCTGATTTCCTACAAAAGTCCGCCGGGTGGCGGTACCACAGATTACGCTGTTGACATTTTTTATAAGGCAAAAGAAGGCGTTGAATTTAGTTGTTTTCTGAGTGAAGACACCGCATTACCCATGTTATTTATGGATGATGCCATTCGAGCAACCATTGAATTAATGGAAGCGCCCAGCGAAGCGATAAAAATTAGATCCTCTTATAACATTGCAGGGGTGAGTTTTACACCTTCACAACTAAGCAAGGCCATAAAAAAAGAAATTCATGACTTTAAAATTACCTATAATCCCGACTTTCGTCAGGACATTGCGGATAGTTGGCCGAATTCAATCAATGACGAAAATGCGAATATTCATTGGGGCTGGAAGTCAAAATTTGATCTTTCTAATATTGTTAAAGAAATGTTAAAAAACATAAAAAAAAACTTTGTTTAACTTTTGTTGATTTTTGTTAAACATTTTTGTTTAACTTTGTACTGTAAAAATTAAACAAAATTTATATGTCGACTTTAGAATTTAACCAAGCACTTGTAGATTTAGAGTTCAATCTACGTTCATTCGCCATGAGTTTTACTAGAAACAAAGCGGATGCGCAAGATTTAACACAAGAAACAATGTTGAAAGCGATCACTTACAAAAATTATTATACGCCACAAACTAATTTTAAAGCTTGGGTATTTACGATAATGCGAAATATCTTTATTAACCAATACAGAAGAAAAGTAAAATCAAGAACTATTTTTGACAATTCAAAAGAATTGGATATGTTTTCCAATGTTCAAGGTAACAAAGAAACACCAATTGAAATTATTGCTTCCAAGGATATTTTAAGTAAGATCACTAAATTAGATGTTGAATTCAAAACTCCTTTCGAAATGCATTTTCAAGGTTTTAAATACCAAGAGATTGCCGACGAATTAAAAATTCCAATTGGAACGGTAAAAAGTCGTATATTTATTGCTCGTAAAAAATTAATGCACGAGTTATCCGACTATTCCTACTCAAATAATTAAATGAAAAAAAAGGTTGTAATTCTAGGTGCTGGTATTGCTAGCCTTTCAGCTGCTAGTTTTCTATCTCAAAAAGGTTATCATGTAACAATATTAGAAAAAAATCCTACCATAGGTGGAAGGGCAAGGCAATTTTCTGTTGACGGTTTCACTTTTGATATGGGTCCAAGTTGGTATTGGATGCCCGAAGTATTTGAAAATTTTTATCAAAAATTTGGTCATACCTCATCTGACTTTTATTCGTTAAAACGCTTAGATCCTTCGTATAATGTCTTTTGGCCCGATCACTCCAAAACAGAAGTTCCTGCCACGATGCTTGAAATCGAAAATTGGTTTGAATCGTTAGAAAAAGGCAGTGCCATAAAACTTCAAAAATTCCTCAAAGAGGCAAAATATAAATATGAAGTAGGCATGAATGATTTAGTATTCAAGCCTAGTTTGAGTGCATTTGAGTTTGCCGACATGCGAATTCTCAAAGGATTGTTTAATTTACACCTCACACAATCTTTTTCAGCATACATTCGGACTTATTTCTCACATCCAAAGATAATTTCACTACTAGAATTTCCTGTATTATTTTTAGGTGCCATGCCAAAAGACACCCCGGCGCTTTATTCCTTGATGAACCATGCTGATTTGTCCCTAGGTACTTGGTATCCAATGGGAGGAATGTTTAAATTTATTGAAGCCTTTGAAAAAATCGCACTCGACCAAGGGGTAATAATAAAAACAAACGCCGAGGTAATTGGGTTTGAATACAGTGGAAAAAAAGCGCTTAGCGCCAGAACGTCTGAAGGTGTTTATGAAGCGGATATTTTCATTTCAGGTGCTGATTATCAACATACTGAATCCGTTTTACTAAAAGAAAACGCAAACTACAATGAAAAATATTGGGATAAACGCACCATGGCGCCTTCCAGTTTACTTTTTTATGTAGGCATAAACAAACGCATAGAAGGTTTAAATCACCATAATTTATTTTTTGATGAATCGCTCGAAGAACATGGCAAAGAAATTTATCAAGATCCGAAATGGCCAAAAAATCCTTTGTTTTATTTGTCAGTTCCTTCCATAACCGACTCCTCTCTGGCTCCTGAAGGTCATGAAAATTTATTTTTCTTAATTCCACTAGCACCCGATTTAGAAGACTCAGAAAGTATCCGTGAAATTTATTTTGAAAAATTGCTGCATCGATTAAAGTTAATTACGGGAAATGATATTGTTGACCACATCGTTTACAAGAAAAGTTTTTGTATTGACGACTTTAAAAAAGATTATCACGCTTTTAAGGGAAATGCTTATGGTCTCGCGAACACTTTACGTCAAACAGCCATTTTCAAACCCAGTATTAAAAGTAAGAAACTTAGCAACTTTTATTACACTGGGCAGTTGACTGTACCAGGTCCAGGTGTACCTCCATCCATAATTTCGGGAGAGGTGGTTGCAAAACTCATAATAAAAAATCACTCATAACTCAACTAGGTAAATGAAAGCATTTTTCGATAATTTAAGTTATGAAATCAGTGAACTTACAACCAAACGTTACAGTACTTCATTTTCTTTGGGTATTAGCTTACTTCACAAAAACCTCCACAAACCTATCTATTCCATTTATGGATTTGTACGTTTTGCCGATGAAATTGTTGACTCATTTCATGGATTTGACAAAGAGAATCTATTGGCAGATTTTAAAAAACAAACCTATGAGGCAATTGCAGCAAAAATATCGCTCAATCCTATTTTGAACAGCTTTCAATGGGTTGTAAATACCTACAACATACCCCATGAGTTGATTGAAACTTTCCTACATTCAATGGAAATGGACTTAGAAAAACAGGTTTATTCGAAAGTAGAATACGATAAATACATATTGGGTTCTGCGGAAGTTGTTGGACTGATGTGTCTTTGTGTTTTTGTAGACGGTAAAAAAGATGCCTACGAAGAGTTAAAGCCCGCTGCAATGAAACTGGGTTCAGCTTTCCAAAAAATTAATTTTTTACGCGATTTAAGTACCGACTATCAAGAACTGGGAAGAACCTATTTCCCAGGCCTAAGCATGGATGAGTTTAATGCACAGATTAAATCTTCCATTGAATCAGATATTGAAATGGACTTCAAAGCAGGATATGAAGGGATAAAAGGACTTCCAAAAAATGCACGTTTGGGAGTTTATTTAGCGTACAGATATTATTTCAAACTTTTAAAAAAAATCAAAGCAACATCTATCGAAAAAATACTTCAAGAGCGCATACGAATTCCCAATACAAAAAAAATAAGCATTTTGATGTCTGCCTATATAAAAAATCAAATGAATATAATTTAAGTAATGGCAGCTTCTGTTATTTTAGTCGATAAAAATGATCAAGAAATTGGTTCCATGGAGAAATTACAAGCCCATAAACTAGGGCGCTTGCACCGTGCGTTTTCCGTCTTTATTTTTAATAACAAGCAAGAGCTTCTATTACAAAAGCGTTCCAAAGGTAAATACCACTCACCTTCTATGTGGACGAATACTTGTTGTAGTCATCCACAACCGAATGAGGACTTACTTCAAGCTGCAAAAAAAAGACTTAAAGAAGAAATGGGTATTATTTGTGAACTAAAAAAATCATTTTCTTTTCTATACAAAGTTGAAATGGAAAATCGGTTAATCGAACATGAAATTGACCATGTATTTGTTGGTTTTTCAAATGACAACCCAACTGTAAATACTGATGAAGCATCAGGCTACCAGTGGACTTCTTTAGAAAGTCTTAAAAAAAGTATTCAAAATACGCCCGAGCAATATACCCCTTGGCTAAAAATAATAATGACAGAGCACTTTTCTAACCTAATAAAACAAAGCCATGTTAAAAGTATGTAGACGAACCACCTTTAATTCCGCTCATCGATTGTTCCGTCCGGATTGGAGTGATGAGAAAAATGAATCGGTGTATGGAAAATGTAACAACCCAAATTTTCACGGTCATAACTATACCCTTGAGGTATGGGTAGAAGGTGAAATAGACCAAGAGACAGGTTACCTAATTGACCTTAAAATTCTAAAAGAAATCATCCGAAAGGAAGTATTGGAACGTTTTGATCATAGAAACCTCAATTTAGATTGTCCTGAATTCGCAAATCTAATACCAACAGCAGAAAATATTGCCTTTGTCATTTATGGAATTATTTGTGCGCATTTGGACCCGAAGTATAAGATTGGTATCAAATTGTGGGAAACTGAAAATAACAGCGTTTTTTACGGCGAAAATTAATAGTTATAATGGGAGAAATCGTTTTATTTTGGCACAGAAGAGACCTTCGAATCAAAGACAATTCAGGTTTATTCAATGCGCTAACCTCAGGTTTCAAAGTACAACCCGTTTTTATTTTCGATAAAAAGATTTTATCTAGTTTGCCTACAAACGACCAACGCGTGGTATTTATTCATCAGGAAATAAAAAAAATAAAAAAAGCGTATCAGGATTTGGGTTCGGATTTAATCGTTCATTACGGCGATCCCGTTGACTTAATACCTTCACTAGCAGCAACGCTAAATTGTGAGCAAGTTTTTACCAATGCAGACTATGAGCCGTATGCCCGACAACGAGATCAAGCCATTAAAGAGAAACTCCAAGAGCAAGCAGCTAAATTAATTGAAATTAAAGACCACGTTATTTTTGAAAAAAGTGAGATCACCAAAGACGATGGCCTCCCTTACACGGTTTACACTCCATACGCTAACAAATGGAAAAAAAATCTCGTCGATTCCCATATAGCGCCAGTTGACAGTAGTTCACAAACACATCAATTGCATGTTGTAGCTGAACCGAGTGAACTCATTTCGCTGCATGAAATGGGATTTAGTGATGAAATTAAAAATTCATTTGCTTCGGCTATATTTCCTAAAGACATCATTTCCACCTACGACCAAACTAGGAATTTTCCTGCTCAGGATGGAACATCTAGGTTGAGCATACATCTTCGCTTCGGCACAATTAGCATACGTGAATTAGCCAGTGTAGCTCTGAAAAGAAATGAAAAATTTCTCAATGAATTGATATGGCGAGATTTCTATCAAATGATTTTATTCCATTTTCCTAAAACTGTTAATTATGCTTTCAAACCCAACTACGATAAAATAAGCTGGGAGCGTAACGACCAACACTTTAAGGCGTGGTGTGAGGGCAAGACTGGCTACCCAATTGTCGATGCGGGAATGCGAGAGCTCAATGAAACAGGTTTCATGCATAACCGAGTAAGAATGGTTGTTGCCAGTTTTTTGACAAAACATTTACTCATAGATTGGCGGCTTGGAGAAGCTTATTTTGCTGAAAAATTACTGGACTTTGAGTTAGCAAGTAACGTGGGAGGCTGGCAATGGGCTGCAAGTTCAGGGTGTGATGCAGCGCCTTACTTTCGTGTATTCAATCCCACAAGCCAGCAACAAAAATTTGATCCAGACTTTATCTACATCAAAAAATGGGTTGCTGAGTATGGAACCGACCGTTACCCAAAACCAATAATTGAGCATACTTTTGCGAGGGAACGAGTGCTCGCAAGGTATAAACTAGGACTAACACAAAACTAAGTAGATGATAAAAGTAGGTGATTATTGCCCCGTTTTTTCCTTAAAAAATGAACTGGATGAAATTGTTGATATAAATGAATTTTTGGGTAAGTCAATTCTTGTTTTATTTTTCTATCCGAAAGATAATACACCGGGATGCACGAAAGAAGCATGTACATTTAGGGATACCCATGACGAGTTTGCACTACTTGGTTGCAAGGTCTTTGGATTATCTGCCGACTCTCCCAAAAGCCACAAATCATTTGCAGAAAGCAACCGACTACAATTCAGTTTACTAAGTGATTCGAAGGGTGTTGTTCGCAAACTTTTCGGAGTCCCCACCAATCTTTTCGGATTAATTCCGGGGAGGGTTACTTACGTTATTGGAAAAGACAAAAAAATACAAGGTATTTACAATTCTCAACTAGATCCGGTAGGACACGTTAAAAAAGCGCTCGAATTTGTTAAGCAACAACTTAATTAACCTGCCAATAAATTTCTGGAAATAACAATTTTTTGAATTTCTGAAGTGCCCTCATAAATTTGCGTAATCTTCGCGTCGCGCATCAATCGTTCTACATGATACTCCTTTACAAAGCCATATCCACCGTGTATTTGAACAGCCTCAATTGTTTGCTCCATAGCCACTTTAGACGCGTAGAGTTTAGCCATTGCACTAGACTGATCATAATTTCTGCCGGCATCTTTATCTAATGCAGAGCGATAAACCAACAATCGAGCAGCTTCAATCTCCGTCGCCATATCTGCTAACTTAAAAGCAATAGCTTGGTGTTTGTAGATTTCTTTGCCAAAAGTCTTTCGCTCTTTTGAATAAGCCAATGCCAATTCGAAAGCACCAGCAGCAATTCCTAAAGCTTGTGCTGCAATTCCAATTCTACCTCCACTTAACACTTTCATTGCGAACTTAAAACCAAAACCATCCTCTCCAATGCGATTTTCTTTAGGCACTTTCACGTCATTGAATAATAATGTGTGCGTGTCGCTCCCACGAATACCCAATTTATCTTCCTTAGCACCAACAATAAACCCTTCCATTCCACGCTCAACAATAAGGACATTAATTCCTTTATGACCAAGTTCTCGATTGGTTTGCGCAACTACAAGATAAACAGACGCTGTTGAGCCATTCGTAATCCAATTTTTTGTGCCATTTAATAGATAATGATCCCCCATGTCTATGGCCGTGGTTTGCTGCGATGTAGCATCGGAACCGGCTTCAGGCTCGGATAAACAAAAAGCTCCGATTTTTTCACCCTTAGCTAATGGAATTAAATACTTTTGTTTTTGTTCTTCATTTCCGAACTTTTCTATTCCCCAACAAACCAACGAATTATTAACAGAAACACAAACGGAGGCTGATGCATCTATTTTAGATAGTTCCTCCATAGCGAGGACATAAGACATAGTGTCCATTCCAGAACCACCGTACTTTGGATCAACCATCATTCCCATAAAACCCAATTCTCCAAGTTGCTTCATTTCCATTGCGGGAAACTTTTGTAGGTTATCGCGCTCAATGACCCCCGGCTTCAGAACATTTTGAGCAAAATCTCTAGCCGCTTCCTGTACAGCTTTTTGTTCCTCAGTTAATTCAAAATTCATAGTAGTTAGTTATAACATTATATTTACAAAAATAATTGATTTTTGTTCCTTACGTCTTAAATAATTCAGAAATGACACAAATAATTGGATTAATGTCCGGAACATCAAAAGATGGTTTAGACATCGCTCATGTGTCCTTTGTCAATACCAATGGAAATTACACATTCGAACTACATCATTACGAAACAATCCCGTACACTATTTCATTATTAAACGCACTTAATGAAATTGAAACCTTGTCGGCCAGCACTATTTTTCATTTAGATAAGCAAATCGGTCAGTTTTATGCGCAATGTGTTAATGAATTTATAAGAAAATTCACAATTGACAAGAACAATATTACTGCAATTGCAAGTCACGGCCAAACAATTTTTCATCAACCAGAAAAAGGTTTTTCAACTCAAATTGGGTGTGGAACTACCTTGGCATTCGTTACAGGCATAAAAGTAATTAATGATTTTAGAAATAAAGACATCCTCGCAGGTGGTCAAGGTGCACCCTTAGTTCCTCTTGGAGATAATCATTTATTTGCTAATAAAGCCGCTTCATTTTTAAACATCGGTGGCTTTGTAAATATAAGTTATCCTGAAAAAGGCAAAATGATAGCATTTGATGTTTGTCCAGGTAATATTCCGCTCAACCTATTTGCAATTAAATACGGAGTAGAATTTGATGCAGGGGGAGAAATTTCGAAAAGTGGAGAGGTAAATGACCACTTGTTGGCCACCTTAAACCAGCTTGATTTTTATAAAATTACAGGCGCCAAATCCCTTGGAACAGAATGGTTGAATGCTGAATTTCTTCCATTACTCGACATTGCGTCTGCTGCCAGCACCATTATGCGTAGTGTAATCGAACACGAGGCCATTCAAATCGCGCAGGTATTAAATAGCGCAACGCTAAAATCAGTGCTTATTACAGGAGGAGGCGCTAAAAACCACTTTCTAATCGAACGAATTGGCGCCCATTATTCAGGTGAAATAATTATCCCAAATCAAGAAATCATCGATTTCAAAGAAGCAATCATCTTTGGATTTTTAGGTTTTAGATACTTAGAAAATAAAGCGACGAACTGTCCAAGTGCCACAGGTTCATCGAATGAGGTGGTAGCTGGAGTGCTCCATAAGCCATAACTAAAAAGCCAGCAAATTAAGGACTTCGCTAAAAAGGGTTTAAATATCGTACCTTCGTCGCTGAAATTTAAATCGAACATGAAAGAATTACTACAAAAATTTGAAAAAAAGCGACCTGAAATCGTTTTCGAGTGGAAAGATACGGAGACGGAAGCAGAGGGATGGGTAGTAATCAACAGCCTGCGTGGCGGTGCAGCGGGAGGAGGAACACGTATGCGCCTCGGTCTTGACAAAAGAGAAGTGGAGTCATTGGCTAAAACCATGGAAGTTAAATTCACTGTCGCCGGCCCACCCATTGGTGGCGCTAAATCAGGGATCAATTTTGACCCAACAGATCCAAGAAAAAAAGGCGTACTAAAAAGATGGTTTAGTGCTGTTTCTCCTTTATTGAAAAACTACTACGGAACGGGCGGAGATCTAAATGTAGATGAAATTCATGAAGTTATTCCATTGACCGAAGATTGTGGCGTTTGGCATCCGCAGGAAGGCGTTTTTAATGGTCATTTTCAACCTAAAGAATCGCAAAAAATTAATAGAATTGGTCAATTAAGACAGGGCGTTTCCAAAGTTGTTGAAAACGCCGCCTATTCGCCTTCCACTAGTAAAAAATACCTAGTGGCAGACTTAATAACCGGTTTTGGTGTGGCGGCATCAATCCAATACTATTACAAAATATGGGGAGGTGAGCTGAAAGGAAAAAAAGTAATTGTCCAAGGATGGGGAAATGTTGGCTCAGCTGCAGCGTATTATCTTGCCAAAGAAGGCGCCCTAATTGTTGGTATTATTGACCGATTTGGTGGATTAATAAACGAGAATGGCTACAATTTCAAAGAAATTCGATCCTTGTATTTAGATAAGAAAGGAACAGCGCTTTCCCACGAAAACTTATTGTCATACGATGACGTTAACGGCCGAATTTGGGATGTTCAAGCCGATGTCTTTATGCCTTGTGCAGGTAGTAGAATGATAACGGAAGAACAACTTAATCGCATGCTTAAAAGTGGTGTTCAAGTGATTTCATCTGGAGCAAATGTTCCTTTTGCTGATCCTGAAATATTTTTTGGGCCAATAGCTGAAAAGGCTGATAACAACCTATCCTTAATCCCCGACTTTATTGCTAATTGTGGAATGGCGCGTGTATTTGCCTACTTAATGAGCAATGACATAGATAAAATTGAGGACCAAGCTATTTTTGAAGACGCCGGTTCTACCATAGAAAATGCCCTATTAACAACCTACAAAATTCATAAAAGCAAAACAGGTATTGCAAAGGCAGCATTCGAAATCGCGCTAAATCAACTGGTGTAGGCGACTAGCAAATAACATTAAAAAAAAATAGTACCTTTTTCGTTCATTTTAAGTTCTCTTGAAAGAACAATTTATTGTGGATATCTAATTTTCTTTGTCAAAAAACGAAAATAGCAAATCCCTAATTTTGACTATCATTCTATTAAAACGTTTATGAAAAAGCAAATTAAACTTGTATTCACTTTTACCTTCGTACTACTAAGCGTAATTGCTATAGCGCAAGAGGCAGTTAAAGCCCCCGCTAAAAATACCTCAACTGACATCTCTGCTTTCGAATTTTTAATGAAAGGAGGTGTTTGGTTAATTCCAATCGGTCTATTGTTATTCTACTCCTTGGTGGTAATCGTAGAGAAATTTCGCTACATAAGAAAAATGACGAAGTACAATACGAGTCTTTTGGCTGATTTAAAAGATGATTTACTAGCGACAAATTACGATGCGGTTCTAAAAGTACTTGCCAAGGATAAAACGGCTTTTGGAAGTGTTGTCAATGAAGGCGTGCAATCGTTGGATAGAGGTTACGTTGAAAGGCAGTCGAATATGGAGAAAGCAGCCAACATCGAAATTGGAAAAATGGAAAAGAACCTTGGTCATCTTGGACTCATCGCTGGGATTGCACCGACCTTAGGATTTATCGGAACCATTTCAGGAGTAATAAAAATTTTCTACTCCATTTCTATCACGGAAAATGTGTCGATTGGAAATATTTCTGGAGGACTTTACGAAAAAATGATAAGTTCTGGATCTGGATTAGTAGTAGGTATTATTGCATTTGCAGGATATCATTTACTTAACGGTATGATTGATAATTATGCACTGAATATTCAAAAAGTGAGTTTAGATTTCGCAAACCTTCTTAGACAAAATAATGGCAATCAAACGAAATAAACGCTTCCACGTCGAAGTAGCTACCTCCGCGCTAAGTGACATAATGTTTTTCTTACTCTTATTTTTCTTGATCATTTCCACCTTGGCGAATCCTAATGTTATCAAAGTACCCCTGCCCAAATCTGATGCAAATGAAAAAACGAATAAACAACATGTAACTTTGACCGTTACCGAAGATAAAAAATACTTTGTCGATAAAGATGAAGTTACTAGAGAAGGTATCGAAGCAAAATTACTAATTGAAACGGCTAAACTTAACGATGAAACGGTTATACTAAGAATCCCTAAAGAATCGCAAGTACAAGAATTGGTCGATTTATTGGGTATTGGCATGAAAAACAATTTAAAAATTATTATCGCTACAACAGAGGATTAAATTAACCAAAAAGTAACCATGAACTTGTTTCTTCGTTAGTACCTTTCAATTACTAAGCAAACTATTCCATGTACTCAATCACCTATCAAAACACACACGAGAATAAAGAACGCCAAATAGCCATAATATCGTCTGTTATTTTCATTTCATCTGTTTTAATTAGCGCCTGCTTCATAAGACTATTTATACATGCTCCCTTACCAAAAGATCTCCCTCCACTTCGTTCCGATGAAGTGGTAAAAGAGTTTGTTATAGATAATGTCGAAATTGCAGAAACCGGAGGAAGCGACGGTGGGGGAACAGAAAATAATCAGCCCATAAATCCCGTAAAAACCAATACACCTGCCGTGGTTACGGGGAATGACTTTAAAGGACCTCCAGTAAATGGAAATAATGCTTCAACTAATCCTTTTGGAACAGGGGGGACAGGTGGAGGAGTTGGTGCAGGACATGGTGCATTAAACGGAAATGGTTCCGGTGAAGGGGATGGAAACGATGATGGTCCGGGGAGAGGAACAGGCGATGGTAGAAATAGAGTGCGCTTAAACGACCCCATACTAGATAAATACAAAACAGATGTCGACATATTTGTACATCTAAAATTAACGATCAATAGCGATGGAAATGTAATCAGCGGAATTAACATAACATCCAAAACAACCACTACCGATCAACGCATTATAAATGGTGTAATCAGCGAAGTATTAAAACAAGTTAAATATAAACCAGAAAAAAATGTTGGTCTGCAATTTACTTTTGTAACCTGTAAAATTCGTGCTCAATAATTACAAGCAAGCCATAGAATGGTTATTTTGCCAATTCCCATCCTACCAAGAAATTGGATCAGCCGCATACAAACCGGGACTAGAACGCGTAAACACCTTGCTCAATTACTTTAATAATCCTCACCAAAAGACAAAAACAATTCATGTTGCTGGCACAAACGGAAAAGGATCTACGTGCTGTTTTTTAGCTTCTTTATTAAAGGAAAATGGCGGTAAAATTGGACTTTTCACCTCTCCCCACATTTTTGATTTCAGGGAAAGAATAAGAATAAATGGCAAAGAAATATCAGAGGAAGAAGTGCTTAGCATGTGCAATGAAATAAAAACGGCTAACTTACCCATTCAACCATCATTTTTTGAAATTACATTCGTAATGGCGATGCTTCACTTTGAAGCGAACAACTGTGATGTAGCTGTTATTGAAACAGGACTTGGAGGTAGATTAGACGCTACGAATGTAATTACCCCGCTTCTAAGTATTATTACGAATATTTCACTTGACCACCAATATTTATTAGGAAATTCGCTGAAAGAAATCGCCATGGAGAAAGCAGGAATAATTAAGCAGAAAATCCCTGTGCTGGTGGCCGAGCAGCGAATAGAACTTCAGCGCCTATTTGCCCAAAAAGCATCCTTAGAAAAATCAAAAATATATTATTTAAACCGATCGAAAATAACACCGTTTGCGATAGCGAGCTATCAACAAACCAACTTCCAAACAGCCCTACAAGCCTTAGAAATAATCGAATATGAATTTACTGAAGAGTTGGTAAACAAAGCAATTAAGAATCTATTTCGCAACTCCGGATTGTTTGGACGATTTCAGCAAATAAAAAATAATCCCAGAATAATTATTGACGCAGCGCATAATATAGGAGGCATACAAACACTGATTAGTGAATTGAATCAAACACCACCTAACAAAATAAAATTTCTAATTGGTTTGACAAATGATAAAAACATCGAAGAACTTATCGGTGCATTTCCGCTGCAAAGCGAACTTCATTTCTGCGTTTTTAAAAATATGAGAAGCACAAGCTTTCAATCTTTTATAGAATTTACCAAAACGACAAAACGTGTTTGCAGAATACATAAAGCAGTTAATGCAGCAATAAAACAATTAAGCAAGCAATCGGGGAGTGACGACACCATTATTATTTGCGGAAGTTTTTTTCTGCTCAGCGACCTAAAATTTAGACCTTTGGTCTGAAATAATTTTTGCTAAACTTTAAATTAATCGATTTTTACAAAAAAGAAAAATTTGAATAACCCAACTTTTTAATCGTATAAATTGTTAAAAAAACATGAATCAATCCATCGACCAAAGAATTTGCAATATTCAGATTAGTGTAAAAAGCACCTTTCTACCTGCTGAGTCGTCTACACCTAACGGTCCTTTCCGCTATAAATACGACATTACAATAACCAATCACCTACCTCATCCGGTGCAATTGATAAAAAGACATTGGAAGATTGAACATGTACTACTCGGAAATGCTGAGGTAGAAGGAGATGGCGTTATAGGCCTTACGCCCAAAATTGAACCCAAGCAAAGTTTCGACTATTCGAGTTTTACCGAATTATACATGCCCTACGGACAAATGTCAGGACATTACTTGTTCAAAGATTTACTAAAAGGAGATGAATTCAGCGTTGAAATACCGACCTTCTTTCTCACCTACCCCATTCTTCTCAACTAAGTACCACATGAATAACTTTTTTTGTTTCAAAAAATTCCCCTTCGTAAAATTCACTTAGCAGATACGCTTTGTTTTTCTGTTTTACCCCTGCCATTTCTTGTTCTAAATCGCCACCTTTCAAATAAAGTATGCCGTTTTTCAGTGCATGATTAGACCGCTTTTCCACTTTTTTGTCAACCCACGAAATAAAAGCTGGCATTGATGTTACAGCCCTGCTAACGATGAAATCAAATTTACCAACCGTAGATTCTGCACGTTGATGAAAAGCAGTAACATTGGTTAGTTCCAACTCCTTTATAACTTCCTGAACAACTTTTATTTTCTTTCCTATGGAATCAACCAGCGTAAAGTGCACTTCAGGAAATAGAATAGCCAAAGGAATTCCCGGAAAACCACCACCAGTACCCACATCTAATACGCGTGTATCTTTTTTAAACGAAATTATTTTTGCAATCCCCAAAGAATGAAGAACATGGCGCTCGTAAAAGTTATCCATGTCTTTTCGAGAAATCACGTTAATTTGCTCATTCCAAAATCGATAAATAGCGGGTAATTTTTCAAATTGTTGGATTTGCACCTTTGAAACAGCGCCAAAGTGAGCAGTAAGGTCTTTCACTTAAATTGTATCCTTTGTTTTTTCTATCATATTTGCCAAGAAATCCCTTGCACGAAATAATTGGGCTTTTACCGTTCCTAAGGGTAAATTTAATTGCTGAGCAATTTCTTCGTAGCTCAGTTCATCGAAATAACGCTTCTCAACCAATTCCCGGTAACGCGGTTTCAACTTGCTAACCAATAAGCGCATGTGAACGATTCGCTGACCATAAATCAACGATTCCTCCGGGTTGTGCGTCATGGATTTAGCATCAATCCTCCTTGTTTCACCATCAGCGTTAGAAATCCCCGTATCCATACTTAAAACATGAATGCGTTTTTTTCGAATAAAATCTATACAATTATTTGAAGCAATTTTAAACAACCACGTACTAAATGCAAAACTTGGTGAATACTGCTCCAAACGATTAAATGCCTTTCCAAATGCCTCAATCGTTAAATCGTCTGCATCATCCTGATTCTTTACCATTTTATACATCATGAAATAAATAGACTCCCTGTAGCGATCCATTAATTCCGCATATGCGGCTTGTTTACCTGTTTTTGCTGCTTCGACTAAAACAAAATCATGCTTTGCTTTATCTGATAAATGCGCGTTTTCTACCATTTTTTATACCTTTTATGATCGGAAAAATTATACAACATGGGCATTAATAATGCATGTCCCAAATCCCATAATGGGAAGGTAAGTGCAAAACCTTTTTCGTTTAATTTACGAAGGCATTTCCCCTGCACAAGCCACTTTACTAATATCACAATTCCAAATAATATTAAAGTAACCAAAATCCTTTCCGAATCCAACAGCAAAATAAAACAAGTTAACCAAGCTAATAACAAGGATATAGGATATATTCCTAACAATGCTTTCTTAATAAAATTATATCGACTAGAAGTTGTGTAATGCCTTGTTTTTTGCTTTACCCAACTTTTCCAGGTTAGTGATGCGTTTGAATAACAATAGGTCTCTGGCGAAATCTGTATGGTATAATTTTGATTAATCGCCGCTTCTTGTATAAATAAATCGTCGTCTCCCGATGGCAAAGCATAATGAGATTTAAACCCGTTAACCGCCTCAAATACTTTTTTTGTGTAAGCCATGTTTCTACCCACTCCCATGTATGGCAGCCTCGCTAGCGCCATGGACAAATAACTTACGCCTATAAAAGCGGTATCATAACGAATAATTCTATTTATTATTCCTTTTGTCTTGAAATAAGGCGCAAAACCCAATACAATTTGTTTTTTTTCACTAAAACTTTCACTCATAATTCGTAGCCATTGGTTACTTGCTGGCTTACAGTCCGCGTCAGTAAAAACCAGCTGTTCGTATTTCGCTGCTTTTACCCCCAAAGTAATCGACAACTTTTTACCGGGCAATAAATGCTTATTTTTAGGAAGTTCCACAACGCGCAAATTTTTATGCTTTAGGCAAAGCGCTTTTAAAAGCCAAGCGCTATCGTCAACAGATTGATTATTTACGATAATCACCTCAAATTCAGGATAATCTTGCGTCAATATATGAGGTAAATTTTCGTATAAATTATCCGATTCGTTTCTTGCTGCGATAATAATACTAACGGGAATAAAAGTGGGTTTTTCTATTTTCTTTTCGCTGTAGAAGGCGAATCTCGCAAATACAAAGACAACATAAAATAATTGAAATGCAACGGAAATTAAAAACACACTAAATAATATTGAAAAAATATCCCATGTCCAATGGGTAAATGTGAGCATACTCCTACAATTTGTACAAAGATGAGGTAGCAAATTAAATACACGTATCTTTGTTTCGCTTTTTTTTCAACATTGTTATGCACTTTGATTTATTACAAGAGGACAAAAATACATCCGCTCGACTTGGGCTATTACATACCGATCACGGTACAATTACCACTCCTATATTTATGCCTGTCGGCACTGTTGGAAGTGTAAAAGGAGTGCATCAGCAGGAATTAAGAGACGATATAGGAGCGCAGATAATTTTAGGAAATACGTATCATCTTTTTTTGCGACCTGGAGTAGAAATCATTGAGAAAGCAGGAGGGCTTCATCAATTTATTGGTTGGGAAAGACCCATGCTCACCGACAGTGGTGGCTACCAAGTATACTCCCTTTCTGGATCACGAAAAATAAAAGAAGAAGGGGTTACGTTTCAGTCCCACCTCAACGGGAGTTATTTATTCTTTTCTCCAGAGACCGCTATCGATATGCAACGAAGCATTGGAGCAGATATTATCATGGCATTCGACGAATGTACTCCGTATCCATGTGACTACAGCTATGCAAAAAAATCAATGGAAATGACCCATCGCTGGTTGAAACGATGCAGCGATCACATGCAAAACACCAAGGCACTCTACCCATACGAACAAACGTTATTTCCTATTGTACAAGGGAGTACCTACGAAGATTTAAGAACAATCTCAGCAGAAACGATTGCTGAATATGGAAAAGTGGGCAATGCTATTGGAGGATTATCCGTTGGAGAACCCGAAGATGATTTATATGAAATGACCGATCGCGTTTGCGAGATTTTACCCAAAGATAAAGCGCGCTACTTAATGGGAGTTGGAACGCCTTGGAATATTCTCGAATGTATTTCACTTGGGATTGACATGTTCGATTGTGTTATGCCGAGTAGAAATGCACGGCATGGCATGTTATTTACATGGGAAGGCACCCTAAATATTAAAAATGAAAAATGGGCAGACGATTTTAGTCCAATTGATAAAAACTCCAATGTTTGGGTCGACCAAGTATACACCAAAGCTTATTTGAGGCATCTAGTAAAAGCCAATGAATATTTAGGCATCCAAATAGCGACAATTCACAACTTGGCTTTTTACCTTGAATTAGTGGATCAAGCTAGGGTACATATTAAACAAGGTGACTTCCTTTCATGGAAAAATAGCATGGTAAAACAATTGGCTCAAAAAAGATAATTGATGCTTAAAATAATAGATAAATACATCATACGTAAATTTTTAAGCACCTTCTTTTTCATGTTGGGCCTAATTATGCTCTTCGCAGTTGTTTTTGATTTATCTGATAAACTGAGCGAGTTCATTTCGCATAAAGCGCCGTTTTCGGCTATTGTATTAGAATATTACTTGGGCTTCATTATCTTTCATGGTAACATGTTTTCCTCCATGATTATTTTCATATCCGTGATTTGGTTTACGGCTAAAATGGCTCAAGACACTGAAATAATTCCGATGTGGTTTAGTGGCCGCCCGATTAATCGTTTTCTAAGGCCCTACATGATTGCCTCAACTATATTGATGATTTTATCCCTAATTTTAAATCACTTGATTGTGCCAAGAACGAATAAGCTAAGGTTGGGTTTTGAGGAAAAATATTACCGAGATGTCATGATGGTCGAAGACTACCATGCAGAATATCCAGGAAATAGGATTGTTTATTTTTCAAATTACTCGAATCAAGAAGATGAAGTTAAAGACTTGGTTGTTCAGCAGTGGAACGATAGCTCACAGCCTTACTCCTTCCTAAAAGCACGAAAAGCAAAAAACATACAAGGAACCAACAAATGGGTACTAACCGATGTCTATGAAAAACACCTAGGGTTTCCAAAAGGCACGCTAACCCATTACGCTAAAAAAGACACCGTATTTGACTTTCAAATCAATGAAATGGCGCAACGAGAAAACATAGCCGAAACAATGACTTACAGTGAGCTATCCGGAATGATAAAACGAGAAAAGTATAAAGGCTCAGCTTTTGTGCCTTTTTATGAAATAGAATTATATCAGCGAACTTCCTATCCCTTTGCAACCTATATTTTGACAATTATTGGTGTTGCCGTTTCCTCTAAAAAGAAACGCGGAGGCGTTGGAGTAAATATTGCTATTGGTCTAGCATTTGTTTTTATATATATTTTCTGCATGAAAGTAATGGCCGTTACCGCCATTAAAATTGGCTTTCCATCTATTCTTGCCGTTTGGACGCCCAATTTGCTATTTGCCCTGGTGGCTATCTACCTGTTTAGACAAGCTCAAAAATAGTATTTAACTACTTTTCTAAGTAGAACTACTTAAACAAACGCATAAAATACGTACCGTGGAACTAGTATGATGTGGTATTTTATATTGTAATCAAGAAAAACTTATTTGTCGCTGCTTTAATTGCCGTTGCTTTGAATCATAATTACAAACAACTAAAATTAAACGCCATGAAAAAAATCTTCTTAACAAAAAACTTCTTAACGATTGCAGTAGGAATTTTATCATTTACTTCTCAAGCACAAAACAGCGCTAAAATCTGGGCGACAATTCCAGTAGAGTCGATAGTTCCATCTGTTAGTGCTGATGGACATTTGTTTTCAACTGATGTTCAATTTAACGCATTAATTTCATCACTTAATATTACAAGTGTTGTTAAAGCGTTACCTGCCTCTAAGCAAATAAAATTACAAAAGGTATATGAAATTAGCTGTGCTTGTAATGAACAACAATTAATAAATGCTTTTACCAATTCACCATCAATTGCACAAGGAATTGCTTTAGCACCTAAATATGAAACGCTCTATACGCCTGATGACTATTCCATAGAATTCGCTACCGACTACGCCTTAACTCTTGTTAATGCAAGCGGCGCATGGGATATCACGCACGGCAGCAATGATGTTACTATTGGTATATCTGATCAAAACTACTATGTTAATCACGATGAATTAGTTGGAAAAGTTACCTATTATGATGCAAGTAATGCCCTTACCCAAACTCATGGTACAGCAGTTGCAATCGTTGCAGCAGGAAATACAGACAATAATTTAGGGAAGAGTTCTATTGGATTCAATAGCAGTCTAGCACTTTATCAAATGTCCTTTAATGAAATCTTGGCGGCTAGTTATGCAGGTTTAGATATTATCAATGTTAGCTGGTCGGCAGGCTGTTTTTACAATCAATATTTTCAAGATGTGATAGACGAAGCGTATAACAATGGAAGTTTTATCGTAGCGGCAGCTGGAAATGGTACTACATGTGGTAGCCCAGATCAATTGGTTTATCCTTCAGCATGTGCCAACGTTTTTTCAGTAACAAGTATTGGAAATAGCGACAACCACGAGCGAATTATTGGTGACCCATTAAGTACTCACCAGCACAACCCAAGCGTGGACCTTGCTGCACCGGGTTATGACGTTGCTATTTCAGCAGCTCCAGGATGGTATTTAACTAGTACAGGAACTTCTTTTGCTGCGCCATTGGTAAGTGGAACAGTGGCTCTAATGCTTGCAGTTAACCCATGTTTAAGCAACTTAGACATCGAATATATCCTGAAAAACAGTTCGGTAAACATAGACGCATTAAACCCAACCTATGCAGGTAAGATTGGTTCTGGAAGATTAGACGCTGAGGCAGCCGTTATGATGGCAAGCAATTTTGTGACCACACCGATTCATGCAAATGCAATAGTTACAGGAAGTTGTATGGCAAATTCAGCAAGTATTCTAATCAATCCAACTGGCGGACAAGTACCTTACCAAATTCTTTGGTCTAACAATTACAACGGTATTTCTCAAGACAGCCTTGCACTTGGAACATACTCAATTAATATTGCAGATGCTCGAGGTTGTATTTTGGATACGAGTATTAATGTAGCAATGAGCGCTCCAGCGGTAATAGTTGCCAACCAAACTAACGTAACTTGTTTTGGACTTGGGAATGGAACGATTGATGTAAGTGTTTTACAAGGCGTTCCTACCTACTCTTATGCTTGGGATAATGGTGCTACAACAGAAGATTTAAGTAACCTAAGTCCAGGTACTTACCGCTTAACCTTAACGGATGGAAACGGTTGCATAACCTTTGTTAGTTATTCAATAAGTGAGCCTAGTGAAATAGCATTAACAGTGGAGACAAGTTTAACCACGGGTAACGACGGGACAATCGACTTAAGTGTTGCCGGCGGTACACCAACATACACGTACCTATGGAGTAATAATGAAACGACTGAGGACTTAACCAATCTATCAGCTGGAGTTTATGATGTAACAGTAACAGATGCTAACGGATGTCAAGCCATTATACAAGCAGAAGTTATAGCTGAAAGCACCAGTTCATTAAACGGGAAAGAGGATAATACATGGATGATGTATCCAAATCCAACTTCTAATAATGCGACTATCACATGGAATTTAAACGACGACATTAGTGAACTTATCATTACAGACTCAAACGGTAAATTAACAAGCCGCAAAAGTGTAAAAAATGAAACCACATACGAAGTGGAAAATTTAGAGTCGGGTATCTATTACGTCACCCTTTACAAACTCAACACGAAAGTCGGATCACAAAAACTGGTGGTATTGTAATAAATATCGTTTAACAAAAAGAAAGGCTAGTTTTCACTAGCCTTTCTTTTTTCCATCAAAAAATGTTGAATTTCCCCAAAAAGCAAATGCGATTTTTCCACTAATTGAAAACCCAAGCGTTCGTAAAAAGGGATCGCTATTTCTCTCGCATGAAGGATAACAACAGGCAACTTTTTTTCCTCACAGCGCTTCATTATGGCGTCCATTAAAAGTCTCCCAATTTGCTTCCCTTGAAATGAGGGCATTACCGCCATGAAACGCACTTGTCCAGTGGAACTATCCAATTGATCTAATCTTCCAACAGCGATAATAAGATGTGCATTAAATACGGCAAAATGCTCCCCATCCTCTTCATGACTATCGCGTTCGCTGCCTCGTATTTGATTCCAAGGCTCCCTTAAAACCCGAAACCGCAAATCGTAATATGCCGTCCATTCCGCTTTATTTTGGGGAGACCTTACTTCCATTTGAAAGCAATTTGAGACATTCTTTTAGTTAACGTTTCCTCAATACGTTCTGACTTAATCATTTTGGTTGCCCATTCGCTGTTCAACACCTCGTCGATATTTTTAATAATTCCATATGGAACGTTTTCCTTGCGCATAGCGATTGAAATTTCCTCAGCGTCGAGTAAACTTACACGCCCAGCGATTAATTCAAACAAAGAAATACGATTTTTGACGCGTTGTTGATTATCACTAAAACGAGAGTCGTTTGGCAACAATTCCAAACCTAAATAGCGACACAACTTTAAAAAGTGTTCGTTATTCCCTACTGCAAAAGTAATTGTTCGTTGATCAAACGTTTTAAATAATTCCCCGTACGGCGCAATATTGGGATGTAAACTTCCCATTCGCTGAGGCACTATACCAGACATTAAATAATTGGAAGCTTGATTAACCAAACTACAAATTGCGGCATCGTAGAGCGAAACCTCAACGGTCTTTGCGCAGCCCGATTCCATACGCTCGATAAGTGCTAAAAGAAGGCCTTCCTTTAAATGGTGTGCTGCTAAAACATCAATAAGTGCAACCGGCATTTTTAATGGACCACTTTCAGACGTTCCGTTGATCGACATAAAACCTGTTTCTGCTTGTAAAATTAAATCATACGCTACCCGATCACTTTCGCTACCAAAGCCACTAATTTTTCCTATAATCAAATTCGGCTGTATAGACCTTAAAAAAGCATCAGTCAGGTTCAACTTTTCTTCGTCGCCAAACTTGAAATTACTTATTAAGATGTCCGCTGTTTTTAAATGCTGAAGAAAAAATGTATGGTCATTCGGAGCGGACAGATCGAGTTTTAGGTATTCTTTTTTGTAATTTATACTTGAGAAATAAGCTGACACACTTGATTTTTGCTCACCAATAAAATACCACGAGCGAGTAACATCAGGTTTTTTCTTGTTTTCAATTTTTATTACGCTACAGCCTAATTCAGCAAAAAAAGACGCAACGGATGGCCCAGCCAAAACCGTTGATAAGTCAATTATTTTTAATTTCTCAAACACCTTGTTTCAAAGGTAACACATGGTAATTAAAAATACTAATGAAGGCGGAAAGGAATACAGAACAAAATCAAATACTAAATCTAATCAGAAAAAATCATACTAATCAGTCCTCTCCTCATACAAAATACTTAATTTTAACCAAAATTTTTAAGTAAATACATTATGGTTTTTGATCTTGACATGATTAAACGGATTTATTCTTTATATCCTGAACGAATAGCGGCGGCAAGGAAATTGGTGGGGCGCCCTTTAACATTGACTGAAAAAATTCTTTATACGCACCTGTGGGAAGGTAATGCAAACCAAGTATATTCTCGAGGGGAATCATACGTAGATTTTGCGCCGGATCGTGTTGCTATGCAAGATGCAACAGCACAGATGGCCTTGTTACAATTTATGCAAGCGGGGAAAAAGAAAGTAGCTGTTCCCTCTACTGTTCATGCAGACCACCTGATTCAAGCGAAAGTTGGTGCAAGTAAAGACTTACAAGAATCCCTCAACCAAAACAACGAAGTTTTTAATTTTTTATCCTCTATTTCAAATAAATATGGCATCGGTTTCTGGAAGCCCGGCGCAGGTATTATTCATCAAGTTGTTCTAGAGAATTATGCTTTTCCCGGTGGAATGATGATCGGAACAGATTCTCATACTGTAAACGCTGGAGGCTTAGGCATGATTGCAATTGGCGTTGGTGGAGCCGATGCAGTAGACGTAATGGCTGCCATGGCATGGGAATTAAAGTTCCCCAAAATAATAGGTGTTAAATTAACAGGAAAACTCAATGGTTGGACCTCTGCAAAAGATGTCATTCTAAAGGTAGCGGATATACTAACCGTGAAAGGAGGAACTGGAGCAGTGGTAGAATATTTTGGAGAAGGAGCAATTGCTTTATCTTGTACCGGAAAAGGAACCATTTGTAACATGGGCGCAGAGATCGGTGCAACCACTTCGACCTTTGGTTATGATGATTCTATGCGACGGTATTTGAAAGCAACGGGAAGATCAGAAGTGGTGAGTGCAGCAGATCTTATAGCTGAACATTTAACAGGCGACCCGGAAGTTTATGAAGATCCAAAAACCTATTTTGATCAACTTATAGAAATTAATCTAAGTGATTTAGAGCCACACATCAATGGTCCATTTACTCCTGACAATGGAACACCTATTTCAAAGATGAAGGAGGTAGCAGACAATAACGATTGGCCGATGAAAGTAGAATGGGGATTAATCGGTTCGTGTACAAACTCTTCCTATGAAGATTTGGCAAGAGCTGGCTCAATTGTAAAACAAGCCGTTGCTAATGGAATTTTACCTAAGGCGGAGTTTGGAATCAATCCAGGGTCAGAACAAGTTCGCTTTACCGCAGAACGCGATGGAATATTAGCAGATTTTGAAAAAATGGGGACCAAGATATTTACCAATGCATGTGGTCCATGTATCGGCCAATGGGCAAGAGAAGGCGCAGAAAAACAAGAAAAAAACACCATTATCCATTCGTTCAACCGTAATTTTTCGAAACGCGCTGATGGAAACCCAAATACGCATGCTTTCGTGGCCTCTCCAGAAATAGTAGCTGCAATTGCAATCTCCGGAAATCTTGGATTTAATCCTTTGACGGATAGCTTACTTAACGACAATGGCGAGCCTTTTAAGTTTGCTGCTCCTTATGGGGACGAATTACCTGCAGCAGGATTTTCTGTTGAAGATAACGGTTATCAAGCACCCGCCGAGGACGGTGAACAGGTACAAGTAGTTGTTGCGGAAAACTCATCTCGTCTGCAACTTTTAGCAAATTTCCCTACTTGGGATGGTAAAAACATCACTGGAGCGAAGCTGCTTATCAAAGTAAAAGGGAAATGTACAACCGACCATATTTCCATGGCTGGGCCTTGGCTTAAATACCGTGGACATTTGGATAACATCTCCAATAATTTATTGATTGGCGCTGAAAACGCCTTTAATGGCAAAGCAAATTGTGTGAAAAATTCACTTACTTTAACTTACGGAGAAGTCCCTGCGGTGCAACGAGCCTATAAAGCGGCTGGTATTCCAACAATTGTTGTGGGAGACCATAACTACGGAGAGGGTTCCTCCCGTGAGCATGCGGCCATGGAGCCAAGACATCTAGGTGTAACTGCAGTAATCGTGAAATCATTCGCACGTATCCATGAAACTAATCTCAAAAAACAAGGAATGTTAGGCCTTACTTTTCAAAATGAAGCAGATTATGATAAAATACAAGAAGATGACACTTTCAACTTTATTGATTTAACATCATTCCATCCTGGCAAAGCATTGGCCTTAGAAATAGTGCATTCAAATGGTAAAACGGATACTATTTTATTGAATCACACCTACAATAGCTCTCAAATTGATTGGTTTAAGGCAGGTTCGGCCTTGAATTTGATTAAGTTGATGGAGAACTAAGACCCTGAACTTTTTTCGCATAAAAAAAGCCATCCGTTAATTGACGGATGGCTTTTTCATTAAATAATCTATTTGGAATTTAGCTTAAACACCGAATGCTTATCGGGTTCCAACATTCTGAGTAAAATATATTTTCAAAGTTTGCCGCTATTCAAAAATCATTTTTCAAACTTCGAACCATATCATTTTTACAATGCCGTTTAGTATCGCAGCCATTTCAACGTTTCAACAAATCCTACCTCGTTGGTGAAATTGATAAAATAAATACCGCTAGGAGCAGCAATACTGATCTCTACTTGTTTTGATGCATTGACATAAACTGATTCGACAAAAACTTCTGTACCTGAAACGTCAACAATACGGATGGTAAGTGGTTGCTGAATCGCGCTTTTAATCGTCAAAATCGTACTTTCTATTGAAGGATTTGGTGCGATCGTGCTGTTCGAAAATGGCAAGTCGATATCTCCGACATTTGCCAAACTGATCACCTCTTCGCAAAATTCTTCCACACAACCATTGGCGTCAGTTACCTCTACGCAATATTCACCTTCACACACATCTATCATATTGGGGGAAACACCAGGTAAACTATCCCAGCTATACGCGTAGGGTGCTGTACCTCCCTGTGCAACGATAGAAATAGTTCCTTCACAATTGCCTAAATCTGGTGTGCTTGTAATATCTCCTGAAAGTTCAGTGGGTTCTGAAACGGCAAAATTGTAGTTGAACACACAGTTGTTGGCATCCTGAACACTTATAGCATATTGTCCTGCTGGAACCTGCGCTGGATTTAATCCATTCCAATTCACCGTGTAAGGTGAAACACCTCCCGAAGTAGTTAACTGGATACTACCAAATTCATCAAAACAAGGCGAATTTAATACTGTTCCCACTACGGCCATTGCAGGAGGCGACGATATTGTTACCGAATTGGAGGTTTGTGCGCCCGTTGCATCTGTTACTACTACCGTATAAGAACCCGATGGAAGATTCGTTAAGTCTTGCGTTACTGCATTATTACTCCAAGCATAGGTGTAGGGTGGCGTACCACCCACTACCGTTAAATTTATACTGCCTGTTGAACTACCGTTACACAAGACATTCACCTGAGTCGATGTCGCTGTTAAAGGCGCCGGAGGCGGTGGAGCCGGGCAACAATTTCCTCCAGTGCTGATGTTTTGAACTCCCGTCCAGCAACCGTATTGAATTCTGTGTGAATATACGGCGTTCACATTAAAAACCTGGTAAAAATAAGCCACAACTTGATTTACAGTGTTGCATCCGCCTTGATTGGAACCGGAGCTGCATGAGTAAGCACAGATAATTGAATTGTTTCCGTTCGGATCGTTTACTGTAGCTGGAGGGGCAAAAGTAATTGAAGTAGCAGCACCAACTGGAAGTCCAGAAAAAGAAGTGGCAATAACCGATAGATTACAATTATCATTGTTGCTGTTGTATCCTGCATAACGCACCTCAGTAATGTTGTTAACGAAAGGACCGCTAAAGTTTACCTGAACAGCTTCATAACTTACAATGCCGATTTTTAAATTGGGAATATTCACATCTACATTGATGTTCAGAATTCCACCATCATAATTTGTAAAAAGAACCACATTGGAACTTGGTGTGCACACCTGAGCAGACAAGAAATACGGTAACAAGGTAAGTAAGAGAAGTGTTTTTTTCATAATAATTGGATTTTTAGAATTCTAATTTACAATAAAAATGTTATAAAATTAATAGTATCTTAAATAAATTGTGTAAGATTCTAAATAACCAAGCTAATTGATTTCGAAGCATTTAATCCATTATGAAGAATAACACTATCATTGGGTGCTAAAAATAATATCTAGTCACTTTCTACGAGTTTTTTCTTTTAAATCTTCACCGATAAACCAAATTGAATGGTACCTCCGCCAAAACTTCCTAGTTCAACGTGTCCTCCAAAATTACGGGTAAAGTAAAATTTAGCGCCTATTGCCAAACGAAAACTGATAGGGAAGAAAACCTCATCAACGGAACTCAAAAAATTTGAACTTGAGGGGTCGTATGGTGTGGAAGTGAAGGTTCGATTAATGCCATAATAACCAACTCCCAAACCTCCATAAAAATTTACTTTCTCATTACTTGAGAAATAATAATTTAACCTGCCCATTGCACGGTATCTTTCGGCCGTATACTTCTCACTATAAGGCATTAGCAGCGCCATACCATTGGTGTCAAATAATTGATTATTAAATTCATCGTATTGATAACCGATATAATCCGAAGTATAACCCGACTTTACATAATTAATGTCTGTACCCAAGCCTAATTTGTCAGTAAGCATGTACTCTAAACGAAAACCATACGAAAAAAACCCACCAACAAGTTTATAGCTATCAGATCCCTGGGTATTAATTGAAAAGAGTTGAGATACTCCCAAGTTTGGATAATTTGGTATACCAACGTAAGGATCAACTAGTATATCTCCTCTAAGCAATTGTGAATTAAAACTAAGGGAGTTCACAAGAAAACAAATGAATATTATTTTTTTTAGATACATGATCTTAAATTGTAGGATTAATAGTTAATTTGGTATAAATCTAAGTCTTTTTTATGACCAATTTGAGTAAATATTATTCTACCCTCTTTCTGTTCTTATCAATTTTTCTTTTTGGCTGTAAAAAAACCGATTCGAGTAACATTAAAGTACACATAGAAAGTATTCCTGGGAGTAAGTACCACGAACAAAATGGGACATGGTGGGGATACAACCAGCAGAAAATTGTTCGATTTGAGAACAAAGTCTTCATGACGGTTGTCGATAATGATAATTTAACGAACGGCTATCCCAACGCAAGCAATCCCTCTACCGTTTACCTCTATTGTAAAACTGGAAATGGACCTTGGGTGAAAGGTGCCGGAATTCCTACTTCACGACCTGCAAATATCTTGGTCGATTCTAAAGGCGGTATTCACTTAATCGTTTTTGAACCCACAGATACTGATCCATCAGAAAATGGGTCGCTTGGAAAACTGAAACACTACACTTTTCCAAATGCTAAAAGTGGTGATATATTTAATCACACAATAGAATTAATCGTTGATCATACGCCTGGAACCTCAGAAACGGTCAACATACGCATTGGAGCATCTATCGGCGCTGACGATATACTGTACGTTTCATTTGGATTGTACCAAGACCTTAAACTCTATTACAAGCAGGTCGATGCACCCAATTGGACCGAAGAAATGGCTGGCCAAAATTTGGGTAATTCCTACTACTACCCTTTCGTATTAGGAACGCCTAATGGACCTTGCGTTTTGGCTGTACAAGACGATTATGTTGGTCCCGGATTACCCGCTATTTATTATAAAAATAAATTCTTCCACCGTTTTAGTGGCACATGGAACAACCAAACTATTTGTGATTTAAGCACCCATCCCTTGGCAGCGACTCGGAGCAAATTAGTAGACAATTGCGAATTATTTCTGAGTTCCTCTAACAAGGTGATTGGTATTTATCAAAAACTCCTCGATCCCTCGGAGGAATGGAAATCGAGCTACTTCCAACTAGAAGTTGATGCTAGCGGGCAAACGACCGAAACTCCAATTCCATTAGATATGGATGATATCAATCGGATTCGACTGATTGAACACCAAGGAACATTATATTACCTGTGTATCAAGTACAATGGTTTATATATAAAGAAAGGAATCGATGGAAGTCTAAAAGAAATCAATTTACCCTCTTTTGTTTCAGGAAACTATATGTACTTGAGTAATGTGTCCAATGGCAGTTCCATAAATTCAAACTACATTGACATTCTTTTACTTAATGGGAATGCACAAGATTATCCCAATGGGGCCAACCATTATGTCCGCATAAATAAATGTGAGTTAGAAAAGCTATGATGAAGTAACGTTAATTGACTTCGGTCAAAAAAACAATATAAAACAAGTATTCACAAAACAATATTGTACTTTTAACAAAAAGAAAACAATCTACCATGAAAAAAACGCTACTCTTATTTATCATCATCGCTGCGAACACTTGTTTGGCGCAGAATGGCCCTATATCATTTGAAACCGGTGGTTACGGAACACTTTGGACCTGGACCGTATTTGAAAATGACAATCAACCACCTTTAGAAATCGTGGCCAATCCATCAGTTGCAGGAATAAATCTTTCAGCGCAGGTGGCAAAATTTACAGCTAAACAAAATGGAATGCCTTGGGCGGGCTGTGAGTCACAGCATGGTGCAGACATAGGAACTTTCACCTTAACAGCCAGTAATTGCATTGTAAAAATAATGGTCTACAAGCCTATTATTAGTCCTGTTGGGATAAAGTTTGCAACTCCTGCAGGAGCTTCTACAGGCGAAATATTAGTCAGCAATACACTCATCAATCAGTGGGAGGAACTTACTTTTGATTTCACCGGTATCATTGGCGCACCTTCTTCTTCAGGCATTGATCAAATAATTATTTTTCCAGATTTTCAACAACGCAACCAAGACAACATCTGCTATTTCGACAATATCAAATTTAGCAATCAGGGGCCTCCATTAGCGGAACCGATGGTAGATGCACCAACACCAACTTACAATGCTACAAACGTTATTTCCATGTTCAGTAATCCTTACACGAACGTTTCCGTTGACACCTGGCAAGCCCCGTGGTCGCAAGGCACACTAAATAATTTACAAATTGCTGGAAACGACACTAAGAAATATACTAACTTGAATTTCGTCGGCATCGAAACATTAGGCGCTAATATTCTAAATGTAAGCACAATGACCCACCTCAGAATAGATGCTTGGACTGCCAATATCACTAATTTAAAAATTAAACTGGTTGATTTTGGTGCCGATATGGCCTATGCAGGGGGCGATGACAGCGAACACGAATTATCCTTTGTGCCTATCCTAGAACAGTGGAATACTTACGATATTCCACTGAGTAATTTCACTTCATTGAATAGTACCCAACACATCGCGCAGCTTATTATTTCTGCCGCTCCTGTAGCCTCTGGCGTTGTCTATATTGATAATGTATTATTCAGAAATGACAATAATATTGGTTTGGAAGAAAATAACAAGATCGAAATGGAAGTTTTTCCCAACCCAACACGCGATGAATTGATCATTCGTCATTCAGAGCAAACCGCTCGAATTATACTTGTGGATTGCTTTGGTCAAAACCTCATGGAGATTATCCCTGCCTCTTCAGAAACAATCATCAACCTTTCTAACTTTCCTGCAGGATGTTATTTTCTACAAAGCGAACAAGCGGACCAGAAGCTAACAAAAAGAATAGTAAAGCTGTAGTTCCTACATCAACTAAAACACTACCTTCTATTCTCAAAAGATCTTAAGAAAACAAGCTGTACTTTTAGCGCATAAAAAAAGCCATCCGTCGCTTGACGGATGGCTTTTTCAATTAATGAATCATTTAGAATTTAGCTGAAAGTCCAAATTGGATTAACCCTCCACCAAAAACACCTAATTCTACATGGGCACCAATATTCTGAGTGAAATATATTTTCGTCCCAATCGCTAACCTTGCCGTTACAGGAATTAATGCATTATTAGCGTCATCGTTTGTGCTTGCTGAATTGCTTGGGGTAGTAGTATAATCACGTTTAACGCTTTTATACCCCGCGCCAAAACCAGAATAAACATCCACTTTATCGCTTTGGAAGAAATGATAATTTAGACGAAACATGGCTCGCAATTTTTTCGCTGTATATTCATCTGTGTAAGATCTATACTGTGGATCTCCATTGATATAAACAACTGCTCCAGAAGCATCGTATTGATAATCAAGATAATCAAAGGAATAGCCTGAAACTTCATAATTAACATCTGCTCCAATACCCACTTTATCAGCAATCATATATTCTAATCTTCCACCATAAGATAAGGCACTACCTATCGTTTTATAATTGGTAACGTCCATATTTGAACCATCATATTGACTGTACAATAAACTATTTGCCCAATTAGGAACCCCAATGTATGGGTCAATCATAACATTACCTCTCATGATTTGAGCATTCACAGCAACTAGACCGATTGAAAATCCAGCGATTAAAAGTAGTTTTTTCATCATTTTTTTTTAGATTAAGACGATTAATAAAAATGTTAGTTCCAAACTTTTTGGTCAACATTCCTAAGTTTAGGGGCGAAATTAATAAATATTTTTAATGACAAATATTTATTTATACAAAGTTTTCTTGAAGCTTATTATAATACACTTCTGTCCTCCGCCCAGGCAGAAAAAATCGGACTTTATTTTCTTCATCCTCCCTTTGCCAATCGAGACGAAAAAAAAAAAAAAAAACTAATCAATAAGACCTAAAGCTTCTAGGTCGTTAAAAAAGTTGGGGTATGATTTAGCCACGCACTCCACATTATCGATTGTAATTTCTGATGCAGCAATGCAAGCTGCCATTGCACCAGCCATTGACATGCGATGATCATTATAGGTAGCGATCGTTCCGCCCTGCACTACTCCATTCCCTTCAATAATGATGCTGTCCGAAACAATTTTAAAATTCACCCCAAAAACGTTCAACATCTTGACAATACTAAGTTGACGATTTGATTCTTTATTCTCCAAACGATGAAGTCCTTTAATTTCACTCGTACCCACTGCAGCACATGCCAAAATTGCAAGAGGAGGAAATAAATCTGGGCAGTGGGTCGCATCAAAGACAAAGGGGCGTTTTTCCTTTTGCTTCACTGTAATTTCCTGTTCATGAACTTCCACTATGGCGCCAAATACCTCTAAGACTTCCAATATACATTTGTCTGCTTGAGTAGAAACAATCGACAATCCTTTCATTGTAATTTCACCTGAAATGGCGGCACCTACCAAATGATTTGATGCCCCGCTCCAATCGCCTTCCATATTAATTTTTTGAGCTGACATGGATTGATTGCCTTCCAAATAAAATGTTCCGTAATTATCATGGCGAATACGTACCCCGAAATCTTTCAAGACATCGAGGGTTAAATCAATGTAAGGCTTACTGCTTAGTGCCGAAACATTAACCACACTATCAAATGGTCTTCGCGAAAGCGAAATCAATAAACCAGAAAGGAATTGAGAACTGTCAGAGGCATTCACCGACAAGGAAGTATTCGTAATTTCTCCCTCGATTACTATAGGAAGAAAATCATTATTGGATGCAACATGCAAGCCTATTGCTCGCAATTGATCTACCAGGGAAACAATCGATCGTTTCAACAAAGTACCCTCACCCTGAAGAATCAATCGTTTGGCAAAACCTAATCCAATCGTAGACATAAAGCGAAGCAACAAGCCTGACTCGCCCACATTCAGTATCAATTCATCCAGCCTATTAGCAGAAGATGTTGGAAGAATGATTCCATTCTGAAAGGAAGCACCCAAAGCAGGCAAAAGACGAAGCGCAGAAGATACATCGTCGGAAGGATTATCAATTGAAAAATATGTTTTTTCTTTCGCTAGGGCAGCGCAAACAATAGCCCTTTGCAGGTAACTTTTGGATGGATTTGCCACCAGACTTCCTTGAACCTTAAAAGGAAGAATTGTTTTATTCATGATTTTTGTCATTCAAAATTTGCGACTGAATATGAATTGATTCCTGATGAATAAGCTTAAACAATTGTGTTGAGAATTCATTGGAGAGATTGAGCTTAACTGCTTTATCGACATTACTTACAAGTAACTCTTCCCAGCGTGCTTTCTGCAAGATCGCTAAATTATGTTCCTTTTTAAACTTACCAATTAAGCCTGAAGTAAACATTCTTTCTGTTAAAAGATGAATTATAGCTTCATCCATTGCATTAATTTTCGCTCTAAATTCCAATAACTCCGCTTCCTCAATTTCCCTTCTATCCCTAAAATGTAATTTAGCTAGAAGCTCCGCTAGTTCCGCTGGCGTAACTTGTTGTTTAGCATCTGTCCACGCTTCCTTAGGATTACAATGCGTTTCAAGCATTAGCCCATCATATTTCAAATCAATAGCTTTCTGAGCAACTTCCAACAACATGGAAGCATCACCTGTGATATGAGAAGGATCGCAAAGAAGCGGGAGTTGAGGCAATTCCTGTTTTAGATCGATCGGAATTTGCCAATTAGGGTTATTACGGTATTTTGCAACTTCATACACAGAAAAGCCGCGGTGAATGGCGGTGACATCATTGACCCCAACGTTATAAAGTCGTTCAATAGCACCGACCCATAATTTCAAATCGGGATTAATCGGATTTTTCACCATGATGGGCATGTCAACGCCTCTTAGCGCATCCGCAATATCTTGAACAGAAAAAGGATTTGTGGTGGTGCGAGCTCCAATCCACAGCATATCAAAACCAGCATTCAAAGCTAGCTCAACATGATTCGCATTCGCCACCTCGGTACATAATTTCAATCCATAGGTTGCTTTGGCCTCTTTCATCCAAGCTAATGCTTGATTACCCGAACCCTCAAATTCGCCTGGTCTGGTACGTGGCTTCCAAATACCTGCACGAAAATAGCTTGGCTGAAGCGACACTAAACCTTTTGCCGTTTCCATAACTTGCTCACGTGTTTCAGCACTGCAAGGACCCGCAATTAATTGCCATTTTGGATTCATTTTGAAGACCTTTAACTTAAAAACAAAGAAGCGTAACTTAAGTTTTCACCAATTATTTAGCGTAATTCACAGATCGTTTTTCACGGATAACCGTTACTTTAACTTGTCCAGGATACGTCATTTCTGTTTGAATCCGTTGCGAAATAGTGAAAGACAATTCTTCTGACTTTTGGTCCGAAACCTTTTCAGCCTCCACTAACACGCGTAATTCCCTTCCTGCTTGAATAGCGTATGCATTGCTAACGCCCTCATACGAAAGTGCCAAATTCTCTAGTTCTTTTATGCGTTTGATGTAGGTTTCTACGATTTCACGACGTGCGCCCGGTCTAGCGCCCGAAATAGCATCACAAACTTGCACAATTGGCGATATAAGTGAAGTCATTTCAATCTCATCGTGGTGTGCGCCAATTGCGTTTAGCACCTCCCCTTTTTCACCAAATTTCTCAGCTATTTTCATTCCAAGAATAGCGTGCGGCAATTCGGGCTCTTCATCTGGAACTTTACCAATATCGTGTAATAAACCGGCACGTTTGGCGAGTTTAACATTTAATCCAAGTTCAGCGGCCATGATAGCACACAAATTGGCTACCTCGCGCGAGTGTTGTAATAAGTTTTGACCATAGGAAGATCGGTACTTCATTCTACCAACCATGCGCATCAATTCGGGATGTAAACCGTGAATACCCAAATCAATACACGTTCTTCTACCCGTCTCAGCAATTTCTTCCTCTAACTGCTTTTTAGTTTTCAATACCACCTCCTCAATTCTAGCAGGATGAATTCGGCCATCTGAAACCAATTGATGCAAGGCAAGGCGAGCAATTTCCCTTCTAATTGGGTCAAAGCACGATAAAATGATTGCCTCTGGTGTGTCGTCAACTACGATTTCCACCCCTGTTGCTGCCTCCAGCGCACGAATATTTCTACCCTCGCGCCCAATTATTCGGCCTTTCACCTCGTCGGACTCGATATTAAAAACCGATACCGCATTTTCCACTGCTTGTTCCGTTGCAACGCGTTGAATAGTTTGAATAACAATTTTTCGCGCCTCACGATTAGCATTTAACTTTGCTTCTTCCGTGATTTCCTTTATTTGCGCCATGGCACCTGTTCTAGCCTCATCAGTAAGCGCATCCATTAACATTTTTTTAGCATCCTCTGCTTGTAAACCGCTTATCTTGGACAGCTCCTCAACACGTTTGCTTTGTATTTTATCAAGTTCCTGCATTCGTGCAGCTAAACCTTGAAACTTCGCTTCAAAATCCTGCTGTAAACCCTCCGTAATTTTTTCTTTACGACCGAGATCCTCTAATTTTTGATCGATATTTTTTTCTTTAGCACGAGCACGGTCTTCATTGGACTGCAATTTTCTCTCGCGGTCTTTGATGGCAACTTCATGCTCTTCTTTAAGACGTAAAAAATTTTCTTTAGCCTGAATATTTTTCTCTTTCTTAATGTTTTCTGCTTGTAATTCCGCTTCCTTGATAAGCCCTTCACTTTTTGATTTCACCAAAAATTTTTGGCCAAAAAAAGTGGCTCCTCCTCCTCCAACTAAACCCAATAAAATCCATAACACTTCCATTTCAACTGTTTTTATTTAACTAGTTAATACTTCAAGTTGGACGAATGGCTAGGATTAGTAGAGTTGATCTAACTCTGCTGTAAAATCTTGTAACGCGTTTTCAATAAGGGAATAATCTGGGGCTTGAACTTCTTTTTCTAATTTAGAAGAAGCGCCTTTTAGCAAAAGCTGAAGAGACGACATAGCCAACAAATCTTGCGAATCATTCACCGAATAATTCGCTTTCAAAAGGGCTATTGCATGATTAATATCTTCTGCTGCCTTAAGCACTTTTTTCTCCTCCCCTTCCTGTATGGTGAGAGGATAAGAACGACCAGCTATTTCCACTTTTAAAGAAATTTTACCCATTTCTTATTTTTTTATTGCTGCGATACAATTTTCTATTTCCTTAACCAAATCGTCAATTTGTTCATTACTTCTCCCATTAGAAGATAATAAATCATTAACAACCTGCTTATTGGTTTCCTCAACAATAGATTTAGCAGTTTTTAGTTCGATTTCCAACAACATCTTTGAACTTTTGATGTCAATCAAATCGGCTTTTAGTACTGCTAGCTGCGAATTCAATTCGGTAATTTTCTCTTTAGCACGTTGAAATTCTTGGTGAATTCCCAAAAACTTTTTACGTAAAAGCGCTATACTTACCTGAATTTGCTCTGTCATTTTGGCAACTTTTCACAAAGTTAATATACATTCGTTGAAAACAATATTTTTAACTCGGTATTTTCTTCTTTTTTGAAATAATAACTTTGGGCATGAAAATTTACTGGCCATTAATTCTAATATTGGGTTTTATAATCCCTACATATTTCACTGCACAAAACGTCAAGCCCAACTATCACTCCCCCTTGGGGATTCCATTAAAACTTTCTGCTTCCTTTGGTGATATTCGTCCGAATCATTTCCATATGGGAATTGACTTTCGAACAAATGGCAAAGTTGGATTATCTCTTTTTGCCATTGAGGCGGGTTATGTTTCGAGAATAAAAATTACGCCGCTTGGCTACGGAAGAGTAATTTATGTGAACCACCCAAACGGGGTTACAAGCGTTTATGCTCACTGCTCAGCTTTTGAAAAAAATATTCAAGAACTTGTTAATACTTATCAAGAAAAAAATCAGTTGAACGTGATTGATATGTACTTCGATTCTACCCAAATTAAGGTGACAAAAGGACAACTCATCGCCTATTCTGGAAATTCTGGCAACTCCTCAGGCCCTCATTTACATTTCGAGCTAAGGGATACCGAAACAGAAAAAGCCCTGCATCCACTTGTTCATGGATTTAATGTAATTGACCAACAGGCACCAGTTCCGAGTACAATTTATCTTTATTCCGTAGATCAGCATGGATACTATATTAACGATAAAAAACTAGCCGTGCCAGTGCTAAAAAAAGATGGTGAATACCAGGTGGCAGGAAATAAAATTAGTATCCCACAAAATTTTTTGAATGGAACTAATAAATTAATTATTGGTCTCGAAGGCAGTGATAAAATTGGCGAGGACTTGATTACTTGTGGCCTTTTCGAAAACGTGCTGATGGTGTCCAACGATACGATTTTTCACAGTATTATTGATACCGTGTCATTCGAGCATGACCGAATGATCAACGATTATTGCGATTACCACGAATACAAAACCAATAACCGGAAAATTCACAAGTTTATTCACAAAAGACAAAATCCTTTGGCCATTTATAAATCCGATCCCGATAGGATTATTACCCTAAATGGGCATGACTCTATTGCGATTAGCATTCGTTTAAACGACACAAAAAGAAATACCTCAATTATTAATTTTGATTTGATTTATCGTTATGATATGGGTAAAATAAACCTTGACGCTAAGCCAAGCAGCTTATATTTAAGACCTGACTCGTCGTATTATTTTGAGGCTTTTGGAAATTCACTTACCTTAAATCCATTTGCATTATTTGAACCTGAAAAAAAAGACATTTTAATTACCAAAGAAAAAATTCAACTCGGCAAACAAAGTACGCCATTAAATTTAGGGGCAATTATTTGCTTCTCGCCACTTGAAAATGCATTAATATCAAAACAATACATCTATTCAATCGGAACTAAGGGACAAAAAGAGGCGCTTAAAACAAGTATTGTCAAAAATAAACTCGAAGCCGTTATTACTTCATTGGGAACTTTTCAAGTAGGTATAGATTTAACACCGCCAACAATTAACCCTACTAATTTTTCGACCTCCGATACGATTGTAAATAAAAAAACATTGGAATGGAAAGTCACTGACTCAAAAACAAGTATACAAGATTACAATTTATACCTGAACGGAAAGTGGAAAGTCCTAGAGTATGATAAAAAAAACAATGTGTTAATTCACTACATTAACGCCTCAGAAAAGGGAATAACTAACATTAAACTCACCGTAAAGGATGCCTGTAAAAATGAAATTACTTGGGCGAAAAAAATACGTTTGTACTAATTCGAATAAAACTCCTTTCCATAATTAGGAACAAAATAAGCTACGTCTTCAAATTCGCTATTCAGGAACTTTTGATAAGCAATCTGTATTTGACCTTTCGCAGAAGGAACGATGGATTCATCAAATTGAATATTTCTTGCCGACCAGAGCGCTTTTGCTTTTGTGGCGCCATCGCCTATTGCGAGAAAAGGATCATATGCAATGCTTGTCTGCTCGTCAATAATTTCTGGACCAACACATTTTAGATCGTTCATGTGTTCATCCACAAGTTGACTAAATACCTCCATCCTTCTTGCATCGAACATAGCGCATATCCTACAGCCTGGATGCTTTTCTTTTGCGAGGTAGAGTAGAGAGGATAGTGAAGGCACTGAAATTAATGGGATTGAAAGTCCAAAACAAATCCCTTTGGCCGTTGATATACCAATTCGAAGCCCTGTATATGAGCCTGGTCCAGAGGAAATAGAAACAGCTTGCAATTGGACGAACTGAATTTTAGCACTTGCTACCACATTGGATATGAAGTTAGTAAGTAGCTCCCCATGAATAAATTCGTCGGTGGCCGACTCGGTTATAGAAAGAAGTTCACCGTTCAATGATAAAGCGACAGAACAAACTTTTGTAGCTGTTTCAATATGCAAAATGTAAGTGGTCATTCTTCAACAGCTAATTTAAAGCCAACGCCATGTATATTTGATAAGACAATAGTAGCGTCATCCCTAAGGTATTTTCGCAATTTGGTAATAAAAACATCCAAACTTCTTCCCACAAAATAATCATTTTGACCCCAAACGGCTGTTAAAATAATCTCTCTAGATAATACTTGCCCTTTAAACTTAAATAGCAATTTTAAAATTTGAGACTCCTTTTTTGTCAGGGACTTTTTAGTACCACTTATGGTTAAATGATTGTTTTCGGTGTCAAATAAAAATAAACCAATTTGTATTATCTTATCTTCTGGCTTGTCTACTTTGATATTGACCCGCCTTAACAATGCCCTTATTCGCAATTGCAATTCTTCAACGCTAAATGGCTTAGTCAAATAATCGTCCCCTCCTGAATTAAATCCCTCTAGTTTATCAACGGTCATTGACTTAGCGCTTAAAAAAAGAATGGGAATATCGCTATTAATTTTTCGAATATCCCTGGATAGAGAAAAACCATCTTTCAAGGGCATCATTACATCGAAGATACAAAGATGAAATACTTTTTCATTGAAGCGTTTTAATGCATCACTGCCATCTGTTGCCAAAGTTACGTTATATCCATCTTGTCTTAATTGGGCAACAAGAACGTAACCAAAGTTAAAATCATCTTCCGCTAAGAGAATATTTATCTCCATAATTCCAAGTTAATAATTGCATTCAATTAAATGAACTTAAAATTAATTTAAATAATTTACTAAGCCTTTCCTTCCACAAAATCTTTTGGACATAATTTTAAATAATAATACAAGCCAAAAATGGGTTTAAACTATACGAACATTTTAGCTTTTATAAGCTTGAAAATAAGTTTTTGGTAAAACTAGAGAAACTTTTGTAAATTCGCATAGTTATGGCAAAGATACTAATCGTCGATGACGAGGAAGACATCAGAACGTTACTATTGTACAATCTCAAACGAGAAGGACATGACGTTTCCTGTGCTCAAAATGGCAAAGAAGCTGCAGAAAGCCTCGAAGCATCTGCACCTGATTTAATTATTTTAGACGTTATGATGCCTCAGATGGATGGTATTGAATTTTGTGAGTACGTTAAAGCAAATCCAAAATGGGAGCGCATCATTATCTGTTTTCTAACCGCCCGAGGCGAAGATTACAGCCAAATTGCCGGCTTTCAGTCTGGAGGAGACGATTACGTAACTAAACCAATCAAACCCAAAGTGTTGATAAGTCGGCTAAATGCGTTGTTAAGGCGAAATAATGGCTCTGAGATTTTCGATAACAAGCAACATATAAAGATTGACCGGGAACGTTACCTCGTAATCAAGGATGGTGCGGAAATACACTTACCACGTAAAGAATTTGAACTATTGGCCTTACTTGTATCGAAACCTACTTTTGTATTTAACCGCGAAGCTATTTTAACCAGCGTATGGGGCACCGAAATAATTGTTGGTGACCGCACAATAGATGTCCACATCAGAAAAATTAGAGAGAAAATTGGTAATCATATGATTTCTACCGTAAAGGGAGTCGGTTATAAGTTTCATGATAATGAGGAAGAAATTTAACGAAAAGAAGAGAACCTTAAAACTTTAGAAAAGCCATAAATTCAACTTTAAATATCCCAAAAATGAAAATAATCAGTTTGTTTTTTTTCCTAGGAATACTTCAAGTGTCCTATTCACAAGAGGCCCCGGTCATTCCTTCACCAGAAAAGCCCAGTGTAACTGATAATATTTTGTTCGAACTGAAAGATTGGGATCCTATTCGAGGCCTTTGGTTATCCGAAAGCATAATGGCGATGTCAACTAATCAAGTCATTCCAGATAGAACTTTTGCTGAAGAATTGACGCCGTATGAACTATTGAGTTTGATGCCTAAAGAAAAGAGGGAAGACTTAAAAGATTATATTGAGACCAACAACACTGGTGCGCAACCAACAAATAACTCATTTACCACTTTACTCTTAGCGCTAATTAACAATACTTTTTGCAAAACAATTCAAGGCCGCAGCTACGGTGACCCTCATTTAAAATCCTTTGACAATGCTACGTATTCATTTCAAACAGTAGGTGAATTCGAATTGTCAAAATCTTCCGATAAAAACTTTGAGATTCAAGCGAGACAAAAAGCACAAAGTGATAATTTCTCCTTGAACTCGGCAATAGCCATGAATGTTTCTGGTGATCGAGTAGGCTTTTATGCTGAAGACGCACCCTCTCGGAATGTTACGCCATTATTTTTAGATGGTGCGCCAATACAATTACAAGGAAGAACCTATTTTTTACCGCATGGAGGAACAATTAAGTTAAATGGAAGTAATTATATTATCACGTGGCCTACAGGCGAAATACTGATTCTTAATAATAGAGCTAGTGGCGGGACGAATTTCATTAATGTAACTGTTACAATTTTTGAGTGTAGCACACAAACATACAGTGGCTTACTTGGGAATGCGAATAAAAATATTAATGATGATTTTAACGGCAGAAACAACAATCAAGCGCCCCCTGTCTACCAAGCATTCTCAACATTTGGGAATCCTTTAATGCAGCAAGCATCAATTATTGCTGAAAAAGAGTACTTAAGCTATCTATCACAAAGTTTTGCAGATGATTGGCGAGTAACAGATATGACTACATTATTTGATTATTCAAACGGGACAAATACAGCTTCTTTTACAGACCGACGTTTCCCAATGGTTCATCTAACAGTAGCAGACCTGAATGCCAATCAGCAATCAATGGCTAGACAAAGATGCGAAGCAATGGGTATAAGCCCCGATGAAATGGGAGGATGCATCTTTGATCAAGGGTATTTAAATATTCCTCCGAATCCTGTTCCTTCGCCATCATTAGCAACGGAAGGTGTGGTTCTTAATAAATTAGAAAGACCATTATTAAATACCAATACGCATCAAATTTTAGCTCCTAAAAATCCAAGCGGAGAAGCGCAACCAAAACCACCAAGTGAAAATCCCATCGAAGAAAAGCCAGGAAGAACTGATATTAAAACAAATGATAATAACAATACAATTGTAAAACCAAGCCAACCGATCCAAATCAAGGTGCCAAACAACAATAACAAACCTGCTCCTATTAATACAAACAAGCCAAGCAATACATCACCAGTCATACCAATCAAAAATGGAAAACCAGGCAAAGGATAAATTGTCCTTTCTTTTATTTTTTGTGCTTCTCTTCTTTTTCAACGGAACTCTAATAGCACAAAAGAAAAACAAACTTATAGTTGGAATCGTCATTGATCAAATGTGCTACGAGTATTTATACCGCTATCAGCATCATTTTACCAAAGGTGGCTTTAATGCCCTGATGAAAAATGGTGTGAATTGCCGCAATGTGAATTACAATTACGTCCCAACCTACACTGGGCCAGGCCACGCCTCCATTTACACCGGAACGAGCCCAAATAATCATGGGATTATTGGTAACAGTTGGTATGATCGAGAAGCGAAAGGAAATATAAACTGTGTTGAAGATTTAAATGAAACGGGTATAGGTACACTTTCCTCAAACGGAAAGGCCTCACCAAAAAGACTAAAAACGTATACCATTACAGACCAGTTAAAACTAAGTTATCCCAGTGCAAAGGTCATTTCATTATCCATAAAAAATCGCAGCGCAATATTACCTGGTGGACACTTAAGCAATGGTAGTTATTGGTTCGATTCGAAAAGTGGCACTTTCACAACAAGTACCTATTACATGAAAAAATTACCCGATTGGTTGTTAAAATTTAATGCCACAAAAAATGCCACGAGTTATCTTGCAGATTGGGAATTATTGTATCCAATAGAGAATTATGTTGCTGGAAAAAAGGACTCTAGTAAATATGAAGCACTAATTGGTGGTAAAACAACTGCTGTATTTCCTTATAACTTCACGGAGTTTAACTCAGAAGATTTTTCAGACTTTACTATTTCCCCTGCTGCAAACAGTTTGTTAACAGATTTAGCCATTGACGCGTTAAAAAATGAGTCGCTAGGGAAAGATGATCAAACGGATATGCTTTGCTTAAGTTATTCTACACCCGATATTGCTGGACATAGTTTTGGTCCATACTCGCTTGAAATGGAAGATATGTATGCACGCTTGGATCTTGAACTTGCCAAATTAATAAAAGCGATTAGTGAACAAGTTGGTAGACATAATTTCACGCTATTTCTTACTGCCGACCATGCCGTCGTTCCAATACCCCAAATGTTAATGGACATGAGGCTCCCCGGCGGCTACCACGCGAGCAATTCGAAATTAAAAAGCCTTAAAGCAGCTGTCAAAACTGAATTTAATTCCAATATAAGTCTTAAAGAAACAAATGAGAATATTTACTTAAACCGAAAAGAAATTGACTCCTTGAAATTAAACTTTTCTGAAGTATGCCAATTCATAGCCAATGAAATTAGAGAATGGCCAGAAGTTAAGTCTGTTTTCACCGCACACCAATTACTTGAAGACCCAGTTGGCAATGATGAATGGCGTAAAATGCTATTTCTTGGGTTTGACTACCAGCGAAGTGGAGACATTCTTTACCTTTTGCAACCTGGTTATTTACCTGTGGCAGACGAATCAGAAAAAAAAGGAACTTCACACGGGTCTGCCTTTAATTACGACACACACGTACCCTTGCTTTGGTATGGTGGCGGACTGAAAGCAAAAGATGTTTTTCGACCAATGGACATTACTGACATCTCGGCTACATTGACCCACCTATTGTTTTTACAACGATCAGGTGCAATGACCGGACAACCAATTGTGGAGGTTCTTGAAAAAAAATGAGTTAGGTATTAAGTCCTTGCAGGTACAATTGAACATTGTTAAAAATTCTTTCCTCTGCATTTTCAACTGCCGTTTTCACAAACTTCATCCCTGTTATTCGCTCGTATAATTCTATGTACCTTTCAGAAATAAGCGCAACAAAATCATCCGGCATTTCAGGAACTTTTTGACCTTCAAGACCTTGAAATCCATTCTCAATTAACCATTGCCGAACAAACTCTTTTGACAATTGCTTTTGCTCGACTCCCGCAGCCTGCCGTTCTTCGTATCCATCGGCATAAAAATAACGAGATGAGTCCGGCGTGTGAATTTCATCTATTAAAATAACATCCCCGTTTAATAAACCAAACTCGTATTTCGTATCCACCAATAATAAACCTTGCAAACTAGCCATTTCAGCACCTCTTTGAAATAACTGATGGGTGTACAATTCCATTTTCGCGTAAATCTCGGGAGCGACATGCCCGTGTGACAATATATCTTCCTTGGAAATATCTATGTCGTGTCCTTCCTCTGCCTTTACTGCAGGTGTTATTATGGGGTGTGGAAATCGGTCATTTTCTTTTAGTCCCTCCGGTAAAGCGACACCACACAAAACTCTTTTTCCTAAACCGTACTCTCGAGCTGCATGTCCAGCTAAAAATCCACGAATAACCATTTCAACACGAATGGGTTTACAAGCATATCCGACTGCAACACAAGGATCTGGGGTGGCAATTAACCAATTTGGTACAATATCACTAGTTGCATTCAAAAAATAGGTGGCCACTTGGTTGAGCACTTGTCCTTTGTATGGTATTCCTTTTGGAAGAATGTGGTCAAAAGCCGAAATTCGATCGCTCGCCACCATTACCAAACGATCACCTGTTAAGGTAAACACATCGCGAACTTTACCATGATAGACATCAATTTGGCCGTCAAAATTATAAACGACTTTGGACATTTTATTCATTGTGATTTTTCATTTTGAGGTGATTTTTCTTCTGATTTCTCGTAGGCTTCAATTATTTTACAAACTAATTTATGTCGTATTATATCGCTTTTTCCCAGTCTAATTATCCCTATTTCTTCAATATCTTCTAAAATCTCTAAGGCATAATTTAGGCCTGATTTCTGACGAAGAGGCAAATCAACTTGGGACATATCGCCCGTGATAACAAATTTAGCAGTCATCCCCATGCGTGTCAAAAACATCTTCATTTGCAGACTGGTCGTATTTTGTGCTTCGTCGAGAATAACAAACGCCTTATCCAGTGTTCTTCCCCTCATGAAAGCCAAGGGAGCAATCTCAATGATACCGGTCTCGAGCATATTTGCTAATTTGTCAGGAGGAATCATATCCCTTAATGCGTCATACAAGGGCATGAGATAGGGATCTAATTTATCTTTTAAATCACCCGGCAGAAAGCCAAGGTTTTCACCCGCTTCAACAGCTGGACGAGTCAATACAATTCGTTTAATCTCCTTTGCTTTGAGTGCCCGGACAGCTAAAGCAACAGCTGTATACGTTTTCCCTGTACCTGCTGGTCCCACAGCGAATACCATGTCATGATTATAAACTGCTTCAACTAATTTTTTTTGGTTAACCGTTCGCGCTTTAATTTTATTTCCTCCATTTCCATGAACGAGTATTTCGTCATCCATCCCCTTAGTCAACAAAGAGGCACCGTTTGCGAGCATAAGGTTATCAATGTTGTTTATTGTTAAGGAATTGAACGTTTCAAAATGCCTAACAATCAATTCGAATTTACGCTCAAATTCATCCATGGATTCGAGGTCACCGTTAATTTTTAAAATACTACCTCGAGATAAGACAGATAGTTTTGGAAAAAAATTCTTTAAATGTTTTAAATTTTGGTTATTAACACCGAATAAATCAGCTGGATTTACTCCTTCAATGGCAATTTCTCTATTTTCTAGCTTCAATTAAAATATATTTGGATATAATTATCTATTTGAAATAACTTACTTTTGGTAAAAGTAAATATTATAGTTACACCGCACGAAAAATCATTATGCAAATCATTACCCTAACCACTGATGTTGGATTAAAAGATTATTATGTTGCTTCAATTAAAGGTGCCTTGTTTAGTGCTCTTTCATCGCCAGTAATTATTGATATTTCACATGAAATCAAACCTTTCGATACTTCTGAAGCCGCTTTTCAATTAAGAAATTGCTACAGGGATTTTCCAAAAGGCACGATTCATATCATTGGTGTGGACAGCGAACCCCATTTAATAAATTCAAACCAAGACAGTTCAGATAACTTATTTACCCCAAGCTATCCTTGCATTTTGCTTTTCAACGAGCATTATTTTATTGCAAACGATAATGGTTTTTTTGGTGCTTTCTTGGGCGACCAATCTGCAACTGCATTTTACCGCTATAAACAAATTGAAAATCATCCTGAGATGCAAAGTTTTCCCACCAAGAACTGCTTTGTTCCGCTTGCCATTAAGATTATTTGTGGTGAAACACCCGCAACTTTTTGTGAAATCGCGAGCGACTATAAGATTGCATTACTACAAAATCCGATTATTGAATCATTTTCCATTCAAGGAAATGTTATCCATATTGATTCATTTGGAAATCTAATTTCTAATATCAATAAAAAAGACTTTGATCGATTTGGAGAAAATGTACCATTTGTTATTTATTATTTTAATAAAAGCTACCACTTAGAAAAAATATCTCCCACATATAATAGTGTTGCCGTTGGGGATAAAGTCGCTATCTTCAACAATGCAGGACTTCTTGAAATTGCTATCAACCAAGGTGCTAATCGAAGCTTTGGTGGTGCAGATAAGTTATTTGGTGTAAGAAAAGGGGACGTAATCCGTGTAAATTTTGAGCCTGCAGGTTCACACAAGTCCATAAATACGCTGCAGTTTTGATAATACGGATAGTTAAGTTACATTTTCAGGAAGGACAGCGCGATCTTTTTCTTAGCATATTCAATGAAACAAAAATGAAAGTAGCCACATTTGAGGGATGCCATGGAATTCGTCTTTTGAACGATATAAAAAATCCTGATGTGTTCTTTACCTACAGTCTTTGGAAAAACGAAAGTTGCCTCGAAAATTATAGAAAATCTCCGTTGTTTAAAACGATTTGGGCTAGTATAAAACCAAGTTTTGAAGAAGCGGCAGAGGCGTGGAGCACAGAAGTTTTTTTCGATTATCTGAATGAAGTTTAACTTTTAAATTGCTTTTTTTTTTTTTTTGATAAAAAAAGATTAATTTTACATAAATATTTAATTTAGAATAAGAATGAGTAAAGGAACAGTAAAATTTTTCAATGAAACCAAAGGATTTGGTTTTATCGTTGACGAAGACACGAGCAAAGAGTATTTTGTTCATGTAACAGGATTAGTAGACAAAGTTAAAGAAAACGACCAAGTCGAATTCGAACTTGAGGAAGGTCGAAGAGGTTTAAATGCGATCAACGTAAAGAAAGCATAATCATATTCAAATCCCCTTAAAAAAATTAGTCCCTTTTTTAGGGACTTTTTTTTTGTTGTCAAAATTTGAAAATACCGAATTTCGAAATTAAATGTTTTTTATTAAGTTGAAAATTTTAATTTTGATTTTGAATTGAAATTATGCTCTCATTATATATTAAAGAAGTTAGAAGTTTTTTAAGTTCCATAATTGGTTACGTATTCATCTTAATCTATTTAATAGCCTCTGGATTATTTCATTGGATTGTATCTTACAACACCAATCTTTTAGAAGGCGCTGAGGCAGACCTCATCCCGTTTTTTAACCTTTCCCCAGTAATCCTTTTAATCCTTATCCCGGCCATCACTATGCGATCCATTGCAGAGGAAAGGCGAACAGGAACCATTGAATTGTTGTTTACGATGCCCATTTCTGATTTACAAATAATTCTTGCGAAATATTTTGCTGGCATAACGCTCATGATAATTGCCCTCATCCCAACTATTATTTATTATTTTTCCATGTATTACATCGGCGACCCTGTTGGAATTATCGATTTTGGTGCAACCTTGACATCCTATTTGGGACTGGTATTACTAGGCGCTGTATTTGTTTCTATTGGTATTTTCGCCTCCTCATTAACAAGTAGTCAAATCGTGTCGTTTATTTTAGCCCTTTTTCTGTGTTGGTTTATCTACGACGGACTTGAACTTTTTGGGGCCTTTGCACAAGTGGGCGAATTAGATACCTTTATCCGCTACCTAGGGATATCTTTTCATTATAATTCAATTAAAAAAGGCGTGATTGATACAAGCGACTTTGTCTATTTTATATCTGTTATTTTAATCTTTCTATACGCTACACTTACCAGTATTAAATCCTTAAAAAAATAGGATATGGGAAAGCTGAATTTTACAACTAAAGGATTATTTAATTGGGGCTTTTTGATAATTGTTATCGCCTCAATTGTGCTTATTAATATAATTGCTTCACTGGCCTACGTGCAATTTGACATGACTGACGACCAACGTTATACCTTAAGTAATGGAACAAAATCCTTTCTTTCGGATACGGCGAAAATCAAAAATCGAATTTCCATCAAAGTTTACTTAGAAGGAAATCTTCCCGCTGAAATCAAACTGTTTCGGAATGCCATTGAAGATAAGCTGAATGCCTTTAAAAAAATAAGCAGTGACCGAATTGAATACGTTTTCATTAACCCAAATAATGGTTCTGAAGCAGATAAAAATGCGCTGTTTGAATCACTTTACAAACAAGGTGGAGGTATTCAACCTCTCGATCTATCCTACCTCAAAGATGGCGAGCAAACTCAACTAATGCTTTGGCCAGGCGCAGAAATTTCTTATTCAACAAATGGCATCATTAAAGAAAACACCATACAATTTCTGCCCGGAACAAAACCAGGCAACCCAATGGGACTAGAAAATGTAAATGAAATGTTAGAAAATGCAATAAACAACCTAGAATATAATTTACTATCTGCCATTCGTAACATCACACAAGTTGAAAAACCTAGAATTGCCTTTCTTCAAGGGCATGGCGAATTAAATTACAACCAAACAATTAGAGTTCGCTCACTAATAGCTCCATATTATGCACTAACTGAAGCAAAACTAAACGATTCGCTTGCGACACTTAACGATATCGATGGATTAATAATAGCTAACCCTCAACTGCCATTCACAAATAAAGACCTTTACATTATTGATCAATTTGTAATGAGGGGAGGAAAATTAATGTGTTTCATGAATACCCTGCACCTTGAGGAAGATACCTTAATGTCAAGGGGTTTGACCCATACCATCAGAAAAAACATCAAATTGGAGAACATGCTTTTTGATTATGGCATCAAAATAAATGAAAACTATGTTTTAGATGTGGCATGTGCGCCAAAAATTGTTCCTTTTGCAAAAGAAACCATGATCCCTTGGTTTTTCCATGTATTGGGTTCGCCTAGTCCACACCCGATAACAAGAAATATAGATGCGGTATCATTGGATTATGTCAATGAAATCCAATTTGTGCCTTCTGAAAATACCAAAGCAACCGCAATTTTAACCTCATCGCCCAACTCAAACAAAACAGGACTTGCCCCATTAGTCAGTTTGGAATTGCCTCTATCTTATGGCAGAAACCCAAAACTAATCGATAACCCATTGAGTGAATCCAATAAGTTATGCCTAGCTGGCTTGGTGGAAGGAAGCTTTTCTTCGCATTTTCAAAACAGAATCGCAAAAGAATTTAGCGACAATAAAAACGCCAACTACCTTAAAAAGAGTAAAGTGGAAGGAAAAATACTTGTGGTTGGAAACGGCAATTTTATTGCTAACCAATACGATTCACTCATCAATGAAAAGACAGGAATTTACATGTATCGTCCAAAACGGTTTAACGAACTAAAATTTAACCAACTACTTGCTGAAAAAAAGATTCCAATGTATTACGGAAACCAGGACTTTTTTGAAAATCTAGTCGATTACATGATGGGAGAAAGTTCTATATTAGATATTCGAAGCAGACAGATTGATATCAAAAACATAGATAAAGAAAAACTGAAGGAAATGGCAGGAACACTCAAAATAATTAACTTTACACTACCCCTTTTACTGGTGCTTATCTTCGCATTTGTGTGGAATTTTCAACGAATAAAAAAGTACCGTATACCAACAAAAACCAAGTAAATGAAACGTAAAATTAGTAGTTTATTAATCGGGATTTTTATCCTCGTTTTATTGTCTTGGATTAGCCTTCGATTAATGAATAATAAAGGGCGATCAGACAGCGAATTGATTGACTTTTCAATAGCTGACACCACAGCCATCTCTCAAATTATAATTACAGACGCCTTATCGAATGTGATTAACCTAGTAAATAAAAACGGGTTGTGGACAGAACAAAACGGCGATTGCATCAGCCAGCAAAATGTAAGCTTCATTTTAGATGCCGCAAAAAACATTGAGTTTAAAGGTTATCTTCCTGATAACTCCGACATCAAATTTACGGAACTCATGGCAACGCAACACACAAAAGTTGAGTTTTTCGTTGACGGCAAATGGAATAAAACGTGGTACATCGGCCCTTCATCACAAGATCATTATGGTCAAATAATGCTACTCGAAACAGCGGATGACGGCAAAAGTGCCCACCCGGTTATGATGCGTATAAAAGGACTTAAAGGCATTATAGAACCTCGATTCTTTGCCGATAAACGCAAGTGGATGTGTACCAATATTTTTGCCTTGAGTGTGGAAGATATTAAAAGTGTTAACGTTTCATTTATCGACGAACCAAATAGAAGTTTTAGCGTGTCAAACAATAAAAACAACTTCAGTGTAAAACAAGCGGGAAAACCCTTAGATTATGTAGATACTGCAAATATATATCGCTACTTGCAAGCATTTAAAAAAATTCATTTTGCCTTGCCCAATTATGAAATGACTAGCAAGCAATGTGATAGCATAAAAAATTCAACTCCCTTTTGCAAGCTACAGGTTAATCAAACCAATGGAAAATCGACGCTCCTGAAACTTTATCGCATAAAAGCAAAAGAAGCCGAACGCAACGAATTTGGCGAAATGGTGAATATGGACATGAATAATTTTTGGTGTATTCTACCTAATGGTCAACTTGTAAAGTGTCAATATTTTGTTTTTAATCCTTTGTTATTGGGTCATGTTTATTTTCCATCAATGAATTTAGAAAAAAAGCAACCAAGTAAATAAAAATTCTATTAACATGTCATGTGAATTGCTATTTTTGTAATAAAACTATATTTCATGAACTTCATTACGTCAAGTAGTACGCTTCTCAAACACTTACAAAGTATTTCAGGAGTACTTAGTACGAATAGCACCCTTCCCATATTAGACAACTTCCTTTTTTCAATAGTTGGAAACGAATTAACCGTTTGCGCCTCAGATCTTGAAACCACCATGTTAACAAAACTTCAGGTGCACTCCGAGCAGGACGGAAAAATAGCTATTCCAGCCAAATTAATTTTGGAAGTTCTCAAAAGTATGCCAGACCAACCTTGTACCATAAAAGTAAATTCAACTAATTTTGCTATCGAAATCGTTTATGATAACGGAAAATCAAAAATGCCCGGATTTAACGGCGATGAATTTCCTAAATTACCGAAGATAGATTACAACAGTTCTATTTCCTTAACCGGCGAATTACTTGCAAGAGCCATAAACAAGACCATTTTTGCCACTGGCGTAGATGATATGAGGCCTGTAATGAGCGGTGTTTTCTGTAGCTTTTCTCCCGACGATATTTCATTCGTTGCAACTGACGCCCATAAATTAGTCCGTTACCGACGAAGTGATGTGACGACCAACAGTACAGCAGAATTTATTTTACCTAAAAAACCACTTAACCTATTAAAAACAAATCTAAGAGGAGACGAACAGGTAGAATTAAAATTCAACGAATCGAATGCACATTTTTCTTTTGGTGATATTGTTTTAGTTTGTCGTTTAATTGACGGCAAATACCCCAATTATGAGGCGGTTATTCCAAAAGAAAATCCAAATGTGTTGACTATCGATCGTCTACAATTTTTAGGATCGCTTAAAAGAGTGGCTATATTTTCTAATAAAACGACGCACCAAGTTAAATTAAAAATAGCAGGGGCAGAACTGTCAATGTTTGCCGAAGACATCGATTTTTCGAATGAAGCAAGTGAACGCTTAACATGTAATTACGACGGAGAAGACATAGAAATTGGATTTAACTCCCGTTTTTTAGCGGAAATGTTGGCGAGTATCGATACCGAAGTAGTTAAACTTGCCATGAGTGACCCAAGCAGAGCTGGTTTGCTAATGCCTGCAAACGGCGAAAATGAAAAAGAGGATATTCTAATGCTGGTCATGCCAGTCATAATTAATCGGTAGTTCATACGACCATGAAGCGTGAGGATAAAATTAACATCCGTAATTTATCCTTAGATGAAATCGGCGCTAAGTTTATTGAAGCGAAATTTCCTGCTTTCAGAGCAAAACAAGTATATGAATGGCTTTGGAAAAAAAGTGTTGTCTCATTTGAACAAATGGGCAATCTTGGAAAAGACCTAGTTATTTACTTAAATACTTCTTTTTACATAGATGCGTTAGTTGTTCAGGACCAACAAGTAAGTAAAGACAAAACAATAAAATGCGCTTTTTCAATTGAGGATAACAAAATTGTTGAAGGCGTACTCATTCCTACCACAAGCAGAACAACCGCGTGTATTTCCTCACAAATCGGGTGTAGCTTATCCTGCAAGTTTTGCGCAACAGGTCGGCTTAAGTTGATGAGAAATTTATCTGCAGGAGAAATGGTCGACCAAGTTGTCTACTTAAGAAAACAAGCCCAAGAAATCTATGGTAAGACCTTAAGCAATATTGTATACATGGGAATGGGAGAACCTCTGCTTAATTACAACAATGTTCTACGCTCGGTGGAACTACTTACCGCTGAAAATGGCTTGGGCATTGCTCCAAAACGAATTACAATTTCCACTGCCGGCATAGCTAAAATGATAAAAAAATTAGGCGACGACAAAGTGCGATTTAATCTTGCCCTATCATTACACGCTGCAAACGATGAAAAACGCAGTAAAATAATGGAAATTAATGACTCCAATAATTTAGAAGCTTTGACAGAGGCCTTAATTTATTTTTATGCTGCAACAGGTACGCGGGTAACTTTCGAATACATTATCTTCAAAGACTTCAACGACACCATCGACGATGCTAGAGAGCTAGCTATTTTTGCTAAATCAATTCCTTGTAAAATAAATATAATCGAATATAATCCAATAGACGGTGGCGAATTCCAGCAAGCAGATGCCGAAAAAGTAAGTGCTTTTGCCTCTTATTTGGAAACAAAAAATATTATTGTAAACGTCCGTAAAAGTCGTGGGAAAGACATTGACGCTGCCTGTGGCCAACTTGCCAACAAAAATAAAGCGATTGCAGAACATGCCCGCGTTCTGAAAAATAGCGAAGCAATCGAATAGTGGTTTAAATTGAATTGATTAACTCGTTTAATGCAGCCGCCTTTTGTTCTTCCCCTATGAAGTAAAAAGAGCGCATTAAATCCTCCATCATTCTTTTTATTAAACTTGAATTGGAGCAAGGTTCAAAATGGGATCGATCAGGATTGAGTTTTCGGGCAGATAAAAATGCATCTATTTCACTTGCGTCTAAAATTTCCCCCGATGATTTCGGATTTATATAAAATAATACACCGAAATCATTTTGTTGATTAAGCATAAAATTAGACTGGTTGTAATCCATAAATGCAAGCACGAAGCTATTGGGTAAATTAACACCATAGACAGGTAAATCTAAGGACTGAGCAATAATACTGTAAATTAGACCAATAGCTAAAGGCGCACCTTTTTTCGTTTCCAGCACTTTAGCAATATCAATTTCGTCAGGGCTGTAACTTTCCTTGTTTAAACAATGGAATTGAGAAACACCGAAAAATATCTTGTTGAAAATTTTAATCTGTTCAAAACTAGTTTGGTAATCGTTGAATTCTAGCCATATAGCTCTTCGAAGCGATTGAATCGACTCGTGAACATGCGAGTCTTCAAGGTAAGTATCGTGATGTTTTGAAACAATTAAAGAACCTAAAAGCAAGTCCTTTTCCTCCGATTTCAACCATTGAATTAGCTCGTTTTTTAAAATATTTCGATGTATTTCGTGAATAATTGTCGAAATACGATCTTTATATTCTTGGCCAAATTCGGAAAAATTATAGGCCTTTTCCAATGGATATAAAGCTTCCTCTTCCATTTTTATTAACTCATTTTTAACCTGCGCAAAGACCATTATGTCAGGGTCTTCGACCAAACGAATTAAAGAAATTAACTTTTTTTCACTAATCACAAGACAAAATTACTACCCGTTTTAATTGAAATTTGAAACAATTGGTTTCTTTATCAATGATGAAATGTTAATTCCTCTGTAACTTAAATACAATTCAAGCGTTTATATTTACAATTTCAGATTAACTTTGCTACAGGTTATTTGATGAAGAGGCCTTCGGGCCTCTTTTTTTTTCAAAACTTGTAATTTTATGAAGTTTCTACTGCTCTTTTTTTGTCACCTTTTCCTAATAGCCTGCACAATTTCTCGTAAAGTAAAACGACCGGAGCAGCCAACGAACCATACCATTGGAATAGTTCATATTTCAGAAAGTAACTGTCGTTTATTTATTGAAGTAATAAACGAAAAGAAAAACAGCGTGATTGAAAAGCTATATCCTGTAAATTTGAATGATAATTACCAAAAAAAAGGACTAAAACTATCCTTCGTTTACACAGCTAGCCGTGCTATGAGCCCAGAAAATTGCGCTGTAGACTTGGTAGTTGTACTGGATAGTATAAAAGTGATTCCCTAGTATTATTTTAGGTTAATAAAATCTCGAACCAAATAACTAAGGGCCTTTCCAACCTTCGTTTTTTCAGCATCGGTTTTGGGTGCGGCCTCCGTGAGATGTAAATAAGCGATATCCAACGAAGAATTCGTCAACTTTCTAATTACGGCTCTAATGTCATCTAGACGCCAGCCAGAGGGAGAAACTGCTGAACTAGGCATGTCAGCAATACAATCCATATCAATTTCTATCCCTAAACGCACAGAAATAGGCTGATTGAGAATCAACTGGTCAACATCTTCCAATAAAATTCGACTTCCATCAATATAATCTTCATAAAACGTATAATTAGCATATTTATCAATCAAAAATTGTTGGCTGGCTGCATTCAACAAGTAACGATGCAAACCAAAAACATGGTACTTTTTTATCAGATTTTGTTCGAAAGCATACGAAAAAGAGTTGCCACTGTGTCTTCCTTCTAAAGACCTACAGTCGGCGTGTGCATCAAGATTTAAGACTTCAATTTGAGCATTATTTGAGGCCCACCTGATTAACGGCAACGCATTATTGTGGCCACCACCAATAACAATAGGAACTTGCTCATCGTTAATATATTTTGATAATACACTAAAAACAAACTCATCCAACTCAATGACGATATTTGATAATTGATCATCAGGTGGCAAATCCCCAACCAAGCTAACTAAACCAATGCAAGCACAATTGTGCGAACAATCCTGCGTGTTAGAAAAAGTAGCAATAAAAGCTGAAAAGGCATTTTCTGCACCCATTAATCCCCTGTTTGCCAAGGGACCGATAGATTCTGAAATGCCAAGTATTACAAATCGAGCGTCGGAATAATTCCCTATTATATTAAGAGACTCCCCGAGTCGCTTCTCTCCCGAACGAACAGTGGTGAAAGAAGCCATTTCTTTTTCTGAAAACAGACAAAATTCAAAACTACTATTCTTGGATAGCATAAGATTGGATTATAAAAAGTAACTCTTTAGGAGGAGCAATCGGTTTTTGGGTCGCGGTAGCAATAAAAACAAGCACTGTTGATGCAGTAGCCAATAAAACTTGATCTTCATTAAAAATTAAATAATCAAAAAAGATTCGAACGCCTTGGACAGATGAAATTTTAGTTTGGATTAACAACATATCGTCGTAATACGCCGGTGAATGATACTTAATCTGATATTCTGAAACTGGAAGAATAACACCATTCTCTTCCAATCGTTTGTAAGATATTCCTAATGCCCGCAATGCTTCTACCCTACCGATTTCTAAAAACGAGGCATAATTGCCATAATAACAATAGCCCATTTGATCTGTTTCTGAATACCTTACCCTAACATAATGATTGTGCGTAAAATTTATTTTCATAATAAATCAAAAATACAACTTAAATGTACCAAAGCAATAGATAATTAGTATTTTAGTATGAGATGAAATGCTTACACCACCATTTGTTTGATGTGAAAAAAAAACTATAAATACAATAGCATATCTATTTTTTTTTTCGCTTTTTTCTTTCAATCTTTGTTGACATTAATTTAACATTGGATTAAAGAACTAAATAAGTTTTTAATACCATTAATACATTACTTATCAAATGATTAATAAAAACTACGAAGCAGTATGGGAATCGTGTTTGGCTGTTATTAAGGACAATTTATCGTCACAGGCCTTCAAAACATGGTTTTCTCCGATTGTTCCTGTTAAACTTGAAAAAAGTACGCTCACGATTCAGGTGCCATCCCACTTTTTTTACGAATGGTTAGAAGAACACTACATCACCTTACTAAGCAAAGTGATTAAAAAAGAAATTGGTTCAGAAGGGAGTCTAGAATATGCCATTCTAATGGAAAGTAATCACAAAAATGCCATACCATATACGGTAAAATTACCCACTCAAAATAATAATTCAATTAGGAATTCCCCTGTTTCCATTCCGTTAAATGCAAACGAAAAACAAATTAGAAACCCTTTTATCATTCCAGGACTAAAAAAGATTAACATTGAGTCCAACCTAATGCCCCAATTCACTTTAGAAAATTTTATCGAGGGCGATTGTAATCGACTTGCGCGTGCTTCCGGATACGCCATTGCCAACAAACCCGGTGGTACAGCATTCAACCCGCTTTTAATTTATGGTGCCGTGGGATTAGGAAAAACCCACTTAGCGAATGCGATTGGTATTGCAATTAAAGAAAAGCAACCAAATAAAACGGTCTTGTATGTGCAATCAGAAAAATTTGCACACCAATTCATTGATGCCATTAAAAATCAAACAACCAACGATTTTGTTCATTTTTATCAAATGATTGATGTACTAATCATTGATGACGTTCAATTCTTCGCAGGAAAAGAGAAAACACAAGATGTGTTTTTTAGTATTTTCAATCACTTACATCAAAATGGAAAACAAATTGTTTTAACTTCTGACAAAGCGCCAGTTGAGTTACAAGGAATGGAACAGCGATTGTTATCTCGCTTCAAGTGGGGACTTTCAGCTGATTTATCCATACCAGATTTAGAAACAAGAATTGCAGTGCTTCACAAAAAGATGCACGGTAGCGGAATAGAATTACCAAAAGAAGTAGTCGAATACCTTGCCTATTCCATCAATACGAATATTCGAGAAATTGAAGGCGCTTTAAATACCCTATTGGCTCAAGCGTCATTGAATAAAAAAGCAATTACATTGGAACTTGCTAAGCAAATGGTCGACAAATTCGTTAAACATTCTGCCCGAGAGGTCTCCATTGAATACATTCAAAAAGTGGTTTGTGATTACTTTGATTTGCCAATCGAAATGCTTAAATCCAAAACTCGTAAACGCGAGGTAGTTCAAGCTCGACAAATTTCAATGTATTTTTCAAAAAAAATGACCAAATCCTCACTTGCGAATATTGGTGCACATTGTGGTGGAAAAGATCACGCGACTGTATTACACGCTTGCAGGACGGTAACAAATCTCTCAGAAACGGATAAGCAATTTAAAACTTACTTAACTGATTTAGAGAAAAAGTTAACCCTTCAATAAAAACATTCTGTAAAACCTAATCTAATTTGTAACTTATTGCTTGATTGACATTTATTTTGTTGATAACAAAAATTGAATTTTACATTAACTATCAAATTGCACCCTAATTTTGAATGGTAAATTAGTATATGAACAGATTGTTTTTCATTTCTCTTACCCTTCTGTTATCTTCATGTATTGAATTAATTGATGATTTGACCTTACACAACGATGGGAGTGGAACATTTAAGTATACCATAAACTTAAGTTCAAGTAAGATTAAAGTCAATTCTATTTTAGCGCTGGATAGTTTAGATGGAAAAAAAGTTCCCTCAATGGCAGAAATAAAGGCCAAGATATCAAACTTTTCCGCTATTCTCAAAAATCAAGAAGGACTTTCAAACGTTTCTATCTCCTTAAACGAAGTCGATTTAATCATTAAGTTTTCCTGTGATTTCAACACCATATCAAATCTTCAAAATGGCCTCAAAACAACTTTAGTTGCTATGGATAATGCAAAAATAACTAGTGAAATAAATCAAAATTGGCTAAGTTGGGATGGCAAAATATTGAAAAGAAACATACCCCTGCTATCGCTCACTGTATCCGATCAGTTAAGACAAACAGACCTCGACTTACTTAAAACAGGCAGCTACACGACCATCAATCGATTTGACCGACCAATTGAAAAAGTGGACTCGCCCAATTCAAAAATAAATCCAGCAAAAACAGCAACTATGCTAAAAGTAAACACCTTTGATTTACAAAATAATTATTCCTTGCTAGACAATTGCATCTATCTCACTACCCTTAAGAATTAAATACTATTTATTATGAAATCAGGTGTTGTACTTTGCCTATTATTAAATTGTTCGATTGTATTCACGCAGTCAGAATTTTTGATTCCTAAAGATGCGGTTACCGTTTTTAGCATAAACAACTTAAATCTATTGCAAAAAATATCGATGGAAGACCTTGTTAAGTATGAATTTATGAGTGAGGTGCACCAAGAACTTTTTGATGGGTCCACCTCAGAAAAAACACTCAAGGATGCGGGGATAGATTTTAAACAACGTTTAAATGTGTTTTATGGTAAAAGTGAGGATTATGAACTTACCGGCATAACGTTTGGGATAAGTAACTCAGAACAGCTTTTTGCTGTTTTTGACGATTTTGAAGAACTACAAAGCAACTACAAAGACGTTAAGATTTACGGATCTTTCTTTAATAACTTAGTGGTCAGAAATAATACCGCTCTACTCATAAGAATTGAGCCATCAAACGAAGAAATTGATGCACAAACCGACTCCATTTGGTATTCTCGAGGCAACTTAGACCCTTATGGCTTTGACGAGGAGTTCTTTGACGAGGAAGTATTTGACGAGGAAGTATTTAAAGAAGACGACACCTCAGCTGTTGCGGAGTCTGATGACTTTCCAGCAGCCAACGAAAATCCAAACGAAAAAAATTATTTTGAACTACGCGACAGTGTTCAATTAGAGATGCAACAAAAGTTATTAACTGGATTACTGGATGAATTACTAAATAAAAAGATTAATTTGATTTCAAGTGATACGCGATTTACGGACCAACTAACACATCCATGCGAAGGAACTTTCTATTTAGATAACTCTCGCAGCTTAGAACAAACAAACAGCCTTTGGTACTTTCAAGCAGTGATGCCCTCCTTGTATAAAGACATTAAAGAACTCTACACGGGCAATGTTATCTTAGGAGATTTGTTTTTGAGAGAAAAAACAATTGAGTTTGTTGTAGAGGCAAGGTATGGCGAAAAATTAGGTTCAATATACCAAGAAATGAATGACGCTAAATTTGATAAACACATACTAAAATACATTCACAAGGCTAATTCGGCTTTTTTCACCTACAACATCAACATGCGAAAAGCATATGAGAAGGCATTTGAAGTGATAATGCCCATTCTTTCAACCGAAAAAAACGCTGATATTGCGATGAATGTACTCGCCTTAGAATTACTCAATGAGCTTGTAAATAAGGATGCACTTTTTGATACATACCGCGGAAGTATGTTTGGTACTTTCAACGGCATAAAGAAAATAAACACAAAAAAAATCGAATTTTATTACGATGAGGAGACCTTTGAATACGGTGAAAAAGAAACAGAAGCTAGCGAAGACATGCCAATTTTTACCTTGGGATTTTCAACAGGCAGATCAGACATTCCTGAAATAGTATTGAAAAATTTAGGTAGACTAACGAGTAAATTTGAGAAACATGAAGATTATTGGGTGTTAAAAAATGCGATATTAGACGCTGCTCCTTTGTATATGATTAATAAAAATGATCTCTTTATCTTTACCAATGATGAAGATTTAGCAATAAATCATCCTAATGGATATGGTGCAAATTCACTCCCTAAAAAAATAGCAAATGAATTAAAATCTAAGGGTTCGATCAATGCCTACATCGATGTTGGTGGTACGCTTAACCGATTTCCCAACGACTTACTCGATGAAAAGAGAAATGAAATGGTCAACTCTTTAAGAGGCAAATCTGGAAAAATTCACTTAAAATCTTCAGAGACCACCACAGAATCTACCAATTTTAACATGACTTACGAATTTCAAGGAGTTGAAAATTCAGGAAAGCATTTATTAGATGTAATTAACACATTGTACCTCTTTTCAAAGTAGAACTATGTTAAAAAAGTCGCTGATAATTACCGCTTTAGCGCTTGCTCTTGGCCTATTTCTATATTTTAGGCCTTTATTGTTTAACAAAATAATGTCTCCGAGAATTATCGATCGATTGCCGGATGCAGAAATTATTGGCAAACTTAACCTGCTTGATTTAGCAAAAGAAACCTCAAATCTTTTGTACTTCTATAAAACCCCTTTCAGAGACTTGACTAGCTCTGACTACATGCTGGGGCAGGGAAAAACTTACGGTTTAAACTTACAAAAACCCATTTATATTTTCGGTAATGAAAATGGCGAATGGGGTGCAATTATTCAAGTAAATGACGGAGAAAAAGCAAAGCAAGGACTTGAAAAACTCAAACAGAATATAGCCATAATTGACTCATCGAGAAGAAAAACACCGCTTTATTTTATGCCAAAATTAAATTTATTCCTTCATTACAGTGAAAATTATATTTTGCTGTACTCTGGAAAGAAAATAAATCAGCTAATTACCCGCGTAAAAAGTGCGAAATACAAAAGCATTTCAAAATTGTGGAAAAGCTTTATTAATAAACAAACCTTTAAGAATGAAAACCTTGTCGTTTATTCCAATTCCAAAAAACTGAAAACCCTTGGTATTGACTATGCCCTTTTCGCCCATGATTCCGATTCAAGCGATTTCAACCTTAAATGTTATTTTCACAAACTACAAGGATTCCCTTTTTCCAATAAAAAAATAGGATTGGGATTTTTAAAACAGAACGAGGAAAAGCGTTCCATTGATTTGCACCTCGACGCGGATAATTTCCGGAATTCAACAAACAATCCCATAAAAAATTACCTCGTTGAAAAAGGCAAAAAAATAAGTTTTCCTACCCTTTCATTCTTTGCGGCATGGGATGGAATTCTTTCCTTTGTTGAAGGAGGAAAGCAAAAAATTTCCGAACGTATAGTTGTTTCAGAACTTGACGAAAATTTTAATGTGAGACAAATCGAAAAGTTTAGAAATGTTGAAGTTCCGGGGTACTCGTTACTTTTTAATATGAATGAAAAAGGTCCTGGTTTCATTAAAACATTATTACAAAAAGGAATACTCCGACAAGAAGGAAATCAGTATCGTCTATTTTTCTCCCCACTTCTCAACCTAAAAATAAAGGACAATTACTACTATTTTTACTCTGGTAAAAATTTACCTAAAACGGAAGAAAACGACAAAAACAGCTTACTTTGGCCCATTAATCAAACCAACTACTTTTTCAAAATAAACGAGATCAACAACAAAGAAATAATAGGAACGGTGCGCATACCGGCAAACAAAATAATAAAGCAACTGCTTAATCCAAAGTAATCGGCGAATTATCGGAATTACTATAATAAAACTGCTGCTCATTCGCAGCAATCCAATCTAAGAGCTCGTAAACTTCCTGTAATTCATTGGACGTAACCAACTTCGTTCGATACTCCTTAAAATGACTTATTCCCTTAAAATAATTTGTATAATGCCTTTTCATTTCTGCAATGGCTAAATTTATTCCTTTCCATTCCACACTCATTCGCAAATGATCTTTGGCTGCTTCAACGCGTTGTCCAATTGACGGTGCTGCTAGGTGCTTACCAAACTTAATAAAATGCTTCACATCATTAAAAAACCAAGGATTTCCAATGCTTGCACGTCCAATCATGATTCCATCGACACCGTAGCGATTTTTGTATTCCACTACTTTTTCTGGCGAATCTACATCGCCGTTGCCAAAAATGGGAATGAGCATTCGTGGATTGTTTTTCACCTCCCCTATTAAAGTCCAATCTGCCTCCCCTTTGTAGAGTTGAACGCGTGTGCGTCCATGGATAGAAATTGCCTCAACGCCAACGTCCTGCAACTTTTCAGCTGTACTTACCACAAATTTTGTTTTTTCATCCCAGCCTAACCGCGTTTTTACAGTAACGGGCAAGTTGGTAGCCTTAACGATTTCATCTGTCATCCGAATCAACTTTGGAATATCTTGCAACATTCCTGCGCCCGCTCCCTTACACGTTACTTTTTTAACAGGACAGCCAAAATTAATATCAATAATATCCGGATTTGTTTTTTCAATAATTTTCGTTGCTTCACGCATACTATCGATATCGTAACCAAAAATTTGAATGCCTACTGGCCTTTCGTATTCATAGATATCCATTTTTTGTACACTTTTCGCTGCATCGCGAATTAATCCCTCGGAAGAAATAAACTCCGTGTACATTAAATCTGCCCCATGTTTTTTACAAAGCGCTCGAAATGGAGGATCACTCACATCCTCCATTGGTGCAAGCAAAAGAGGAAATTCACCTAACTCGATATTTCGAATTTTTACCATTTATGATTGCGCTAATTGGGATGAAACAGCCTCTATTTCTTTCAAATAAGCTTTTAAATTTTGCTCATTTTCTTTCTTTAATACCAGCAACATGTTATTCGACTCTACCACAATAGTGTTTTCAAGGCCGTCTAACACAACTAATTTATCATCCGGAACATGAACCAAACAGTTCGTGGTATTAAACACAAAAACTTTTGACCCTACGATAGCATTAGCATTCTTGTCCTTAGCAATATGATCCGTTAAGCTACTCCATGTCCCAAGATCACTCCAATCAAAATCAGCGAGAACCACAGCTATATTTTTTGCTTGTTCTAGAATGGCAAAATCGATTGAAATATCTTCACAAACATCAAAAGCAATTCGAACAGCGTTCGGCTCTTTCTCCGTACCATAAACAGTTAAATCACTTACAAACAATTGATACAAATCGGGGCGATATAAGTTGATTGCACTTAAAATTACACTGGCCTTCCAAATAAATATTCCTGCGTTCCAATAATAGTTCCCGGACGCTACAAATGTTTTTGCGAGTTCTAGACTGGGTTTTTCCTGAAATTTAATGACCTTATTTACACTTCCCGGACTTCTGCTATCCACCTGAGCAAATTCAATGTAGCCAAAACCCGTATCCGGACGAGTAGGAAAAATTCCAAGTGTTACTATTTTATCTTCCTGAGTCGCTGTGTCAATTGAAATTTGAATCAATTCCTGAAAACGTTTTGTATCCAAAATCAAATGGTCAGAAGGCGTTATAACCAATACAGCGTCTTTATTATTTGCCAATATTTTAGCAGATGCATAAGCAATACAAGGAGCCGTATTTTTCCGTTGAGGCTCGCATACCACTTGATCTGCTTGTATTTCTGGAAGCTGCTCCAATACTAAGTCAAGGTAACTCTCATTGGTTAAAATGTATATTTTATCGTTTGCTGAAATTTTCTGCATACGCTCAAAAGTCAGCCTCAGCAGCGACTTACCGATTCCAAGTACATCTAAAAATTGCTTGGGATATTGCGCAGTAGATTTTGGCCAAAAGCGACTTCCTACGCCGCCCGCCATAATTAAAGAATAATTATTCTCCATTGGTTTGAATTTTATTGATTACAGCCATTGCGTGAACAAGGAACATTTTACCACTTGAAATCTCTTGACATTCATACCTCGTTCGCCTTTTGCTTAATTTAACAAAATTACGATTGTTTAAGGAAAAGTTAGTGTTTTTAGGAATTTCCTCTAGTCTTAATGCCGTTGTGGGCGCATTATAACGATACAACACCCTACTTAAATTTATATCTGAACAAGAAGAGGCCTTGGTATTTACCATCGAAGCCAACAAAGCCGACTCAATATCCTTGGGTAAATCGCCGCTATTAATAACAGGTAAAAGTAATAACCTGAAGGCGGTTTTCCATTCTATGCCGTGCGGTAAAACTTTGTTGCCATACTTTTGGTAAGTGTGATAATGGGCAAATTCATGCAAGGACGTAACCAAAAAAGAAAATGGATTTAAATCAGCGTTAACCGTTATAATTGGCAATTTGAGTGAATCACCTGTTCTAAAATCCCCCAGTTTTGTTTTTCTGCTTTTTACCACTTTGAAACGCACTTTTGATTCTAGTAAAAGATCCGCCAACATCGCCGAAAAAGCCAAGGGAACGTACTTATCAAATACCTTAATGAATTGGTCTCGCTTAGTCATTCGTAGAATATCTATGTAAAGTTAAACACAACTTTATACTGTTTTAATTAAGCTGTAAATTTATCCTTAATTTAGCACAATGAAATCAATAGCATCAATAGGAAAGTATTTTTTAATGCTTCGAAGTGTATTTAAAAAGCCAAAAAAATGGTCAATTTTTTGGGTTAGCTTATTGAATGAAATTCAATTAATCGGTGTTAACTCAATTCCTATTGTTATTCTGATGTCGGCATTTATGGGTGGCGTAATCTCCCTGCAAACTGCCTCCAACATGGATAGCCCACTTTTACCGGCCTACACGGTAGGGTACATCACCCAATCGAGTACTATTCTGGAATTTTCTCCAACCATAATTTCACTCATACTCGCCGGAAAAATAGGATCAAACGTTGCCTCTGAAATTGGCACGATGCGCATAACTGAACAAATTGACGCTTTGGAAATCATGGGAGTGAATTCCTTGAATCACTTGATTTTCCCGAAAATAATTGCAGCAATCCTCTTTTTTCCTGTATTGGTTGTATTCTCTATGTTCATGAGTTTACTTGGAGGCTACCTCACCCTAATTATATCTGGATTAACAAGTACAGAAACTTACGTTATGGGGATTCGCTCATTCTTTGAAGTTGGGAATGTGTATTACGCGCTAACAAAAACAGTGGTTTTTGGATTTTTAATCGTTTCTGTATCCTCCTTTTTTGGTTACTATGTGAAAGGTGGCGCATTAGATGTTGGTCACACGTCGACAAAAGCCGTTGTAGCGAGTAGCATTTCCATTTTAATTGCGAATTTCTTATTGACACAAATGATTTTATTGTAATGATAGAGGTAAAAAACATCAATAAATCATTCAAAGAACAGCAGGTTCTTTTTGACATATCTTCCCAATTTGTACAAGGAAAGGTCAATCTGATAATTGGCCAATCAGGACAAGGAAAGTCAGTTTTAGCCAAGTGCATGGTTGGCTTACACGAAATCGATGCGGGTGAGATTTTATTTAATGGCCAAAACTTTACGGCGATGGACCAAGACGAAAAAGCGTTAATAAGACAACAAGTTGGCATGCTGTTTCAAGGTGCCGCTCTTTTTGACTCGTTAACCGTCGAACAAAATGTCATGTTTCCACTGTCGATGTTCACCACGATGACTAAAAAAGAAATGCAAATACGTGCAGACTTTTGCCTCGAAAGAGTAAATCTTACCGGAAAAAATACCCTTTATCCATCCGAGTGCTCAGGAGGAATGCAAAAAAGAGTCGGCATTGCACGAGCTATTTCCATGAATCCTAAATACCTGTTTTGTGATGAACCCAATTCGGGACTAGATCCCATAACAGCAATCCGAATAGACGCACTGATAAAAGATATCACGTATGACTTTGGCATAACAACTGTGGTGATTACCCACGATATGAACAGTGTAATAGAAATTGGCGATCATATCCTTTTTATTTACAAAGGAAAAAATTGGTGGGAAGGCGATAAAAATTCCATTTTGCGAACGGATAATAGTGAAGTAAATAGTTTTGTTTACGCATCCGACTTCATGAAAGAAATCAAAGCAAACTTGCAAGGAAAAAAATAGGTTCTCGCTTAAGTTACTTGCGTTTTTTAAAAATAGCACTATCTTTGCTATCCGAAAGAATAAAATAATTTAATTTAACTTCGACTTAGGTTATTTTTATACTTATTTTATTGCGGATGTGGTGAAATTGGTAGACACGCCAGACTTAGGATCTGGTGCCGAGAGGTATGCGGGTTCGAGTCCCTCCATCCGCACAATAATTGGCCTCTTCTCACGATAGAGGCCTTTTTTATTTAATGTAAACGAAACCTAAAATGATAGTTGTAAAAGAAAATGTTGACGCGTTAAATGCTGATTTAATTGTAAAAATTTCGCGAGAAGATTACGCCAACAAAGTAAAAAATGGCTTAGAGAAATACCGAAAAACAGCAAAAATACCAGGGTTTAGACCGGGAAATGTTCCCATGGGGATAATTGAAAAACAATATGGAAAAGCCTTATTAGCGGAAGAATTAAATAAATTAGCCAACGAAGGCATCTATAATTTTATTACCGAAAATAAAATTGACATCTTAGGAAACCCTATTCCGAAAGAAAACACAGAAACAAAAGGCGATTTCAATGCCCCAAGTGACTTTGAATTTACTTTCGAAATTGGGCTCTCCCCTTCCATTGACCTTTCGAAAGCCATGAATGGAAGATACGATTATACCACCATTAAAGTAGATGAAAAAATAATCAATCAACAAATTAATGATTTAAGACGGCGTTACGGCAAATTAATATCCTCAGAAATCGCTGGCGACAAAGACATGATTTTAGGTACTTTTCAAGAAATCAATGCCGATGGATCACTACGAGCCGAAGGAATTGTAAATTCAACGACCATTTCACTTGAATTTCTTAACAACGCCTCTGTCAGTGAATTGCTTGTGGGAAAAAAAGTAAATGAAACATTCAAATTAGCTCCATCGCTTGTGGCAAAAGACACAAAAGACTTAGCCAGTTTACTATCCATTTCCGAAGAAGCAGCTAATGAAGTATCTGAAAATTTTAACTTTACTATCACCGAAATTAAACAAATGGCTATGGCCGATTTGAATGAGGAACTGTACGCCAAACTTTTCCAAGAAGGCGAGGTGGATTCGGAGGAAACGTTGCGTCTGCGTGTAAAAAAAGACATGGAGCAATTATTTTTAAAGGATGCTGATAAACTATTAACACGCTCTGTTTTCAATTCCATTATGGAACAAACGACTGTCGAGTTTCCAGCTGCTTTTTTAAAGCGTTGGATTCGGATGACAAACGAAAAGCCCGTAACAGAGGAAGACATTGATCTCGAGTTTGATGCGTATCTAAAATCACTAAAATGGCAATTGATTCAAACGAAAATTTTCAAAGACAACAACATCAAATTGGATCAGCAGGAAGTTATTGACCACACGAAAAACTTACTGATTGGTAACTACGCTCAATATGGTATTCCCGCACCTGATGATAACGAATTAATGGAAACTGTTATTCGCCTACTTAAAGACAAGGAACAAGCAAACGGCATTTATGACCAACTTGCAGAGCAAAAGTTAACCGATTTTTTTAAATCAATGGTGAGTCTTGATGCAAAATCCGTTAGCTACGATGAATTTGTTGAACTGGCGGGAAAATAAGCGGACTACTACTTGTTTATTTCCAACCTAAAACATCAAATTTCTTTTGTTTACTAACGGAACCAAATTGTTTTTGAACATCTAACGACAACATGTTGAGTGCTTTCAATTTCATGGATCTACTTGGGAATACAGCTATAATTTCGCGAGCTGGTGCCCCAAAACTCGACTTAACTTGAATCACCGACTTTTTTCTCTTTGCTGAAATGGGTAGGTTCTCAGGGATGAGCGTATATCCTCCCTCATTATCCACCATTTCCATAAGTAATTTTAGGTTTCCCCCTTGGTAATTCCATTTTCCCTCTTTTTGACTATCATTTAACTGACAAAACTGAATCATTTGCGTGCGCAAACAATTTCCTTTTGAAAGGAGCCAAGGATGAAATTGCTGCAACTCACCAATCGTGATCTGTTTTTTCTTGTGGGATGGACAATAAATCAAAATCTCCTCTACAAATAAGTCCGTCGTTTTAAAATTTATTGAAGCGTGCGGACCTGCAAAAATTGCAATGTCAATTTCATTTTTTGCTAACTTATCCAATAACACCTCCGTCGTTAACTCCTCAATAGCTATTTTCACCTCCCCCATAGTGGTGCGCCAACGACTAAACATTTTAGGAATCAAGTAAGCTGCTACGGTAGGAATGACTCCAAGTCTAATCTCTTCCTTATAATTATCTTGGTAGCTGCTTTTTAATACCTTCAAGCGATCATTTTCGATTAACACACCCCTTATGATCTCAACGACCTCACTTCCAAATACGGTCAAACAAACCGGATTAAAAGTCCTATCAAATATCGGCTTGCCGAGCAGTTCCTCTGCTTTTTTGATTTGCATAGACAAGGTCGGTTGGGAAACAAAACACCTTTCGCTCGCCCTTTGAAAGTGTAATTCTTCACTCAACGCAATAATATATTGCATTTGTTGTATTGAAATCATATAAGTTAAATTTATGTAAATATAGTTTTAATTGATAAAAACTAACAGCTTTCTATGTTAACTTTGTATCCTAAACAATTTAAAATTAACATTATGACAACACTAGTAGGAAAAACATTCCCTGACATCACTGTTAAAGCAATCGATGAAATGGGCGATTCATTTATGATCAATGTATTGGATCAAGCGCTTGAAAACAAAAAGAAAGTACTTCTTTTTTGGTACCCAAAGGATTTTACGTTTGTTTGTCCAACAGAAATACATGCTTTTCAAGAAATTGCAGAAGAGTTAGAAAAACGAAATACAATACTAATTGGTGCTTCTTGCGATACAGCGGAAGTGCATTTTGCTTGGTTAAATACAGCAAAAGACAACGGAGGAATTGAAGGAGTTAAATTTCCATTAATTGCCGATTCTACTCGTGTTTTAGCGTATGAGCTAGGCATTTTAGATTATGATATGTTCGACGAGGAAGATGAATCAGATGGGGATAATGTTCCTTACCGAGCAACCTATTTAATTGATGAGGAAGGTCAGGTTTTTCACGAGTCTGTCAATCATTTTCCAATTGGTAGAAACGTGCAAGAGTACATCCGTATGATTGATGCCTTTACACATGTTCAAAAGCATGGCGAAGTTTGTCCAGCCAATTGGGAAGCTGGAAAAGACGCTATGTCAGCATCTCGCGAAGGAGTAGCCGACTATTTAAGTAAAAATTAACTATGTATTCAGAATTAAACGAGGATAACCTTCAAGAAATCTTAGCGATCAATAACAAGGTAATGATTCAGTACGGCGCCACTTGGTGTGGAAATTGCAAAATTACCAAGCCAAAATTTAAACGTTTGGCAGAAAGCAATGAGGAAATCGCCTTTTATTATGTTGATGCCGAGAAATTCCCTTCTTCACGCCAGTTTGCCAATGTGAGTAATTTGCCCACTTTTGCGGCATTTCAAGGTGGTGAGCTAGTAAAAGAAGCGCAAGGAAATAAAATAGAAATTATACAAGAAGTATTAGATGCGCTTACCAGTAATTAAACACGTACTTAGTTTTATTGAAGCTAATGACGAAGACTATTTAATAGAAACGATGGAAACCCTGGAGAATTTAATTGATTCTCCAGGATTAAAAGACGAAGAACTTGACGTTATCGGAGAATTGTTATCCAATTTTTCTGGGGCACTTGAAGTGCATAAAGCCATTCAAAATGGAAAAGCCAAAAAAGAAGCTTTAAATGAATTCATGAAACGCGTAGTGGGATCGATTGACCAATAAGTCATTTTTCTTTACTTATCGTCTTGCTTTGGATGCTTTTCTTTTCGTTTGTATGTTTTTTTAGTTTCTTCCGATCGCTGCACAAATCGTCCGTCAAAAAAGCCCTGTTCCACTTGCTTTTCTCTTTGCTTTCCGACGGTCATTTTATGCAGCTTATCTTTAGGCGTTTTCATTAACTATAATTGCTTAGCTGATGTGTTTATTTCTTACTAAACTTAAGCGAACACAAACCATCACTAGTTAGTATTTTGACAGTGTACAATCCCGTAGCCAATTCAGTAACAGCTAATTGCTCAGTTACAAGACCACACAATCCTGTAAAGACTTCGAATTTAACCATGGCCCCAAGATTGTCATAAATATACACAGCCGCTTCATTTGCAGCAGTTAGTGCCATCTTAATAGTTAATACATCACCTGTTGGATTGGGATAGACAATAGAAGGTACTGTAGCGTTCGTCTCATCAAGGGCAGTATTTGGATTAAAGTTTAAACGCACCCATGGAGTTGTTGACAAATAATACCATTGTTGATCAGGATAATCGAATAAAAATGATGTTTGAGGTTTAGAAGCTCCGGCATTAACAACACTCAATCCTGTTCCTGTTGAACCAACAGCCGCCAAATAGGTGGTATTCGGTTGCAAGACTATAGGCACAGTTAAATACATTGTCTTATCCGTATTTAAGTCTGACAAAGTGACTGCAATGGGTGCTGATTCAGATTCAAAAATAAAATCTCCTCCGTTCTGACCAATCGAATAAAGTTTAACAAAAACTTCGGTTCCGATTACAGTTCCGTCATGAGCACCTAATAATCTAACATCGATTGCCTTGAGTTCTTGAGCATTCCAAATATCGAAAAAGTTTCCCGCCTCAAAGCCATCAAATCCGTTTGAGGTTGAACCTGCTGGATTTCCGTTGTCTCTTGCATAAATATAATTAGTAACCGTAAAATTAGTATTAGCAATAGAATTATTTGTTGGAACATCGTCTATTGAGTCAGATGACAAGGTATGAACTACCCCATAATTTCCAATTCCTGAGGGAGTAAATTGATTTGTTACTGTCAAGGTAACTGTATCTAAAGACGTAATGTTGAAGCTCGCACTCGATGCAGCGAAAGCACCCGAATTAACATCAATGTCATAACTAGAGGCCGGCTGCGAATTAATCCCCGCATTAAAAGCCTTAATTTCAAAATCAATAGGGGCTGTTTGAGTAACTGGTATTTGGTAATAATTTAATCCATACGTCCATAAAAATGGCCATCCAGAATTAGGATTTGGCGTTCCCCAATATTTGCTGATTACAGTTAAATCATTAGTAGGATTAGTAACAACTTTTAAATTGTCAATGTACCATCCATAAGTAATCCACGAATTAAGATTGCCCGGTGGATTGGGCAGATTCGTTGTCCATCGAAATCGAATCCAGACATTAGTTGGGTTTGCAGGCAAGACAGTGGATAAATTTACTTTTTTTATGTCTGGATTAGGATAGGCCGAACCGCCCGAGACAGATAAAAGTGGTTTATCCAAATTATTCCCTACAGATACCCAAGTTGAGCCGTTCGTACTAATTTGTATTTCTTGTAAATCATTATATCTAGCCCCATACTGCTCAAATTCCAAACTTACATGATTGGTCCCTCCCAATGCAGCTATATTAATGGGAGTTGATGTTGTAAGCGTATAAGTTACTTCTGTTGCTTGTGTTCCCGGATTTGGAAATGGATTTCCGTTTGTAATTTCCGCATAATTTCCCCCTCCTGTGGAACTGATTCCCGTTGCAAAATACCAACTATCATTTGTGCTATTTATATTCCAACCATAACCTATTCCCACCTGACCGTTATTATCTATTGTCCAATCAGCTATGTTATCAAAACCATTAGACCACAATGTAACACCCAACGATTTAGCATTTGCCATTGGCTTTAACAGAGGCAAATTTTCACTAGTGGCTAATGAAGAAAAAGGAGGGATAAATGGCGCTTTTTGAGAAAAACAAATAGAAATAGAAATCAAAAAGAAGAATAGTAAGTTATTTTTCATGCGATGTTATAAATAGTTCTAATAAAGATACCTATTTAACACCACAAAAAATAATTATTACTAAAAAATCAACTTTCTATCGCATCCGATTTTAGCACTCATTTATGATTACACTATAATCATGTCTTTCCATAAAAATTTTACAATTTTTAATGCTGCTTTAATTTCCGTTTTAATGTTAAGAACTTTACCGAAGATTGCTTTCCTATGTGATTATTTCTTCCTTAACTAGTTCATTAAGAGTTGAAATGTAACCATCTGAATTTTATTTGCTTAAGAAGTAAACCACTAACTATTTTATTAATGTGCAATAATAACTTATTTAGGATAGTAGTTACGGGACTTGTTATCGTTTTTCAGACGACATTTTTATTTTCTCAAATAATTGAAGATAGTGTTGAGTTTTATTTTGTAAGAATTTTAAATGATTATGGAAAAATGTTACATGATGGTATTAAGGATGTAACCGTTAATAAAACGGCTAGCTTAGGTTGTGAACATCTCCAAAAATAAAAAATCCCCATCAATATAATGAGGATTTTTGTGGTACCTCCAGGAATCGAACCAGGGACACAAGGATTTTCAGTCCTTTGCTCTACCAACTGAGCTAAGGTACCAGCCTAATTGTGGGTGCGAATTTACTACTTTTTTATATTTTATCAAGTCAAATTTCGGATATTCTTTCATTTTATCATGAAATCAAGGCTGATTGGACGTATCTTTGTAATACGATGGATGAAATCATACAGTGTATTGATGCTGGAAATACGGCGATTAAAATCGGCGTTTTTAAGCAAAATGAACTTCAAGAAATACAACGATTTGATTCATTTGAGTCACTAAATTCGAACCTTGATCCCTCGTATCCAGTCGCTTTAGCGTCTGTGAAGCAAGAAGATTATTTCGAGTTTTTGGAAAATAAATATACTGTTTACAAAATATCCTCAAACTCCCAAACACCATTTATTAACCACTACCACAAAAACCTTGGGGCAGATCGAATGTGCAATGCCGCAGCAATAAACGCATTCGTAACAAAGCAAAAACGCAAGGGGGGTGGATTGGCCATTGACATTGGAACATGCATTAAATTTGACTACGTAGATCCTCAATCTAACTATTTGGGCGGCTCCATTTCACCTGGAATTGCCCTACAATTAAAATCGCTGCATGATTACACAGCACGCTTGCCGCTATTACCACACCCTAAAGATTCGATCAAACTGTTCGGCGACTCAACAGAAACATCCATTTATGCAGGGGTTATGGGTGGGATTAAAGGAGAAATCATTTGGCGGATTAATGAATTTCGGAAATTAAACCCGAAAATCGCTATTTTTATAACCGGAGGCGACGCCCATCATTTTGATTTAGCGCAAAAAAACGGCATATTTGCAGACGAAAATTTGACATTAATAGGCATCCATGAAATTTATAAATTTAATGCGTCACCATCTTAGTATCGTTTTCTGCATTTTTTTTCTGCTAAATGCTTCAAGTCAAAACCTGACAACGCATCCACTTTCAAATATAGGAATTGGCGAGTTTGGTCAAAATTCACATGCTATTTATGATTGCTTGGGAAGAGGGTATGATGCTTTTGCTGACTCGAGTCAATTAAACTATTTTAACCCCGCAAGCTACAGTAACTTAAGTACGGGTAACACCCTTTTATCTCTTGGTATAAATGCAAGAATTTCTAATTACACGCAGGGATCGAGCAGCACGTTCGAACCGTCAGCCATGGTCGACCATTTTGCCTTAGGATTCAAAATTATGAAACGAATGGGCTTGGCTTTTGGACTGACGCCATTTTCAAAAAAAGGGTATGAAATAACTGAACGAATATTTACCGGTGTAGACTCATTGAAATATACTTATTCCGGAAATGGAACAGTTAACAATCTATTCATGGGCTTTTCCTATTCCTTCATAGTTAAGAAAAATAGTAAATTATCAGCGGGATTTAATGCGGGCTACCTATTTGGAACATTAAATAACAACCGCATGAGTTTATTAATCGACAACAATTCGTTATCCGGCGGACTCAATAGCGCCTCTATTGGCGTAAAAGCATTTCATTACAACTTGGGATTATCCTACACTCAGCGGTTTAGTAAAAACTACCAAGTAATAATTGCAGGAACAGCTGAACCAGCGCAAAGATACGGGGCAAACTACCAAAATGCCTTTTATACCTCAACTAACATTTTCACACCGACAAGCTACGATACGCTTAGTTTCAATAGCTCAAAAGGTCACGTTACCTCACGTTTTAACTACAGCATTGGAATAAGCCAAGTATTCCTACTAGGCGTTAAAAAAAGAAAAAACAAAACCCTTCATCCCAATTTATTGCTAACCGCCTCTTACGCGTTAAATAATAGCTTGTCCAGTGATTTTGACTCTTTGGTTCCTACATGGGAATCGAACAAAGGAACGCACTTGGGTTTTGGTATTCAATATTCGCCGGAAACAAAACTTTATGAAAATATAGCGTCCTTGAAAGCCTTTGATAAACTAACCTATAGAATGGGCGCATACTACGACCAGCTCCCCTATTTCCTTAACGATAATCAATTTATCGACCGAGGTATTTCAATTGGATTTGGCATTCCAATTCTCGCGCAACAATCATTATCGAGTGTAAACCTTTCCATAAGTGGAGGCCAGCGAACAAATTTAAACTCAGGAGCATTAGACGAGAAATACATTGGGGTAAATTTTGGGGTTATTCTATCGCCTGCAAGCTTTGAAAGGTGGTTTAGGAAACGCAAATTGGATTAACAACATTTATGAGATTCATTCTTTGGTTCAGCCTTGTTTCCGTTTTGTTTTCAGTATTAGTTTCATGTGAAAATGATTTAGCTGCCATTGAAAAAGTAACCTACAATCCAAAGTCACCCGACGAAACGATTTATGACCTAAAAATGGTTTATTCCGACTCTGCCTATGCACGTGTTGAACTGATCGCCTCTTATGCCGAAACGTTTCATAAACCAGAAAATATCACCAAACTTTTAGACAGTCTTCGCGTTAATTTTTTTTCTGAACGAGGAGAAATAATTTCCACTTTAACAGCTGCTTATGGCGAAATCAACTACACCAAAGGCTTGTTGATGGTGAAAGATTCTGTTCGTTTGACAAACCACAAAAAAAAACAAACTTTAGAAACAGAAATTTTATATTGGAATCAAAAAGACAGCAGTATCTTTACGCAAGCTCAAGTGATTGTTAAAGCACCGGACGGCGTGTTTATAGGTGAGGGCTTGAAAACAAGGCAAGATTTTAGCCGGTACGAAATACTTAAACCAAGAGGTAAGATTAAAATTGAAAAAAATGAAGAATTAAACTAAACACTATGAATAGCTACAATAAAATAATGAAATATTTTTGGTTTGGACTTGGCGTTGTCTTGTTTTGTATTGTGACATTTAATTGCCTTACCCAAGGATTTAGCCGTTGGGGTTCCTATTATTGGATGGTTGGTCTTGCTTTCACTATGTTTTTTATGAAACAATGGATGATGAAGCGTTTTGAGAAACACGCGACTTACCTAAAAGAAAAAGAAAATTCAAAAACGGCATAATTTTTATTACTGTTTGGCAATAGTCAATTAAAAAAATGAAACAATTACTACTTTTTTTCTTATTTTGTTTCATTATTCAATCAGCAAGTGCCCAGTTATTTATTCGAGGAACTATTACGGATGAGAATAATTCACCGATACCCAATGTAAAAATTTTCGTAAAAAATTCGCCTGAAATGAGGACGGTGGCTAATTCGCTTGGTCAATACGAAATTGCCCTAATGCCCGGTGAGCACTTTTTAATTTTTAATTCATTGGGCTATGACGAACGCGAAACGTATGTTTCAGTAGCAGACGTTGATATTACTCGCAACTTTCAGCTTTTCTCATCGCGTATTACCGACATACAAGCCGTTGATATAAGTGCAAAAAAAGCCAATCCTGGCAGGGATATCATGCTAAAAGTTGTCAATCGTCGAGATCAGATTAATCCTTGGAATTATCCACACATTGTCGATGTTTACATTAAAGCAAGTGAGAAAATAAACTTTAAAGAAAGTGATAAAAAAGAAGGGGAGAATCGCGAGCCGAGTTTTGAAGAAAAAGAAAAGAATGAAGCTGCAAACAAAATGAACTTAGTGGAAGTGCAACTAACAAGAAACTATGCGCCAGGCAACAAGGTGAAAGAAATTCGTAATGCTTATACCCTGAGAGGAAGTGCAAAAACCCTTTATTACACTACAACTGTTAAATCTAATTTTAATTTCTTTCAAAATTTGCTGCACCTTGACGATCTTCACCAAACACCGGTAAGTTCCCCTATCTCCACGCCCGGTATTTTGTCTTATCGTTACAAACTAGAAAGTAAAATAGAAGAAAATGGGCGAACCATTTCTAAAATAAAAATCAGTCCAAGAAACATGGCGACGACCACCTTGGAAGGTTACATTTGGGTCATTGATTCTTTGTGGTTAATTCAAAAATTGGAATTAAGCATGAGTAAAGGAAATCTTTTATACTACGACAACTTCAAAATCTACCAAGAATACGAACATCCCGGGGACAGCATTTGCATTTTAAAAAATCAAACCTTAACCTACGGCGTAAAATACAAATCCGAGTCTTCCGACTACAAGACAGAAGCACTTTTTAGCAACTACAACTTCAAGCCCGAGTTCGGAAACAAGTTTTTCAGCACTGAACTAGCCATTACAACAAAAGAGGCCTACGAAAAAGATTCCCTTTTCTGGAAAGATAAACGGCCGGCAAAGCTCACTGCCGAGGAACAGCGTTTTATTGTTATTAAAGACAGCATAAAAGACGCACACAACCGCGTTGAGTACTTAGATTCAGTCGACGCTGTTTTCAACAAACTAACCATTTTAAAGGTGCTTTGGTTTGGTGTTGAATATAGAAATAGGGTAAAAAGAACGCAATGGTCGGTTGGTTCACTAGCTACACTTATACAACCTGTGTTCATCGCTGGACCACGAATAACCCCAAGTTTTGACTACTTCAAAAAATGGAAAGACGAGCGCACATTAGACGCATATACACGTATTTCTTATGGTATATTGAACGGCGACATTAAAGGCGATACTTGGTGGAAATACAAATTTGATCCTTTTCATTTAGGCTATATCCGAGGCGCTATCAACCATGATTTTGACGTTATTCGTGGCTACGATGCTGCTACACAAGTGTACAAGCGCGAAAATTTTATTGAAGCTACCAAAGCGAGCTTTTCATTCGAATATGAATTATTTAATGGTTTTTATCTTGGAACTGAGGCCGAATTTGCAGAAAGAAGATCATTGAAAGGATACAATTTCGCCACTGTGTTGGACGACGTTATACCTAACAATCTACCCACCGACTTTAGCTCCTATCAAGCCTTTATATTCGATCTAAGTTTAAGTTACACCCCACAACAGAAATACATGCGCGAGCCTTACCGAAAAGTAATATTAGGTTCCGCTTGGCCAACTTTCACGGCAATGTTTGAACGAGGAATCCCCAAAGTATTTGGAAGTGATGTTGATCACGCTTACCTGAATCTTTCCATAAATCAAACCCTAAAAATTGGCACCTTAGGAACCACCTCATACCGAGTAGCTGGAGGCCAATTTTTAAGTGCGCGATCACTAAAGGACGTTGATTACAAATTTCAACGCCGAAGTGATCCAATTTGGTTTTCGAATCCAATGTATTCTTTTCAAGGTCTAGACTCAACGATGCCCACGAAAGATTTAATTCTAGAAGTGCATTTTATACACCATGACAACGGAGCAATCATTAATAAAATCCCATTTATGAAAAAAACGCGAATTGGGCTCGTATTTGGTGGAGGTGCCATGTATGTCGAGGAGAATAATTTTCAATTTTATGAACTAATCGCAGGCCTTGAACGCAATTTCAAACTAACTAGACGAAGACTACGGATCGGGGTTTATGGCTTTATGTCTGATGGCAACAAAATAGACCCTAAAATTGGTTGGAAGGTTTCTTTCTCGATTCTTAACGACCGAAACATGAAATACAATTTTTAAAGTTTTTCGTCTGCCTCTTTCGTTTCAATATGCTGTTTAGGCGTTTTTGCGAAAAACGATTTTTGACGAATTATTATAATCGCAACACCGGTGGTGATCGACGCGTCCGCCACATTCCATATGGCAGGAAAAATTTGTCCGCCGCCAAAATAAGGAACCCACTTTGGCCAAAGCACATCAAACTGAAACATATCGACTACGTTACCAAGCAAAAATCCGCGGTGCCTTACCTCAACTGGAAAAGCTCTTCCATCGACCATACAATCTGCAAATTGCTTGGATCCCTCTAAGTAATTAAATCGATCACAAGGATTAAATGAAAAAAAGAAATCATAAAACATGGAGTCAATCAAGTTACCCGTTGCACCCGCCCAAATAAAGCCCATGGCTATCAAAAATGAAAGTTTAGCTCCTTTTTTCGCCTCCTTTAAGATGTAATAAGCAATAAATCCTATGGCAACTACTCTAAAAATACTCAGGGCCAGCTTGTGCCATATAGCAGACCCGAAGGTGGTACCAAAGGCCATTCCTTGGTTCTCAATAAAATGAATAGCAAACCAATTTCCAAGTAAATAATGATGTTGCTCAGCAGCAAAGTAGGTCTTTATGTAAATTTTTATTACTTGATCAAGCGTTAAAAGTGCCAGAATGACTAAACCAACGATTATTAGATTTTTTTTCACCTCTTTTTTTGTTCGTTCTTTGCATCGATGCTCATGGTAGCATGTGGAACAAGTCGAAGTCTTTCTTTTGGAATTAAGGTCCCTTTTACGCGACACAGGCCGTACGTTTTGTTTTTAATACGAACCAATGCAGCCTGAAGACTTTGAATAAACTTTTCTTGTCTTGCCGCTAATTGTGCTACTTCCTCCCTTGACAAGGTCTCGGAGCCGTCTTCCATCATATTAAAAGCGCGTCCAGTATCGTCTGTTCCGTGATTATCGTTATTCGATAACGAGGCAACAAGCAGGGTGTAGTCAATATTTGCATCAACTAACTTTTGATTGATTAGCAATCTAAATTCTTCAAGCTCTTCGTCATTAAAACGCTTTCTTTCTTTTTCCATCACATTATTTGTTTCAAGGGACACAAATATAGAATATATTTATGCTCAAGCTAATTAAAGTGGCCTAATTATTACCAACATAGTGATAAATTTATTTCAAAAGAAAAAGCACTAATTTCGCGTTATGATTCGATTTTTTGTTAGCAACCGCGTAGTCGCCACTTTTTTACTTCCTTTTATTATTCTCGCGTTCCATTTGCTCAACAACCACTTTGAATACAACGAAATTTCCAACGAAATCAATTTTGGTTTTTGGAGTGGGCTTTTTCATTTTTCGACGCTAGTATCTCAACTGTTGGCTGGCATTTTTATTATTCTGAATGCACTTACACTTAATTACCTGTATAACAATTACGATTTTCAAGACAAAAACACCTACATTATTTCGTTAATTTATGTTGTTTTAATGAGCTTTTATTACTCATTCTATCGCTTAGACGGCATTTTAATTTCCCACTTATTTTTTATCCTAAGTTTAACCCAATACTTTAAATTAAAACAAAACAACGAGGGAAGAGAAACGATATTTAATTGTGCTTTATTCCTAGGTTTTGCATCGACTTTCCAGCCTCCTTTACTCCTTTTTTTTCCTATTTATATTGTTATGTACTTAATTATTCGTCCTTTTTCTCTTCGGGAATTGCTCCTCTTTACAGCCGGTTTTTTGGCACCATTGTACATTGCTACTATTTATTTTAAACTGTCGATAGGAAAATTAAATTTCGATTTAATTATTTCTAATGCAGGTAATCAAATTCACAAAGACTTTAATGTTGTGTTATGCTTCATACTAATTTTATTGGTCCTAAGCATTTTAGGGATTCGTGCCCGTATCTTAAAAAGTTCCAATCGATTGAAAAAACAATTACAAATCATGTGGTTTATATGCGCAATTGCCATAGGAATGGGCAGCATTGATTTATTTTTTTTTCAACAAAATGAGCGTTTTAGTCTAATTGTTTTGCCCTTGGCTATACTACTTTCCTATTCCTTTTTAAGCAAGCGGTATGAATTGACTGCCACCGTCACTTTTTACCTTACCATTGCATATGCTGTTATTAAGTTTTTTATTCCCTTAAGTTAGCGCAAGTTCTATTTCACTAACTTTGTTAACAGAAATTAAAGTACTTACAAATGAAATTTGGTGTTGTAACCTTTCCAGGGTCCAATTGTGATCAAGATATGATTTACGTATTACAAAACTTACTGGGGCTTCACGTGGAGCGCTTGTGGCACAAAGACACGACTATTAAAAACGTAGACATGGTTATTCTGCCTGGAGGATTTTCCTATGGTGATTACCTCCGTTCAGGAGCCATTGCGAAGTTTTCCCCTATAATGAATGAGGTGCTTCAGCATGCGGCATCCGGTGGATACGTTCTGGGAGTTTGTAATGGATTTCAAATTTTGACCGAAGCGGGCTTACTCGATGGCGCTTTACTGCACAACGACAAGCAAAAATTCGTCTGTAAAAATGTGTTTCTTAAACCAATTTCTACTTCTGCAGCCATTACAAAAGGATTAGAATTAGAAAAAACCTACAAAATACCAATTGCTCACGGAGAGGGCCGCTATTACGCCAGTGACGACAAAATCCAGGAATTAGAGGATAACGACCAAGTTTTATTTCGATATTGCCACCAAACAGGGGTAGAAAATTTAAGTTCTAACCCAAATGGTTCAAAAAATAACATTGCAGGAATTACCAATAAAAACAAAAACGTTTTCGGAATGATGCCCCATCCAGAGCGAGCAACAGACGAAGTGTTAGGCAATATAGACGGGAAATTTATTTTTGAATCGATTTTGTCATTTTGTTAAAAAATTAGTATGAAAATTTTATTACTTGGAGCAGGAGGGCGCGAACATGCCTTAGCATGGAAGATTTCACAAAGTTCGATTTTAGACGAGTTATATATTGCGCCGGGAAACGCTGGAACGCGCCAATACGGTAAAAACATTTCATTATCGCCACTTGATTTTGAAGGAATAAAAGTTTTTGTGTTAACTCACCACATCGACATGGTAGTCGTTGGCCCTGAGGAACCACTGGTTAATGGCATTTATGATTTTTTTCAAGCCGACAACACGATTCGTCACTGTGCGATAATAGGTCCGAGTAAAGAAGGGGCAAAACTAGAAGGCAGTAAACATTACGCAAAAGAATTTATGGCACGTCATCATGTGCCAACAGCAAAATACGGCACCTTTACAAAAGAAACGTTGGCAGAAGGAATTGCATTTTTACACGCCACGAAATCACCCTATGTGTTAAAAGCCGACGGCTTAGCTGCTGGAAAAGGTGTGCTAATAGTCAATGAACTTGAAAGTGCTGAACTCGAGTTAACAGCCATGTTAAGAGACGAAAAATTCGGAAAAGCAAGTGAGAAAGTAGTTATTGAGCAATTTTTAGATGGCGTTGAACTTTCCGTATTCGTAATGACCGATGGAGATTCATTCAAACTACTTCCTGAGGCAAAAGATTACAAGCGCATATTTGACGGAAATACTGGCGAAAATACAGGAGGGATGGGAGCTGTTTCACCGGTCCCTTTTGCAGACGCCGGATTTATGGATAAAGTCCACAACCAAGTAATTGTCCCAACCATTAAGGGATTGAAAAATGACGGTATCGATTACAAAGGATTTCTTTTTTTCGGTTTAATAAATGTGAAAGGTGACCCCTATGTTATTGAATACAATTGTAGATTGGGCGATCCAGAAACAGAGGTGATTATTCCACGTTTGAAATCTGACATTTTAGATCTTTTTGAAGGAATTGCGAGCAATACCCTTTCTGAAAGAGATATCCAGTTTACAGATAAAAGCACGGCAACAGTTATGATGGTTTCAGGAGGATACCCAAATACATATGAAAAAGGAATACCCATTTACGGAATAAACCAGGTGATTGATAGCTTAGTTTTTCATGCAGGAACCAGTTCAGACGGGCCTCAGGTACTAACCAATGGAGGACGCGTTTTAAGTGTAACATCTTACGGGAAAAACATTGAAGTAGCAGTTGAAAAATGTTATGATTCAATAAGTAAAATTACTTTTGAAAATGCCTATTTTCGCAAGGACATTGGTAAAGACGTGATCAAATAAAAATGGAAGCTTACATCATTATCTTAATTTCCCTTTTATTTTCTGCATTTTTTTCAGGGATGGAGCTCGCATATATCTCTTCTAATCGATTAAAAATAGAAGTAGAAAAATCTCGAGGCACTTGGCAAGGCAAATTAAAAAATATCTTTTACAAGAACTCATCAACAATGATTGCCCTTTTGCTTTTGGGAAATAATTTCGCTCTGGTAATTTATGGGATTAAAGCAGCTGAGATACTCAATCCGGTGCTAGAAAACATTGGCGTAACAAATGAAGCCTTACTGCTAATAACTCAAACGATAATTTCTACTTTATTGGTTTTAATCACAGCAGAGTTTTTACCAAAAGCAGTCGTTCAAATTAATCCGAATGGATTTTTAAATATTGGTACCCTTCCTCTTTTCATTGTCTTTATTCTCCTTTACCTTCCTACTCAATTTATTCTTCTGTTGAGTGGTTTTGTATTGAAACTAACAGGCGGGAAAAATAAATCAACAGAAAAAGTATTTTCAAAGGTAGATTTAGCTAATTACGTTGAAGACCTGTCCTCGCGCATCCATCACGAAGAAACGCTAAGCAATGACATGCTCATTCTATCCAATGCGCTTCAATTTTCAAAAGTTAAAGCTCGAGACTGTATGATTCCACGCACCGAAATGATCGCCATAGAAATCGATGAAGAATTAAACAACCTAAAAGCCCTATTTATTGAAAAAGGTCTTTCTAAAATACTCGTGTTTAGAAAATCCATCGATAACATTATTGGCTGTGTCCATTCATTCGACTTGTTCAAAGCACCAAAATCCATAAAACAAATTTTAAAACCAATCGATTTTGTACCATCCGTGATGTCGGGAAAGGAATTATTGGAATTATTTACAACACGATCGGGTAGTATCGCCGTAGTAACGGACGAATACGGTGGAACAGCAGGCATAGTGACTATTGAAGATGTTATCGAGGAAATATTTGGTGAAATTGAAGACGAACACGATAAAGAGGTGTTAAAGGAAGAGCAGTTGAATGATACCGAGTTTCTTTTCTCTGCGAGACTAGAAATTGACTACCTAATTGAAAATTATAAATTAAATTTCATTGAGTCAGAAGATTACGATACGCTAGGTGGATTAATTATTCATGAATTAGCCTCCATTCCTTCAGTTGGAGAAACGTTACAATACCAAAACATGACTATTTCAATCGAAGCCGTAAGCGAAAGAAGAATTGAATTGGTGAAGTTGACTATTTTAAAATGAATTTACTTTGTTAACACTGGACCATTTTGAAGCGGTTATTTTCGATATGGACGGGGTGCTAATTGACTCTGAGCCCTTGTGGAAAATTGCTATGTCAGAAGTTTTTTCATCGATAGGTTCCTCTTTAACTAAACAAGACTTCCAAAAAACAGTTGGACTCAGAATCGACGAAGTCATTCATTTTTGGAACAACCAAGAGCAATGGGGCATTTCGGACGAATCAGAGGTCGAAGAGGCCATTATCAAAAAAATGGAATCCCTTATTGCTGAAAATCCACAAGCTTTACCCGGCGTTATAAATACGCTCAAGTTCCTTAAATCAAAAAAAATACCCGTTGGATTAGCTACCTCATCGAGCAGCAGACTCATAAAAGTAGTGCTCGATAGTCTGGCGATAAAGCCCTTATTCCACTTCGTTCATTCTGCAGAATTAGAAAAATATGGAAAACCTCATCCGGCAGTGTACTTAACTGTTGCCAAAAAACTAGCGATACAACCTGAAAAATGTTTGGTAATTGAAGATTCGTTAGTGGGTGTAATTGCTGCCAAAGCAGCAAAAATGACGGCTGTATGCATTCCAGAAAAAACGCATGTAATAGATCCACGATTAATCCTCGCTGATTTTCATTTTGAAAATATGGATGATTTTCTTGCCACGATTCAATAAAACAGGAGTATCCGAACCAAAACGAATGAATAAGCAGGGAAATTAACGTTCAATTCAATGGCTTTTGTAAATTTGTAAAAACATCTTAATTGGACGAATCATTTGACTATCGCGAAAATGCCGAACAACCTGAACAGGAAATCGACAAGGTATTACGTCCTAAATCACTTGCTGATTTTGCTGGACAACCTGCTGTAGTTGAAAATCTAGCGATTTTTGTTCAAGCCGCAAAACTAAGAAAAGAGCCACTCGACCATGTTTTACTACATGGCCCTCCGGGTTTAGGAAAAACAACGCTTGCCCATATTATTGCCAATGAGATGGGTGTGGGATTTAAAGTTACCAGCGGACCAGTACTTGATAAACCCGGTGATTTGGCGGGACTTCTTACCAATTTAAGCGAAGGCGATGTGCTTTTTATTGATGAAATCCATAGGTTAAGTCCCGTGGTAGAGGAATACTTGTATTCCGCAATGGAAGATTATGTCATTGACATTTTATTGGACACTGGACCAAATGCAAGATCGATACAATTAAATTTAAATCCATTTACGCTTATAGGTGCCACCACCCGTTCCGGACTATTGACTTCCCCTTTACGAGCTCGTTTTGGCATAAATTCTCGTTTGGAGTACTACGATTCCAAAACACTTACAAGCATCGTTGAACGTTCAGCCAATCTATTATCGATAGCTATTGACGAGGATGCGGCCTTTAAAATTGCAAGTAGAAGCCGTGGAACGCCTCGAATAGCCAATGCGCTACTGCGACGAATACGTGATTTCGCTCAAATTAAAGGAAGCGGAAAAATTGATGATAGCATAACGGAAATTGGACTCAAAGCCCTAAATGTTGATGAAAATGGCTTAGACGAAATGGACATTCGGATACTTCGTACCATTATTGAAAAGTTTGCTGGAGGCCCTGTTGGTTTAGGTACTATTGCCACCGCAATTGGCGAAAATGCCGGTACCTTGGAAGAAGTGTACGAGCCATTTTTAATTCAAGAAGGCTTTCTAATGCGTACACAACGTGGAAGAAAAGCGACTGAAAAAGCATTCAAACTCTTTGGCAAAGAAATGGGCTGGAGCCAAGGCGGTTTATTCTAATTCATGAATGCTTCAAAATTCAAACAAGCAATAAAAAATAAAGCGAGCGAACTCGGATTTTTTTATTGTGGCTTTTCAAAAGTGGCTTTTTTAGAAGAAGAAGCACCGCGTTTAGAAACTTGGCTCAAAAATAATTATCAAGGATCGATGGCCTACATGGCTAATCATTTTGACAAGCGCTTAAACCCAAAGCTATTAGTCGAAGATGCCAACACCGTAATTTCCCTGTTATTAAATTACCATACCGAAACACAGCAGAAAGATCCATTAGCTCCAAAAATATCCAAATATGCTTATGGAGAAGATTATCATTTTGTAATAAAGGATAAACTTAACGAGTTACTTTCTTTTATGAAACAAGAAATCGGCGCTATTGAAGGCCGTGTTTTTGTAGATTCAGCTCCTGTTATGGATAAAGTTTGGGCGCAAAAAGCCGGCCTTGGCTGGTTGGGGAAAAACACCAATTTGATTCACCCCAAAGAAGGGAGTTTTTTCTTTATTGCAGAGATAATCACCGACCTAACAATAGAAGCGGACGGACCAATAAAAGATTACTGCGGTACCTGCACCAAATGCATTGATGCATGTCCCACCGATGCGATTGTTGCACCCTACGTTGTAGACGGTTCTAAATGTATTTCCCACCTGACTATCGAATTAAAGGATGCTATTTTACCCGACTACTTTAAAGGAAAAATGGATAACTGGATGTTTGGTTGCGATGTTTGCCAAGATGTTTGTCCTTGGAATAAATTCGGGAAAATAAACAATGAAAAGCGATTTCAGCCCAGTGCACAATTGTTAGATTTAAATCAAAATGATTGGGAAGACCTAGAACAAGAAACTTTTCAGGCACTTTTCAAAAACAGCGCCGTTAAACGCACAAAATTTGAGGGGTTGAAGCGTAACATTTCTTTTTTGAAATAACGGCAAGCTATTTTAGACCTCAAATTATTTAATTATCCCATTCATCTGTTCTGAATGGTATTAATGGAAGTCCAGCACTATTTTTGACATTACCAATCTGAAAATTCTTAAAAGAATAGCGCACGGCAAGGGGTATAAAACCTTTTTCAAATTTTATACTAATGGTATTATTAGCTTCGCCGAAAAAGGCCTCAGCTTTCCGAAAAACCTGCGTAGAGTCTGCTATTTCGAATCCAACAAGTTCCTGCTGAGCCAAAAAACCGTCGTAACTGTTATCAAAGGTTAAAATTATCGAATCGCTTGAAATACTAAATTTACTCAATGAGGGCGAATTTGCCTTTATGCTATCAAAACCATAATTGTTATGTAAAACTAAATTAGCAACACGGTCACCAATCGGTTTTTTTTGAGAAGGATGAATAATTGTAATTTCCTTATCATATACTAAATCGTTTGTACAAACAAATCCGCTATTTGCTATTAAATTAATCCCCTTTAATTGCGCCTCTCTTAATTTTGCTGCCTGCGAAGTTTTGTCATATTGATAAGGAGCAATTTCCACGACGTAAAAAGGTAAATCTGGATTGTGAAATGTGAATCGCCACAAATAAATTAAATCCTGTAATTTTTGAGCGTAAGAGGCAAAACGACCTACATTGCTTTCACCTTGATACCAAACAAATCCATTAATAATGTAATTGCTAAGCGGCTTTATCATATTCTGATACATAACATAAGGCCTCATCCAGCGCATCGAATCAGGAAAACCTTGTTTAAATTCAAAGTCATTGTATTTTTCAACTGCCCCGGGATGAAGCCAACCCTCAATAGAGGAACCGCCATAACTTGCATTAATAATTCCAATGGGTACCTGGAGGTTATTACTTAAACATAGGGCAAAAAAATAAGCCGTAGCACTCAACGACATAAAATTTTGCTTATTACTTTCCAACCAACTTCCCTTTCCTGAATTATCCCCTTTTACAGATGCTGATTTTACCACATTAAACATCCGAATTCCACTTTCACCTGAAGCAACTGCCATGTAATCAGCAGCTTCCTCGACAAATTCGTTTTTGTATCCTCCCAAGGGCATCTCCATATTAGACTGTCCCGAGCAAAGCCAAACCTCCCCGATTAGAATATTATTTAACGTGATCGATGTACCTTCTGAAACCGTTATTGTTTGTTTTGTAAAAGATGCGGAACCTGTCGGAATTGAAATCTGCCAGTTACCGTTTTTGGCGCTTATACAGTTATACTCTGGCGCTGACCAGCTGACTTTCAAAGTTATTTTTGCGTTAGCATTTGCACTTCCCCATAAAATTACAGTACTGTTTTGCTGTAAAACCATGTTATCACTCAAAACATCTGGCAAAACGACCTTTGCATTAAGCATAAAACAAAACAGAAAAGGAAGCAAGAGTATAATCCTCATAAACGTTAATTATTCTACGAAAATAAAAAATGTTCTCTTACTAAATTCAACCCGAAACTTAATTTTCCTTCATTTGAACTAAACTATCATTACTTTTGGATTCTCAAAAAGGTGATAAATGAAAAAGATTTGCATACTATTTTTATTGATCAACCTTAAATTATGGGCACAACCATGCGTTGACCTCAGTTTAATCGATTCTATGGCAATTTGCCCAACGATTTACGAGCCCGTTTGTGGCTGTGATGGCATTACCTATTCTAACGCTTGTATTGCCATTAATTATGGCGGACTTACCTCTTGGGTAGATGGCGATTGTCAAATGCCTAGCCTGGACACCTGCCTCGTTATTCCTCCGAATGTAAATTTCGGTGCATGCGCGATGGTATTAGGTGTGATTCGTCAAAATGACTCTTGTTTTATGGTTTCTGGTTGCAGTATGATTGGAAGTAATGGAACAGACTACAGTGGCTATTTTTTCAATTCGTTGTGGGAATGTAATAGTTTCTGCATGATCGATACAATAATAATTCTTGAGTGCATTGACTCCAGCATAATCAACCTAAATGTCCTATGTCCTGGTATTTACGAACCAGTATGTGGCTGCGATTCTATCACCTATGATAATAGTTGTATTGCCTATAACTACAATGGTATTTTACAATATACACCCGGTCCATGCCCAGATACAGATGTAAAATTACTAGGGAATTATTTATTTTCCGTTTACCCCAATCCAACTGAAGACAGGCTCTATTATTCCGGCGATCACTTGGATGAAGTACTCGACGTTTCCTTACTCAATTTGGATGGCAGGGTGATTATAACATCAATTAATAAAAATAGTATGGAATTAAATTTCATTCCTAGTGGCCATTACACACTTATTTTCCGTTTGTCAGACGGAAGTATTTTCCGTCAAACAATTTTAAAGCAATAATTTGCCCTTGCAAAAAAGTTAATTTTTTAGCCGGGATAATTTCCATGTTATTTATCTAATTAAATTTGAAGCAATGCAAAAACACTTTGCAAATTATTCGCATTAAATATGGAT
>CAMDAH010000006.1 GCA_945888625.1 Chryseobacterium gleum
CCTCCAGGAAATGACATATTATGTCTTACTATAATTGACACCTTGTACGAAGTTCCTGTAATTCCAGCCGGTACCAACCCAACATTTCAAGCGGTTGCTGGATCAAATGTATTGGCTTGTAGAGAATACTTGGCTGGCGAACCTCCACTTCACCCTAATCAAGCGAATCGTGCCGATCAAACCGTATGGCATTATTTCGTTGGACCGCCATCAGGCGCGGTAGAATTAAGTATCCGTGCTTACATCGGTATGAATTTATTGCGTTTCAATGTATTTGAATTACTAAATGGAGTAGATTGTTACGGAGGACTTCAACCAGCCACCTATACGGTAAATGGAACGCGTTATACGCCACCAATAACACCGTTAATTTCAGGTTCTGCCAATTACAATGGCCATCAAGAATCCATTTGTTGTTTGGATTCCGGGAAAATTTATGCGATTCAAATAGATGGTGGTTCACCAGGAGATGAAGGCCAATATATTATTGAATACATCAAGGAATTGGAAAGTGATGCGGGGGATATTTTAGCCAATCTTTCTAATGGAGATTATGTCGACATTACCACGGGAGATACTGCATTTGTTTGTTTTGGGGACGATCTCACACCTGGCATTATGCTCAATGGAATTGGTGTTTCGACGGCATCACTTCCTGCTTGTTTGACACCTGGTTATGTCTTACACCAAACACAACCCTTACCAAATCCGATACAAAACTCAGGTTTTACTTACATTGATTCTTTACAGGGCAATAATGGTTTCATTACCAACAATGGGAACGGCTCAGGATCATTTGGAAATCCACTCTTCAATACCATTTATTATTTATCTCCTGCTGGAGATATCAGTCCAAATTGGGGGCTATTTGATTGTCAAACTGCCACAGTTGAAACAGGCATACCGGTGGTCTTTCTACAAAGTTTAACCGCTAATTTTAATTATAACAATGCCAACTGTACCGTTTCCTTTTCCGCTTCAGGAGGAATGGCAGGGTACATGAATAATCAAGCGTATTCCTACACCATTACCAATCCACTTGGAAATGTGGCGCAAACTGGCAATGTAAACCCAAATCAAGTTATAAACTACACCGCAGGAATTGCAGGCATATATTCCGTGGTAATTGATGACGGTGCTTGTACCCAAAACTACACTTTTGATGCAAGCGGATGTTTCAATCCATGTACACCATCCATCAATAATGCCTCACTTGCTATTTGTGCAGGAACCAGCGCACTATTGGCAGGACAACTTCAAACTACTCCGGGAGTATACATAGATAGCCTTCTAACACCACTTGGTTGCGATAGTATTATCATCACCAACTTAACACTCTATCCAGCTATCATTCCCGTAAATCAACAAATTAATTTGTGCGTTGGAGGATCTTATACCGTAAATGGAAATACCTATGCTGCTGCAGGAATTTATGTAGACACTGTTCTTACCGCAACAGGTTGCGATAGCATCATCACCACAGGTATTTTCTTTAACCCAATAATTACGAGCCAACAAACCATTCATATTTGTGCAGGAAGTTCCTATAATTTGAACGGTACAATTTTCTCGCAAGATGGTTTATACACAGACACCTTAACGACAGCAACAGGTTGTGACTCCCTTGTAATTCTTGCCTTACTAATTGACGCCGCACCCGTAAATTACATTGCTGAAAACATCTGCGAGGATGGCTTCTATAGTTTTGCAGGACAGCAACTCAATCAAAGTGGAATTTATCATGATACAATTAGTGATGTGAACGGTTGTGATTCCATCCTTACCTTGGAATTATCCATTATTACCTGTGCAGGAGATTTTGAAATCAGCAATTTACTAACACCAAACGGTGATGGTCAAAATGATACCTGGCAAATTGAGAATCCAAACTTAATCATGGGTTGCACGGTTACCATCTACAATCGATGGGGTCAACCCGTTTATGAAACTACGGATTACCACAACGAGTGGGGTGGAACAAAAGATGGTGATGATTTACCAGACGGCGTTTACTTCTATTCCATTAAGTGCGCAGACCAAACTTATTCTGGTTCAATCAACCTTTTACGATTAAAAAAATAAGCCATGATGAAAATATTAACCTTGTTTTTTGTGGTAAGTATTTCGGGCATTACCTATTCGCAACAAATGCCACAAACAACCCTTTATGGCTTCAATATGTATGGAGTTAATCCCGCTTTCGCCGGAAACAATAATTGCACACAACTTGCCATTTCTCATCTAAACCAATGGGTAAAAGTAGACGGCGCACCGGCAACAAGTATGGTAAGTGTAAACACTTCCTTAGGTGAACGATTCGGTGTAGGAGGACAACTATTGATTGATAAAATTGGTATGCTTCAACAATTTTCTGGTATGGGGACCATTTCATACGGTATGCGTTTTGGGGAACATAGACTTAGATGTGGATTATCGTTAGGCTATAACCAATATCGATTAAACCCGTCAAGTGCAATCGTTTTTGATCCCCTAGATCCTATCGTTAACAGTGGCAATCAAGCTGCAGGCGCATTCAATACGGACCTGGGATTACTCTACACTTTTGAAAATTTAGAATTGGCAGCTTCCACGAAACAACTTATTCATTCCTATTCAAACTTTGGTATTGCGAATTCGCAAGGTTACGGATTAAGAAGACACTTTACCGGATATGCGGGTTACAACATCAACGTAAATTCAAATTGGTCGCTCAAACCATCTGTATTCTTGAAAGGTATTAACCACGTTCTTCAGGCCGATATTAATACCAGTGCTACCTATAAGAATTTCTTAAATGTGGGAATTGGTTTGAGAACGCAAGTTGGCTTAATAGGACGAGTTGGAATCACCCTGAAAGATAAATTTACATTTGGTTATGCCTACGAAGCACCAATGGCCAATATGGCATCTTACAGTGCAGGATCACATGAATTGATAATGACCATGCAATTGTGTAAACAAAAGAGAGATAAAAATAAAATAGTAAAGACAAAAGTAGATACCATCTATCGAGAAATCCATAGCGTTGACACCGTATTTATTACCAAAACAGAATATAAATTTGACACACTAATTATTGACAAAACGGTAACCACAAATGTTCCAAGCACAGAAGTATCTTCAGGAGCCGTATCGAAGACCATTTTATTTGAATTTGATAAATCGTTGGTGAAAAAGGAAAGTTTTGGCGAATTGGAGAGCATGGTAAATTTACTCCAAGCCAACCCAACATTCAAGCTTTCCTTGGAAGGACATACCGATGCGTTAGGAACAGAGGTATACAATGTCGATTTATCTAAAAACCGGGTAAATGCCGTTAAAGACTTCTTGATAATGAACGGAATAAATGCTGATCGAATTATCATCAAACATTTTGGTGAAACCCAACCAAAAACCTCCAATGATACACCGCTAGGACGAAAAGATAATCGTCGAGTGGATGTGATGATTATTAAGTAACTGTTAAAAATAGTTTCGCAACTATAAGAAATAATTTACGCTCACATCTTCCATAAGTCGGAAAACTAGGCTAGCTTCAATTAAGCTTATCGAGCGCATCTCGACTTGCTTCGGCGGGCTCAGCACAAGCCGCTAGATGTGCTTTTTCCGGAGCTTGGTTAGTGAATCGAGCGTAGTCGAGAGACACGGTAGATCGAGAGAAGCACAGAGCTAGCCTCGATACATTCTTCCCCTTGGTCAGAACACTCGGCTAGCGATGATTTCCAATCTGATGTATCAATAAATGAATCGATTTTTCAAGAAAATTACCCAGCAGGAACGGTACATTGTGCGGGTGCTACCACGGTGGTAGATGTAACGAACCCCACCACGGGGCGCATTTGGATGGACAGAAACCTCGGTGCTAGCCAAGTAGCCACAAGCAGCACGGATGCAGCTTCCTACGGGGATTTATACCAATGGGGCAGACGGGCAGACGGGCACAAGTGCCGCACCTCTCCCGAAACAGCTACCCTTTCCAGTATTGACCAACCGGCGCATGGTAATTTTATTGAAGCACAAAATGCACCTAACGATTGGCGTTCGCCTCAAAACGCGAATTTATGGCAAGGCGTGAATGGGGTAAATAACCCTTGTCCAAGTGGCTATAGAATTCCTACAGATACAGAAATTAATGCAGAACGCTTAAGTTGGAGCCAAAATAATAGCGTGGGTGCTTTTGCCTCACCGCTCAAATGGACTTTGGCGGGCCTCCGCGCCTGGAATAATGGCACGATCCTCGGTGTCGGCTCGCTCGGCTCCTATTGGAGTAGCGCGGTGAGTGGGACGGGCTCACTAAACTTGTACTTCAACAGCAGCGGTGCCGACGTGGCCGCCGCCGACTACCGAGCGTACGGCTTAACTGTCCGTTGCTTGAAGGATTGATCCTGACTGCGAAGCACGTCAGGGATTAGTCCTGTGCGCTAGCTTTCAATAAGCTTATGGAGTGGGCGCAGCTTGGTTAGTAAATCGATTCCGGTCCTCTAGACTCCGCTTGTAAAAATAAACGTAAGATCTAAGCCACTTTTGTTTTTAAATAATCTGACCAGCCCACAATTTTTCTAAAAAATCTTTCCAGGGAAGTATCAGAATTGTATCTACTATTCTTGGCAAGGGTTCTGTGCACACTACAATCGCTTTTTTCACTTCATATTCTTCTTTGAAAGCTTTTAATCCTGATAGGTGTTTTGATGTAATATTGTCGGATGATTTTATTTCTATAGCTACTTCATTGAATCCTAAGATAAAATCCACTTCAATTTGTGTCGCTGTTCTCCAATACGAAATCAAGTATTCTAAACCTGAATAGTGCTTGTGAGCGATTAGCTCTTGAAAAATAAAGGACTCAAAAGCATGACCAAATAATTCACTTCCTTTTTCTATTCTTCCTCTATGAAGTAAATTATTTGCAACGCCAACATCAAAAAAGTAAAATTTAGGCGTCTTCACTACACGTCGTTTTGGCTTTCGTTGATAAACGGGGATAAAATACCCCAACAAGGTGTCTTCCAAGATTTGAAAATATTCTTTTATGGTAATTGCAGAAACACCACAATCTGCGGCAATAGTTGTATAATTTACCATTTCACCCTGACTAAATGCAGCGGCGTGTAAAAATTTTGAAAATACACCAACGTTTCTAATCTTAGCTTCAGCGACAATTTCATCTTGTAGATAATTACCTATATAAGAAGCAATTAATCGTTTTGGATTTTTTGATAAATAATGTCTTGGAAGCAATCCATTATTTAGTGCTCTGTTCAAGTCAAAATTTGGAATTTCTTTGTAGCATAGTGGATATAATGAATATTTTAATGCTCTTCCACCCAATAAATTTTCTCCTGAACGAATAATTTTTCGAGGACTTGAACCGCTTAATACAAACTGGATAGCATGGTTCTCTATTAGCCAATGAACTTCGTTTAATAAAATTGGAATGCGTTGAATTTCATCAATGATTACAAGTTTTTTTTCTTGAGCTAAAATTGTTTCTCGAATGTATTCAGGATTTGTAATCAATCGTTTATATACATCTGAAAGTAATAAATCGAATACTAATGCCTCAGGAAAGAGTGTTTTAAGTAAATGACTTTTCCCTGTTTGACGAGCACCCCAGAAAAATATACTCTGTCCATCATTATCGATAAAAACTTGCTTTCTTATTAAATCCATTGCCTAATATTTATACAAAACTATAAAAATTTTAAATATAATCCAAACTATAACTTTGTATTTATATTACAAATACAAAGTACAACTTTGTATTTACATTATTAATATAATCTATTTTTTTAACATTTATACCCGGCACAGCTAGCCTCGTCCGCCTGGCGGACATTCCTCCCCTTGGTCAGAATACTCGGCTATCTTCCATAAAACTTATCGAGCGCATCTCGATCCACCTAGGCGGACTCGATGTGCTCTTGAAAGTGAATCGAGCGGCTTGTGCTGAACCCGCCGAAGTAAGCCGAGAGACACGGAACGGACGAGAGAAGTTATCCCCACCCATACAACAAAAAAAAAAGTAGAGCGTTAGTGCAACTACTAACCCCCTAATTTTTTTATATGAAAGTTAAAGTAATGATTAGCATGATTTGTGCGATTGGAATGTTTGTGGTAAGCTGTACGAAAGATGCGGACGGTCCATCTCCAAGTCCTTGTAACACCTCAAATCCCGATTTTGTCAGTTTATATAGTGTTACCGCACAAAATCAGCAGTGCCTTGATCAACACATGTACGATAGCGAAGTTCATTCGTATTCGTTTGAAGTAAATGTTCCGAAAACAATTTGTTCAATTGGTTACCAAAGCCAGCCTGCAATAAGCCAAACGCCCTATTTATTTGAAATTTGGGATAGTGTTGCCAATACAATTGTTTACAGCGGAAGCCATGTTTTTAGCGCCACTGCTACTAGCTATGCTAGTATCCCACCTTTGTCGTTAATTCCAAACCACACCTACACTGTGAAAAGAATTCAAACAAATTACACGATGCTTCATGAAATTATCGGCAGAATAATTTATAAACCACAATTTCAACAAATGCAATTTCCTATTATGCAAGGTGCCTTAAAAATTACCAGTTCTCGGTTCTACGGAAACGCCGGTATACTAATTGATGCAGCTATACCTTGCATAGATTTAGTTTATCAGTAATTGAAACGACTGAAATTAAGGGGGCGAGTAATTGTCCCCTTTTTTTTTATAAATCTTTTCCTAATTTGTGGATATCTCCATGATTTTCTTCGATTTGATCCTTGATAAACTGAATGCTTTTTGCCAACATAAATAAATCAGGTGTAGCAAAATTTTTCAACCAATCCCAACTTTCAGGGTTATGATCTACCGCTCTACCGATATGAAACAATAAATCAAACTTATTTGCTGCTAACCATTCTCCCGCTGAAGGAAGTCCCTCTGCAGCATTTATCATCGCCATAAGTTGGGCATATCCGTTTTCAATTAGCCAATCACGAGAATCTTGTTTAAGAAATATTGCTTCGGTGGCGTGAAATAACTCGGGAAATCCATATTCTTTTAAGCCCAATTGGATTAATTTATCTCCTTCAATTGCCTTAGCCCAGGCAAGTATAATTTTAGGTTCATACGCAATAGCGCGCAGAGCCAATGGTTTAATTTCACTGGGCACTTCTTTTTTTCGTTTAAAAAAATCAAACATGGCAAGGCATTAAAAGAACCATAACGCAACGAATATAGCAGCAATAACACAAATAAAATCTACAAGAAGCATGGTGGAAATGGTGTAACGCGTGTTTTGAACTTTAATGGATCCAAAATAAACGGCTACAACATAAAAAGTAGTTTCAGCACTGCATTGAAAGATACAACTCAACCGAGCAGTAAATGAATCCGGGCCATATACCCGCATAGCATCAATCATAAAACCACGAGATCCACCAGAACTAAAAGGGCGCAAAAGTGCAACGGGAAATGACTCTGTAATGTATTTTGGAACACCAACATTGGCAAAACACCAAGTGAGTCCATGACTCATCATTTCAAAAAGACCACTATTTCGAAACAAGGAAATCGCCACTAACATTCCCAAAATATAGGGAAAAACCGTAACTGCCGTGTTAATTCCATTTCTTGCGCCCAAAACAAACGAATCAAAAATATTTGTTTGGTTAGCCGTAAACCTTTTCTCCTTGTAAAAGGCATAACTAAGCGTTAATAATATGATACCCAGTAGTAAAATACCAGAAAAATTTCCTGTAAATAAGTTTTTACCGATAAAATCCAAGGTATTGATATACCACAACAAACCTGTCATAGCGCCCACAATAGTAAAAATCACCACCAATAAGATTCCACTTAATAAATTTACTCTTTGACGTAAACCAACAATAATAAGAGCGGCAATTGTACCAATAAAGGAAGTTATGATACATGGTAACATCACATCGGCTGGATTTGCTGCATGCTCCGCAGCGCGATAACCTATAATCGAAGTTGGGATAAGCGTTAGACCAGCCGCATGCAAACAAAGAAACATAATCTGAGCATCGCTTGCTTTCTCTTTCTCTGGGTTTATTTCCTGTAAACTTTCCATTGCCTTTAAACCAAAAGGAGTAGCTGCAGAGTCAAGGCCCAAAAAATTAGCAGCAAAATTCAGCGTCATGTATGAAATGGACGGGTGATCTTTAGGAACAGAAGGAAATACCTTAACAAAAAATGGACTTAGTCTTCTTGCCATCACTTCCGCTGCACCCGAGTCAATTAGTAACTGCATCAAACCCGCGAAAAAAGCAAGATAAGCTAAGAGGGGTAAAATAATATCCACTAAACTATTTTTTGCCGTTGGCAGTAAGCCGTCTGTTTTTTGAATACCACTAAAAATACGTACTGATTTAGCCCCTTGAATATAAGTTGTATCAGCATCTTTTGCATTTATATTCATCGTAATAGAACCCGATTCTGTACGCTTTAATGAATCACGTATAACAGGCGAAAGCGAACTAAGGTATGCTTCACCAATTAAAAAAGGGTCATCTTTTTTTCCATTTAACACATGATCAATCGTATAACTTTGGTTGGTAAAAATTCCAACAAAGACAAAGCACAAAGATGAAATAAAGATTACTAACCAAAATCTACTAAGAACCATAAAACGAATTTCGCTATTTTAGTTGGTCTGCAATAAGGTCTGCAATAAAAACTATTAACAATCCATATTGGATTAAAGAAATAACCTACGTCAATTTGCCGATCGGAACATTCTAAGTAATTTCGTGTTTTTTAATTATGAAGATTGAATTTCATCCCGAAAAAACAAGAGGACACGCCGACCACGGTTGGTTAGTGGCTAAACACTCGTTTAGTTTCGCCTCTTGGCAAAATAGGCACCGAATGCACTTTGGCGCTCTTCGCGTATTGAACGACGACAGTGTTGCCGCGGGAATGGGTTTTGGAAAACACCCACACGAAAACATGGAAATCATCACTATACCACTAGAGGGAGCGTTGCAACACGAGGACAGCATGGGGCATTCCGCAATAATTAAAGCTGGCGAAGTACAAGTAATGAGTGCTGGAAGTGGCATTTACCACAGTGAATTCAACGCAAGCAGTAGCGACAAAATTTCACTTTTTCAACTATGGATTTTTCCAAATAAACAGGAAGTTACACCTCGCTACGATCAAATAAGCTATAACATAGCAGAGGCGAAAGACCAATTCCTGCAACTAGTTTCCCCTGATAAGACAGACGCCGGTTCATGGATTTATCAAGACGCGTGGATTTCAATTATCGACCTTTCAAAAGAAACAGCAATCGATTACGCATTGCATTTGCAAAACAACGGTGTTTACATCATGGCAATAGAGGGAGAACATACTATTGAAGATCAACTAATTACTAAAAGAGATGCCCTTGGTATTTCCGAATGCGATACAATTACTATTAAGAATTTACAACCAGGTCGACTTCTACTGATTGAAGTACCAATGATATTTTAACTATGAGCCACACCATTATCGACGATTTGAATTGGCGTTATGCCACCAAAAAATACAACCCGACAAAAATAATTACGGATAAAGACCTTGAAGTGGTTCTTGAATCCCTTCGACTTGTACCCAGCTCTTATGGCATGCAGCCCCTAACCTACCTGCTAATAAACGATAAAAACCTTCGCGAACAACTCAAACCCTTGGCATATAACCAGTCGCAAATTACAGATGCGTCTCATTTGATTGTATTATGCAGTTTTCGTAAGATAACGCCTACCGTAATAAAAAACCACTTAGCGCTGATGAGTGAGGTGAGAAATGAACCGCTTACCAACTATGAAAAGTTTGGTGAAAACATACAAAAAACGTTTGCCAATTTGAGTGAAACCGCCACAAGCGAATGGACAATAAGGCAAGCGTACATTGCCCTTGGACAAATCATGCATACCTGTGCAAATATGAGGATAGATGCAACACCGATGGAAGGATTTGATAAAACAGCCTTCGATAAATTACTTGATCTTGAAACGCAAAATCTACAAAGCGTGCTCGTTTGCCCAATAGGTTATCGGGCAGATGATGATTTTCTTCAGCAACTCAAAAAAGTGCGAAAATCAATAAACGAAGTTATAAAAGTTTTATAAACGTATTAATAACATCGTTTTGTCAACAAAAAAGTTGTGAAAGTGTAAAATCCCTTTCATTTGAACTGCCAAAATGAGTACATTTGAGATGTATGAAACTGGCTTATCTTTTCCTATTTTTTATTCTGTTGCTAAGTCGGTTAAACGCTCAGCCAAAACTTAGCGCCAGTGACCGTTCGGATATTGAATTAATCGTTAGAGAAACTAAAGCAGCAAAAAATACAACTGCATCCTCCCTTCTAAAACATTTTCCAATCAATCGAATCGGAGATGATTACTACCTTTCCTTTATTGGAAAAATTAATTCAGCCTTCGATAAAAGCTACTTTCAAAGTCATCAAGTAATTGTCGGATCCCCCATTTCATCGATTGTGAGTGTTAAGATTAAAGTAGAAGAGCTATCGCTACTTAGTGAAATGAAAGGTATTGATCACTTAGAAATTGCCGGAAGAGTTAATCATCAATTGGATAAAGCGATAAAAGATATACATGTAGATAGTGTTAACTTGGGTATTAATTTACCTCAGGGTTACACAGGTAAAAATGTATATATCGGTGTGACCGATTGGGGATTTGATTATACCTCGCCTGTTTTCTACGATACATCGCTCAATCAAACACGAATTGTTGCTGCTTGGGACCAATTTAAAACCAGTGGCCCTGCCCCTCAAGGATTTTCTTATGGCACAGAATACAACACGATTGCCTCGTTAGTGGCAGCAGAATCAGACACAGCAAACATTTACAGTTATTCTACACACGGAACACACGTTGCAGCCATAGCCGGTGGAAGTGGTGCGGGTACCAATTTTCGAGGTGTGGCATACGAAGCCAATCTTCTTTTTGTAACGTTTTTAGTTGATGAATCAGCCGTACTGGACGCTTGGGAATGGATGTATCAGAAGGCACAAGCAGATGGGAAAAGATTGATTATTAACATGAGTTGGGGACTATATCACTTTGGAACCCTCGATGGAAACTCCATGTTAAGTCAGGCAATTTCTGCCTATACTAACCTTGGCGTAGTATTCGTAAATTCTGGTGGGAATAATGGAAATGTTAATTTTCACTTGAAGAAAAACTTCAATAACGATCTTCTTAAATCAAAAATTGACTTCTACTCTTACGGCTCCAATCCCAATATGTGGGGACAAAGTATTCATGCCTGGGGAGAACCAAATCACCATTTCTCTAACGGCATCATTGTTACTAACTCAGCCAACTCAACCTTGATTGAAAGCCCATTTTATAGCACTTTAACTACAATTAGCTACATCGATACATTTTTGGTTACAGGAAATGATACCATTTGGTATAATATCTCTGCCGATGCTGCGCACCCATTGAATGGCAAACCACAGATGCGCTTGCGTGTAAAATGTTTGAACACCAGCCTAAAAGTCTTACTAAAATCAACTGCAGATTCAGGTCTTGTGCATTACTGGAATGTCACTGAACTCAGCAATGATGTTGGAAATTGGGGCATGGCCTTTTCATATGCTGGAAGTGGCACCACCAGTGGTGATACAGACAACGGTATTTCGGAACCATCTTGTGCAGATGATGTAATAAGCGTTGCCGCATACGCTACTCAATACCAAACCGCTGGAGGTAATTTCGTAGGAGGTGCCATTGCCTCCTTTTCTAGCCGAGGACCACGTTACGACGGCGTAATGAAACCTGACATTGCCGCCCCGGGAGTAGCCATCGCATCTGCCATTTCTTCTTACACGGACGCTACTTATACTTCAGTTGGTAGTGTCAATTTCAATAATAGAACATACCATTTCGCAAAATTTTCGGGCACTTCCATGTCTGCGCCGATGGTGTCTGGCGTTGCCGCTTTAATTTTGGAGGCTAACCCTTACCTGTCCGCTACACAAGTGAAAGAAATTATCATGGAAACAGCAAGAACCGACAATTTTACGGGAATCATTCCACCCACAAGAAGCCCAATCTGGGGAGCAGGAAAAATAAATGGCTATCAAGCAGTAAAAATGGCACTTTCCATGCTAGGTACTGGAAAAATTACAGGTGATTTATCCTGGTCAGTTTACCCGAATCCAGTTCAAAAAGAATTGTATTTTACCTTAGTGGATGAATTACCAACTAGCTGTGAGGTAATTACGGAAAACGGCATTGTTATTACGAAAAGAATTAGAGATGCAAAGATTCAAGTAAGTGACCTAGCGCCGGGTAAATACTGGATTAGACTACTGGTTAATTCACACATAGAGCAAGATCTATTCATCAAAAATTAATAGATTTTGCAACATCCTATTTCTAAAATTAATAGAACAGCACTTTCACGCGTTAAGGATCTTGCTTACTTAATTTGGCCAATATCGTATAAATCGATCATCTCGGAAGGACAAATTAACTACATGTTAAACTTTATGTATGCAACCAATCAATTAGAAAGAGATTTCGATGCAGGACATCAATTTTATGGTTATTTTGAAAAAGACCGCCTACTTGGATTCATTACCTTTGAAAATAATCATCCTTCACAAGGCCAAATGAAAATTCACAAATTATACGTGGATACTAATTCATCCAAACAAGGAATTGGGAAGGCATTAGTTGAACGCGCCAAGCAACTAGCCAACGACTCCAAAATGGGCGAAATAGTATTAAATGTTAACCGTAAGAATCCTGCCGTTACATTTTATGAAAGAATTAACTTTGAAATCGATCGCGAAGAAGTCATTGACATTGGAGAAGGGTTTATAATGGACGATTACATAATGAAATATACATTACCATGCTAAAAATTGACATGCACACCCACATCCTTCCCAAAGTGATGCCTAATTGGACAGAAAAATTTGGGTATGGGAAATTCATTCATTTGGAGCACCTAGAAGATGGAACTGCAGATATGATGCAAGGCGGTCAATTTTTCCGAAACATTCAAGAAAATTGTTGGGACGAGAACATCAGAATTACAGATTACGAAAGCTACGCGACAAAAGTACAAGTTGTTTGTACCATCCCCGTTATGTTTTCCTATTGGGCAAAAACAGCAGATTGCGTCTCCCTTTCTCAATTTTTAAATGATCATATTGCTGAATTGGTGCAGCGCTATCCCAAAAACTATATTGGCCTTGGCACGATTCCGATGCAAGATGCCGAAGAGGCAATTAAAGAATTAGAACGAATAAAATCCATCGGATTAGTGGGAATACAAATTGGGTCAAACATCAACGACGAAAACCTCAGCGAAGAGAAATTCTTTCCCATATTTGAAGCATGCGAACGCCTCAGTCTTGCAGTTATGGTCCATCCATGGCAAATGATGGGATTTGATAGCATGAAAAAATACTGGCTTCCCTGGTTGGTTGGCATGCCTGCTGAAACATCGCGTGCAGCTTGCTCACTTATTTTTGGAGGCGTAATTGAGCGTTTACCCAATCTTCGAATATGCTTTTCTCATGCAGGCGGATCCTTTCTTCCGACAATTGGCAGAATCGAACATGGATATAATTGCCGCCCTGATTTAGTGGCAGTAGATAACCTTGTTAACCCTCGGGAATACCTTGGAAAATTTTGGGTTGACAGCATCACGCACGACATTGATGCCTTGAAATATATCATACAGTTACAAGGATCTGACAGGGTCTGTCTTGGCAGCGATTATCCTTTTCCATTAGGTGATCTTGAAATCGGTAAATTCATAGAAGAAAGTGACCTCTCCCCTACTCAAATTGATGACATTTTTTCCAATTCAACTCTAGCTTGGTTAAAATTAGATAAAAAGTCATTTTACTAAAATAGGTTATGCTTATTTATGAATTTAGTATCCGCCAAGTTCGATGAGCTATAAATTAGCGACTAATACACTTCAATAATTTCTTCACCCTATCAATCTTTTGTTTGATTTCCGATAAATCACTACCAAGTACGGTTACATGTCCCATTTTCCGAAAAGGCAAGGTGTGTGTTTTACCATATAAATGTACAAAAACATCAGGCAGTTCTAGAACGGCTTCCAATCCCTCGTAATATACAGGACCAGAATGACCTGGTTCGCCTAGTATATTTAGCATTGCAGCAGGCAGTTTCAGTGAAGTATCCTCTAAAGGTAAATTAAGAATTGCGCGTAAATGTTGGGTAAACTGAGAAGTAGTACAACATTCTATCGTATGATGACCGGAGTTATGAGGGCGAGGAGCAATTTCATTAACCAATAGTTCACCATCTCTAGTCAGAAAAAACTCTACAGCCAATAATCCGATCATTTCTAAACGATTGATTATTTTTTTTGCCATTTCAGCTGCTTGTAACGCAATTTCATTCGAAATATTCGCCGGTGAGAATTGAAATTCTACCAAATTTGCCTTTGGGCTAAATTCACACTCCACTGCAGGAAATACTACTACCTCTCCTTTTAAATTTCGAGCAACAAGAATTGATATTTCCTTTTCGAAATCCACTTTTTTTTCTATAATACTAGGAGCAAGAAATGCACTAATTAAATCATCGGGACCATTTATGATTTGCACCCCTTTCCCATCGTAACCGCCTGTTCGAAGTTTCTGAACAAAGGGATAATCTGCTAATTCAATAGTTGAAAGCAAGGTTTCTCCGGTAACAAATTTAAACTCAGCAGTCGGAATAGAGGCCCTTTGATAAAATTCTTTTTGAAGACCTTTATCTTTGATAATGCTTAAAACAGCTGCCTGCGGATAAACTAAAACACCCTCTTTTTCTAAAAGAACCAATGCCTCAATATTGACATTTTCAATTTCAATGGTAAGAATTGTCTTATCTTTTCCGAAGGAATATACTGCGTCGAAATCAGTGAAATCACCAAGCGTAAAAGAGGCTGCTAACGATGCACAAGGCGACATTGGATTGGGATCCAAACAATGAATCGCAAGCCCCATTTCGTTTCCTGCCTCAATCATCATCATCCCTAACTGCCCTCCACCCAAAACTCCAATTATATTGGATAAATCAGCGGAGAAAGTGCTACTAATTTTGGTTGTCATGCGCCAAAGATAAACAACCTTAATCAATTGAAATCGAAAAGCAACTTTTCTTATGTTGTAAAAAATAAGTATCTTTGAATTTGCTTTTTTATGAAAGAGATTCAGCTTCACGACAAGTACTTTAAGCTATATATTACTTCTGATGAAATTTTAGCAAAAGTAAGTGCGCTCGCAAAGAAAATTGAAGCGGACTTCGAAGGAAAAGAAATTTTATTTCTGTCTATTTTAAACGGTTCATTCATGTTTAGCAGTGATTTGATGAAACACATCACTAAACAAGTAGAAATATCCTTCATCAAAGTAAGTTCCTATGCTGGAACAACAAGTATCGGTCGCGTGGACGAACTCATCGGCTTAGCAACTGCGATAACCGGAAAACACATAATTGTAATTGAAGATATCGTAGACACAGGCATAACAATCGATAAAGTAATCACATTGCTAAAAGCATCAGATCCTGCATCGGTTTCAGTTTGCACATTTTTGTACAAACCCACCGCGTTTAGGGGAAATAATGTGCCTTATTACGTAGGGTTTGAAATACCTGATAAATTTGTGGTTGGTTATGGCCTAGATTACAATCAATTGGGAAGAAATTTAGAATCATTGTACGAATTAAAATAAACTAACTAGATGTTAAATATTGTTTTATTTGGCCCTCCAGGTGCTGGTAAAGGAACGCAATCGGAACGTTTAATTGAGAAATTTAAGCTAATACATCTCTCCACAGGAGATATTTTTAGGGCGAATCTTAAAAACGAAACTTCCTTAGGAGAACTCGCCAGAGCCTATATGGATAAAGGTCAATTAGTGCCAGATGAAATTACGATTGAAATGTTAAAAGCGGAAGTGCTAAAACATTCCTCACCGATCGGATTTATTTTTGATGGTTTTCCGAGAACGAATGCACAAGCTATAGCACTGGACGAACTATTAAAAAGTTTAGAAACTGAAATTTCTATCATGTTGGCCTTAGAAGTGGAAGAAGAAGAACTAAAAAAACGATTATTAGCAAGAGCTGAACAAAGTGGGAGAGCAGACGATGCCGATCCTGCCATTATTGAAAACAGAATAGCCGTTTACAATAAGGATACAGCTCCAGTAAAAACATATTATCAAGGTCAAAATAAATTCACTTCAATTCAAGGAACAGGATCTATCGATGAGATTACTCAACGAATTTTCAACGCTTTGGAAAACATACAAGCCTAACAATGGCATCAGACAATTTTGTAGATTACGTAAAAATTCATTGCACATCAGGTACTGGTGGTGGTGGATCAACTCACTTCAGAAGGGAGAAATACATTCCTAAAGGTGGGCCAGATGGTGGCGATGGTGGTCGAGGTGGACATGTAATTGTAAAGGGAAATAAGCAATTGTGGACTTTACTACATCTAAAATTTAAAAAACACATCAAAGCGAGCCATGGCGGACATGGGGCAGGAAACCTAAAAACTGGTTCACAAGGAAATGATGTTTACATCGATGTGCCCCTCGGCACGATTGCCAAAGATGCTGAAACTGGTGAAATACTCTTTGAAATCAGTTCGGATGGGGAAGAAATGATTATCCAACGCGGGGGAAGAGGTGGATTGGGTAATGATCAATTTAAATCGCCCACAAACCAAACGCCTCATTATGCACAACCTGGTGAAGAAGGTATAGAAAGTTGGAAAATACTGGAATTGAAATTATTAGCTGATGTTGGCCTTGTTGGTTTTCCAAATGCTGGTAAAAGCACTTTGTTGTCTGTTATTTCTTCTGCGAAACCAGAAATTGGCGATTACGCATTCACGACCTTAAGACCGAATCTTGGAATGGTTTTCTACCGCGATTTTAGGTCATTTATTATGGCTGATATTCCAGGGATAATCGAAGGAGCGCACACTGGAAAAGGATTAGGATTGAAATTCTTAAGACATATTGAAAGAAATTCGCTTCTGCTGTTTATGATTCCAGCAGATAGTCCCAATATTATTAATGAATTCAATATTTTACTGAGAGAACTTGAAATGTTCAACCCAGAATTATTGGAGAAAGAGCGCGTTTTAGCCATTACAAAATGTGATATGCTAGATGATGAAATGATCGAACAAATGAAGTCTGATCTCCCTGAAATACCCTATATATTTATTTCATCTGTTGCCCAAAAAGGATTGACTGAATTAAAAGATATGATTTGGAAGCATCTCGATAATGATTGAATTTCTTAAAGATATTGACACTACTATATTGCTCTTTATAAATGGATTTCACAATCCATTTACGGACAGTTTAATGTGGTTTTTATCCGGTAAAGTAATTCTCGTTCCAATTATCATAATTACTTATTTCTTCCTTTGGAAAAAATACAATTGGAAAGGTCTCTTTTTAATTACAATCAGTATTACCTGCACGATAATTCTTACCGATCAACTCTCTGTACATTTATTCAAAGAAGTATTCCTGCGATATCGTCCCTCACACAATTTAGAAATTGGACCTTTATTGCATTATTATGAGTTTAAACCGGGTGAATTATATAAAGGGGGACAATACGGATTTATTTCTTCTCATGCCGCGAATTATTTTGGATTTATTGGACTAATCGCTCCCCTATTCTACCTAAAACACAGAGCATTTTTTGCATTTTTAGTAAGCACAGGATTACTTATAGGTCTAAGTAGAATATACTTGGGCGTACATTATCCTAGCGATGTGGTAGTCGGTGCTATTTTTGGTTTTGCAATTGGCAGGTTGGTGTATGCTGTGATTAAAAAGAACTTGTTAAAATTTTCGATACAAAAATGACTTGGTTACTGGTATTTATTGGTGGCGGATTAGGTAGCCTTCTTCGTTTTGCCATTGGGAAATTAATCGTTTTTAAAGGACTTGGATTTCCTTGGGGGACATTTATATCCAACCTATTAGCCTGCTTACTATTCGGATGCATCTACCTCACGCTAACTAAAATTCCAAAAAATGATTGGATGCAACCCTTATTATTGGTGGGGTTTTGTGGGGGATTCAGCACCTTTAGTACATTCTCTTTTGAAAATGTACAATTATTTCAAGCTGGACACTGGGAATTATGTATCTTTAATATCTTACTATCAATACTTACAGGATTTACCTGTATTTATTTACTGATTTCTAAAATATAACCCATGGTCAGACTCATTATCCCTTTAGTTTTTTTAATCGTTTATATAGGGTGGCTCTTCTACATCATCTTTATCCAAAAAAGCTTTAAAAGAAATTTGAATGGCGTCTATTTGGGCCTTTTCTTTTTTTCGATTTGGACAATTGTTTACAGCTTTATTTTTCAGTAAATAAAGAACAATCTAACCTTACAATACCCCTATTTCCAGAAGTGACTTAACGATTTAGTAAAAGGAATCGGAACAAGCGCTAATTTATCTTGTAGTACTTGAATGCGTTTGCTCATATCAGCTAGTGAAGCACTTAGAGCGGTTAATTGTTCCTCAACTATCACTTTATTCGCTTTATGGGTAGAAGAAACGCCAGCCGTATTTTCATAAAGTTGGTATTCCACCATCCCTAAACGATCGTTAATACTTGGTAAGGTCTCAAATTCACGAGATGATTTTATTCTATCTCCCCAAAGTGCAGTGGCACAATTATCATAAAGTAACTTTAAGGCGCGTGTTTCACTTAACAATGCTAATTCAGTATTCGGATAATTCTTGAGTGAACTTTCCATATTTTCTAATACTTCCTTCGCTTCACTCATCCAATTACTGGCATTGCTTAATTGCTGACTTAGCGCAGCTACTTCATTTCTAAATGAAACCAACTCATTGCTATTTTTAGCTATTAAGGTTTGATTATTTAAGCCTTTAACGATAAAAGATTGTTTGGCAACTAATTCTTCAACACTTCCATTATGAATTAGCGATATGCTTACAAAATAAGTCCCTGGAGGAACCAAAAATCCATTTGACTCCGCATTGATAGAATTCGTTGAATTAGAACGGAGATTCCAATTCATTCGCACCATTCCTTTTGAAGGACTTGACGACATACGACGAATTTCCTTACCGGACTGATCTGAGATTACCCAAATCAATTTTGCAGCTTCGTCCAACGATTCTTTCCTAAGTTCTTCAAATGAAGGATAAAAAACATCTTTTTTATCCTTTTCCAAGGCTTTTTCTTTCTCTTGACGCACATCTTTCAAGGTTTTATATTCATCCTTTATAAATAGCGAGAATACCGCTCCATACGTTGGATTTTTGGCCGCCCACATATTGTGACCTTGAAAACCCGTTCCATCCAACCCCAATGGATCAGCTGGCACATATTGTAAGGCATCTTTCACTGGAAACAAAAATGCTTTCTTATCTAAATTCTCCTTGTTTAAAAAACGTAAAGGTGAATAATTATCCAAGACATAAAAACCTCTTCCGAATGTGGCGGCTACCAAGTCATTTTCTCGCTTTTGAATATCTAAATCATACACAGCTGTGATGGGCAAACCACTAATTTTATTCCAAATTTTCCCATTATCGTTTGAAAAATAAGCACCAAATTCAGTTCCCGCAAACAATAAATTAGGATCTACATGATCCTGTTTAATGCAATAAACATTTCCGCGCTCCGGTAAATTGGATGAAATAGAAGTCCACGTTTTTCCTTTATCGCTTGAAAAGTATAAATAAGGTTTAAAATCACCTTGACGTTGAGAATTAAATGCCGCATAAACGTTGTTTTCATCGTGCAATGAAGCTGTAAGCATATTAACACGCGTGTTGCTTGGCACTCCTGCAAAAACACTGTATTTCGTCCAATTCACACCATCATTTTCAGACACTTGAATCAATCCATCATCCGTACCAACATACAAAAGTCCTTTCTTTTTGGGTGACTCGTCCAACGCGATAATATTACCATAAATAGTAGTAGAAGCATTTTTCATGACCGCGTCCATGGTCCATACTTGATCCATCACTTCTAATTTATTTCGGTCAATTTGTTGACTTAAATCAGGTGAAACCACCTGCCAATCATCGCCCTTATTCGTAGATTTAAATAATTTATTTGCTGCAAAATACAAAGTCGAAGCATCGTGAGTGGAAACAATTAAAGGAGCATCCCAATTCCATCGATACGCTTCCTCGCCTTTTCCTGGCATAGGTTGAATCGGCACTTTTTCTCCCGACGCTTTATCATAACGTACCAGCCAACCGTGCTGCGCTTGCGCATACACAATATTATTATTTGACCAGTCTGTTGCTGATTCAAATCCATCGCCACCATTCGTAATGTACCAATCTGAATTAAGTATCCCAGCTGCATTATTAGTTGCAGAAGGTCCACCCATTGAATTATTATCCTGCGTACCGCCAAAAATATTATAAAAAGGTGCAGCATTATCAGTGGTTACCTTATAAAATTGAATGATGGGAAGATTGGCATAATACTTCCATTCTTTAGCGTGGGTATACGTTTCATATACGCCGCCATCACAACCAGCGATCCAATGGTTCGTGTTTTTAGGGTCGATCCAAATACAATGGTTATCCACATGTTTATTGGTTTCACCTGTGGCTTTGAACGTTTTTCCGCCATCTTCACTATGGTGCATGTACGTATCCATCGCAAAAACTTTGTTTTTATCCAGCGGATCAACAAAAATCTCTTGATAATAATTACCGCTGGTGCTGAAATCAGATTGTTTTGACCAACTCTCCCCTTTATTTACTGAACGATAAACCCCTCCTTTCCCGTAGCGTCCTTCAATGATCGCATAGACATAATTGGCATCGCTTTCAGACACAGCCAACCCAATCCGCCCCATGTCACCGGCAGGTAAACCCGATTTAATCTCGCGCCAAGTTAAACCGCCATCTGTAGATTTGTAAAGCGTAGATTCTGGACCACCACCAATATATGTCCATTCATGTCTTCTACGTTGATGAGCGGCAGCATATAAGTTTGATGGATTGGTAGGATCGATCGCTATTTCCGAAATACCGGTGTTTTCTGAAACGAACAACGTGCGTTCCCAGGTTTTTCCACCATCGATGGACTTATAAACCCCTCTTTCTCCCCCACTCTTCCACAAAGGACCATAAGCAGCTACCCAAAGTATATTTTCATCTTTCGGATGGATAATAATATTACCGATATGCTCCGAATTTTTCAATCCCATGTTAACAAAAGACTTCCCACCATCCAACGATTTATACACTCCATCGCCATACGCCACTGAACGTTGATTATTATTTTCCCCTGTACCAACCCAAAGTGTATTCGGATTAGATGGAGCTAATTCAACACAAGCAATTGAAAATGATCCTTGACCGTCAAAAATGGGTGAAAAGGTGATTCCATGATTAGTTGTTTGCCAAACCCCTCCACACGCAGCTGCCACATACCATTGGTCGTTATTGGTAGGATGAATTGCCAAATCAACCACCCGACCGGAAGTTAAGGCTGGTCCAACCAAACGAAACGACAAGGATGCTACCGAAGATGCATCAAATAAAGGTGTTGATGGAGTGACAATTGGCTTCTTCTTTTGAGCTATACATATGGTAGATACAAACAATGAAATGAAAAGTAATTTATTCATGTGTTAGATAGTATTTAAATTAAAAAAGGCTAAAATTACAAAAATTGAATAATCTATCGAAAGACAAGGGATTTTTTCAGACAGAAGTTACCTCACTAAGTGAAAATAGGTGATGTCCTTTCGAATATCCCAATCAATACCTATCATAGTAAATTGGACATAATACACGCCTTCAAGGGCATCAACGCCATCTACTTTGCCATCCCAACTATAATTCAAATCATTATAATCAGCTATTTTTACTCCCCATCGATTATAAATTGCCCCTTCGATAGACATTACATTTTTCATTTCAAAAAAATAAGTGTCATTATCGCCATCACCATTGGGCGAAAAAATATTTGGAATATTCGCCTCTATTGAATCCAAATGAATAACCGTAATATTTCCTTGCCATACATCTTCACAATAGCCATTCGTTGCCGTTAAAGTAATCGTAAATGTCCCGGTATCTGTATAAGTGGTATTGACATAAGCGGCAGTATTAATAGTTGTAATGTAATTATTCCCGAAGTCCCAGGTGTAATGATTAGCGTATAAACTCTCATTGTTTACTGCGACGAATAAATTGGCATATCCATAAATCACATCAGGAATTGCCAAAGCGATAGGCTCAGGAATGACATCAATAAAGACCGAACTTGTAGCTGTACATCCATATAAATCAACAATCGTAAGATAAAAAGTAGTATCATCGTCTCCTACCACGAATACCCCATTTCCATTGATTCCATTGCTCCAATAATAGGAATAGGGTTTAGTTCCACCATAGCCATTTCCTTGCAGCATAGTTTCATAACCTTGACAAGCGACAATATCAGGCATTGCATTCGCATATAAAATTTCTGGTTCAATAACTGTTGTATCAATTAAATAGGTACATCCGTCGCCATCCGTTCCAATGATGGTATAATCGCCTGGTATTAAATTAAAAAAATCATTGGATGCTTGAGGGGCTCCTCCGTTAATCGTATAAGAAAAGGGCCCTTCACCGAATTGCCTTTTTATATAAATTCTTCCATCGAGCATCCCAAAACAACTTACACTAAACACAGAATCAAAGGTCAAGTAAATGGGTGGTTTGGCATCTATTAAAACATTTATTTGTGAAAGACATCCTAAAGTATCGGTCACATTTACCAGATAATAACCAGCACTTAAATTCATGAACAAACCACTACTTTGAGGGACAGCCAAAGAATCTAAGGAATATACAAAACCGCCTGCACCACCAAATGCACTTACTTGCAAACCTCCATTTGAGCCATAACATGTGGTGGTAAAAGTCGTGTCTTCTTGTAGAAATAACGTGTTTGGCGCTGCTAAGAAAGTCGACAAAGTAAGAAAACAGCCCATTTGATCTGTAATAGTAACTGAATAAGGCCCAGGACTAAGACTATCGAATTGGCTACTATTTTGTGCCATTCCATTGTTCAATGAATAAGAATAGGGACCCGTGTTACCTAGTACCTGAGTGTTTATTTCTCCATTAGTTAATCCTAAACAACTTGGGGCTGTAGGTACTAAATTAGCTGTAAAAGAAATCGAATCACTAATGACAGCATTAATCAATCCACTACAGCCACTGGAATCATTAACAAATATCGTATACGATCCCGCTGCTAAATTTAGAAAGGAATTTATCGGAGAAAAATTAATCCCATCAATTGAATAGGTATAATTTCCTGATCCGCCAATACCAAGAACAGTTAAACTACCAGTTGCTTGACCACAAACTGAACTGTTATTGGCAATTTCAATAACGTTTAAAGCATTAGGTGAAGGGGAGATTAAAACCGAATCTACAGAATTTAATATCGTTCCATTACAAAGCGTGTAGTTGATGTTCGCCACGTAATTGGTGGGAACATTTGGACATACTAAAAGTGTATCGTTCGTTCCAACAACTGCACCATTCACTGACCAATTGAAAGAGTATTGTGTTATGCCTGCTGGATTAAATCGCCATGCCTCTGGTGTATTTACATTCCATGAAGGTGAAGTGTTCCTCATAGGTGCTGCAATACCAGCATTTCCAGATGGATTTTGAATTCCAATGATTGCGTTTCCATTGTTCCAATTCGAGCAAGTTGGCTTACTTGCCACATAAACTTCGATAATATTGGAAGTTTCATTTAACACTATCATGTGTCTGCTAGTCAAGTTTCCACAAGAAAAATGACAAACAAGATCGTAGGAAACAATGAATTTACGACAAGGTGCGACACCAATGAAATAGTAAGCAATATTGCCACAAACAGAAGGAGCGATATCATGGTAAACTCCGAAGATATTTCCAGCTGGAACCAAGGCTGGAGAAGGGCAATTACTTGAAAATTGTCCCGAGGAAATTCCATTAGCATTGGCTAAATCAAAATTTAGGTTTCCATTTGAACCCACTAAAATTGAATTGTAATTCACCCCGTAAAAACAAAAATTAAAAGGTAAGTTAATGGCAGCGCTCCAAACATCACCCGCATTAACCGATACAGGATTTCCTAAGGGTTGATTGTAAAGTATGGGTGGTGAGTGCGGAATTGATTCAACATTATAACTTGTAGTTTGACGAAGGTCAATAAATGTTGCGTCTAATGTAGTACAAGATTGATTGCAAGATAAAGTCTGATCTAAACCAGCCTGAAGTGATGGACATAAAGAACCTACTTGTCCGTGTAGCTGAGTAAAACAAATAAAAAATACAATAAATAGAGTTGAATTTTTAAGTAGTTTCAATTTTCAAATGATTAAACTTTTAAGCCTCTAGCTACACGTTCTTTACGCTTACTCTTTTCAAGTTTTTTTCGTGCAACCATTAAAACTGCACCTCGCGGATTACCACGCATCAAATCCACTTTGTACGTGTAATCGCCATATTGCAATTTTGGACCGCCTTGCTGACCCCAATCCACATCAAAGTAAAAACGTTTTGAAGCATCGGACTTTGAAAAAAACCGCAGTACCCGTCCGTCTCCAGTTTCAAAACGCACAAATACCTCTCCTTTCGGACCAAAATGATCGAAAAGACAGCGAGTACTTGCAGGAATAATTATAGATTCTTTCTGACTATTCGAACTCGAAACAAGTGTGCCATTTTGGGTGGTTACTTGATTGTCAGATTTTAAATCTTGGTTAAGAATTATAGTAGCAGAAGTAAAAAATTGAACTTTTCCCATTTTCTCATCGGTGTCCAAATTAAATTCTTCGCGTAAAGCACTTGTGTAAGGCACTTTCATACCACAAGAAGAAACTATAATTGCAATCGACAATAAACACAATAACTTTTTCATATTTTAAATTTCACCAAAATTAAATAAAAACTATTAAGTTTTGTATAATTACAGGAAAGATATTGGTTAATTTTGAAACCATGCATTCATTGGTAATTTACACGTCTTTTCTAATTTTGTTATTATTGTCTTGTACTTCAAAAAACGAAACCACAACAAAACCTAAAAATTTTGACCCGGCAAAAAAAACTGACTCCGAAACGAAGGTAAAAACCGTTGTTAAACCTGACTCTTTGTTATTTTGGAAACTACGTTATCAAAGCGAAAGTGTAGGAATTAAATTAGATAGTGTCTTACCTTCATTTAGCCGACACTTCATAGACCGCTTCAATGCGAAGAGCACACTGAAAAATAAATTGTACATAAACAGAGATAGCGTCATTCATTTTAAATGGAATTTTTCTGATTCGATCTCAAAAAAAAATGCTTTGTACAATTGGCTGGATTGTTTTGGTCAAAATTGCATGTCCATAAAAATGTTTGAGTCTTTTAAATCTGAAAAACAAAATATGTTCATTTTTATTAATCAACGATCCTTAAGTTTGGTCGCAAGTCGTCAAGCTTTAGTTAAAGAAAATTGGATGAACTTCGAAAAAACAAACTTTCCTAAAGACTCTATGCAATATTTAATTGTGCAACAAGCGGGCAAAAATTCCCTTTGGTATCATTTCGAAAAAGATAAATTTAAACTCCTTAAAAAATGAAAATTGTAAATCGTGGATATATTTCCGTTCAAGGAAGTCCGAAATTTTGGGAATGGGCAAATGCCAATTGTCCGACTGATAACTTATTATTTCAAAACGATGAACCTTCTATTTACCTCATCGAAGAGGATTTCTGGGAGGAAGAAACGGTACTATTAGCCTATTTTCAATCGGTTTCACATAGTGAATTTGAAACTGTAAACCCAATTGAAACATCCTGGCCCAAAATAACTACCCTTCAAGAATTCAATACTTTCTTCCTCGTAAAATCCGGTAATATGGTTTTTGACTTACTAAATACCCCGCTAATTAGCGAAGAAGATTAACAACGATCAATAAGATTTACATTTAAATAATAAGGATTTTCAGTCACCTCTTCAGCTACCCACTCAGGAATTGAAAAGACAGTGTCAACAGTTGGTAATTCAATTTCAGCTATAACTAAGCCTTCTAAATTTCCTCCGAACACATCGATTTCCCAGCACAAATCGTTTTGAGCAATTATGTAGCGCTTCTTCGTGAGTATTTTTGAGCAATATAATGTTAACATTTCCCTTGCATCGCTTACCGAAATTTCATATTCAAACTCGTTACGAGAAATCACATTTTCCCCGCCTTTAACCGTTAAATAGGCTTTGTCATCCACCAAGCGAACGCGAGTACTTAGCGATGGTGTACTAAATAAATAACCTTGTGAAATATTTTTTGGAGTTAATTTTTCAATAAAACCGATCAGTGTGACGTTAACTTTAAATTTTCGTTCAATTTCTTTCAAAATGTCAATTTTGTCAAATTTATTCAATAATTTTAACTTCGTAACGCAACAAAATTTTAATTGTATTCGTCATCAAATTTCTAAACTAAACAATGTAACTATGCGCAATCTATCAATCTTAAGTTTTCTAGTTCTCTTTATCAATTTCAGTATGTTTTCACAAAAAATAGTGACAACCGTTATTTCACCAGCTAAAGTAATTTACAACGAAAGTGGATTAAAAATATCTACAAAAGAAGTAAATTGTTTCGATGATAGAAGAAACGAAAACATGGTTTATCAATTATTGATTTTTGAAAACTTAACCGACGCTAAAGTAAACCTGAAGGCAAAACAAGAATTGTATTATGATAACGTGTGTAAAACATGTCCAAACGATGAATACAATTTCAGTTATGAGTTAGAAGCGAAAGAAAAATTACAAGGTTCTTGTGATCTTGATTCTCATCCTTCTCTAAAAATTTGGGATCATCAAGTAAACGGTGTTTACAAAGAGGTTTTAACAGACTACAAACTACAAGTTGTTCGTCTATAAATTTTGTCCCTTTCGCTGTTCTCATCGAACTAATTAGTCGAAAGAAAGTGACAATACCTTATCTACAGATTATTTATACTTTTGTAGATGATTCAATTTAGGGCAAGAACTCCACGATGGATAATAATTGTAATCGATCTTTTGATTGCCTTATTTTCATTGCTACTTTCCTACCTCATACGATTTGACTTAAATGCTGATTTATCCACCCTTAAAAAGGAAGGTGAGATTTTATCAAAATCTATATTAGTTTACTTTATTGTTAAGTTTTTAATATTCTTCGCATTTCAAATACACAAAGGTCTAGTAAGGCATACATCGACGCAAGACCTCAGAAGAATTGTTATAGCCTGCCTCTGCTGCAGTTTAATATTTTTAGGACTAAGTTTAACTCGAGAAAATTTCATTGACGGATACTACCTATTTCCCATGTCGGTGCTCATCATGGAATTCATTTTTAGCCTGACTTTTGTTGCTGGTAGTCGATTCGTAATAAAAGTGCTCTATCTAGAATCCGTTAAATCCAATCAATCTGAAGAAAATGTGCTTATTTATGGCGCCGGTACGATGGGTATGATAACCAAACGAACAATTGAAGAGGATACAAGAAATAATCAAGTCGTTGTTGGATTTATTGAAGACAATCCAAAACTAGTTGGCAACAAAATAAATGGCCTAAACATTTATGCAAGCCATAAAATTGAAATGCTGAGTACTAAAATTAAAATTAATAAGCTCATTATTTCCATTCGAAATCCAATCCCTGAAAACCTTAAAAAAGTTATTGATTTTTGTTTTGAGTCCGCTATTCAAGTGCAGAAAGTACCCGATCCTAAAACGTGGGTAAATGGCGAGTTAAGTGCACTTCAAATTTCAAAAATACCGATAGAAGATTTATTAGGTCGGGCTACTATTTCGTTGAATCAAAAAAAACTTAGTAGTCTACTTTCAGGGAAAACAATTTTAGTAACGGGGGCTGCTGGCTCAATTGGGAGTGGACTTGTAGAGCAATTATTGAATTTTGAGCCAAAAAAAATTATTTTATTGGATCAAGCGGAATCACCGCTGTATGAATTTGAAACGAAGTTAAAATTACAAAAAAGCAATACATCGATTGAGTTTGTTATCGCAGATGTTTGCTCGTTTCTTCGGATGCAACACGTCTTTAGTGCTTTCCAACCCGATTTTGTTTTCCATGCTGCTGCCTACAAACATGTCCCTATGATGGAAATGAATCCCTCCGAGGCACTTAATACTAACATTCTAGGCACTAAAAACCTAGTGGACCTAGCTTGTACATTTCGAGTAGAAAAATTTATTTTTATATCAACAGACAAAGCAGTTAATCCCACAAATGTAATGGGTGCAAGTAAGCGAATTGCGGAAATGTATGCGCAATTCAGCAACAAGCTTGGCGACACGCAATTTATAACAACACGGTTTGGAAATGTTCTTGGCTCAAATGGTTCAGTTATTCCTCTCTTTCAAAAACAAATAGAAAATGGAGGCCCAGTAACCGTTACCGACGAACGTATTACTCGATTTTTCATGACAATCCCTGAAGCTTGTCAGTTGGTACTTGAGGCTTTTAGCATGGGAGAAGGTGGAGAAATCTTTGTATTCGATATGGGAGATTCGATTAAAATTGTGGATTTAGCAAAAAAAATGATCCAACTCAGCGGATTGGAACTTAATAAAGATATCAGCATCAAATTTACAGGCTTACGTCCTGGGGAAAAATTGTACGAGGAACTGCTTGCCAATGAAGAAAACACCCTGCCGACCCATCATCCTAAAATATTAATTGCTAAAACGAGAGAAAATACCATTGAACTTGTCAAGCAAATCACCGAATTGATTTCGCTATTTGATGATCAAAATAACGATGAAATAGTTGCAAAAATGAAAGAGATAGTCCCTGAATTTATAAGTCAAAATTCAACTTTTCAATATTTAGACAAATGAAAATTAAGCCCTTTGAAATTCAAGTTCGATTTTCTGACCTTGATATACTTGGACATGTCAATAATGCCGTTTATTTAAGTTATTTTGAAATGGCTAGAATCCACTATTTTACTGCTTTAGCAGGTCCAAACTGGGATTGGGTAAATGAAGGGACTTTATTGGTCAGACATGAAATCGAGTACCACTTACCGATTGTTTTGCAAAACAAACCGCTTATTTATGTTCAAGTAAAAGAGATTGGTAACAAAAGTTTTTCTGTGAGTTATTACATTGAAGTCGATGGAAAAAAACACACAAGTGGATCGTCAACTTTGGTATGTTTCAATAGCACAACGAAAAAATCCATTGAAATTCCCGCTAAAATGAAAGAACATTTACTAAACCTGATGTAATATGAAAATTAAATTGTTGCTTTTAATGAGTTTTGCATTCTTTCAAATGGTACATGGACAAAGAGCCAACTGTTTTACAAAAAAAAGAATGTGCGATCGAAGGATGTACATAGACGCCTACGACAAGGTAGCCTTTGATGAGGAAACGTCCACTTATTTACTAAAATCAGATTATAGAACGCGTTTTGAAGGAACCTGCGAGACCTGCTACCGAAACAACGTATTGATGGAAAGAATCACGATAAAAAACGGAAAGCGAGATGGATCCGACACCTCTTTTTTTAAATCAGGTTGCATACAATCTATTCAAAGTCATTCGCTTGGGGTGAAAAATGGAAAATTTCTTGTTTTTTACGACAGTACGGGAAGAATTAAATTTGAAAGTAACTATTTACTAGGTAAAAAAAATGGTCAATTCCTCGAATTTGAGGCAAACGGAGATAGTGTTTCAAACGAAAATTTCGTCAACGATCTTAAAAGCGGCGAACAGCGGCAATACTATCCTAAAGGAAAAATTGGAAAAATTGTTAACTACCAAAATGGCTTGCTTAATGGATCACATAAAACATTTAGCTTAGAAGGTAAGTTAGAAATTGAACTTTACTACAAAGCCGGAAAAAATCATGGCACATGGAAGTATTTCCACCTCAACGGCAAAGAAGCTAAAATTGAAACTTGGAACAATGGTTTAAAAGACGGACAATTTTTGTTAAATGATGATAAAGGAGGATTAATAAAAAAAGAATCCTACAAGAAAAATATTCCCGAGGGTGAATTCATTGAAAATTATCCTAACGGAAAACCAAAACACCTAATCACTTATAAAGCGGGAGAGGTAATTCGCGAACAGCGAATTGATGATTACGGTAAAACCACTTACACTTTCGATAAAGCATTGAACAAAGCAAAAGAAAAGGAAAATAAAAAGAAAGCTAAAACCGAGGCTGAGGACGACGATATTCAGGACGCTATAGATGAGAAAAGAAAAAAAGGGAAGAAAGAAAAAAATTAAATTAGGCCAGTGAGTATGCTTATTCCTAGGATAATCAAAGCAAGCCCCACAATTTTTTGAATCACTTTCATAGTTGTTTTTTCTAAAAGAATTTTCCCTAATATGGAACCTGCTAGGGCCGATAGAACACCTACTATCAATAATTCAAAGGGGATTTTTAATGTTGCTAAATTAGTTTGATAAAATGCCAACCGCGTTACATCCACGAGCAAAGAAACTGCGACACCTGTTGCAATAAATACCTTTTTATTTAAATTTCGATGGGCTAAAAATAGTGTTCTTAGTGCGCCTTGATGGCCAGACAAACCGCCAAAGAAACCAGAAATAAAACCACCTACACTTAATGGAATTTTGGCAATTGCTATTTTTGGGTAAAATTCAACAAGAGCAAATACAAGCATCACAATACCCAATAAAAACTCAATGTAATTCACTTCACTCTTGTGGCCCCAAATAGCTGTTTGGTAAAAAATACCAAGGCGACTAATCATATTTAGTGAAAATGATCCAAGGGCTGCTCCGATGATTGCGCCCAATCCAAAATAAAGTAAGATGTGCAATCGAATTCCACGAAAAACCAACCCAAACTTTAACACGTTGTTGAGCAAATGAACGATGGCCGTCATACCCACCGCTAACTCAATTGGAACGAAGATTGTAAAAGCAGGTAAAAGTAAAGTGCCTAAACCAAAACCCGAGAAAAAAGTGAGCGTCGCAGCGCCAAATGCCACGAGGGATATTACTAAAAATGGAAGTAAATCAAGCAAATATTTTAACTTTGAATCAAAAATACACAAGATGATTGATTTACGAAGCGACACACTCACCAAACCTTGTTCAGAAATGATAAAAGCAATGGCAAATTCGGCTGTTGGAGATGATGTTTTTGGCGAAGATCCTACCGTAAACGAGCTAGAAACCTTTGCAGCAGACTATTTTGGTAAAGAAGCCGCTTTGTTTTGTACCTCCGGTACGCAAACCAATCAAATTGCTATTAACATACACGTGAAACCAGGCGGCGAAGTAATCTGTCACGAAGAAAGTCATATTTACAAATACGAAGGCGGTGGAATCGCACGAAATTCTGGTGCCTCCGTTCGATTATTACGTGGAGATAGAGGTAGAATTACCGCCGAAGAAATACAAAAATACCTCAACCCTATTCATGACGTTCATTTTCCACTTACGCAATTAATTTCAATTGAAGATACCGCAAACAGAGGAGGCGGAGCAGTCTATGACTTTAATGAAATCCTAAAAATTAAGGAAGTATGCTTGGCTAATCAGCTACCATTGCATTTAGATGGCGCAAGAATAATGAACGCATTGGCTGTAAACGATATGCAGGCAAAAGTGTACTGTGCACCTTTCGATTCTATTTCAGTTTGTCTGTCAAAGGGACTTGGAGCGCCTGTGGGATCCCTTCTGTTGGGTTCGGCCGAATTTATTTACAAAGCGAGAAGAGTACGAAAAGTATTTGGTGGCGGAATGAGACAAGCTGGATTTATAGCAGCTGGTGGTTTATTTGCACTTAAATACAATGTTGACCGCCTGATCCATGACCATAGCCATGCTAAACTTCTTGAAGTTGGGCTAAAAAAAACAACATGGGTTGCTAGCATTATGCCTGTTGAAACCAATATTGTGGTGATCAAACTGTTGGAAAGCGACAAAAGAGACCACATCATAAATGAATTTGCTAAAAAAGGAATCAAAGTGATGGCCTTTGGGCCCGGACTAATCAGAATGGTTACGCACCTCCAAATTACCAAAGAAGACATCGAAGTGGTATGTTTGAAAGCTTTATCAATTAATTGAGTTGAATAGCAGCAGGAAATCGCATCTACTATAGTTAACTTCAAAAGTCAAAATAGGCTTACCCCCTGCCCTAAATTAATACCGATCTCAAACAATTAAATTTTATTTAGTTAAATTTGAAACAACATATAGTTGACAATTGTATCATTCACCTATTAAAACCGACTAATTATTACGACATATTTAAATACTAGTATAAGATTAAGAATAAGCATTCTTGCCTTCTTTTTAATCAATTTAAGTTTCATCAACGCGCAAACCATTATCGCAGGGAAGGTTATTGATGGGTTTACTGGGGAAGCCTTGGAAAATGCGAAGGTGAAAGTAAAAAGTTTGAATAAGGGAGCTATTAGCGATCAAAATGGCCAATTTTTAATTAGCGTAGACGTGGTTTTCCCTATCACTTTACAAAGTTCGGTTGTGGGCTACACTAACGTAGAAACTATTCTTGCATCCAATCAAGATACTTTGATAATTCGAATGAAACCTGATAATGTTAAGCAATTTAATACGGTTAACATTCGAAGTTTTGCCAGCGAAAAAGAAAAAGAATCGGCTTTAACGGTAGAAACGATGACCTTAAGTGAAATTAAAGCAACACCTGCATTGGATTTCTATGACGGCTTAAGCCATATGAAAGGGGTAGATTTAACCTCTGCTAGTATAGGATTCAAGGTGGTTAATACCAGAGGATTCAATTCCACCTCACCTGTTCGCACACTACAAATTATTGACGGGGTTGATAATGCATCACCTGGCTTAAATTTCGCCTTGGGCAATTTTTTAGGAGCATCCGAATTAGATTTATTACTCGTGGATATCGTTTCTGGAGCGAGCTCTGCGTTTTATGGTCCGAATGCTTTCAATGGGGTAATTAGCATGCAAACCAAAAGCCCTTTTAAATTCCAAGGACTTAGTGCGAGTATTAAAGGAGGAGAGCGTATGTTGAACGAATACGCTGTTCGCTATGCTAAAGCATTTAAAAACAAAGCGGGCGAAGATAAATTTGCCTTCAAAATCAACATCGCTTATTTGAATGCGAATGATTGGGAAGCCAATAATATGAATACGGTCGAGGGGCTAGATACGGATGAAAATAACCCAGGAGGCTATGATGCGGTGAATCGGTATGGGGATGAAAACCTATATGGAAATATAAACAACGCGCTCGACCCAAGTGCAATTATTAATACCCCTGGTTTATTGCGTTGGCATCGGACCGGCTATTGGGAAAAAGATATTGCCGATTATAAAACAGAAAATCTTAAGGCATCTGCTGCCTTTCACTACATGATAAATCCGAAAATTGAATTTATTTTAGCCTCTAATTTTGGAACAGGGACTACCGTTTATCAAGGCGATAACAGATTTTGCTTAAAAGACATTCTCTTTTTTCAAAATCGAATTGAGCTGCGAAGTAAAGACAATTTCTTTATACGTGCCTATGCTACAAATGAAGACGCGGGAAAATCCTATGATGCTGTGCTAACTGCTTTTTTACTGCAAGATGCTGCCGCAAAAGATTGGGATTGGAGCGAACGCTACCGACAATATTGGTCGAGCCAGATTGTTGATCGTGTCAGAGACTTAGATCCCAATGTTACTTGGACGCCTCAAATTGGTGTTCCATTTGATCTTGCAGCTATCGGAGCCGTTATTGATGCTAATCAAGATTCGATGTATAGTTGGCATGCTGAAGCGAGTAACTACGCAAATAGTGCCTATGGAAATTGGGATATGTTGGATTATTTCAAACCAGGCACGCATCGATTTGATTCCTTAATGGCTGACATCACCATGAAGACCTCTTTTTTAGAAGGAGGTTCCAGAATTCAAGATCAATCAGCACTGTATCATTTGCACGCTGAAAAAATAATCCCATCCAAATTTGGAACCTTTACCTTTGGTGGAAATGGCAGAATATACAACCCGAGATCGCAAGGGTCACTGTTTAGCGATACAAATGGTGTAAGAATTTTAAATAAAGAATTTGGGATTTATGCCGGGATAGAAAAACATTTTGCTGATGATAAATGGTTAATAAAAGCAAGCATGAGGGTAGATAAAAATCAAAATTTTGACTATCTTCCTTCTCCCGCAGCATCGCTTATCTGGCAACCGAGCAAACAACATTCAGTAAAAGGAACCATAACCTCAGCCATCCGTAATCCGACCTTGCTCAACCAATACATGTACTATAATGTGGGAAGAGCAAAACTTGTGGGTAACATTAGCGGGTATGATTCGCTTGTTACCATAGAATCGCTTCGAGATTTCTATTACACTCAAAATCCCGATACCTTAAGTTATTTCAATTTAGACCCCATTGCGCCAGAAAAAGTAAAATCTTTTGAAATCGGCTATAAAGGTTCATTTTACAATAAATTCTATTTGGATGTTAATTACTATTTTAACTATTACACCAACTTTATTGGCTATGTTAACGGGGTAGATATTTTTGTTACACCTTTAAATACACCCATAATCAATGATGTATATCGAATTGCGACTAATTCTCAGGAATCAATTACAACGCAGGGCATTACCGTTGGCTTAAATTATTATATTGGGAATCACTATGCGTTAAATGGAAATTATTCATGGAATTCATTGCGAAAAAAATCCGACGACCCCATCATTCCTGCCTACAATACTCCTGAACATAAATTTAATATTGGCTTTCAAGGAAGAGATATAGTAATTAAAAAATGGACTGGATTTGGATTTAACGTAAATTATAAATGGATTCAAGGATTTTACTCTGAGGGTTCTCCACAGTTTTCGGGTAGTGTTCCCACCTATGGACTAGTAGATGCTCAGGTTAATAAGTTCATAGAGAAAGCAAAACTCACTGTTAAATTAGGTGCTTCCAACCTGCTTAACAATAAAGTACTACAAGTTTTCGGTGGGCCCTTTGTTGGTAGAGTTATATACGCTTCACTATCTTTTGATTTCAAGGATAAAATAAAATAGAAAACCCATTGTTTAAAAATTAATACTAATTTAGTTGCCAAACTAACCTTTAATAACAAAATCTATGAAAAAAATAATTTTACCCTTCATTTTTAGTTTAACGATGATCAGCGGTGCATTTTCTCAGGAAAGGTACATCGACGAAGTTTTCGCCAATTTTACTGTTGACAGTAGTGTGGTTTATTCTACCAATCTATCTGTTCTCGGTGCAGCGCAAGGATTTCCTTATATCCCAACAGGATCAAATGGAATTCCAGCTTTAGCATTTGATTTGTATGAACCTGCTGGGGATACGATTGCTGAGCGACCATTAATTATCATGCTTCATACTGGAACTTTTGCTCCAATTATTTACAATGGCAATCCAACAGGTATGCGTGATGATTTTGCAACATCAAGAATTTGTCAGAGTTATGCTAAAAGAGGATATACAGTGGCTAATTTGGAATACCGTTTAGGATGGAATCCAGCTTTACCAACACAAGCCGAAAGAGCAGCAAGTTTAATGAAAGCTGTATATCGTGCAATCCAAGATACTAAAAGTGCCGTTCGTTATTTCAGAAAAGATTATGCAAACGGAAATCAATGGGGCATCGACACATCACGAATTATTCTTTGCGGACAAGGTTCAGGTGGATGGATAGCTTTAGGTTATGCAACCGTTGATAAATTAGCTGAAATACAATTACCAAAATTCTTGGATTTAACTATCCCTGCAAATCCAGTTGCGCTCATTGATACAACTGTTATTGGTGATTGGGACGGAATTGGTGGTGTATATAATATGGAAAGTAATTTAGGTTACTCAAACGACATTCACATGGTTTGTAGCATGGGTGGTGGAATTGGTGACTTAAGTTGGTTAGAAGCGGGTGATGTTCCAATGTGTGCCGTTCATTGTCCTACAGATCCTGTAGCTGTTTATACAACTGGTGATGTTGCAATTGCATCTATTGGTGTGGTAACTACAGATATTAGCGGAAGCTATGACGTGATACAAAAAGCAAATATCCTAGGAAATAATGTTGTGCTAGATCCAGTTAACGCCGGAACTGATACCTACACATTAGCAGCGCAAGCAGCTTCTGCAGTAGCACAAGGAATGATGGATTTTGGTGGAACAACGATTGGAGCTCCAGTTGATAATGTATTCCCTTATATTACAGGAAATCCATTTGAAGCTTCTCCATGGGATTTCTGGGATTCAACAACAACTGTTTATATTGCTTTAGCGTTGGGTTTACCAGCTGCACAAGGAACACAGGCGCACGTATCAAATATTGCTCAAAATCCAGATATGTCAATACCAAAGTCAATGGCTTTCATGGATTCAACTTTAGGTTATTTCTGTAGAAGAATTGTTCGCGCTACTAACTTAGATGGTCAATCAGGAATTGATGAATTGTCAGTTATTGAAGCAGGTCTTAAAATTTATCCTAATCCTGCTAATCAGAACGTTACCATTCTTTCTGAAAATGGAACAATAAATTCAATTAAGATGTACTCAACTGCAGGAAAACTAGTGAAAGAAGAAACAAATCTTTCTTCCAATCAAGTGAACTTAAATAATTTGAATTTATTAGAAGGTTTTTACCTTTGTTCAATTGAAGTTAATGGTCAAATGTTTACAAAGCGATTAGTGATTAGATAATCACAATTTGCTATACGAATTTAAAGAGCGCTCCTAGAGCGCTTTTTTTTTGCCCTAAAATCATACAAGAAGCGCAAATGAACAGTTATATTTATATTTCTTAACATATAACAAGCAATAATATGATTTATCATTTTACCTTTGTATTGTTCCTTCGGGATAGTTATTTCAATCGTACTTTTAGCAATAAACAGTTGGATTATGATTGATAATATAGCAAAACATGAACCAATTTTATATTATACAATAATTATTCATTTAACTTAAAAAAAACATCATGGCAACAACATGGCAATTAGATCCAACACACAGTGAACTTGGATTCAAGGTTAAACACCTTATGATTACGAATATCAAAGGTGAGTTTAGAAATTTTAGTGCAGAAATCGACGGAGAAGACTTTAGCAAGGCGGCTATTTCAGCAACTATCGATACGTCATCTATCTTCACGAACGAAGATAACCGCGACGCACATTTAAAAAATGCAGATTTCTTTGATATAGATAATCACAAAGAAATGACATTTAAAGGAAGTTCTTTAAATAAAATTGATGATGAAAATTTTGAGTTAACGGGCATGCTTTCTATCAAAGGAATCAGCAAAGAAATAAAACTTGGTGTAGAATATGGAGGAACTAGTACAGATCCTTGGGGAAATGAGAAAATGGGTTTTTCTATAAACGGAAAAATTAACCGCAGTGACTATGGCTTGAATTTTAATGCTCCACTAGAAACGGGTGGTTTTCTTTTAGGTGAAGAGGTGAAAATAAGTGCCGATTTACAGTTTGTGAAAAAAACAGCCTAAATTTTTTGGCAATACTTAACAGTATAGAAGATCAATTAAAATCTAAAAAGCCAGCATAAACGCTGGCTTTTTATGACAAATAAATATGAAATGACAAATACCCCTATCGAAGAAGGCGTTGTTCATGAAGTACCCGATGATTTAAGAGCTGCTTTGATTTCAAATCAAGGTGCTATAGAGAAATGGAACAAGCTAACAGCACTCGCACGAAATGAGTGGATCTGTTGGACAACCATTGTCAAAAAGCCAGAAACAAGATTAGAGCATATTAATCGATTATGTGCAGAAATATTGGAAGGAAAAAAGAGACCATGTTGTTGGCCTGGCTGCCCGCATCGCAATCCAACTGCGCAAAAATGGTTTAAATAACCAATTATAATAGATCATTTTTCTAAACAATATTAAAACAGTAGATCCGTTAGGGGACGTGATTTAAAATATACAGAACAAAAAATACTGTATATTTGATTTAAACATTTAGTAATTTCATTTAAAATTTAACTATGAAAAACCAACTACTATTTATCGCATTTTTTATCTTTAGTAACCTAAATGCACAAATAAAAATTACTCAGATCCATATTAATTCAGGTTCTTTTATGGATATTGATAATTCAAAAAATCAGTTGTCTGATTTTAGTTTATTGGCACCTGGATCTGACATTTTGAGTAAAGATTTTAGTGCTTATCAGACAAATGCTTATTATTTTTCTGGTGGTCTGATGCGGGATAATTCATTTCTATCCAATTCATCTAATTTTCAATCCATTCAAATGGGCTTGAGTTTTGCCAAATGTCCAAAAGGGACATTACGCATTGGTATATCAAATGTGCACAGTGAACTACTTAACACCTCAGGTTTTAATTATGAGAGCTATGTGGTAGATACCCTATTTTCTTCGCAGACAGGTCAAATGTATTATGTAGATTCCACTATTTCCAACTATTATAATGGAAACTATAGCAACGATCAATTGAGATTAGATGCCGCTTATATTTTTGAGGTAAATGCAGGTAAAAGATGGGCCTTTCATGCTGGACTTGGTCTTTCCATTGGTATGAGTTATCGTTCGACAACAACATTACGTGCAGAAGAATATATTCAACCTTATTCGGGGTATGAAAGTAATGCTAATTCTGAAAATATAGAATCAGAGTCGTATGGCAATTTTATGGTAATGGGAGGTAGTGCCTACATTCCATTAGGGATAAACTTTAAATTAGGCGACAAAAGAGAATTTTGGAAGCCTTTTGTTATTTACAATGAATTCCGTCCAACGATTCAATTAAATTCCATACCAAATAATACCGTTAAATTTAATGTTGGTTTTGTGTCTAGCCTTGGCTTGCGTTATAATTTACCGAGTAATTAATAGAAACTTTCACGATAATTTGGGAAAATTCAATTTAATACGTCAAATAAAGCATCCTTCTACCGCTTTCTCTTTGGTTTGCCGTACTTTTCTAGCATGGCTTTTTTATGGTTGTAACGGACGTTTACCTTTTTGTTTTTCGCTATTTTATCATGAAAAGAATCGCCGCTATTTTCACGCTTAGGTAATTTAAGGGCTTTTCCTGGAATGGTAATTTTGGGTTTCTCAAATTCCAACAGCTCTTCTGTAAATTCAATATCCTCAGCAACTTTCGTAAATAAAAGTTGATGCTGCATGAGTTCCTCAATGGCAAGGAGTGCTGATTCGTCTTTTTCAGAAACAAAAGTAATCGCGATACCATTTTTATCAGCCCTACCCGTTCTACCAATACGGTGAATGTAATTTTCAGGACTTTCTGGAATATCAAAATTGATCACATGTGTTACGTCTATAACATCAATTCCGCGGGCTATTAAGTCGGTGGCAATCAATATACGAATGGCTCCTTTCTGAAATTTTTGAACGGTATCGAAGCGGAAATTCTGTGCTTTATTAGAGTGAATAATACCCAACGAATCCGTTAAACTTGCTTCCAACGCTTCAAACAATAAATCGGCTAAAGTACGGGAAGATACAAAGACTAGTATTTTCGAGTTAGCTTCTGTCTCTTGAATGAGGTGCTGTAATAAAGTTACTTTGGAAAGGAAATTCGGTACGCGATACCCTGTTTGGTCAATTTTATCGATAGGCAAACCAGCACGAGCAGCTTCAACTCGAACAGGTGTTATCAGATATTCATCTAAAAACAACGAGACTTCTTCCGGTAAGGTGGCCGAGAAAACCATGTGCTGTCGTTTCGCAGGTAAAAAATCAAATATGTGCAATAGTTGCGGTCTAAATCCTAAGCTAAGGGTTTCATCCACCTCATCAATCACCACTTTTTTGACATGTTTCAATTGCAAAGAACCACTTATTGCTAAATCTAAAATTCGCCCAGGCGTTCCAACCAGGATATCCAATCCTTGCAAGACCATTGCAGCTTGCGTATTCATATTGGTGCCACCATATACGCCACTCACAGCCACGTTCATGTACGTTGTCAACTTTTCCACTTCACGCACTACCTGAACCACCAATTCCCTTGTGGGCACAATAATTAAAATTTGAGGATGAATTTCTTTCGAAAACTCCCACATACACAAACACGGAAGCAAATACGCTAATGTCTTACCCGTTCCAGTTTGCGCAATTCCAATGGTATCCTTTCCGGACATCATCACCTTGAACCCCGCAGCCTGAATACTGGTAGGAATTTGATACGCTAAATCATCTAAGGCATTCCAAATTGGTTTCTTTAAATTTAAATCGCGAAATGTCATAGAAACAGTTTTCCGTAAAGCTAAGGAGAGATTGTTGATTGTCTTGCATTTATTTTAAATGAACAACCCATTCGCTCTGTTGCCCACTCTGCAATGATGAACTTATCAGGATTATTTCATGATCCGTTGCGTTTCGGGCTTACCCAAGCATAGAACCCCAACTGCTTTGCAGTTCTCGGTTTTTTTATTTTCAATCACTTATCAAAATACATTTTGAACGGTTTTAACGGATTATGCTGTGCATGATCCAAAGCGTTTTGGGCTTACCCAAGCATGGCACCCCAACTGCTATCGCAGTTGTAGGTTTTTTCATTTTCCGTCGCTTTTCAAAATACATTTTGAACGCGCTGTAAAATGAAAAAACCCCGACTTATATAAGTCGGGGTTCCTTTTGTGACCTCGTAAGGATTCTAACCTTAAACCTCCACAGCCGTAATGTGGTGCTCTATACAGTTGAGCTACGAAGCCAATTTATGTTTCTACAATAAGAAACAATGTTTATTTAACCTATACTTCAAACCACAATCGTTCATGTGGTGCTTCCTACGCCTTGACGGAGTGGAGGATTGAGATACGGAGAAATTTAAATTTATGTTCCAAAAAATATGTCTTTTTTAATCGTAAAAAGATTTTGTAATGTAACAATATTTATTGACAACTATTCTAACCAACTAACCTAGGCAAAGATAAGTATTTAAATAAAATCGCCAACTATTTATTGCCATCAATGTTTTAATCGCCTGAAATACAAGCACCACAAAATTTAAGTATGAGCAACTAAATGACTTTTCGAATTTTTCTGACATTCACTATCGTTATTCAACAGACCGATAACTCACAAATCGAGGTAATTTTTGTAACAAAAACAATATAAATAATTCAAAGAATATGCTACAAAAGCAATTATTTATTAAATTTATTCTATGAAAAAACTAAGTGTGTTATTCTTTTTGTTTGGTCTTCAAGTAGCTTATGGACAAGAAATCGTAACTATTGATTCCAAGATGCAACAAGCTATTTTAAACGAGCACAACAAAGAACGTGCATTGTTAGGTATCCAAAACCTAATTTGGGATAAGGACCTAGCCAGTTATGCGCAAGAGTGGGCGCTACATTTGGCAGAAGAAGACGATGACATATACCACAGAGAAATGGATGAATTTGGTGAGAATATTTCTTGGATGTCCAATTCGGAGGGAAATCTTGCAAGAGGTGTAAGTATGTGGAACGAAGAAAAAGTATATTTTAAATACAAACCTATTGGAAATGATTGGGCAAAAGCAGGGCACTATACCCAAGTAATTTGGAAAAACACCAAAAAAGTGGGATGCGGTTGCGCACAAGGCGCCTCAGGTGCCACCTTCTTTGTGTGTAATTATGACCCACATGGAAATGTTATAGGACAAAAACCTTATTAAGCTTTTCTTGATGGGCAATCTGTTAGTCGTAAAGTATTTTCGCCTAATCGCAAGAAATCTATTCCTTAACTTAAATAATAACTTGCCAAAAAGATAAAATTAAAGTTCTTATTGTTGCTATTGCTTGTGGGTAAAATAAAGTTTTCATACGCCATGCTGAATTAACAATAAGGCAATAGCACACCCAAAAACAATAATTTCTTGTTACTTTTGAACACCTTAACTTGTTAATAGGCTTCAAATGAAACTAAAATTCTTTCTTTTCTTTCTTTTATTCATTCAATTTGCAGAGGCACAAACTATCACTACCGTTCAAAAGATGATCACAATATACGGTAAAGGATTACCAATACCTTTCAGAGAAATAACGTCAACTATCCAAGTAATAGACACCGTTCAGACTAAGTTCTTGCCAATTCGCTCTGTGAACGAAGCGCTATCTTATGTTCCGGGACTAGATTTAAGGCAACGTGGCGGACAAGGTATTCAAGGTGACTTAAGCATTCGTGGAGGAACATTTGAACAAAATTTGATTCTTATCAATGGGTTTAAATTAATCGATCCGCAAACAGGTCATCATGCGTTAAACCTACCCGTTCTTTTAACCAATATCGAAAAAATCGAGGTTTACAAAGGGTCTGGTACAAGGATTTTTGGACAAAATGCAATGACAGGCGCCGTAAATTTTGTAACAACAGCAAAAGATAAACAAAGCATTAACATGCAACTTTTTGCAGGAGATTTTGGAGGAGTCGGAACGCAAGTTACTGTTGGAGCGCCAATTGGAAAGCTTCGGCAGTCTATTTCAGCAGCTTATGATAAAAGTAACGGTCATTGGTCTAATTCAGATCATACTAACCAACAATATTTTTATGATGCAGCGTTGCCTGTTGGAAAAAAACATTTGTTTCGCGCTCTGATGGGTTACACGGACCGAACATTCGGAGCGAATGGATACTATACAAGTAGCTTCCCGGAACAGTGGGAGTCAACACAAATGGCGATTGCAGGTCTTTCCCACCAAACAACATGGAATAAATTGAAGTTGTTATCAAAAGTATCCTTGAGAACGCATAAAGATGAATTTCGCTTAAAGCGTTTTGACCCCTCATTTTATACCAACAAACATTGGTCTGAGGTTATCACGTTCGAAGAAACAGGAAAAGTAAACACAAAGTGGGGAGAAACTGGCTTTGGGGCAGAGTATCGTCTTGAAGAATTAAGCAGCTCTAATTTAGGCGAGCGCGATCGAAATTACATTTCAGGGTTTATAGACCACTCCGTGAAACTTTTTGATACTAAATTGATACTAGTCGGGAATATACATTATTTCAATCTTACCATGAATGGCAATACCTATGAAAAATTATTGCCCGGTTTTGAGTTTTCTTACAAGCCAATAAATGATTTAAAATTCTTTGGTAACATAGGAAATAGTTATCGCGCACCTTCCTACACGGAACTTTTCTACCAAGATCCCGCAAATGTTGGGAACCCAAATTTACAACCTGAATATGCCACAAACGCTGAATTGGGTGCGACTTTCAGCAAAGCTTGGGGAAATGTGGTTTTGGATAAGTACGAAACGTGGAAATCAAGACTAAGCATCGATGCAGCGGTCTATAGACGCAATACCTCCAACATGATCGATTGGATTAAAAGCGTTACGATTAGCGCTGATCCTTGGAAACCTGTTAATTTATCGAGTGTAATTTTCACTGGTATTGAAAGTAACATTAGCTATCAACGAAATGGAAAAGGTAAAATCATGCTGCGTGAAATTGCTGTGGGTTATAATTTTACGGATGCGAGCCATCAATTTACCGATTTACTCATGCAAACCCAATCTCGTTACGCCTTTTCGGGTTTGAGAAATCAATTAATCGGTCGAATTAGTATGCAAGTGACCAAATGGGTAAGTGTTAGTGCCGCTTACCGGGGGATTGATCGGGTAGGGAAAAATACCTATTCCTTAGTAGATGCAAAAATTAGCGTGAATCCTAATCGTACTATTTCGCTGTTTTTAGAAGGAAATAATTTACTTGATACGGATTATATTGAAGCTGGTTTTGTACAAATGCCAGGCCGATGGCTGAAAGTGGGTATGTCACTACAATTTAACGAGTGAACAGGTAGAGCCAATTCTTTGTTTTAATTCAATTTAAAGCGCTAATAAGAAATACAACAATTAAGCACTCATCAACTAATAAAAAACAATGAAATATAATTTGTCAGAAATCAACGATTTAATACGCATGCGCAGAACGATTTATCCTGAGCAATTTTCACAACGAAAAGTACATAAGGAACAGTTAGAAGTATTGCTAACTAATGCGCAATGGGCACCTACCCATGGAAATACTCAACCATGGCGTTTTAAAGTATACACAGAAACGGCATTGGAGCGATTAAGTGATTTTTTAGGTCAAACGTACCTTGAAATAACTCCTAAGGAACAGCAAAACGAATTAAAACTCGCCAAGTTAATTTCTCGACCACTAAAATCGTCGGTTGTTATCGCCATTTGTATGGCAAGACAAAAAGAAGAACGGATACCAGAAATGGAAGAAATTGAAGCCGTTGCGTGTGCCATTCAAAATTTACACTTAAGTTGCACAGCCTACGGATTAGGGGGGTTTTGGTCTAGCCCAAAGCTAATTTATTCCACACAAATGAATGAATTTTTAGGTTTGGAAATTAAAGACAAGTGCCTTGGTTTATTTTATATTGGCTACCCAGCTATTGAATGGCCTTCTTCGCACAGAAAACCGCTTGAATACAATACAGAATGGATATCTTCGTAGTACTCATAAGCTAATAAAACGAAAATTGCTACTACCCACCTTGCGTTCACTACTGATCTTTTTGCTCTGCAGTTCATCTATCTACGGTATAGCACAACTAGGTGACGAAAGAAAGATCCCCTCTTACTTTGGAATTTATGCTAAAATGGTCCTTCCCAATAGTGCCATTGGTAATTCGCCCGTAACAATTTCTAAAAATGGTTTTACAAGTACAATTACGCCAGCAATTGGGTATTCGTTCGGTGCAACAGTAAGGGCAGGTATTACCAAATTAATTGCCTTTGAAACCGGAATAAACTTCACACAGCGCAATTCCTCCATCCAAATGGAACTCCAAGATTCCGCTATTTCTGGCAGTAATACAATGGGGTTTATACAATATGATATTCCACTTAACGCCCTAATTTATATTGAGCTTTCTAAACAGTGGTATGCAAATGCGTCTATAGGTTTGGCAGTAGGATTCAAACCAACAAATGTTGGCATTGTAAATTATCCGGGTGGATTGCACACATTTACCCATACTGGCTATGTAAAAAACAAAATTGGCTTGGATATCAATGGTAATTTTGGTATCGAGTACAGAACTAAAAAAAGTGGCATTTTTAATGTGGGCGGTTCGGTAAGAATACCACTTCAACCCTTATTCGAATTCATTGCTGTTTATTCTAACCAAAGTTATCGAACGGGAGGAGTAGCAGACATTTCTGGTTCTTATTTAACCGTCGACTTAAAATACTTTCTGCCTTTAAAACGCGGAAATTCAACAGTAAAAAAAGGACCAATAGAATAACTTATTGGCAAATTACGGTATCGTACCAAGGGGAATAACCAACCCAAACACCAAAGGCACCTCCATCAACGTTACTTGGAATGTTGGTTGGCGTTGCGAAAGGATTTCCCGCAGAATAGATTTGATTGTATTTTTTCTCGAAGAAACTGTATTCAGGCTTGCCTAATTTGGACATTTTAAGCACCACTGTATCACCTAAGTAAAACTGCCGTTGCTTTTTGGTAGTATCCGCATAACCCATAGGATTTGAAACGTCAAAATCAAACGTTAATCCATCAAAGAATTGATCATTGAAAAAAGGATTAAAATCTTTCGTGAAAACAGGATCTTTCAGGTATTTCAACTCCCATTTGTACGCATCGTACTGGCCAGCAGGATCGGACAGTACCCCTTTCATCTTCGCATGAATTTTACCAGGCTGAGGAACCCAAATTAACGAACTTAGCGCTGTTGGTTGACCTATAGTTGTTGTAGAATTGTACGTTTTTCCTTCGTGCGTTACAGATAGCGTGTAGGATTTACCCACTTCGCCCCAAATGGAAGGATCTAAAGATGTATAAGCACACAAATGAAAACTAGCCAATTGGTCTACAGGAATACCAAAAATAGCAGAAACATAGGCCTCTGAACCTGCAGGTAAGTTATCAGTGCATAACTCCGTTAAGGTAACCGTGTTTGTGCCATTAGATACAGTAACAACTGCTCCCGAAATAAACCCGTCAATGTATGCTTGAAAATTTGTTGGAGAAAAAATATCTTGTGTTGCAGAAAGTAAAACGATAGGTGGTTGCCCGGTGCTTATGCTTCCGTCAACTACTATTGTTTTCACATAACCTGGAATGTCTATTTCAACTTCTTTCGTACATGAAGTAATAAAAATAAGTGCAAGAAGTGAAGGGAGAATTATTTTTTTCATATTAAAATTCAAAATTCCAAGTTACACTTGGGATGATTGGAAATAAAGATACTTGCTTAACAGTAATTTTCACATCGCCAGAGGCAAAACTTCCATCGTTGTCTACATACAAAAAGAATGGATTTGCACGATTGTAAACATTATAAACGGAAAAGGCCCAATTACTTCGAAATTTTTTCTTCACATCTACTTCCAAATTTGTTGCGAAATCGGTGCGTTTTTTCGTTGGCTTTGAATACAATGTAGCCGAGATATCCAAACGGTGGTAAGGTGCCATGCGCGTTGCGTTACGATCACCGTAATTGTACAATAAGTTTTGATCTTGGATGTACCAAGAAGTTGGTAAAGTAAGGGTGTTTCCCGTTGCATAAATAAAGGCTGAGCTAAATGTCCATCGTTCATTTAATTTGTATGTACCCACAATACTTAGATCGTGTCGTCTATCGTATTTGGCCGCAAAAACTTTACCACCATTCAAATCCGGGAATGTACGTTCCGTCTTTGCCAGCGTATATCCTATCCAACCTGTAAATTTACCGGCTGACTTTTTAATAAAAAGTTCAATACCATATGCCCTACCCGTTCCAAATACCAATAAGTTATCGGTATTATCGTTTACGTTATCGCCTGGCAAAGCACCCTCTTTAAACTCAATTAAGTTTTTCATTCCTTTGTAATAAACTTCTACAGAGGTCTCGAATTTATCGTTGAAGAAATTGCGAAAGTAACCCACTGAGCCCTGCCATCCTTTCTGCGGTTTTACTATATCCGTAGTAGGAAACCAAACGTCGGTTGGTAGAGAAACGGCACTAAGAGATGTTAAATGCACGTACTGATAATTGTATGAATAGCCTGCCTTGATCGAACTTTTGTCAGAAATTAACCACCGGAAAGATACCCTTGGCTCTAGTCCGTGGTAAAACTTTAATAAATCTCCCTTTTCGTAAGTAATTGCTGTGTCAGGACTGCTGATATTGCCCTTAATAAAACGCGTAAATGGCCCGACATGTTGGTAGGTACTGTAACGCAATCCTACATTTAATCTAAATTTATCATTTAAATCAAAATCGTCCATGACATAAATCGCGGACTCATGGCCAAATAGTTGCTGTGCTTCACCAGTATTAAAGTCAATACTGTCCGCTTCAGCAGAAACACTTGTAGGCGTAAAAGTGTGATAGATGTATTCTCCACCCCACTTAATGCGGTGTTTTGCATTTGGGAAATAGGAAAAATCAACTTTTCCGCCCAAGTCGCGCACGCCCGATGCTAATTCGAAACGAAATTGGTCTTGGCTAGAACCGAACTTAAACATGTAGTCGGAAAAAGTGCCTGTTACATTCATAAATAACTTATTCGAGAATAAGTGATTCCAACGCAAAGCAGCGATACCGTTTCCCCAAGGCATATCGGCTCCAAATCCACCATCTCGGTCTTGGAAGCTAAAAACGTCTTTACCATAATAACCACTCAAAAAAATACGGTCTTTGTCCGATATCTTGTAGTTGAACTTGGCATTTACATCATAAAAATAATAACTAGAACCCGCAAAAGGCGAAGTATCCGAAATAGCAGCTTTCATAAGAAGATCAATGTAGGTTCTACGACCTGAAATGATAAAAGATCCTCTATTTTTCACCAAAGGACCTTCAATTGTAAAGCGAGACGAAATGGCACCAATTCCTCCCTTTATGTGGAAACCTTTGTTGTTTCCTTCGTTCATATTTACCTCTAGGACAGAGGACAATCTACCGCCGTAATTGGCAGGCATACCTCCTTTGATTAAATTAACACTTTTTACTGCATCCGAGTTGAAAACTGAAAAGAAACCAAATAAATGCGCTGCATTGTAAACAACTCCCTCATCTAACAAGACCAAATTTTGGTCTGGGCCCCCTCCTCTCACGTAAAAACCTTGTCCGCCTTCAGAAATAGAGGAAACACCCGGTAATAACTGAATGGCTTTTATCACATCAACTTCCCCCATAAAAGCGGGAAGGGTTTTAATTTGATCGATTTGCAATTCAATCTGTCCCATTTTGGTCGAATTGACATTTTCACCTTTTTTAGCACTCACCACGACCTCTTGTATGGCTTGTACATTAGAACCTAATTCATAATTAAAGCGAACATCGGCAGACAAGTCGATTTCTTTTTCGTCAATAGGATACATAATTGTGCGAAACTCCACCGTATATTTTCCAGCAGGAACAGTTAAAGAATAAAAACCATAGGTGTTAGTCACTGCAGCTAAATTCAATTGCGAAATGACGATCTTGGCGCCAATGATTGCCTCCCCATTCTTACTATCTGTTAAATAACCACTTAGAGTAGATTTATTTCCTTGAGCAATACCTATAGCATTGATAAAAATAAAAAGGAAAAAGACGGTAATTTTTGGCATTTTTTTTTCTGCAAAGTTAATTTAATGTTCAGACAAATTGACAAACAATAAGTTCAAATGACAATAAATTAACACTGCATTAAACTAATCAAAAAAGAAAAGTTAAGAACACTTGTCGTGTCGAATAAAATTTCAATAAGAATGATTAAATTCGTCGCTTAGTTAAATAAAATGAAAATTTCCCTTAATTGGCTGAAACGGTATATCGATTTAAAACTTTCAAGTGTTGAGATAGGCAACATATTAACCGACACGGGGCTCGAAGTAGAGAGTATTCAACAAATTGGTACTGTAGAAGGAAACTTAGCCGGACTTGTGGTGGGCCAAGTAACTGCGTGTTTACCACATCCAAATGCGGACAGATTAAAAGTAACCAATATTAATACCGGGACAGGTGAACTACAAATTGTATGTGGAGCAGCTAATGTTGCCGTTGGACAAAAAGTGGTCGTTGCCCTTGTGGGTTCAACACTCTACCCCAGTTCAGGTAAACCACTAAGCATTAAAGCCACTAAAATTCGTGGTGAAGACTCATTTGGAATGTTGTGTGCTGAGGATGAGATAGGTATTGGTAACAAACACGATGGCATCCTAGTTTTACCCGCTGATACCCCAATTGGTTCTCCCATAAAAGACGTTATAGAACTTCACCCAGATACCATCTTTGAAATCGGATTAACACCGAACCGTTCTGATGCACTCGGACATTTGGGCGTTGCGAGAGACCTAAAAGCTTACCTTAATTTTCACCGAAAAAGTAATTTATCCATAAAATGGCCCGTTCTCGTGGATAGGGTGCTTAGCAATACCCAACACATTGCTGTTAATTTAGTTGCGCAAGATAGTTGCTCAAGCTATTGCAGCGCTGTAATCGATTCATTAAGCATTTCCGATTCTCCAGAATGGTTGAAATTAGCCCTAACATCAATCGGTCTCCAACCAATAAATAATGTGGTTGACGTTACCAACTTCGTTATGCACGAATTAGGTACCCCTTTGCATGCTTTCGATGCGAAAGCCATATTGGGTGGAATTCACGTAAGAAAATCAGCAGAAAATGAGTTACTAACCACGCTAGACGGAGTGACTAGAAAGCTTAAGGGAAACGAACTTGTTATTGCTGATGATAAGGAAGTACTCTGTTTAGCCGGTATTCTAGGTGGACAAAAAGCAGCCGTAAACAACTCAACAAAAACTATTTTCTTAGAATCGGCATTATTTGATTCGATTTCTATTCGTAAATCAGCCAAACTTCACAACCTAAGTACAGACGCAAGTTTTAGATTTGAACGAGGAGTAGACCCCGACCTCACTTTGTTTGCACTTAATAGAACCATTGATTTACTGATGGAGGTCGCAGGAGGTCGCGTCACACAAGGACCAAATGAACTGAGTTGCGCAGCCATTCCAATTAAAACCCTTACAATTAATTTACTTCAAATCAACAGCACCATAGGATGTGATTTGAAACCTTCCGATGTTGAGTCAATACTCATCGATCTCGACTTTAAAATCATCGAAAAGAAAGCCGAAAACTGGCTGATAAGTGCCCCAAATTACAGAACCGATGTAACGCGACCAATCGATGTAACAGAAGAAATTTTAAGAATTTATGGATTTAATTCAGTTCCCATTCCCGAAAAATTTCATTTTGCCTTTACCCCTTCTATATTAAAAACAAAACAGCACTTGGGAAAACAAGCAAGTGATTTTCTCGTGGCAAAAGGATTTTCTGAGATTATGACAAACTCCCTGACAAAAGCAGCTTACAGTGAACTAGAGAAGGAAAGCAGTCAACCCGTAAAAATTTTAAACCCCTTGAGTAGCGAATTAAGCCAAATGAGACAAACGCTTGTATTTGGCCTATTAGAAACGATTGAATACAACCAAAATAGACAACAAAGTAATTTGAAATTATTTGAATTCGGTGCATGCTATTCTCAAAATGGTGACAAGTATATTCAATCCAATCAATTAGCGCTTTGTTTAACTGGTAAAAAAGAAATAGAGGGCTGGAATAATAATTCAGTAGAGAACTCTTTTTACACCTTAAAAGGTCACCTTATTTCGCTATTAAATCGTTTGGGAGAATTTACGATGGAAGAATCCGAACTATCAGCACATGCTTACTTTTCACATGGAATGCAATATGAGATAAATAAGGAGAAAGTAATAGAAATAGGATCGATTAAGCAATCGTTTAAAAATAAATTTAGCTTGAGAAATGACGTTTTTATAGCCATTATTCAATGGGACAAACTTGTAGAAATGGCAGAAAAAAGAAAAGTAATTTTTAAGCCATTACCGAAAACGTTCGAGGTGAGAAGAGATTTTTCCTTGCTACTCGACGCTGCCACAAACTACCTAGAGATCGAACGCATTGCACTTCAAACTGAAAAAGTTTTATTAAAGCAAGTCAATTTATTTGATGTCTACGAAGGCGATAAAATTGAAAAAGGTAAGAAGTCGTATGCTATATCTTTTCAATTTCAAGACAATGAAAATACATTAACTGATGTTGCAATTGACTTTTGTATGAATAATATCAGAAAAAACCTGGAGAAAAAGCTGGGTGTAAAATTACGCGATTAGCTATTTATACTTTCTAAAAAACGCTCCAAATTAATGTTGTTTATCAAGTCGTCAGACCCCATGATCATTATTGAGCTACACTTGTTACGATCAATCCACAAGGCCAAATTAGACTTTGCAACTGATAATGTCCCATTGATATCGATATGTAAAATCGGTTTCTGAAGTGTATCAAATTGATTACGCAATTCTTGGGTTTCTTGATTGAGCACTTGGTTTTGATTTATAATTAAAAAAGCATCAATTGTGGAAACGACTAAATTTCGATCTGTTAATTGCATTAGATCATTGCAATTTGCTGAAGACCAAGAGGCTATGTGATTTGAGAATTTTGTGTTTGATTTTAAAATAATTCGATTAACTAACATATTTCTTTTTTATGAAGCGTAAATTTACACAAAATTAATAATTAAGTAACTTTATTTACTTGTATTGTATCCGAGAATCTGTAAATAATCTTGTGCAGTTTGTTCTTGACTAAACATGCTTGTCTGAATTTTACCATTTTCGTCGCGGTTTATTAAAATATGCTTCGGTTCAGGAATTAAACAATGTTTTAATCCACCAAATCCACCTATCGTTTCTTGGTAAGCGCCAGTATTAAAAAACCCAATAAATAATTCCTTGTTTTTGTCAAACTTTGGTAAGTAAATTGCGTTAGAATGTTGCTCTGAATTGTAGTAATCATCGCTATCGCAAGTTAAACCACCCAAAAGTACACGCTCATAATCATCATTCCATCTATTAATTGGCAATAAAATAAACCGTTGGTTAATTGCCCAAGTATCCGGAAGATTTGTCATAAAAGAAGAATCAATCATGTTCCATTTCTCCCGGTCGTTCTGTTGTTTTTGATGGAGAATATTGAAAATAGCTCCACCGCTCTCCCCTACAGTAAATGACCCAAACTCTGTTACGATGTTAGGTTCAGGAATGTCGTTGTCGGCGCATACTCGTTTTACTTGAGTCAAAATTTCACGCACCATATAAGCATAGTCAAAATCAAATGCCAACGATTTTTTAATAGGAAAACCGCCACCAATATTTAATAAGTCCAACTCAGGACATAACTTTTTAAGATCGCTGTAAATACGTAAACACTTCGTCAATTCATTCCAATAATAGGCTGTATCATTAATACCCGTATTTATAAAAAAGTGAAGCATTTTAACTTTTACCCTCGGATTTTCCTGAAGAATAGCTTTGTAAAAAGGAACAATTTCGCGGTATCGAATTCCCAATCTAGAAGTGTAAAATTCAAACTTAGGCTCCTCTTCAGAAGCTATTCGAATACCGATGCTAATTTCTCTTTCTGTGCGCGACAATAATTGACTTAATTCATCGGTATTATCTACAACTGGAATAACCTGAACATGATCCAAGTTCATCAACGTAATCATATTGTCCAAATACAACTTAGGTTTGTAACCATTGCAGATAACAAACTTTCCTTTTTCTAATTTACCTTCCTCAATCAATTTGAACACTATATCAATGTCGAAAGCAGATGAAGTTTCAATGTGAACATCGTTCTTCATTACCTCATCGAGAACAAAAGAAAAGTGATTGCTTTTAGTACAATAAGAATAATGGTATTTTCCGGTGTACCCCAAGTTATTAATTGCCTCGCGAAACCAACCTTTAGCACGTTGTATGTTATTTGAAATTTGGGGGAGGTAATTAAACTTTAACGGTGTTCCGTACTCATTAATTAAGCGCATTAAATCAATTCCATGAAAAAACAAACGATCTTCGCTTAAATTAAACTCGTTTTGAGGAAAATCAAACGTTTGGTCTATCAAGTCAATGTAGCGAGTTCTCATTTACGTACTTTTTTTAGGTGAAATATTAAATTAGGTAATTATTAATGTAGCTTTTAACCCTGAAGCAACGGGGTTTCAACGATTGGTCACTAAATAAGTTTCGGATATTTTCAAATTAATAAATGATTATTTTGACAACTGCTCAATACTTCACTATTTATGCTTACATAAAGTTCAATTTTATCTTGTTGCATCCCTCAATACCAACGTAATAAATTAGCCAATTTTCTACTTAAATATGAAAATGGAAGCAAACAAAATGCCACGCCACTAACTAGCCATTGAGGCCACCGGTAAATGTTAGCGAATCGAACGGCGCGTTTTTGAAGAAACAAAGAAGTCAATACAACTGAATTAATCCACTCTCTTTTTGAAACAAACTCGGGACGAAGCACATCCATCAACATAATAATTCGTTCCTCGTCAGCATCATTGACAGATTCATGCAAAAACGCATCCATAAAAATCAACCATTTACCTTGCACCCAGCCTACTCGTTCCCCATTAACACTAAGCCCACTACCCAACGATGCATTAGGAATTTTTAATCCAAAATGACATCTATAAATGGCATTGGTATCCCCACAATGAGAGGCAAGAGCTGAATTTGGCGATAAAAAATTAAATGAAAGCGTCGTAATTTCAGGATACTTCAAAAGTAAGCTGCTCGTGACAGGAAAAGCACCTTGATTTTTTCTAAATTCCAAATCCCACCAACGAAGCGAAATCGTTCGATAGGCATTCGTTTTATTCACCATTTCCCCCTTAAAGTAAGGTTTGGGTGCTTCGGCGACGAGAAATTGAGTCAACTCCTCCAAAATTAGATCGTAGTGTTTTTCAAAATCAGCTGCCCATAAAAACGAAGTAGATGGATAAAACGAAGGCTCCTTTCCTTTATAATTAAAAGATAAGTCAAATAAACTAAACCATAATTTAAGGGGTGCCATAGCGCAAATATAAGGTGCATTTAGCTTTGTTAAAAACTAGTTTCTTCCGTCAAATATGGCAAAGAAATTATTTGTACTTTTGAAATAATAAAACAATCATGTCTTATCTCGAAGAATTAAACGAAAGTCAACGCATTGCGGTTGAAAATATATCTGGTCCTACCATGGTAATTGCGGGTGCAGGATCCGGAAAAACGAGGGTTCTTACGTACCGAATTGCGCACATGTTAGAAAATGATATTGATCCTTTTAATATACTCTCACTTACATTTACTAACAAAGCAGCCAAGGAAATGTCTGGTCGTATTGGGAAAATATGCGGCGGATCAGATGCGAAAAACATCACCATGGGTACATTTCACTCGGTCTTTTCAAAAATCTTGCGATACAATGCAGATCGAATAGGATTTCCGAGCAATTTTGCAATATACGATACCCAAGACAGTAAAAGTTTAATTAAGGATATTATAAAAGAAAACAACCTAGATGACAAAACTTACAAACCAGGACAAGTTTTAGGAAGAATTTCAACAGCAAAAAATAATTTAATTTCCCCAGAGGCTTATGCAGACAATGCTGAAATTAGGCAGGAAGATGTGCAGTCGAAACGAAATGAAATGGCTACTATTTACCGAATATACGCCAACCGTTGCCAACGAGCAGGTGCCATGGACTTTGATGATTTGCTATACTTTACAAATGTATTACTTCGCGATTTTCCGGATGTACTGCATTATTATCAGCAAAAATTTCGCTTCATACTTGTGGATGAATACCAAGATACGAACTATGCGCAATACCTAATTGTTAAGAAACTCGCTGCAGCTTACGAAAACATTTGTGTTGTAGGAGACGATGCACAAAGTATTTATTCATTTCGGGGAGCAAATATTCAAAATATTTTAAATTTCAGAAAAGATTACCCGGACTTCAAACTTTTTAAACTAGAACAGAATTATCGTAGTTCCAAACACATCGTAGAAGCGGCCAATAGCGTTATCAAAAGAAATAAAGATCAAATAACTAAACACGTTTGGACAGACAATTCCATTGGTAAAAAAATAGCCGTTGTTCGCACGTTAACAGACAATGAGGAGGGAAAGGTAATATCCAACAAAATATTCGATTTAAAACAATCGTCATCGCCTACTTTTAATGATTTTGCCATTTTATACCGAACAAACAAACAATCCAGGTCCTTTGAAGAGTCGCTACGAAAACTAAATATTCCTTACAAAATATATGGCGGCATTTCCTTTTACCAACGCAAGGAAATTAAAGATATTCTTGCCTACTTCCGACTAGCAGGAAATCCAAGGGATGAAGAGGCACTAAAACGTGTTATCAATTATCCTAAAAGAGCTATTGGAAAGACAAGTATTGAAAATATAATTATAAGCGCAAACAAGCATGGCGTAAGCATGTGGGAAGTGATTAATGACTTTCAAAGTTACCCTGCCGACATAAACATGCCAACAAAGAATCGCATCTACGAATTTATCACTATGATTAACAGTTTTGGTGCTGAAATTAATAAAATAGACGCCTTTTCATTGGCTGAACACATCACCAAATCGACCGGTATTTTTAAAGAACTAAGCGACGATAAAATAAAAGGAATTGAAGAAGTAGAACGCCTTCAAAACGTGGATGAATTACTTGCAGGTATTCAAGAATTCGTTAAGTCGGGCGAAGAGGACGACGAACTAAAAACCTTGGCCGATTTTATGGTTGATGTTGCGCTTCTAACGGATACAGATCAAGAAAAGCCAGAGGATAAAAATCATGTGTCACTTATGACGATTCATGCTAGCAAAGGACTGGAATATCCACATGTTTTTGTGGTTGGCTTGGAGGAAAATCTTTTCCCTTCTCAGATGGCACTTAACAATCGCGAAGAATTGGAAGAAGAACGACGGTTATTTTATGTTTCAATAACACGAGCCATGCTAACCTGTACGCTTTCTTATTCGAGTTCCAGGTTTATTTGGGGGCAACAAATTATGTGTGAACCAAGTCGATTTATCGATGAAATTGACGAACAACACCTCGAATTTGAAACGCCAATGCGAGGACAAGGAAGATCACTTATGGGTGGTGGGTTTGAAACTAAATTAAGAGGTGGCCTTAACAAGCCCTTAAATACAGTGTCCCCGAGCCTAACACCCATTGACAAACTACCTAACAATTCGTCTAGCAATAAAATTGAAAACCTAAAGATAAGAGTTGGAACGAATGTTATCCATGATCGCTTTGGTAAAGGGAGGGTAACTCAATTGGAAAATACAGATACCGATCAAAAAGCCATCATATTTTTTCCAAATCATGGCAGTAAAACAATGTTGTTGGGATTTGCTAAATTGCAAGTGTTGGAAGAATAAACAATTAGTGTTAGCGCAACCAATAATTAAACTTTGCTAGTTCATCAACCGTATTACTTGGGGTTATAAAAAACTGGGGACGGGTATAGTTTGTTATTTTAACGTCGATGGAAAACAATAATTCGTCTCGAGCCACTAAAACCTCCACCTCATCGTCAGTGGCTAAACCATTCATCATCGCATCAAACATTGCTTGATCAACCCGGTAACCGTTGCAGCCGACCACCTCATCATTTACACTCAAACCAGCGTTCTCAGCCGCCGAAGTAGCACGAATACTTTTCACAATTACTTTACCACCAACATTTTGCACCGTGGCACCAAAGGAGGGCTTGGTTAATGCATTTTGCATTACCGTTACACCAATTTTTGAAAAATAATTATCGAAAGGAATAATCTCAGTGCCGTAAATATACCGACTAAAAAAATCATTCATATTTTCACCAGTAAAAGCAGCCAGTTCATTCTTAAATTCTGCTTCCGTAAAACCGCGTTTTAATTTTTCATGGTACGTTTTATATAGGTGCTGCATAAAATCATCCAAGGATTTTTTACCATTGTATTTATTGATGATGATTGCATCAAACACTGCAGCAAGAACGGAACCCTTAGAATAATAGGACATGGTGGTATTCGCGCTGTTCTCATTAGGTCGATACGCTTTAATCCAAGCATCAAAACTAGCGTGTGCGACAGGTTGAATCCGTGAACCTACACTACCCTCCGCGTAGTTTATCAAACTTTGCATTTTAGTAAGGAATTCGGCTTGTGTATAATAACCGGTCCTTAGCATAATAAGTTCATCATAATAAGAGGTAAAACCCTCCATGACCCACAATAATGATGTATACACCTCATTGTCGTAATCAAACGGCCCAAGCTCTATTGGTCTGATTCGTTTTACATTCCATAAATGGAAATATTCATGGGCGACCAAGTTTAAAAAACCAAGGTACTCCGCACCGGAATAAGTCCAACGATTAACACTTAATGTCGTTGAATTGGAATGTTCTAATCCTCCCTGACCATCAACCACATTATGAATAATAAATAGGTACTCCTTGTTGGGGTTGAAACCAAAAACAGCTGTTTCCGCCTCAATAATTTTAGCCATATCCTTTTGTAATTGCGGCACATTAAAATTGGCTTCACCATACATAGCCACCGTATGCTTTACACCTGCTGCGCTAAATAAAAATACTTGTTGATTACCGATTTCGATTGGACAATCTACCAAATGATCATAATGATCAAATGTAAAACTTTGGTAACCGCTGCCCTGTTTTTCAAGCGGGGCAAGTGGTAAAGCAGTACTTATTTTTTTGAATTTCTCGAACGGATAGACCCGTAAAGCACCTTTTGTGTTTTTGGTATTGTCAACGTACATAAAAACGCCAGATCCAGAAACGTATCCGTGCGTTAAATCTAAAAATGAAGTTCTAACCGATAATTCAAAGGCATAAACTTCATATTTGATTTTCAATGACTTTAAACCAGACGTATTAATCTCCCAAGCATTTTTTGCTAGTTTATTGACCAAGAGTTCTTTTCCCTTCTCGTCAAATGCCTTGACAAGATTAATGTTTTTAGCAAATTCACGCACTAAATAAGAGCCAGGTGCCCAAACCGGCAACTTCAAGACCAGTGATTTTTGGTTTAGTTGAGTCACATCCATCTCCAACTCATAATAATGATTTTGAGGTTTGGGCATACGTAATGAATAAACGAGCTCTATCGACCAAGAATAATAAGATACAATTGCAAAGACAATCCCAAATAAGTATTTCATTTAATTAATTTTAATTGTGATAGCAACCTCTTTCGCCTTTTGAACCAACTCTTCAACAGCTTGCTGTCCATAGGCCAAGGAAACACCCATTCGCCTATTTACTCGAGTGGAAGGTTTTCCAAATATACGAACATCTGAATTGGCGTATTTGGCTGCGTCTTCTAGTCCAGAAATAATTGGTATATCCTCCTTGTTATCTGTTGCTAAAATAACTGCGCTCGCACCATTTCTTTCCAAAATAATTTCATTAACCGGTATTCCCAAAATGGCTCTTGCATGCAATTCAAACTCAGAAAAATTTTGCGTGCGTGCTAAGGTAACCATACCCGTATCGTGCGGCCGAGGCGACAACTCAGAAAATACAGCACCCGTTTTTGTAATAAAAAACTCAACACCCCAAATACCATTTCCCCCTAGAGCTGTGGTGACTGATCTAGCCATCTCCTGTGCCTCAACAAGAAAATTAGCGGGCATCGGCATCGGTTGCCAACTTTCCTGATAATCACCTCGTTCTTGACGATGGCCAATTGGTGGACAAAAAAGCGTTTTACCATTTTTTTGAGTAAGTGTTAATAGTGTTATCTCGTAGTCAAAATCAATAAACGCCTCCACAATTACCTCCTTTACGTCACCCCGAGAACCTTCCATGGCATAGTTCCAAGCACTTTCAATAGCATCAAGCGAACGAATGGTACTTTGTCCCTTACCCGAACTAGACATAAGCGGTTTAACTACACACGGCAAGCCACAAAAAGCAACACCCGCTTTTAATTCCTCCAAACTGCTTGCATAACGATATTTAGCGGTACTAATTCCCAACTCTTTTGCCGCTAAATCACGAATTGCCTTTCTATTCATTGTAAAATTAGCTGCTTTGGCACTTGGAACTACATGAATTCCTTGTCTTTCGTATTCATACAATCGCTCCGTTCGGATAGCTTCGATTTCGGGAACTATGATGTCGGGATGAAAACGAGCCACCAATTGATCGAGTTCTTCCCCATTCAACATGTCAATAACCGCAAATTCGTGCGCCACTTGCATGGCCGGGGCATTAGGATAACTATCGACTGCCATGACATACTGCCCCAAGCGTTGACAGGAAATTACAAATTCTTTTCCAAGTTCGCCCGAACCCAACAGTAAAATGCGCTTTTTCATGGGGCAAATATAAAAAGTGTAAACCAAAAAAATTTATTATTTTAGCAATTAATTTGGATAAGAAATAGTAATATCAACTTTGAATTAATGTTAAGTGAACAATTAAATAATGTGATAAAACTTTTTTCTCCGATCACATTGGAACAAATGGACCGCGTAAAATTAATGAATCGCATAGATACCAAATTCGCTTTCACAACATCGTTCCTTTTTGAAATACTTCCCCAACTCATCGATAGTTATGATGTAGTCGAAATAAATGAACGAAGGACATTAAACTACTTTAGTCAATATTTTGATGACCAAAAACTGAGCTTCTACCACGACCACCACAATGGAAAAACAAACCGTTTCAAAGTAAGAATTAGACAATATGTCGAATCTAATCTTCAATACCTGGAAATAAAACATAAATTCAAAGGGAGAACAGACAAAAATAGAATGAAGCTAACTTCAATTACCCCTTCTTTATCCAATGAAATGTTAAAATTTATAAATGAGAATAACGTTTCAAATTTGTCATTAGTCCCATCGATTGCCAATTCATTCAAGCGAATTACACTTGTCAATAAAACAAAAAATGAACGTCTCACTTTCGATTTTAACCTTGCTTTTAGTAAAGAAAATGACTCGTTTGAATATAATAACCTAGTCATCGCCGAATTAAAACAAGAAAAATTAGATCGAATGTCCCCTTTTTATGTCGCAATGAAAAATAGACTAATTCGTCCTTATCGCTTAAGTAAATATTGTTTGGGTATCATGGCATTTTTCAAACAAGAACAAGTTAAAATAAATCGTTTTAAAAGAAAGTTTTTACAATTACAAAACATAGAAAAACATGCTTGCTAATTTTTTATTCCTTGCAAAAGGAACAAACCCTGTTGTAAAAAATACATTCGATACCTTGTTCACATGGGATAATTCAGATATTTATACGCTTCTGGTTCGATTTGGCCTAAATGCTTTAGTGTTAACAATTGTAATACGATTTCTTTATTATTCTAAAACAAAAAGAAAAGATTATCTCTTTACGTACTACTTAATTGGGTTCATCACATTTTTCTTGTGTTTTGGACTAAAGAGACTCGATATTGATACCGGTATGGGACTTGGTTTGTTTGCTATTTTCGGCATAATTCGCTACCGAACAGATGCAATTGAAATAAAAGAAATGACTTATTTATTTGTGGTAATTGGTTTAAGTGTTGTGAACGCCCTATTAGCTACCCCATCAGCGCTTAACAAAGACCTTTATCAAATTAACTTAGTGGAAATGGGCTTAATAAATGTAGCCATCATAGCAATGATTTTTTTGCTAGAATATATTTGGCTCATAAAACACGAGACGAGAAAAACAATAAATTACGACCGAATTGATTTAATACACAGCGACCATTACATGGCAATGAAGGAGGATATAGAGAAGAGAACAGGACTACAAATTAACCGATTTGAAGTTGGTAAAATTGACTTTTTAAACGATACGGCACAAGTAAGAATCTATTATTACGCCGACGAACAAGCCTTATCCGACTACCACACGAATTAATTTTAGTTAATTAAATGATAAGATCTTAAGGAGATTGCGCTAACTTTGACTATGCTATTGCTTCGTTGGCTTTTATTTCCTTTCGCTATTTTATACGGTGTCGTTGTTGGTATCCGAAATCAACTTTTTGATACCTACATCCTATCATCACAAACGCCTTCTATACCTTCTATATGTATTGGAAATTTAAGTGTTGGGGGAACGGGAAAATCACCTATAACGAATTATTTAATTCAACTTTTAAAAGATGAACAACATGTTATTGTTCTCTCAAGAGGCTACGGAAGAAAATCGAAAGGTTTCCGAATCGTTAAAGAATCCAATACAAGTCAAGAAGTTGGTGACGAACCGCTTGCCTATAAACTTGAACACAAGCAAGACATAACAGTAGCAATTGCAGAGAAAAGGTGGTCTGGTATTAAGCAATTAAACCTCGACGATGAAAAATCCGTTTTATTATTAGATGACGCTTTTCAACATCGAGCTGTAAAAACAGGCTTGTCGATACTTCTGAGCACGTATACGTCGCCGTTTTACGAAGATTATTTACTCCCTTTTGGTCGATTGAGAGAAGCGCGAAGTGGCGCAAATCGAGCAGATATAATTGTAATTACAAAGTGTCCTGATACACTCAACGATGATGAAAAAAAGAGTATTTATTCTAATTTATTAAAATATAAAAAACCTGTCTTTTTTTCTAAAATTGTCTACAGCCCCATACGTGCTATTGGTAAAATCATCACATCTGACATCGAGCATGTACTTCTCGTTAGTGGAATTGCAAATCCAACACCATTATTAAATCATCTTCAAACAACTTACGAAACCACGCATTTAAACTTCGCTGATCACCACGATTTTAACCCTTTTGACCTCGCTACAATTCATAAAAAATTTGATACCTTTGCTAAGCAAAAAGCAATTATAGTCACTACATTCAAAGATTATATGCGTTTGAAAAACATATTTGACGAAAAAGAATTAGAGTTATACCCATGGTACATTCAGGAAATGTCTTTAATTATTGAAAATGAAAATGAATTTAATAAATTAATTAGAAATTATGTTAGAAAAATTTAAGGAGTCAGTTGCTTATATTAAAAGTCAAACTAGTGTTAACCCGACAGTAGGTATTATTCTTGGGACAGGTCTTGGCGGTTTGGTAAAAGAAATCAATATCATAGATGAAATTCCCTACGAAAACATTCCAAATTTCCCAGTATCAACTGTGGAAAGTCACTCGGGAAAATTAATTTTTGGCGAATTGGGAGGTAAACACGTCGTGGCAATGCAAGGAAGATTTCATTATTACGAGGGTTACACCTTGCAACAGGTCACTTTTCCAGTGCGGGTTATGAAATTACTTGGCATAGAGAAACTTTTTGTTTCAAATGCTTCTGGTGGTGTTAATCCAGCTTTTGAAATTGGAGAAATTATGATCATGAACGACCATATTAATCTTTTTCCTGGGAATCCGTTAATTGGAAAAAATATCGATGAGATGGGCCCACGATTTCCCGATATGTCGGATGCTTACGATGAGCACATGATTGAATTAGCTGTCGAAATTGCCAAAGAAAATAACATTCGCGTTGCAATAGGTTGCTATGCAGGAATGACTGGTCCAACACTTGAAACACCTTCAGAATACAAATATGTGCGGATAATTGGAGCAGATGCTGTAGGTATGTCAACGGTTCCCGAGGTAATTGTTGCAAGACACATGGAAATACCTTGTTTTGCCATTTCGATTATTACCGACCTTGGCGTCCCTGGCAAGATTGAAAAAGTAAGTGTGCAAGATGTCATTAATGTGGCCAGTAAACAAGAACCGAAAATGACTATCATCATGAAGGAATTAATAGCTCGCATCTAACATGGATCAATCTATTCGTGATAAATACGAGGTAGTTATTGGCTTGGAGGTGCACGCTCAAATGCTAACACAATCAAAGGCGTATTCCAATGATTGTAATGAATTTGGGGCAGTTCCAAACACGAATGTGAGCCCAATAACGCTTGGTCATCCGGGAACACTGCCGGTCATGAATAAAAAAACAATTGAATTTGCTATTCGACTTGGCCTCTCTTGCCAAAGTAATATCTCTAGTTCACAGTGCTTTGCACGAAAAAATTATTTTTATCCTGACCTACCCAAAGGGTATCAAATAACACAGGATAAAACGCCCATTTGTGTGGGAGGTCAGGTCATTATAAAGGACGATGCCGGAAAAGAAAAAATTATCGGTATAACCCGAATACACATGGAAGAAGATGCTGGGAAAAGCATTCATGATGTTGATGTTTACGATACTTTAGTGGACTTAAATCGTGCCGGTGTTCCACTACTTGAAATAGTATCTGAACCTGACCTACGTTCATCCAATGAAGCCTACTATTACGTTTCAGAAATTCGAAAGTTGGTGCGCTACTTGGAAATATGCGACGGAAATATGGAAGAGGGTTCGCTGCGCTGTGATGCGAATATCTCCGTAAATTTGAAAGGCGCTAACTCTTTTGGTACAAAAGTTGAAGTCAAAAATATGAACTCTATTCGAAATGTTCAAAAAGCAATCGAGTTTGAAGTCATTCGACAAATTGAGGATATCGAAAATAACAAAACCATTCGTCAAGAAACACGTTCTTATGATGCGGCAAAAGGCAGTACTATCGCAATGCGAGCTAAAGAAGCAGCAAATGATTACCGTTATTTTCCGGAGCCTGACCTACCGCCACTGCTCATAACACAGCAACAAATCGATTTAGTGGCTTCGAACATGCCACCTTTGCCCAGAGCGCTCTATCTAAAATACACCAAGGAGCTTGGTTTGTCGGACTATGACGCTATGAATATAACCGATAATAAATCGATCGCATTATATTTTGAAGAGCTATTGCGCTACACAAAGAATGCAAAAGCAGCAGCTAATTGGTTGATGGGGGAAATTAAGTCACACTTGAATGAAAATGGAATTGAAATAGTCGACTTTCCAATACATCCAGAGCGAATAGCTGCGCTAATTCAGCTGATCGAGGAAGGTAAAATATCTACCTCTGTTGCAACACAGCGTATTTTCCCTGAATTACTTAAAACAGCTAAATCTCCAACAGAAATTGCAACCGAACTTAATGTATTTCAGGAGGCCAATACCGATGTGATTGACAACTACATTAACCAAGTTATTGAGGGAAATTCAAGTGAAATTGAACGATATAGGAATGGTGAAAAGCAGCTTATTGGTTTTTTTATGGGACAATTAATGAAAGTATCTGCTGGGAAAGCTGATCCCAAAAAAGCAAACGGATTATTGCGTACTAAACTCGATTCCTTATGAAAAAATTGATTATTTTAATGCTGTCCTTATTTTTAGTTTTGAGCGCTTGTGGAGAAGATGAAAAAGATGTAATACTTGAAAATAATTTCAATATTTCAGGTAAAGTTCTCCATGCCAACGGGTTGACTATTTCTGTAAATGCACCAAGCCAAAACGGAAATGTAGCTGTAGCCAGCAGCACCATAAATAGTGACGGCACATTTTCTATCGATGGCAATCTTCCCGGCTTGGGCTATTATGTTATCACTATCGGAAACGAACAAAAAAATAGCGTGCCTTTAGCACTCAATATAAACGATCGACTAAAGATAAACACTTCTTTTGAGTCATTTACCAACAACATAAACGCCTCCGGTACGTCATGGGCTTCAACGATGAATGATTACCTCAAACTGAGGAGTGCGTTTGAATTAACAATGGCTGAAGTAGCTGCGGAACAAGAAACCTTGAATGAAGAAGCGTTTGGTTTAAAACTAAACGAATCAAAAAAACCGATCGAAGATTACGCGAGAAAGCAAATAGCAAAAGTACCGGATAGTCCATACAATATTATACTCGTCATGGAATTATTCCCGACCGTTGGCTTTGAAACATGGAATGCTGACAACCTTAATTATTTGAATCTGATACGTACCGCCTATCAAAAAAAATACGGTGATTCTCCCGCGTCCCAATCTGTGGCCTCACAATATGAACAGATTAATGCAGGTTACGAACAATTCAAATCCATTGAAAATGCGACTATGAATGCCCCCGACTTTACCCTAACAACACCCGATGGTAACCCGTTATCGCTTTCCTCACTAAAAGGCAATGTGGTTTTAATCGACTTTTGGGCGTCGTGGTGTGGACCTTGTCGAAAAGAAAATCCCAACTTAGTAAAATTGTACAAAACTTTCAAAGACAGGGGGTTTACCATTTTATCGGTGTCGTTAGATGATAATGAAACAGCTTGGAAAAATGCGATTTCGACAGATGGATTGATTTGGCCTAGTCATGTGAGTGATTTAAAAGGATGGGAATCCCCAATGACAAGAGCTTACGGATTTAATTCTATTCCGCATACCGTACTTGTAACTAAAGAAGGAAAAATTTGTGGCGTTGGTTTACGAGGAGAAGTATTAATTAAAAAAATTAAAAGTATTTTATAATTTTAAGCTATGAAAAAAGGACTTCTATTATTTTTTATTGCAACGCTTATCAGCGGAGTATTTGCTCAAGACAAAATAAATGTAACTGTATCTGGGAGCATATTTAACGCAGACTTTGACTCGGTTAAAATTTCACATTTTTTTGGGAAATATTACAAAGATTATTTATCAGTGCCTATTGATAAAAAAGGAAATTTCACCATTAAAGGGGTTCTTCCTTCCATGGATTATTACGTTTTACGTGTTGGAAAAAGTCAAGTGCATCTTATTCTTCGCGATAAAAGCGACCTCAAAGTTTATGGAGATGGAAAAAAAATAAATCAATTTTGCAATATTGTCAATTCGGATGAATCGGATGCGATGAACAAATTTTCCAATCGAATGGACCGATGGAATATCAAAAGTGATTCCGCAATGACAGCGATTAAGAGAGACACATCTCAAGCAAAAGCCATTAACGATTACATGAGCAAAGAATTTTTGCATTATCAAAATGAGCGACAAGAATTCATCGCCTCGAACCAAAATTCACCGGCCTTAATTATTGCTTTAGTTGGAATGAATATAGAGAATGAATTTGAAGCTTATGAAGCCATTATGAATCAAATTATTAACGCTTTTGGCAATAGTCCAACGGTTAAAGAGTATGCAAAATATGTACAAGGTGTTAAAGAAAAAAAGATTTCGGAAGCAAAGAGTGCCGAAGATGCATCACTTTTAAATCCAGGTAAAATGGCACCTGTATTTGAGGAATTGGGCTTAGATAGAAAAACATCGTATAGTCTTGCGAATTTAAAGGGTAAGGTGGTACTAATTGATTTTTGGGCGTCGTGGTGCGGCCCTTGCAGAAAAGAAAATCCAAACGTTGTCAAGACGTATGAAAAATATAAAAATGATGGTTTTACTGTGATGAGTGTATCACTAGACACTGATAAAGACAAATGGAATGCTGCTATAAAGCAAGATAAACTGACATGGGATAATCACGTGAGTGACTTAGGGGGTTGGAATAGCCGAGTAGGGAAAATGTATGGTGTTAATAGTGTCCCTTTTACAGTGCTCATTGATCAGGAAGGTAAAATTATTAATACTAACCTTCGTGGGGAAGCACTAGAAAATGAACTGCGGAAAATTTTTAACCATTAAAAATTGGCTACGGAGAAAACGAATATCTATTTTGCATCTGATTTTCATTTAGGGGCACCCAATTGGACAAGTAGCCTCATCCGAGAAAAAAAAATAATTGCTTGGTTAAATGAAATTGAAAAAGACGCTGCAGAAATTTATTTTGTAGGCGATGTCTTCGATTTTTGGTTTGAATACAAAGAGGTTGTGCCAAAAGGATATGTTCGTTTACTGGGGAAATTAGCAAACCTAAACGACGCAGGTGTGAAACTTCATTTTTTTATAGGTAACCATGACATGTGGTTATTTGACTACCTAGAAAAAGAAATAGGCGCCAAAATTTACAAGCAACCTTTACTTCGGAAGATTAATGAGAAGATTTTCTTTATCGGACATGGCGATGGACTTGGGCCTGGCGATCTGAAATATAAAATTATTAAGAAATTTTTTCGAAGTAAAGTATGCCAATGGGCATTTGCACGTATTCATCCAAACTTTGGCATTGGAATCGCAAAATATTTTTCTAAACGAAGTCGCATATCAACAGGAAACAATGATGAAAAATTTCTAGGAAAAGAAAATGAATGGCTCCACCATTACGCCAAAGGAATTTTAAAAACCCAAGAAGTGGATTATTTTATTTTTGGACACCGGCATCTACCCATTGAATTAAACATCGATCGAGCTATTTATTTTAATTTGGGTGAATGGCTCAACCATTGTACTTTTCTTCAATTTGATGGCCAAAATGCAAGCATGAAAAAATGGAAAAATGATGCAATAGTGCCATTTATTTTCAATGAAAAAAATTAAGCAAGCCAACGAATATGTAATCAATGACATCGATGAAATCGATTCATTTGCCGAATTATTTTTTACCAAAATAATTGGTCCGTCCTGCATTGCTTTTTCGGGAGAAATGGGAACAGGAAAAACAACAATTATCACAGCTTTACTTAAAAAATTAGGTGTTGAAAATACCCAAGGTTCGCCCACCTACTCGATTATTCAATCCTATTTACTACCAGAGAAAGAAAATTGCTACCACTTAGACGCTTACAGAATTGAGAACGAAACAGAAGCATTTCAAATAGGCCTAGAAGAACTTTTTGAAGTAAATGCCTATTTCTTTGTGGAATGGCCTGAAAAAATTGTCAACTTTCTTCCAATTGACACGATTTGGGTGTATATTCGTGAAGTAGAGCAAAATAAACGAATGATAACTTTTTAAGATGATTACAGATCCCGAAGTACTAAAAACGCTTATGCAGCAGGGTAAATTTTTGCCGCAAGAGGAAATGCTTGAAATTGAAAGGAAAAGAGGTAGTTTGAAAATTGGTATCCCAAAAGAAACGTCTTTTCAGGAAAGACGCGTTGCTTTGGTGCCGGAGGCAGTGTCGCTTCTAGTTTCTAATGGCCACAGGGTGTTGATTGAATCGAAAGCGGGGGAAAATGCAAACTTTTCAGATAACGAATACAGTGAAGCAGGAGCCGAAATTGCCTCGGACAAAAATTCAATTTATACCTGTGATATAATTTTCAAAGTGGCTCCGCCCACTGAAGAAGAAGTTGACTTAATGAGCGGCAATCAATTATTTATTTCGGCGCTGCAAATTGCTACCCAACCAAAAGCAATTCTTCAAAAATTAATGAAAAAGAAAATTACAGCAGTTGCATGGGATTACATCAAAGATGAGGAAGGGCTATTTTCTATTGTAAGAACAATGGGAGAAATAGCAGGAACAACGTCTATTTTAGTTGCAGCAGAATTACTTTCTTCTTTCTCGGCAGGAAAAGGATTAATGCTGGGTGGAATCGCAGGTGTGCAACCTACTGAGGTAGTAGTTATTGGTGCCGGTACTGTAGGCGAATTTGCCACCAGGGCAGCAATTGGATTAGGTGCCTCGGTAAAGGTATTTGACAATTCACTTACGCGATTACGTAGGTTACAAAATGATATTGGAACGCGTGTATTTACCTCAATTATTCAACCAAAAGTTTTAGCTAAAGCAATTCGCAGAGCTGACGTAGTTATCGGTGCTTTACGATCCGAATCTGGAAAAACACCCTGCGTAGTTTCGGAGGAAATGATCCAGCAAATGAAAACTGGTTCCGTATTAGTTGATATTAGTATCGATCAAGGTGGTTGCTTTGCAACGTCTCAAGTAACGAATCACAATGATCCCATTTTTATAAAACATGGTATAATTCACTATTGCGTACCAAACATTGCTTCGAGAGTTTCAAGAACAGCATCTTTTGCCTTGTCGAATATCTTTTCACCACTTATCCTAGAAATGGGAAATAAAGGCGGTGCAGCGGAGTTAATTAAAAGTCATCAGGGATTTAGGAATGGCGTATATATTTACCGTGGAGTGCTTACCAATGAAGTTTTGGGAAAAGTATTTGATCTGAACTATAAGGATATCAACTTGCTCCTTTATGGTATGTAATGCAACAGCTTACTCCACTAATTTTCCCGAAGGCAGACTTGCTTCTTACTAAAAAAAAAGAGGTGCTTCACGTTAATTGCTTGGTAAGAAAAAAAATAGTGGTGCTTAGTCCCGAGGAATGGGTTAGGCAACACGTTCTCCATTTTTTAGTTAATTTTAAGGATTATCCGCTTTCCAGACTTTCGGTAGAAAAGTCTATTAATTACAACGGATTAACAAAAAGATGGGATATCGTTGCCTACGATGCTGACTTCAAACCAAAACTTTTAGTGGAATGCAAACAAACGGAAGTCAACATCGGACTCGATACCTTGATGCAAGTTGCGAGTTATCAAAAGATAATTCAATCAGAGCATATTTTACTGACAAACGGTAAACAAGTACTTCACTTTGCCATCAATAAGAACAATCATTATTCATCAAGTATTGATACTATTGCAGGATACTAATTGGGATTTATCACCCAATCCCCAGATTTCATTTTGTGAAACTCTCTAGCTAAATAAGCCAATTGAATGCGCATAGTGTCTAGCGCCTCCTCTGTTTCTTGTGTGATTTCTGTTTTTCGCACTTTTAATTGCAACTTCATATTCATGGCGTGTAAAAGCACTTCAACGTCGTGGTTACCCGACATCGCTGACTTTTTCTTGAATTCATCCATAGATTCCTTTGATGTTTCAACAAGCGTAAGGTATTTACTGTCTTTGACAACTGAAAGTAAAGTATTGTGCAAGAAGATTAATTCAGAAGTCAGCTCTTCCACCGCACCGATATGCCCCTTCTTTTCTTTGCCTGTTTGCTGTAATTCGTATGCAATGGAAGAATACCATTTTTCATATTGAACTAAAAAAGAAGCATCCGGTAGTTGAACCGAAACATATTGCTCCATTAACAAGGGGATATTAAACATGAATTTCCTTATTACATCTTCAATGTGATACATGTACAGGATATACTCAGCGATGTTTTCAGACTTTTTTTTAAGCGCTACCTGCATTATTTCCTCAAATCATTTTCTATGGTTACTTGATTTTGATTTAAAAAATCAATGAATTCCTTGGTGACATCCATCGATGGATTTATGTAATTCAATTGCCCGCCATCTCCATGAATCATCATCACATCAATTTGATTTAGTTCACAAAACTTTTTTCCAAGGGCCTCAATCTTTTTACTTATCTCCTCCAATTTCAACATGGTCTCTTCCTCTAATTTTGCGCCTTCGACTTGCTGGTATTGCATAGCTGATTGTTCCATCTGTTGGGCCTTTTGCTGAATTTGGACTAGCTCATTTTGCGAAAGTAAGCCACTCCTTTCTTTTTCGGAGTTTCGCTGAATATATTGCTGTAACTCGGTGGAACGTCGTTGTAACTCTGCCTGGAAAATCTTTTGTTTTTTGGTGACAATGGCGTCTTGCTGCTTGTAAAATAGAAAGTTTACCTTAATACTATCATTTGAATAATATACTATTTTCAGGCCATTTAAATCCCTTGACACCACAGTGGGTTTTGCTGCTTTTTTTACTTTTTCCGATTTAGAATTGCATGCAACCATAATTAAAGAACCCAATAAAATAATGACTAGACTATTTTTCATATTAATCAATTTTTAAAATTAATTCGATCATTTCGCATACTAATAAAACGCTCCAGGCAATTGGCGAAAAATTCGTCTGTTAGAAATTTATCCAATAAATCTATATCTACAAGGTCGTCTTTTTCAAACTTGAAAATCTGTTCATAGGCATCTAAGGTAATTTTCAATAAATACTTGGAATTGTATTCGTGTACTTGAATTAAATACCTAGTGTGGGAAATTTCTTTAACCAAACGCATATTCAAAATTAACGTAAAATTTTATATCACACCACTGTTTAACTATTTCACAATAGGCTAATGATGAAATCGCTCACGTGTAAGCGTGAAAAATGTTGATTGCAACCAAAACTAAAAAAATAGTTTTACCACATGGACCTGTTGAATAATTTACCAGCATAATTTTGATAATCAACTGAAAACAACTCGATTTTTGAGCGCGTCCGAATAAATAGCTAGTTTGAATTATTATTTCGCATGAAATAAAATACTTTTTATTGTGCAAAGCAAATTATTTGTTTTAATTTCGAACTTATTATGTTTAATTTGAAGAGTTTTAGTTTGTTGTTTTCTCTATGACCAGTATTTTTGTTGCCAAACTAGACTTTGGCGTTACTAATGACCAGCTAAGACAATTGTTTGAACAACACGGAAAAGTACTTAAAGCAAGTGTTGCCACAGATAGAGAAACCGGAAAATCCCGAGGTTTTGGTTTTGTTGAAATGTCGGACGCCGGAGAAGCGAATACAGCAATTAGGGCATTAGACGGTTATCTCGTTAATGGTCGACCAATTGCCGTTAAGGAAGCTGAGCAGCGAAATAATACGAAAAGTCCAGGCGCAGCATCAGGAACATCAAAACCTTACACGCCTCCGGGAAGTCAAACTCCTAGACAGGCATCAGACGAATCGGAAGATAGATTTGAGTCTAAACCTAGTTTTACCTTACCGCTAACTGAAGGATTAAAAATTGAACCTAGAAAAAAGGTTAATAAAGATAAAAAAACGCCCGACAAAGATACTGACAATCGTAGCAAAAAGCCCAAAATGGACGCCTACAAAAAGTCAGGTAAAAAATCATCTTTTTTCAATGACGACGACGATATAGACGATGATTTGTTATCTTTTAGACGTCAAGATGACGACGAAGACGTTGAGGAAGATTAATTTCATTAATTTCATTTCGGCTTAAATTGTAATTTTACAGCCAAACCTTTATGAATTTAACCCAACATCTCAATCATCCAGTATTTAAAGTAATCTCCAAATACGCAACAGAAAATTCAATCCCTGCTTACGTAATTGGTGGCTTTGTTCGCGATTTAATTTTGGATCGACCGTCTAAAGACATCGACATCGTTGTAATAGGAGATGGCCCTGCCTTCGCAACTGAAATTGCTAGAATAATGAAGGTGAAAAATTTGACCATATTTAAAACGTACGGAACAGCCCATTTTGCTTACAAAAACCTTAGCGTAGAATTTGTAGGAGCGCGAAAAGAATCCTATAAAAATGAATCTAGAAACCCAACAACTGAGGCCGGGAGTTTACAAGACGACCAAAACAGGAGAGATTTTACGATTAATGCCCTTGCAATAAATTTAGTTGGCGATTTATTTGGACAACTCGTTGATCCGTTCAATGGCCTTGACGACTTAGAAGTTGGCTTACTTCGATCACCTTTAGATCCTGAAATCACATTCAGTGATGACCCATTGCGAATGATGAGAGCAATCCGCTTTGCCACTCAATTAAACTTTAAAATTGAAAGTAATTGTTTAAAAGCAATACAAAAAAATGCGGAACGAATTGAAATAATTACTAAGGAAAGAATCAGCGAAGAATTAAATAAAATTATTCTGTCGAAACAGCCATCAAGAGGTTTTAAATTACTGCGCTCCACGAACTTACTCGCAAGAATATTTCCTGAATTATTAACACTTGAAGGTGTTGAAACCATCGATGGAAAAAGTCACAAAGATAATTTTCTTCATACGCTTGATGTACTTGATAATATCGCTGAATTTACAGACAACCTCTGGTTGCGGTGGGCTGCGATATTACACGATATTGCAAAACCACCCACTAAGCGATTTGATAAAGTGGTCGGATGGACTTTCCATGGCCATGAGGACTTGGGGGCAAAAATGGTTCCTAAACTATTCAAATCAATGAAATTACCGCTCGATCACAAGATGAAATATGTTCAAAAATTAGTTCGTCTACACTTGCGACCAATTGCACTCGTTAAAGGAACTGTTACCGATTCAGCAATCAGACGATTACTTAGTGAAGCGGGAGACGATATTGACGATTTAATGTTGTTGTGTAATGCCGACATCACATCTAAAAATGAATTTAAAGTAAAAAAATATAAAAGTAATTTTGAATTAGTTGCTGAAAAATTAAAACAAGTAGAGGAAAAAGACCGCATTCGGAATTTTCAACCACCCATCACAGGTGCATATATAATGGAAACCTTTGGAATTTCACCCTGTGCGGAAATTGGTACATTAAAAAACCTTATCAAAGAGGCCATATTAGAAGGTAAAATCAATAATAATTTCGAGGAAGCTAAAGAAGAAATGCTAATTTTGGGAAAGTCGATGGGACTTACCATTTCAAAAAAATAATTTAATAAAAAACCATGCCTGGACTAAAATTTAGGGTCTTACTTGATACCGATAAACAAGAAGAAATTTTTAGGGATATCCTCATCGCTGATACGGATCATTTTGAGAATTTTTTTAAAACAATATTAACTTCATTCGACTTTAGAGGCAAAGAAATAGGCAGTTTCTACGTTTCAAACGATGATTGGGATAAAGGACATGAAATTAATTTATTGGACATGTCTTACGATGATGATGCAATTGATCAGCCCGCAGCGGTAATGAAAGAGGCAATCATTAAAAACTTTTTGGAGGAACCAGATCAAAAATTTATTTTGGTTTACGACTTTATGCGCATGTGGATTTTTCTAATTGAAATGATTGGTTTTGATAAAAACGAACCAAAAGAACCAGTCATTATATTGAGCGTCGGTAAGGCACCACTTGAAAACTCGAAAGATGTCATGAGTGAAGATTTATTCATCGACTCACAATATACTGAAGATCAAAATGTAGACGACGACGACGACGACGAATTTAAAGATGGCTATGGTGATGATGATCTAAACGGCTTTAGTGAGTATGAATACTAAGCAACAAGACCCTATTGGTCAAGCTATTTTGGATTTCATCAAAACGAAAAAACCTTTCGATATTATCGTTCATGCCGATTTGTGCGACGATGACATTATTCCCATTGAAACTTTATTTCGAAGTTTCGACGAAATGCCCCCGATGGAGCAGCAAGCCATGCAATTGTGTAAAGGAAGTATTCTTGATATTGGTGCCTGTGCTGGTCCGCACAGTAGATACCTCAGTGATGCGGGATTTAACGTTACTGCAATTGATACCTCGCCAGGAGCTGTTCTTTACTTAAATGAGATTGGCATAAGCGCTCATCAAGTAAATTATTATGACTTTCATTCAAAAAAAACGTTTGATACCTTGCTCTTTTTGATGAATGGAATTGGTATCGCTGGTACATTAGCTAATTTGGAGGCAACACTACTAAAGGCCAAATCAATGTTAAATCCAGGCGGACAGTTGCTATGCGATTCTTCCGATGTGAAATTTCTATACGAAGAGGAAGACGGGTCTTTTTGGATGGACTTAAATGCCAATTATTACGGTGAATTTAAGTTCAAAATGACTTATAAAAAAATCGAAGGGCCTTGGTTTGAATGGTTATATGTTGATTACGATAAATTGCATGAGGTAGCCACGAAATGCGGCTTCAAAAGCAGTAAAATTGCCGACCAAGAACACCATTATCTTGCGCAACTTACTTTATCCAAATGAAGTTAGTAGCTGGATTTCTTTTTATCTCCTTAATAACTTTTTCCCAAGCGGTTACCTCGTCGCTCTTATGGGAAATTAAAGGCCCTAAGCAAACAAACAGCGCTTTCATTTTTGGAACGATGCACCTAATGGATGATAGCCATTTTTATTTTCCTAAAAAACTTGAAAAAATTATATTAAACGTTGAAACAGTTTGCTTAGAAATCAACGACATACAACATACTCAACTAAATCCTGAACTTTTGTTCCTAAATGAAGGAGGCTTTCTAGCGCAATTAAGTGAATTGGCAATGGACTCCATTTGTAATTGGGCAAGTGAAAAATTACTCATGAACAGGGAACAGTTTACTGCGAATTTTTCTAAAGCAAAACCATTTCTTATCTATCAATTAATATTACAAAGTGAATTACCTGCAAATTTGCAGTCACAAGAATTAGCAATAGAAAAATTATTACTAACAAAAAAGAAAAAACAAACCATAGGACTTGAAACGGTAGAAAGTCAATTGGCCCTGTTTGATGACCTTCCTTTTGAAAGCCAGGTAAATTTAATAATGACTGAAATAGCAGCGGAATCAGACGTACTCATCAACTTTACCAATTTGCAAGAAAACTACCTTGAACAAAATGTGGAGAAAATTCATGATTTACTTTTAAAAGAAAATACCGATCCAATTTTTAACGTCAGATTCATCGATGAAAGAAATGTGACTTGGGTTAAAAAGATGATTCCAATGATTTCCTCACAATCTATATTGTTCGCTGTAGGAGCCGGACATTTAGGAGGAGAAAATGGCGTTTTAAATCTGCTTCGTAAAGAAGGCTACACCTTAACACCAATTAGTTTATGAAAAATTTAATTTTTATTCTTCTTGTTATATTTCTCGCCAATTGCACTACCTATTCCGACCAAGAAATTAATTCATTTGATCGAATTATTCAAAAGCATATCGCAAAAAACAAACTTGAGCTAACACGAACTGACTCAGGATTGTATTTCAACATTACAAAACAAGGAACAGGTAGAAACATTCGTTACCAAGATAGTGTATCCATTTCGTATACTGGAAAATTATTAAATGGCAAACTAGTTGATTTACAAACTACTCCGGTAACTTTTGCAGTTAAAGATTTGATCATGGGTTGGAAAGAGGCACTAATAATGTCCAAAGACGGGTGTGAAATTACCCTAATTACACCTCCGAATTTAGCGTACGGAAACCATGAATTAGAACAAATTCCACAAAATTCCATTTTGTGTTTTAACTTAAAAGTATGGGCCTTAAAATAACTTTTTTTTAACCTACAATCAAATCGCATTAACTACATTTGTATGCGAATTGCATAAATAGTAATTAATTGGTAGAATTAAAGCATAATCAAAATGGGCGTACTCGTAAATAAAAATTCAAAAATTATCGTTCAGGGATTTACCGGTAGCGAAGGTTCGTTCCATGCTGAACAAATGGCAGCCTATGGAACTAACGTTGTCGGTGGCGTAACCCCTGGAAAAGGGGGTTCTAAACATTTAGAAAAACCCGTTTTTAATACGGTGAGAGAGGCTGTTTCAGCAACTGGAGCTAACGTTTCCATATTATTCGTACCTCCAGCGTTTGCAGCCGATGCAATAATGGAAGCCGCTGAAGGAGGGATCGAACTAATCGTATGCATCACAGAAGGAATTCCGGTTAATGACATGATAAAAGTAAAAGAATACATTAAAGGTTTTGCTTGTCGGTTAATTGGACCTAACTGTCCGGGGGTAATTACTGCTGGAGAGGCCAAAGTAGGTATCATGCCAGGATTCGTTTTCAAAGAAGGAAAAGTAGGAATCGTTTCAAAATCAGGAACGCTTACTTATGAAGCAGCAGACCAAGTATCCAAAGCAGGAATGGGGATTTCAACGGCTATAGGAATAGGTGGAGATCCAATTATTGGCACTACAACAAAAGAAGCTGTAGAACTCCTCATGAATGATACTGAAACGGAAGGTATCGTTATGATTGGAGAAATCGGTGGAAATCTTGAAGCAATTGCAGCACGATGGATAAAAGAAAATGGTACGAAGCCAGTCGTTGGTTTTATCGCAGGAGAAACAGCGCCCAAAGGACGTACAATGGGACATGCTGGTGCAATCGTAGGAGGCGACGATGATACGGCAGAAGCTAAAAAAAGAATACTAAGAGAATGTGGCGTACATGTTGTTGACTCACCTGCACATATTGGTACTAAAATGGCTGAACTGTTAGGAGTTATTGCCTAACCAAAATGGATGAATTTATTAAGCGACCTAGGTCGCTTTTTTTGTGCTTATTAATTCCAAAAATCCCACGTTACCCCAAATTTTAACTGCCAAGTGGGGAGCGTATACCCCTCAAAGAATAATTGGCTTCGATTAGTGAAAAAATAGGCCATATTATCCATTCTAGCAAAAAAACGAAACGTTTCTACTTCAAAACCAACTAAAATTCCGGCGTTCAACATCGGCTTTTGATATACCGAATTGGGTAAAGATGAAAAATCAAAACTGGTCATGTTAGGGATAAGTGAAGGCGCTTTATAGCGACTTGAAAAAAGAAAATCTACCGCTGCCAAAGCCTTCAATTTTTTTGCCTTAAAAATTCCGCCCTTAACTAATACACGTGAAGAGACACTATGCATCGGATAAAATCGAAAATCCTCCTCCATCAATGTTAATTCGTAACGTGGAGAAATAGTCAATGCACCCAATTGTAATGATCCATTTAACACTATTTGATTAATTGACTGATTACTTAAACTAGTATTATTTAACCAAGACTGACCATCGAAACAATAAACCTGACTCGTCGACAAAATGCGATATATAAAGGCAAGGTGATGTATACCAATTTTTTCCTTGAACAATACCGAGGCATATGACGCACCTTGGAGATTAAAATCCACCAAGGAATAACTATTATTATTTGCTTGGTAAAAACGTTGGACAGGTAACGGAGCAATATTTTCATAGGAAGTTTCAATAGCTAAATAATGATTTTTCTTCTTCCATATAAAGTCAGTTTTTTGCGACGTAGCAAACTTCGCACCGATAAAATTAAGCGATGAACTTGAATTTAATCGCCAATTTTTCCAACTTGACTCGTAGGATGCAATTAGACTAAGCTCCATGGTATCCCGAATAATACCTTGGTTAGCGTATCGCCAATAGTTAGCACTAACACCTAAATTAGCAAATGATTTGCCTAACTTGCTAGCAAGAGAAATTTGATTAGATAATTCGACCAATCCATAATGATCCGAGGTCACCGTACTATCAAACTGTACTAATGGGTAGAGCGCCGCTAACTGCCCCGACTCTTGGTAATAGCGATCCATAGATCGCAATTTAGATGCTACAATAAGACCGAGAAATTGGGAAGAATCCTTTGAAGTAAAATCGATGAAATGAGTCAATGCCACATGCCTTAAACTTGCATTTGAAAAGGCATCTTCCCTTCTAACCGGAATAAGCGTTAAATCAAATAAAGACGCTAAAGAATCAGCAACAATTCCTGTAGAAAGATTCCTTCTTTCCTGAGCATAAGATGCAGCAAAACGAAAACTATAGCACTTAGCATTTTTAGCAAGAACAATTTTATAAGCGGTAGACTTCCAAGCTGAATTACGATAAAAACCAGCAGTGGCGTTATTAGAAGCACTTAAATTGAATACAAAATTCTTTCGAAATACTTGGCTGTAATTGAAGGCAAGATGTTGCGTACCTTGACTTCCAAAAGTATAAGCAACACCAATATGAGGTAATGCCGAAAAAGTTATGGGATTAGTTTTCTGAAAAGGGGTATGAAAAATATTACCTGACGGTGAAAAAAGTGAAAATGGACTTAAAAAAGATGCTGTTGAAGAAGACGACAATAGAGGAAAAACCATGCTGGATGAACGACTCTGAAAAGCTATTGAATCTAGGCTACCATTAGTCTTCTCCTCAATTTTTAAGGTGTCAAATCCAAATGAGTCACTATTTATTTGAGGAACAGCGTTAAAACCGAATAACATTATTACGACTTGAAAAAAGTATCTCATGGCAAACAAACTTAATAAAAAAAGGGGCTCAAGGCCCCTCTTTACTATATTTTGAAGTAGGAATTACAATGCATTAATGTAAACCTGCAGCCCTGATTTCAAGTTTGCAGCCTTATTTTTATGAATGATATTTCTTTTAGCGAGTTTATCTAACATAGCAACGACAACTGGAAATAATTTTTCCGCTTCTACGCGGTCTTTAATCTCTCTCAATTTTCGAGTTGCATTTCTAGTTGTTTTGTGTTGATACTTGTTTAATACTCTTCTAGTTTCGTTGGTACGAATTCGTTTAATAGATGATTTATGATTTGCCATAATCGCTCAATTTTAATTAATCTTTATAATAAATAACACTCACACTAAGCAAGTGATTTGTTGTAGCCCATAGGAGAATCGAACTCCTGTTTCCAGGATGAAAACCTGATATCCTAACCACTAGATGAATGGGCCAAATCGTATTAGGGTTAATTTGGGTGTGCAAATATAGGCTTAAAAACAATAATGACAAACGAAACAATCGTTTTTTTTATTTTTTTATACTTCTTCATCCGATCTTTTAAAACCTAATCGCTTTCCTGTTTTTAGTTTAAGTTCATCACTAATGTGCTGAATTTGGGCAACTGATAATTCCTCCATAATATTAAAAGGAGGTACCAATAAGTCGAACGTTAGGGCGTGGTGAAAAGAAAGTTGTACTAGTAAACCTATCACTTGATCATTTATTTCCATGTGTTGAGGATCCCTAAAAAGCTGCCCTAAAGCGCCTTTCCCCTCCACCATAAAATGTCGTTCATGGTTAACTAATACTCGTCCGATCAAGTAGCCGGCATCATTTAATCTATTTTGAATAAATGACTCGGCTAAAAAATTGTACACGTATATGACTCCGAAATAACCATTATTTTCATTGGCTTTGAAATAAGATGTTCCCCAAAGTTCGCTCGAGTCAGGTAACCTAAACACATTGTTATGGAGTGTAAATACAAGAGCGTCACTTCCTATGTACACATGAATTTCAAAATCCCCTTTTTCCACATAGCTGAGTCGAATTCGTTTGTCAGAAATGCTCTTTTGAAGTTCCACCAACTCCGATTTAATTTGCAATTTTAACATTTCAAATACTTTCTCAACGTCTTCAGCAATATCTTGTTTCAACGCAGACTTATCCAACAATACTTGTAAAATTTGAGCCCGATTATTTGCAATTGGATCTTTTTTCATATTTAACTATTTATACCAAAGATATGATTTTACCCTTAAATCTTTTCTAATTTAGTTGCGATGCACAATTCATTTTCAATTTGGTCAAAAATAGGCCTTCGGTTTTTCCTTGTTTGGTGCGCCCTTCAAGTTACAAGAATACTATTTTTGATCTACAATGCCAGCTTTCTTAATGTCGCTGCAGCAGATTTTATTTTTACACTCCCCTTTGATTGTTGCACCATTGCCCTGTATTTCTTGCCGTATGTTTTCATTTATTTTTTTCCAGTAAATTCCCGCTATACGCCAATTAAAGAGCAGATTGGATCGTCACTCTTTTATTTGATTCTCGTTTTTTTAATTATCATTAACATGTGGGATGTGGCCTACTTTCCTTTTAGTCAACGCAGAACGACTTTTGATTCATTTTTATTTTTAATTCAGAGTCCTGACAAAGGATTGATCAAATTTTTCATTCTCGACTTTTGGTGGCTTTCACTATACACGCTATTACTTAGCATATCACTAATTTACGTCGATTACCGATGGCATAAAAACAAAAAGAATAAGGATGTTTCAATAAAATATCAATTGCTCCATTTTGTGCTCGCAGCCCTTGTATTTTTTACCATGGGAAGATGGAGCTTTGGACTTAAACCACTCGGTGTATTGGATGCTAATAATTATGTAGTTAGTGAAAATGTACCATTTATTCTAAATACTGCCTTCGTTACACTGAAAACAATCCAAGTTGAAAAGCTACCGACAACCAAACTCATTGACTTGGAAACAAGTAAAAAATATTTTAATCCCGTCAAGAAAACCGTTGCCAAAAAAACGACTCATTCTACAAAAAACGTTGTTTTTATCATTCTGGAAAGCTTTGGAGATAAAATGCTAAAACAAACTGTTAATGGAATAAAACTTACTGCATTTACCGATTCACTACTCAATCAATCCTACTATTTTGAAAATGGTATTGCCAATGGACAACAATCCATCGAATCGCTACCTGCTATATTCGCATCACTCCCCAATCTGATGAGAACACCGTATATTTTAAGTTCATTTTGTAACAATAAACTGAACGCTCTTCCTTCCATCTTAAAAACAAGAGGTTATTCAACGGCCTTCTTCCATGGTGCAAAAAATGGCTCAATGCGCTTTGACAGCTTCTCAAAAATACTTGGCTTTGACAACTATTATGGTCTCAACGAATACCCCAATAAACAGCATTATGACGGCATTTGGGGAATTCCAGACGGTTATTTTAATAAATGGGCGGTCGACAAAATAAGTAAAATGAAACAACCCTTTTTAGTAAGTATTTTTACGATATCCTCGCATCATCCGTATAAAATACCAATAAAATATGGTAAAAATATTAGTAAAAAATTCACGAAAGAACAATTGGCTTTCTACTATGCCGATAAAAGTCTACAATTATTCTTTGAAAAAGCGGCATCCGAAAAATGGTATAAGAATTCCCTATTTGTTATTTGTGCCGATCATATACCTCAACAATTACATTCAAGTCCAAATTCCGTGTTCGATAAATTTCATGTGCCAATTGCATTTTTTACCCCTGACAAATCATTACGCGCAAAAAAATTAACTAGTTATTTCCAGCACCTTGACATAGTCCCTTTTATACTTAACTACCTCGGAGTCGAATCAACTTATTACGCCTTTGGTAATCTAAAATCAACATGCGAAGGATTAGTCTACTTAAATGGGAACTACATTTTAATTAATAAAGACGGAGAAATACATTTTAATGAATCAAAAAATAGTAGTACTTGCAACATTAAAAATTCCGAAAAACAAGATATAACTAAAAAAAATTTACTAACTTTGAGTAGAAAGCATAATTTGAATCGTTTAAAATCAATGATTGCTAGATATAGAATAGACTTGCAGAACAATAAAACAACAAATAAATAAAGTGAAAAAAAGAATTTGGTTCATCATTAATCCAATCGCTGGTGTTCGTCGAAAAGATGATATTCCTTCTCTGGTGCGTGAAAACCTCAATCACGCGCTTTTTGACTTTGAAATACAATATACCTCTTACAAAGGCCAGGCTCAACTATTGGCAAGAGAAGCAATTTCAAAAAATATTGATGTTGTCTGTGCAGTGGGTGGAGACGGTTCTGTACATGAAATTGGTACAGCTTTAATTGGCTCAAAAGTTTTACTTGCCATCATTCCTATTGGATCAGGTAACGGTTTAGCCCGCCACATGCACATTCCTCGAAAGATAGGCAAAGCCATTCAATGCATAAACGATAGTCAACAGATCTCAATGGATACCATTCTTGTAAACGAACAAGCATTCTTAGGCATTGGTGGCTATGGTTTTGATGCCTTGGTGGCCAAAAAATTTATTGGTATTAAAAAACGAGGTTTGTTGAGTTATTTTAAGATTGTGCTTAAAGAATTTTTTAAGTACAACCCTATAAACATCTCTGTCGATGCAAACGGTCAGGTTAAAAAATTACCCGTTATGCTTTGTACCCTAGCAAATACTAGAGAATGGGGTAACGGATTGGTCGTTTCACCAGACTCTGATGCAACAGACGGTAAAGTAGAACTGATTTTATTAAAACCTTTCTCCCTTTGGCGTTTACCCGGAATCGCACTTCAATTCTTTCTCAAACGTTCCAACAAAAGTTCATTTATGGAGGTGCTATCTTTTGATAAAGCCACCATTCGAATATCTGAAAAAATGGCGCATTACGACGGAGAATCTATGGCAACAAATGGCTTGCTTAAAGTTAAAGTGGTGCCAAAAAGCCTTCACATTATAGTCGGTAAATAACAAACAAATTTTATGATGGATTTAGCAGCAATGTTAGAAGCATTGAATCGACTAAAGGGTTCAACTTTACCCTTGTGGGGTGAAATGACAGCCCAAGAAATGGTGGAGCATTTAAGCGATCTGCTTGTTATGTCTCAAGGTAAGGGCAATTTTATGACCGATGCAGATTCAGAAACTCAAGAAAGAAGACAGAAATTTTTATTTTCTGATAAAGAAATGGCGAAGAATGTTGCTATTCCTTTCAAAATTAAAAAAACTGAGTTACGAAATGATGAACTCGAACTTGCCGTTGATGAGTTTACAAACGAGTGGCTTAATTTTATTGAATTTTACGAAACTAATCCGAAAGCTGAAAGAATTCATCCTTACTATGGAAACTTGAATGAGCTAAAATGGATGAAATTACATGAAAAACATATGATCCACCATTTCAAACAATTTGGCCTTATCCAATGACATTTTGGTTATTTGCAATTGGATTAGGCGTTTGTCTTGGTACAATTAATTTTTTTTACTGGAGAAATAGAGGCTACCGAAATTGGAGTAATTTATACCTCAGCATAATTGCTTTTTTTGTTCTTGGTCTTCTCTTTCTTAAGTTATTTGGATTTAATACTCCATAACGATTCGGTTAGTCTCAATCAATTTTCGTAAATTAATTAAAGCATAACGCATACGACCCAGCGCTGTATTTATACTGATATCTTCCATCTCCGCGATTTCTTTGAAAGACAAATCTTGAAAAATTCGCATTTGAACAATTTCGCGTTGCATCGTTGGTAAATGGTCTAACAATTCAACCATTTGAGATTCCAATTCAGCATTACAAGTCATATCTAAAAAATTCTTGTCATCATTCGATAATTTATGAAAAATGGTAAATTCCTCACTGATAGTTCGCGACTCAGACAAAAATCGAACTTTATTAGTTTTACGAAAATGATCAATAACTAAGTTGTGCGCTATACGCATTAACCAAGGTAAAAATTTCCCCTCCTCATTGTAATTACCACTTTTCATGGTTGTAATTACTTTCATAAAAGCATCCTGAAAAATATCATTTGCTAAATCCGAATCCCTTACTTTAGAATTAATATAACGAAAAAGACGGTCTTTGTGACGATTTAATAATTCGGCAAAGGCATTTTCTTTTCCCGATAAATACAATTTGATTAACTCTTGATCTGCTACAGTTTGAAACGACATATTTACTAATTAATCCAAAAAATTGGTGGTTAAGTAAATTTAGTCGATAGGCAGTTTTAAGTTTAAAATTTTCGTAAATATAACGTTGGTTATTGGAACAGAATTACTATATTTAGTATTTAATTGTTTTCAATGAACATTTATGGACTATGAAAAATAATTTACTGATTTTGGGTCTGGCGACCTTACTAATTTTTCCACTAATTGGTTATTTACTTTGCCAAATTTCGGCGCCCACATCTTTCGTTGAATTTCTCGCATTCGACAAAATAAATCCCGTTGCCATTGGGTATGGAATTGAGTTTGGGATTATTTATGCTTTTTTTGCTTATTTACTTATGAATGCCCCATTTTTCGATAAGGTTTCTTCGCGCATGGACCACCTAATCGCCTCTCTAAAATTAAAAATTTGGCAAGGACTATTTTTGTCATTCTGCGCAGGCGTGGGTGAAGAATTACTTTTTAGAACAGGTGTGCAACCTTATCTTGGCGTTTTGATTACTTCAGTATTATTTATTGCGCTGCATGGCTATCTTAACCCGTTTAATTGGCGATTTTCCGTTTACGGAATCATTGCGCTGCCTTTTATTCTATTACTCTCCGAGGGCTATCTTTATTTTGGACTGTACTTTGCAATTGCAGCTCACTTCTCCTACGATGCCGTGCTTTTTACTTTTATTATAAAGGAGTCCAAATTATAAAAGAGTAATTACTACTTTTGAAAATAGATGAAAAAGCAAATTCCATATTATTTTATTTTTTGTCTGCTCGCTTTTTGGACTTTTTCGTTGCTTTGGTTGGGCTTTGGCGATAAAATATCAATTCACAAAACACTGACTCAGTATCATAGTAATCAATGGGATTTAATGTTTCAACTAATTACCTTTTGTGGCGACGGCATTTTTCTAGTCATTATTTCATTTTTGTTTTTACTTATAAATATAAGAACTGCGTTACTTCAAATTATTAGTTATGCTGTCTCCGGTATATTGTGTACAACATTGAAATACACACTTTTTTCTGAAAGTAAACGACCCTATTTTTACTTAAAGGATGACCTGACATTTCATAAAATAATTGACTTTACTTATTTTACAGCACATTCGTTTCCTTCAGGACATACCACCAGTATTTTTGCAATAATGACCATTTTTGCGCTTGTATATCAAAATTCAAGAGTTGCTATGATTGTATTTTTTCTTTTTGCCTTGTTGGTCGCTTATTCCCGAATATACCTATCGCAACATTTTCTTATCGATGTTGTCGCAGGGTCCTTTTTGGGGAGTTGCATAGCATACCTTGTTTTTCAAACGCTAAATCCACGCTTAATAAAATTTAACGCATCTCTTCTTAAACTAAGTAAACACAATGAATAGCTTTCGAATAAGTTTTATTTTAGCGCTCTGCCTAATTTTATTTCTACCTTTCTTGGGTACCGTGCACCTCTTTGATTGGGACGAAATCAATTTTGCAGAATGTGCTCGCGAAATGCTATCTTCAGGTAATTATTCAACCGTTACAATTGATTACCTTCCTTTTTGGGAAAAACCACCCTTATTTATTTGGATGCAAGCTATTTCTATGAAATCTTTTGGTATCAACGAATTCGCTGCGCGCTTTCCTAATTTTATTGCCGTCATTGCAACATCCTTCTTTGTTTACTTAGCAGGAAAAAAAGTTAGAAATGAAACATTCGGCTACTGGTGGCTTGCCTTTTATTTAGGATCCTTTTTGCCTAATATCTACTTTCACTCGGGAATCATAGATCCTTGGTTTAACTTATTTATAATTGGCTCAATTTATCATCTTTACAAAGGTCATACTAACGAATACGGAATAGGTTCCTACCTTATCGCTGCCTTTTTCTTAGGACTTGCCATATTGACCAAAGGTCCCGTTGCACTTTTATTAGTTGGAGGAACAACGCTAATTTACTTCATAGCCACGCGATTTAGACAATTCCCATCCATCGGTCAACTTACTGTTTTTTTAATTTTTACCTCGTTAATTGGTGGAATATGGTTTATGCTTTTAATTAATACTGGCAATAAGCAGGTGATCGCAGAATTTATTTCTTATCAACTTCGTTTATTTCAAACGCGAGACGCAGGACACGGAGGACCATTCTACTATCATTTTATTGTATTGCTTTTGGGCTGTTTTCCCGCTTCATTTTTTGCGATTGGTTATTTTTTATTTCAACATAAAAACAAAAAATTAGCCTTTGACTTATGGATGAAAGTTATCTTTTTGTTAACCCTATTACTTTTCTCTATAGTGAGCACGAAAATCATTCATTATTCATCGCTTTGTTATTTTCCACTTGCCTATTTTGCTGCAAGGTGGGTAGAAGATCAAAAAAATCCAAAACAGGTTAAGTTGGTAGCTTTAATAACACTTAGCTATTTAGCCATTTTATCTATTGCACTTTTAGCAATCCCCTATACGCTAAGTCACAAAAATTGGCTTTTAAGTAGTATAACCATAAAAGACCCATTTGCCAATGCAAATATAAATGCAAAACAAAATTGGAGTAACTGGGATTATTTTCCGGGCTTATTTTTTCTTTTTGGATCACTCGTTTCCCTTGTCTTTATTTTAAGGCGGCAGTTGAAGTTAGGAATAATTGCCTCGTTGTTAACAGTGGCAGTGGGAATAGTAACCATCCAAGCAAATACTTTATCTAAAATTGAAGGAATAACACAAGCAGCGGCAATTGAGTTCTTTCAAAAACACAAAAATGAGAACTGCTACCTTATTCCGCTTGGCTATAAATCATATGCGCATCTATTCTATGGGGAAACGAAAAATCATAAAAACAATAAGCGATTTGATGAAGCATGGTTATGCAATGAAACAACTGATAAACCGGTGTATTTCGTTTCAAAAATTGATCGTAAGGAAGGTTATTTAAAAACCTATCCCAAATTATCCGTTTTGTATGAGAAAAATGGCTTTGTTTTCTACAGCAAGTTGCCCAAAGCAAAATAAATTCTAGAAATACTTATTGCTGCTAATAATAAACGAAAATCAGCCCTTACTTTACTATATAAGGGAATTAATTTTAACTAAATCTAGTTAAACAAAATATGATTTATCCTTCTTAGCGGTCGTTTATTTACGTCGCTTAATTCAGTTTAATAACCTTGACAATTTGAATTTGGCGCAGATCGTTAATAACAGAAACAAAATACAAACCTGATCCAACATGCATTAAATCTATTTCTGTTTCAATCAATGCCTTTTTCTCTTCAATTAATTTTCCTTGTAGATCGCGCACTTGAATGTAGAAATTACCTTCGCTCATAAGAACAACATGTATAGATTGGTTAGTTGGATTAGGGTATACCTCAAACAATGGGGTATTAGTTTCATTAACAGCATTGATGAGGGTTAAATTGTAAGGTTCACTTGTATTGCCACAACCATACTCATTTGTTACATACACAGTGTATAACCCTGATGCAGTTGCAATATGAAAAGATGAAGTTTCACCGGGAATCAGAACGCCATTTAAATACCATTGATAGGAAGCCGCGAGCGAACAGAATAGGGTATCATTCGACTGCGTAATTATCGGAGGAGGTGGATTACTGCCAACACTGACAACTACGATATTGCTTGCTTGACTTGTACATCCGCCAATTGTATTGGTTACGTAATAAGAACCAGCTGCAAAAACTAAAATAGTATCGGTCGTTTCACCATCGGGAGCCCAGGTATTACCCCCCAAGATATTTGAATAAAGTTGAATGGATCCATCCGAACATAAAATTATAGGTCCTGCAGGCGAAACAATTGGCGCTATTGGGCTAGGATTGACAACTACAATAATAGGTAATGAACTTGCTTGGCAACCATTTAGACCTGTATAGCTTACAGAATAAGATCCAGCATTGGTTACTGCGATGGTTTGTGTATTCAATCCATTTGGTGACCATGTGTTACCAGTTGGATAGGAAGAAGTTAGCAGCAAGGTGTCTCCAGAACAAATAGTTGTTGGTCCTGAAGCGGTGATTGTTGGAACTGCAGGACTTGCGTTTAGGGTAATATAATTTGCCATGACAAGGGTATCGAAACTTACTCCATTCCCAACGACTAATGTCACAGGATACGAGCCGGGAGTAGTGTAGCAAATATTACTTGGGTTTTGAAGATTAGAAGTAGCAGGAATTGCACCTGGGAACGACCACGACCATGAACTTGGACTACCATTCGAAATGTCGGTAAAATTGACGCAGCTATTGGGTTGACAAAGCTGAGCTTGACTGGTTTGAAAAGCTGCGGTTAAAGATGGAAGCCCACAAAGCACTGTGGTTGAACCCCCAGAGCCATAAAGCCCACCTGAAACACTCGTACCTCCTGCAGCAGCACTGACCCCTCTTGTTGTGTTAGTTGGTCCTGATCCGCGATCAGCACCACCATTTCTTATTGTACAGCAGGTATTGAGTGCTGCATCTAACTTAACAAGGTAAATTTCGTCAGGATAAGTTCCAGCCACTAATTCTTGTGAATATCCCGCTATCATGTATCCGCCATCATTTGTTTTAATTAAACATTTTCCGATGTCGTTTTGCGCTGTACCAATTATGTGTGTTGATACTAGTGTTCCTGTTCCTGAAACACGAACCAAATAATATTCCAATCCTACTTGTTGACTATTATTGAAATTGTAATTAAACGAGAAAGTATAACCTCCTACTAGATAGTCACCATTTGCCATTTGAACAACAGACTCAGCATAATCACTTCCATCGGTAGAGACATTAGCTATTTGAGTACCACCGTAATATCGAGTCCAAGAAACAGCTCCAGCCGCGTCTAATTTTACTAGAAGATAATGCCAATTAAATCCTCCACTAACTTTAGGTTGACCAGCTTCTCCTGCCACCATGTATCCACCGTCGGCAGTCTGAATAATAGACCTCGCATAATCTGGATATCTGGTTGTATTGACATCTTGCACTAAGCGTGACCATACCATGTTACCACTTCCATCAAGTTTTACAATGTAAAAATCATTCGACGAGGTGCTTCCGCTTCCAGTCCAAGTATAGGCCGTTCCAGCAATTGCAAAACCACCATCATTTGTATTGGTAATCGAATAGGCAATATCTGCCAATCCCGCGGCACCCACTTTTTTATCCCAAACAAGATTTCCTGAAGCGTCAGTTCTTACCACATAGAAATCATTAGGAGATGCGCCAAAAGACGCAGTTTGTCCAGCAATACAAAATCCACTATCTGGTGTTTGAACAACTTCCCACCCTTGATCTGTTCCGGTACTACCGTAACTTTTGTTCCATTGCACATTTCCAGCCGCATCCAATTTAACGAGGTAAAAATCATCTCCACCTGCACCATAGGAAGCAGTTGTTCCTGCAATGGCATATCCACCATCAAAGGTTTTAATGATCGATCGCCCATAATCATTTCCGATTCCACCAATAGTTTGTGTCCATATAACTGTTCCGACAGCATTGGTTTTCATTACGTAAATATCAATTAATCCAGCGCCAAAAGAACTAGTCTGTCCTGCAACTACATAGCCACCATCATTTGACTGAACCATAGAATGTGCTTGATCACTGGAAGGGCCACCGCCTGTAATACATATTTGACCTTGAGCTTTTAAGGTATTAAAGCCAACTGAAAGGCATAGAAATATTAGGGAAAATAGAAAATGCTTCATAAAAAGGTAGTTTATTAATTACTTAGTAATCATAAACTTACTACTTATTTTTCATATTAGCTATTTATAATACGAACGCTTGTTTTTAAAATAGATGCAGATCTTATTCATAACCCCTCTATGTTATGGCTTTGAGATTAGACAACTAATTTTTAATTACTATATTATTAATCAGTCATTAGTGATTACTTTTGTTTCAAAAAAAATATGCCTCAATTATCAAATAAAGCCGTGTTAATGCCCGCTTCTCCGATCCGGAAACTGGTTCCTTTTGCAGAGCAAGCCAAGAAAACAGGCAAAATTGTTTACCACCTAAATATAGGACAGCCAGACATTGCCACACCTGAAAGTGCCTTAAATGCTATCAGAAATTTTGATCAAAAAGTAATTGAATACAGTCATTCGGCTGGATTCGAGAGTTATCGAATTAAACTTGCAGCCACGTATCAAAAAAATGGGATTGATGTAAACACCGAAGATATTATAATAACTACAGGTGGATCTGAGGCCTTAGTTTTTGCCATGATGGCAACGTGTAACTTGGAGGATGAAGTAATCATTCCTGAACCATTCTATGCAAACTACAACGGATTTGCAGTAATGGCAGGCGTGAAGGTTGTTCCAGTAATTTCAAACATTGAATCAGGTTTTGCTCTACCTCCAATCGAACAAATCGAGCAAAAAATCAGCGCTAAAACCAAGGGTATTGTGATCTGTAATCCTGGTAATCCAACAGGTTATTTGTACTCAAAAGAAGAATTGGAAAAATTGGCTGTACTGGTTAAGAAATATGATATTTTCTTAATTGCTGACGAAGTATATAGGGAATTCTGCTATGATGGCGCTAGTCCACACTCGGTGATGAATTTAGAAGAAATTAGCCAAAATGTAATTATGATTGATTCGGTATCTAAAAGGTACTCCATGTGCGGCGCACGAATCGGAGCACTTGTTTCAAAAAATGAATCGATTATTGCTGCAGCGCTAAAATTTGGACAAGCAAGATTATCGCCGCCAACAATTGATCAGTTTGCTGCTGAAGCTGCCTTAGAAACACCTACCTCCTACTTCACAGATGTGGTTTCTGAATACGTTGCTCGGAGAAACATTATGGTGGAGGGTCTCAATTCGATTGACGGCGTATTTTGTCCTAAACCGCGTGGTGCTTTTTATTGCGTTGCAAAATTTCCTGTAGATGATGCCGAAAAATTTTGTCAGTGGCTTTTAGAAGAATTCCAACATGAAGGACAAACAGTCATGATGGCACCAGCTAGCGGTTTCTATTCGAGTGAGGGCGCGGGTAAACAAGAAGTTCGAATTGCTTATGTTTTGAATCAAGAATCCCTAAAAAAAGCAGTTATTTGTCTTCGGGAAGCACTTAAAATATACCCGGGTAGATTATAAAATACATGGAAGTTCAGCAATACATCGAACAGTTAGAGGGAACTAGAAAGCCTGAATTCTTAGAATTAAGAACAGTTATAATTGAAAATCTCCCTAAAGGATTTGAAGAATGTATAAGTTATGGAATGATTGGATATGTGGTTCCTCATTCTATTTACCCTGCAGGTTATCACTGCACGCCAAAACTTCCCTTACCATTTTTGAATTTAGTCATGCGAAAAGATATCATTACCTTTTATCACATGGGCCTGTATAGTGATGAAAAGTTGCTGAATTGGTTTAAAGATGAATACAGTAAATTCACTAAGCTAAAATTGGATATGGGAAAAAGCTGTGTACGTTTTAAAAAATCAAGTGCTATCCCCTATGCACTAATTGGCGAACTCATGCAGAAAGTTAGTGTTGAGGAGTGGATAACACGTTATGAAGAAAAACACAAAAGATAACTTAATTTTTACCGCTAATGTATTTTCTGTATTCCATTTTGGTAGCATCAAAGGTGATGTGTTTAGCCAATAGCGAAGCATTTTCCTTATCAACAAGGCGATCCGACATTACCTTTGCTGCGGCTAGTTGATTCGCGTCAAAGGTAAATAAATCCATTATTTTCTCGGCATCTTTGGAATAGAGACAGGTATTTGCCAGGGCCAATTGTAACGCTTCAAGACGATCATCCTCAAAACTCTGTGATGCAATATCAGCGATGAAAGCAGTGCTATTTTGAATTGTTTTATTACAACCGTTGTTTGATGACTGAGGTGCAAGTTCACTTGAATTAGTCGTACTCACATTGGTATTGGTAATTGTATTGGTGATAGTCGTATTCGTAAGGGTAGTCGATGTATTATTTTGCTGCGAATTATTAGTTCCTTCGTTAACATTTATCCCAACATTCATGTTAAGATTCTGCCCTGAAATTTGATCTGTTACACTAATACTTACCCCACCATTACCGTTTCCAGCACCGTTTGTATTTACATTACCAGTTGAACTGTTACTGGACGAATTAGTGGTTGTGGTTGTGGTTACAGTAGTAGATGTGTTATTTTGGTTGGCCCCACTAACTCCATTGACATTATCGTTGGTTGTATTAGGGTTAACCTGAATAGTTACAGACCCATTTCCCGATTGATTAGTACTTGAATTACTAATAAATCCGATACCTACTGAACCATCTGAATAGGAAGCGTTATTATCTGGACGATACGTTACTGCCCCAGAAGCAACTGTTCCCGTTGCGGCTACCATACTCACCAACTGCAATTTACCCTTACCCTTTTTAAAAACAATTCGGGTGGTGATATCGCTCGCCTCTTCAATAAAAAAATTCTTTTCAATGTCATTGGTTTTGCCGTCTTCAAAGATAATCTTGGTTGCATAACCCCCATTTTTTATTTCGCTTACAACCACATTTGTTTGTGCTTGTGCATTTTGCTTTACTCCATTTAGAATTAAATAAAACTTTTGTCCACCATTATTAAAAACAGTTAGGTTAGATTGGGCAGTTAAAGTAGCAGGGAAAACAATCGTTAAAAAAAGAATTACAGAAATTTTCATACGTTTTTATTTTTTAGCAAATATAGTTTAATTCTAATTTAATCAGTTTTTTAAAATCCAATTATTGTATCTCAAAAAGAATAATTTAATACCTCACAAAAAAACAAGAAACAAATTGAATTATGAATAATTTTGCACTATGAATTTTGTTATTATAGATGTAGAGACAACTGGAGGGAGCGTAAATAACTCAAAAATTACTGAATTAGCCATTTACAAATTTGACGGCGAAAAAATAGTTGATGAATACACAACCCTTGTGAACCCGGAAATTCCGATACCAGAATTTATTGTTCGATTAACAGGAATCAGCGATAAAATGGTTGAAAATGCACCCAAATTTTTTGAAATCGCAAAAAAAATAATTGAATTTACTGAGAATTGCGTCTTTGTTGCTCATAATGTCGCATTTGATTACGGCATGTTTCGAAGTGAATTTAAGGCATTGGGCTTTGATTTTCGATTACCTCAACTTTGTACGGTCAAATCGTCGAGAGCAATAATTCCCGGACATGCCTCTTACAGTTTGGGCAAGTTAACGCAGAACCTTGGCATTAAAATAATTGGTAGACATCGAGCAGGTGGAGATGCCTTAGCGACAACAAAACTCTTTGAAATCCTTATAAAAAAAGACGAAACTGCCTTGCTCGAATTTATTCATACCGCGGTAAATCCAAAAAAAATTCACCCCAACCTATCTATTGAAACCATCGATGAATTACCCCAAAAAACAGGCGTTTATTTGTTTTATAATGAATTCAATAAAATCATATACATCGGTAAAAGTATTTCCATTAAAAAAAGAGTCGAACAACATTTAAACAATTCGAAAACAGCAAAGGGGATTAAGATGATACAAGACATTGTTCGAATTGAACATGAAATCACAGGATCAGACCTTATTGCCATGTTGCGCGAAAGTGAGCTGATCAAGCTGCATCAACCCATTTACAATAGAACCTTGAGAAATAGCCTTTTCTCCTATGGACTTTTTGATACCGAAGATGAAAATGGCTACATTACACTCAAAGTGGAAACATTGGGTAAAAATAATGCGCATCCATTAATTCACTTTAATAACAAAAAAGACGGCATTGACTTTCTATACCACAAAATAGAACGTTATACGTTGTGTCAAAAACTATGTCACCTATACAAAACCAATGCAGCTTGTTTTCAGCAAACCATTAAAAAATGTGCTGGTGCATGCATAGAAGAAGAAAGTGCCGCGCTTTATAACCTTCGAGTTAATAAACTAATCGACGATTTAACCTTTGAAGGCCGGTCCTTTTACATTATCGATAAAGGAAGAGAAAAAATGGAGAAAAGTATCGTTTGGGTTGAAAACGGCATTTACCAAGGCTATGGTTTCGCACCCTACCATTTTCATGGAAAAACCCCAATTGATTATCGACGTTACATTACCAAACAAAAAGAAAATAGGGATATTAAAACGATCATAAATTTATTTTTAAGAAAAAATGAATGGACCAAAATAATTGAACTTTAGTTTTGAAAAATATACTAAATTCGTAACTAATGAAAGGAAAAGCAATCGTTTTGGGTTCGGGAACTTCACAAGGCGTTCCAATGATAGCTTGCAGCTGCGAAGTTTGCAGTTCAACAGACCCAAAAGATAAACGTTTACGCGCTTCCCTACTTTTTGCTGTGAACGGCAAAAATTATGTGATAGACGCTGGCCCCGATTTTAGGCAACAAATGCTTCGCGCCCAAGTAAACGATTTGGAAGCCATTATTTTTACGCATGAACACAAGGATCATGTTGCAGGACTAGATGATGTTAGAGCTTATAATTACCGCTATAATTCCCCCATGGACATATTCTGCACTACAGCGGTGGAAACAGCATTAAAACGAGAATTTCATTATATTTTTAGCACTGAAAATTATCCCGGAATTCCAAAAATTAAATTACACACCATCGCCAATGCACCTTTCTCAGTTGGACCAGCTTGCACCCTTATCCCAATTCAAGTATATCATTACAAGATGCCAGTTTTAGGATTTAGAATTGGAGATTTTGCTTACATTACCGATGCAAAAACGATTGATAAAAAAGAAAGTGATAAGCTCTTGGGCCTTGAAACACTAATTATTAATTCGCTTCACCAATCTAAACACATTTCGCATTTTAATCTTGAAGAAGCATTGGAGTTCATTGCCTTGATACAACCCAAAAAAGCTTATTTAACACATATTTCACACTTATTTGGAAAACACGCTTCCATTCAAAAACTTTTGCCAGAAAACGTTTCACTGGCATTTGACGGAATGGAAATCGATTTCAACCTGTAATCCAAGTATGAATTTAATTTTGATCTTTACCGATAATGTTATTTTCGTAGTTGCTAAACTCAATGCCCTATGACTTTGGAAAAAGAAAAAATGATTGATGTTTCGCGGCTGATTGCAAGTAAGAACAAAAAATTACTGCGTTGGCTTCCTTCATTTGTAATTAGGTATCTGGAACGGGTGCTTCACCAAGATGAACTAAATAATTTGCTTGAAAAAGGAAAAGATCTCAAAAATTCAGCTTTTAGTGACGCAGCGATGGAGGAATTTAATATCACCATTACTTCCACTGGTTTAGCGCATATTCCTAAAACAGGCCCACTCATTATCGTACTCAACCACCCATTAGGTGGAATGGACGGACTAGCCTTGATTTCATTACTAAAAAATCACCGCCCCGATTTACGTTTTATTGTAAATGACCTATTAATGAATCTTGAAAACTTAAAAGAATTATTTATTGGAGTCAATAAGCATGGTGCAAATAAAAAAAATATCCGAGAGGATATTGCCAATGCCTTTAAATCAGAGCAAGCGATTTGCTTATTTCCCGCCGGTCTTGTAAGTCGAAAAATTAATGGCGTAGTGCAAGATTTAGAGTGGAAAAGAACTTTCGTTACTTATGCACGTTTGCATGACAGGACTATCATTCCAATTAAGATTGAGGGACAACTATCTCCATTTTTTTATAGATTGAGTAAAATAAGACGATTTTTACGAATAAAAATAAATATTGAAATGCTTTATTTAGCAGACGAATTATTAAAACAACGTAATAAAACCCTTCAATTTACGATTGGAAAACCGATAAAAATGAATGAGTTTAGTCCTGATCAATCGGACAAAGACGTTGCGAATGCCATCCGTAAAATAGTACACGAATTAAACACATAAAATGAAATTAATCATACCTGCCATTGATAAAGCTGTACTAAAAAAAGAGCTCAATGCGAAGTGTTTCTCTAGATTAACTCGCAAAGGGAGCAATGAAATTTACATTGTAAATGACAAAACGGCACCGAATGTTATACTTGAAATTGGGCGATTAAGAGAAATAACCTTTCGAGCCTCTGGCGGCGGTACAGGCGAAGAAGTAGACCTGGATGACTACGACCGCGGAAACTACGCATACCAACAACTGATCGTATGGTCGCCCGAAGACGAAGAAATAATTGGCGGATATCGTTTTATTCTATGTAAAGATGCTATTGATAGTCAAGGCCTAATTCATTTATCTACCGTTCATTATTTTAACTTATCAACCAATTTTGTTAATACAATTTTACCCCAAACCATCGAACTTGGCCGTAGTTGGGTTCAACCCAATTATCAACCAAGTGTAAATCCAAGAAAAGGATTGTTCGCGCTCGATAATATTTGGGACGGACTCGGAGCGATTGTTCGATTAAATCCTTCCATCAACTATTTTTTTGGTAAAGTGACCATGTATCCTAATTACAATACCGACTGTAGGGACTTCTTACTTTTCTTCATGAAAAAATATTTTCCCGACGAAGAAAAGCTAGTTGTACCAATAAATCCACTGCAACAAAATTATGACACAAGTTACGCCGAAAAACAATTGGAGGGACTTAGTTTCAAAGACGGGTACAAAGTACTGAACGGCCACATACGTGAAAACGGTGAATTTATCCCGCCCTTGGTCAACATATACATGAATCTTTCTTCCACGATGAAAACCTTTGGAACCGCAGTAAACGACGAATTTGGAAAGGTCGAAGAAACGGGTATCCTAATCACAATAGCCGATATTTTTCCAGAAAAAAAAGAGCGTCACATGAATTTTTAATTCGACCATGTATATTTTTCAATAAGCTCATCAATATTTTTAATTCCTGACTTTTGAATAATCCGCTCTTTGATTCTACCGATTGTAACATTTACATGTGCGACATTCAATCTACTACTAATGTATGCTGAAGGCTTATCGTAATAGTATTTCATTTTAAGCATCAAGGCATCTTGTTTAGAGACGAATTTTAACAACTCATTCATTATCGCATTAACATCGTGAAGGTTACAAGATAAACCAACAACAATTTCAGCTTCTGAATAATTTTGTCTGATTAAAGTTGTTTGAGCCTCTGGTAATAATTTAATACTCTTTTTTCGGTTGCGTCTTCTAATCTCCGACAAACAAAAATTGGTAACGACTGTTCGCAACCATGCTTTTGATGAAAATAGATCCTCATTCCCCTTAAACTTTGTCTTCAAAATTTGATAGAGATGCAGGCAGGCGTCCTGAAAAACATCTTTCGCGTCGTCATCCTCAAACTTTTCCTTGATCAGGTACATGAAAAAAGATTGGTGCCGATTTAGTAACTCCGTAAATAAAACATCCACTGTATTTTTGTCCATGAATTAGGCGTTAAATAAAATTTCTGCCTCATGACCAAAAAGGTAATCCAAGTTATTTATTTTATTTTCAACAAACACAAAATCGCTAACAGCCTCTAATTCATTTAAGGCGTTCATGACTTTGTCCACTGTTTCCTGTGGATTACGAATAACGTAGGTTAGTACGTGATTTAATTTCATTTTGTGAATCAAAGCCGAAATTTCCTTTCGTGTATCGAGTGAAATCATTCCAACAGGATACAAAAATAAAACGATTGGTAAAATTGAATAAGTTTCGCTCTGCAGTAATTCTGCAATGAAAGCTTGAAATAACAATTCCGTAGGATCACCAATAAGCACTTTACTATCATAATTAATGAAATGCTTATTAAGCATCAAATCACTTTGTAAGCCATCCAGATCGTAAGCGCTATGAAAAGGAAAAGAAGCTTCATTAAAATTAGCAAAAGCCGAATCACCCGTTAAGATATCTTCGCGCTTGTACGTAAACAAATTAAAATCATATCTCGAAACATCAGCCGCTAAAGATGGCCCAAAATATTTTTGAGCATGATCACCTACAAATAAGATTGAATTTTTCTCCATGATTTGTAATTTTACACCTTGAAGTTAGTCAAAAATGAGATTAAGTAAAAAATAAAGTACAATTTTACTATACAAAAAACGTTCGCTAAGCCATGAAGATAAAAATTGCATGCCTATTTCTTCTTTTTAGCTTATATTCTACAGCACAAAACGGGGGGAAATCTTCATTTTCACTACTCAATTTCAATTACAGTGCCCGCTTAGCAGGAATCGGTGGTTATTCCAATAGCACCTTAGACTCCGATGCTTCACAAGGAATTCAAAATCCTTCGCTCATCAATTCGAGCATGGCAGGATATTACTCCCTTAATCAAGGATTATTGGCAAGTGGAATAAATTTTGGCCAAATAGCGACCGTTCTTCCATTAAAAAAAGGCTTCCTGTTACCAAGTATCCGTTACATTAGCTACGGTGAATTCAAAGGAACAGATGAATATGGAAATTCAACCAACAACTTCTCCGCTTTTGAGTACGTTGCTGGAGTGGGCTACGGCTATCAACTTAATCCTTTATTTTCTATCGGTGTCAATCTCAATGCAATAGGTTCTCATTTAGAAACGTACTCATCATTCGGTATCAGTTCAAATTTCGGGGCCTGCTACACGAATAAAAGTCAATTAATTAGCGTCAGTGTGCTCGCAAAAAATATTGGGTATCAATTAAAAAGTTATGTGTCAAGTAGTAGAAGACCACTACCAATTGACGTACAAGCAAGTACTTCCATTAAATTAAAGCATGCCCCGTTTCGGTTTTCCATAATTGCACATCATTTAAATCAATGGGATATTACGTATTTTGATCCATCTATTAAACCAAGCATAGACGCCCTGACAGGTGAAACAATAAATGAAACCGGTGCTGGTTTTGGTGAACTACTTGCTCGACATCTTGCCTACCAAGTAGAACTGATTACAAAGGGAATTATGCAATTACGACTTGGCTTTGATTACGGAAGGCGACAAGAACTTAAACTAGAACAAAATCCCGGCATGTCCGGTTTTTCCTTAGGTTTAGGCCTAAAATTCAAAAAGTTTAACCTCGACTACGGCTTCAATGTATTTTCAAAAGCTGGCTTCAGCAATTCAATAGGTCTAAGTTCTAAATTGGCTAACTGGAAAAAAAAGTAGTTTATAGCTCCCTATAAAGTACCTTTATGCCATGAACACAGACAACGAACGTATTTCTTCCGTTCTTAACTCCATTGGATTTGAAAAACTAAATGGTTTACAAGAGGAAACATTAAAAAAAAGTAAGTCCAATAACAATGTCTTATTACTATCACAAACTGGCTCTGGAAAAACGTTTGCCTTTTTGCTTCCTCTTTTTTTAAATCTAGATCCGAAAGCCAAGCACATTCAATCGATTGTACTTGCACCTTCTCGCGAATTAGCCCAGCAAATAGAAACCGTTTGGCGTTCTATGAAAACCAATTATAAAGTACTCAGTTGCTACGGTGGACATTCGATAGCAATTGAAAAGAAAAGTTTGATTGAAGCTCCTGCTATTTTGATTGGTACACCGGGAAGAATCTGCGATCATATTTCAAGAGAATCCCTTGATTTGTCGAATCTTTCCCATTTAGTGATCGATGAATACGATAAATGCTTAGAATTTGGTTTTGATGATCAACTTAAATTTATTTGTCAAAACCTCCATAACCTTAAGTCTACAACCTTAGTTTCTGCAACAGAGCATAAAGAATTTCCCGCTTACTTTGTCTTTAAAAATCCAGCAGTAGTTAATTTCCTGACCGAATCAAAAGACCCAGATATTACCTTTTGGCATTTCCCAATTAAAACATTAAACAAATTCGATCGCTTGTACGATTTGCTTTGCACCTTCAAAGGCGAACTAACTATTGTATTTTGTAATTTTAGAGAAGCTACCGAAAGAGTGCGCGATTTTCTGCAAGAAAAAAACTTTGAATCAATTGTATATCATGGTGGAATGGAGCAAGATGAGCGCGAAAAAGCACTTATTAAATTCAAAAATTGTACTTATCACACCCTAATTTGTACGGACTTGGGATCAAGAGGACTAGACATTTCAGCCATTCAACATGTGGTGCACTTTCAATTTCCGCAGAGCGAAGAGGCATTTATTCATCGAAACGGTAGAACGGCAAGAATGACAGCCAATGGATCCTCCTACTTATTAATTAACAGGGAAGAAAAATTACCTGAGTACCTGCATGATGGAAGTTCAGAATATAAGATTCCTTCAAAAATTGAGGCACCTAGACAGAGTCCATGGACCACATTATATTTTAGCGGCGGAAAAAAAGATAAAATTAATAAAGTGGACCTTGTTGGTTTTTTGAGCCAGAAAGGAGGGCTAAAACAAGAAGATATAGGACTTATTATCGTACAAGATTTTTCATCCTATGTAGCAGTAAAACGCAGCGATATTATCCTATTGTTACCAAAAATTCAATCCGAAAAAGTAAAGGGTAAAAAGTTAAAAATAGATCATGCAAAATGAAGATTATTAGTTGAAAAATAGGGTAACCGTTGTAACTTTTAGACGTACTTTTACTTTATAACTTAGCTAATTTTTTCCTATGCGTCAACTTTTACTTACAATTATCAGCTTCCTTCTTGTTATTTCCACCTCAGCGCTAAGTCAGGTTGATCCGTGCCTAAGCAACGATAAAAAACAAAAAAAGGCGCTTGAACTAATTCAACAGGAATCAAACTTTGAAAAAGCCACTTTACTATTAAAAGAGGCATTAAACACCTACCCAAACAACCCATCATTCCCCTTTCTTTACGCCAGCAGGACCTATGCATTTGCCATGGAATGTTTCAATAAATCAGAAACAACGGAAAAAGGAGAACAAAATCTTCGCTTAGCATTTGTACTTTTTCAATTAACCCAAAAAAAATGTGCTAATTATCATGCTGATTGCTCCTATTACATTGGTTCAATTTTACTTTCGAATGGCAACAAAGAAAAAGCTGCAGTAGCATTACAAGAGTTTATAGATTTTCCACAAGATGACTTTACTCGCTTACCGAATGATAATGAAGTAAAACGTACACAGGTTGCCAAATTCCTTAGTGATTATTTAGCCGAAAAAGCATTAGTTGAAAACCCTGTTCCTTTTGAGCCAAGATTAGTGGTTAATGTAAGTTCACGCTTAGATGAATATTTTCCCATGATTTCGCCCGATAATGACTTGCTTTTTTTCACAAGAAAAGTAGATCGATCCAATTTAGGGGACATTGATGTAAACATAAAGGAGGAGTTTTCAGTGGCTAGTAGGGATAACTATTTAGCTGATTTTTCCAGTGGGGACCCCTTACCAAAACCATTCAATGATGGAACGTTTGTAAATTATGGCACAGCAAGTCTTTCCGTTGACAACAAAGAGATGATTATTTGTGCTTGTAAAAATGAAACCGTTTACAAGCAAAACTACCTCAATTGTGACCTATATACCACTACCTACAAACGAAGTGGCAAAGGAGGAAATGATTTTACGTGGTCACCTCTTGTGAATATGGGGCCTGGAATTAATACGCCAGACGGTTGGGAAGCACAGCCATCTCTTTCAGCTGACGGCAAGTTACTATTTTACACAACACTAAGAAAAGGATCACGAGACAACGACATTTACTATTGTGAGCGAAAAGCAGACGGTAGCTGGGGACTTGGAAAACCATTTGATGTAATTAATACGGCAGGGAAAGATAAAAGTCCTTTCTTCCACCAAGATGGCGAAACATTGTATTTCGTATCTTCAAGTACCGATCAACGAAAAGGCATTGGCGGACTAGATATTTTTTATATCCGAAAAGAAAATGGTTCGTGGACCACTCCAAAGAACATTGGTTTCCCAATTAATACTACCTCCGATGAATTGGGATTATTTGTATCTACAAATGGTAAAGTAGCCTACTACTCCAGCTATAAAGATGGTAATTGGAATATCTATTCGTTTGAACTTTATCAAGACGCCCGTCCACAGGAAGTCGTTCTCATAAAAGGTGAATTACTAGATGATAAAAATCAAGCAATTACCGATGCGGAGGTTGAAATTACCAACCACGAAACCGGAGAAAAAACATCGTTCAAAGTAAATGGTGATGATGGAAAATACACCGCTGTAGTTAAGGTAAATAAACCCGGTGATGTGACGCTAACAGTAAAGAAAGATGGATTTGCTTTTAATGCCAAAGTAATTAAACCCGAAACGTTAAAAATCGAAACAGATCTGCCAATAAGAACAAACTATGTGCTCGAAGAACTAGAAAAAGGAAAAAAGTATAACATCAACGATATTCTATTTAGTACTGACTCGTATGAGATACCCCAGCAATCGAAAATTATATTAGCTTGTTTTAGTGAATTTCTTAAAGAAAATAGTGAAATCAAAATAGCTATTGACGGGCATACCGATGATATTGGTGATGCAGCAGCCAATTTAACGCTTTCTTTAAACAGATCCGAAGCAGTTAAAAATTACCTTATGGATAAAGGAATTAGTGAAAACCGCCTTAAAGCGAGAGGATTTGGAGAAGCAAAACCAAAAGTGAGTAACGAGAATGAAGATAATAGAACAATTAACAGGCGAACAGAATTCGAAGTTTTAGGGGAATAAAAAAAGGGACCTTAGCCCCTTTCATAATATTCCAGAAATGTTTATTTGCTAAAATTCTTTTTTTCTCTAATTCTTGCCGATTTACCCGTTCTTTCTCGGAAATAAAATATTCTAGCCCGACGTACAGCCCCTCTTTTAACAATCGAAACAGCATCTATAAATGGCGAAGAAATTGGAAAAATACGTTCAACTCCAATGTTGCCTGACATTTTACGAACTGTAAAGGTTTCGGTAAGCCCAGTTCCTCTACGTTGTAAAACAACACCTTGAAATTGCTGAATACGCTCTTTTAAACCTTCTTTGATTTTGTAAGATACAATAACAGTATCACCTGCGCCAAACGTTGGGAGGTTATTTGCTGTTACTAATTCTTTTTGGATTTCACTTATAAAGTTCATGACAATTAATTTTATCCTGTGTTAAATAGGGGTGCAATATTACAAAATAAATCTCAAAAATCAGTAAGAATCCGGTAAAAAATTAATCGACATCAAAAAACTTAGGATAGCGAACAAAAAAACGAACTAAAAAAACTAAAATTTATGACTAAAATACCTTACTAATTAAATACACTAGAATATAACAGCTATGAGAATTAATACAAATAGTATCAAACCGTAAATTAAAATTAATTGCATGTTTATACCATTGAATAAGACTGCATTCAGTGAAGGAGAAGAGGTTTGTGAATTAACTTTAGGTCGCACAGTTTGCGTGTTTTGCTTAACAGCTTCTTTTTTGGGAGAAATTGATTTGTACACTTCCCAATTTAATTGGTACGATTTTCCTAAAAAAACTTGGTCGCCACTATCCAACAAAGTGTATCCTTTTAGTTTTTTTCCATTAACAAATGTGCCATTTTCGGTAGATAAATCAGTGATAAAAACATGACCACTTTCATCACTAAATAATTCTAAATGGTTTAAATCAACATGCTCATTTTTAATGACTACATCGTTTTTAAGCGAAGTTCCAATACGAATATGAGTAGAATTTGACATGTAAACTAGTAAACAGAATTAGTAAAAAATAACTTGCAGGCTAACTTCAACGATTATAAACAAATTTAGAGAAATTCAGTTAATAAAAACCTCGATTTATTTGATTAATAACCATAAACTTAAACTAATTTTAACAAATAAAATAAATCATGGGTAAGGTAATAGCAATTGCAAACCAAAAAGGAGGTGTTGGTAAAACGACCACGGCAATCAATCTTGGTGGTTGTCTTGGTGTATTGGAATACAAAACTTTAATAATCGATGCAGATCCCCAAGCAAATTCGACTTCAGGAACAGGTTTTGATCCGAAAGCGGTCAGAAATATCTATGATTGTCTGGTCAACGAAATGGATCCTAAAGAGGCCATACTTAGCACTCAAAACCCAAATTTAGACATTCTTCCCTCCCATATTGATTTAGTTGGTGCGGAATTAGAAATGATTAACTTACCCGATAGAGAGTACTTACTAGAAAAAGCGATTGCTAAAATTAAAGACGATTATGATTTTATTCTAATTGATTGCTCTCCATCTCTTGGACTTATAACCGTAAATGCCCTTGTCGCTGCGGATTCTGTAATGATTCCGGTGCAATGCGAATACTTTGCTTTGGAAGGTTTGAGTAAACTATTAAATACCATAAAAATTGTTCAAGCAAGATTAAAACCAAACCTTGAAATCGAAGGAATGGTTTTAACCATGTACGATACGCGACTTCGTCTTGCCAATCAGGTGGTCGATGAAGTAAAGACCCATTTTCAAGAATTGGTATTTGACACCATCATCCATAGAAACACCACCCTTACAGAAGCTTCAAGTCATGGTACAACGGTTATCATGCACGATGCCAGTTCTAGGGGTACCATTAATTACCTTAATTTTGCTCGTGAGTTGTTACAGAAAAACAACTTAACTAAGATAGGTAACGAAGAAAAAATAATTGAACTTGACAATGAGTAACAATCCAAAAAAACAACCCGCTTTGGGTAGAGGCTTGGGAGCACTTTTAACGAATGTCGATACCGATATCACATCGCTTACAGGTGCAACGCTTGGTTCAATTTCTCTACTGCCAATTCATTCTATCGAAACAAATCCTTTCAATCCTCGCGAACATTTCGAACAAGAGGCTTTGGAAGATTTATCTATTTCCATTCAAACGCATGGCATCATTCAGCCCTTAACGGTTAGGAAATTAGGTCGTGATAAATACCAACTTATTTCGGGTGAAAGACGCTTCCGTGCTGCGCAACTTGCCGGCTTATCAGAGGTACCTGCCTACATTCGAATTGCAAATGATCAAGCGATGCTTGAAATGGCACTTGTAGAAAACATTCAACGCGAGGACCTCAATGCAATTGAAGTTGGTTTATCCTACCAACGTTTAATAGAAGAATGCTCGCTTACGCAAGAACAACTTGGCGAAAAAATCTCGAAGTCTCGTTCAAATGTAGCCAACCACCTTCGTTTATTAAAATTGCCCGTGGCAATACAAGCTGGTGTTAGAGACGGCCTGTTAACCATGGGACATGCACGTGCTTTAGTGGCAGTTTCAGATGAACCGGCACAAATGGCTTATTTTAATAAAGTGAAAGCCGAAAATTTATCGGTGCGTGAACTTGAGCAATTACTCAAAAAAACAGGAAGTAAATCGACTTTAACGCCAACGGTGAATATGCAACCGAAACTAAACGCAGTTCAAATCGTTTTCTTGGAGGAATTACAAAAAAAGATAAATGCCGGTGTCGCTATCCAAAAGAATGGAAAAGGACAAGGAAAAGTAATTCTTCCGTTTAAGTCCGACGAAGAGTTTAAACGCATTGTTTCACTTCTAAGTGGTGAATGAAAAATCTTTTAATTTTATTAGGCTTAATCCCTTTTATTTGTCTTGTACAAGTACGTCCACCTGAGGAAAAAGCGGATACAAATTCCTACTACTTCAAAAAAGCGCTCATTCTTTCGGCATGTTTACCCGGCGCAGGCCAAGTTTTTAACTCGAAGAACATGACAACGGGTAGGAAAAATGCTTTTTGGAAAGTCCCATTAATATACGCAGGTCTGGGAGCAAGCGGATATTTTTTAGTTTCAAACCAACGAAAAAAAAATGAACTCAAACAAGAATATACCTTGAGACAAAGCGGACAAGGTGGGCAAGATTGGATTCAATACGATGATCAAGCTATTCTTTCCATTTACCAACAATATTTAGATTGGCGAGACCTTTCTATATTAGCTCTTGGTGCTGTATACTTGATTCAAATACTAGATGCAGGAGTTGAAGCACATTTTATCAAGTTTGATGTGAGTGATAAGTTGAGTTTTTCACTTGAACCTGCTTTAATGAACTTAAATTCTCCAGGATTTAAAATGAAAATGACTTTTCGCTAAGTTCAAAAACGTATTTTTGTCAAACATGAAAATTGCATTAATCGGTTATGGAAAAATGGGAAAAGCCATTGAAAAAATTGCTTTGGCAAAAGGCCATTCCATTAGTGTTATTGTGGACAGTCAACACGCCATTGAAACGATAAATGTTGAAGAAATTGATGTTGCAATTGAATTTACCAGGCCAGCATATGCTGTTAAACACATTCATTTTTGTTTAAGTAAACAAATTCCAATTGTAGTTGGAACAACGGCTTGGCAGAAAGATTTGTTGCAGGTTACTGAAAGTACTATAAAGCACAATGGCGCATTAATACACGCCAGCAACTTTAGTATTGGTGTGAATTTATTTTTTGAAATGAATAAAAAGCTCGCTAATTTGATGTCTACTCACACCAATTACAAGCTAAGCATTGAAGAAATTCACCATACTCAAAAATTGGATAAGCCGAGTGGTACGGCAATAAGTCTAGCAGAGGGAATTATTGCCAACAATGTGAATTTATCGAATTGGAAATTAGCAGAACCTCATCAATCAAACCTTGACTCAGAAATTTTAATTCATTCAATAAGAGAGGAAAACATTCCAGGTACGCACGCGATTTATTATGATTCATACGACGATAGCATTCATTTCAAACATGTTGCACACACGAGAGATGGATTTGCACTAGGCGCATTAATCGCAGCCGAATGGATTATAAATAAAAAAGGTATTTTTACCATGCAAGATGTTTTACATTACTAAAAAAATATAGGTTATGAGTTTTTTGTTTTTTTATCTTTTCATTTTAGTACATCCCTATTTGGCACTTTGGTGGAAATCATTTCCAAAGGCAGGAAGAAAGCCCTGGGAAGCACTCATCCCCGGCTATAATTACTTTGTTGTATTTAAAATAACCTGTGCTAAACCATTTTGGGCTTTACTAATGCTGATCCCCGGAGTCCATTTAGTCATGCTTGCCGTTGCAAATGCGAGTTACTTAAAACGCTTTGGTTATTTTTCTTTTGTCGATACTTTGCAAGCTATATTTTTTCCTTACCTATTAAGTTTTAAGGCGACTAATGAAAATGCAGTATTTAGTAAAGAAACCAATTGGTCGAATTCAAAAGAGGTTGAAACAAGAAAATGGAGTGATCACATTGCATTATTTCTTGCCTTACCAATTATTGGACATGTTTTAGCACTTGCAATTGGTGCTGTTTCACGCGATAAACCGGGAACTAAATCCAGGGTTAAGGAATGGGGTGACTCAATAATTTTTGCACTTGTAGCAGCTAGTATTATTAGAACTTATGTATTTGAGCCCTTCCAAATTCCAACAGGATCAATGGAAAAAACCATGCTTGTTGGTGATTTTTTATTCGTAAACAAGTTGGCATACGGACCAAAAGTTCCGGTTACTCCCCTATCCTATCCGCTTGTACACAATAATGTTCCATGGGTAAACATTCAATCCTATACCTTATTAGAAAAAGGAAGTTATTTTCGACTACCTGGTTTTGGTGCAGTCAACCGAAACGATGTTGTTGTTTTTAATTACCCTTCTGGCGATACCGCAATTTATGATCCGCGCGTACCTGAAGGTTTGATGGGACACGATTACCACGGCGTACTCATCTCTGAAGCCCTGTATTATTGGAGAACAGCAAAAAATGTTTCTTTTACTACTGATTCGGCGTACTTTAATTTTATGAATAAAAACGGTCAAGAATTTATTTCTAATATGAATTACTGGAAACAAATGGCCCGTGAAGGCATGAGAAATGGAGAGACTTTTTGTCGTGGGGGCATGCCTGAAAAAGGAATCGATTACATTGAACACAAAGGACTTATTTACAGACCCGTCGATAAAAGAGAAAATTACATTAAACGATGCGTTGGTATTCCTGGCGATTTTCTTGAAGTTAAGAGCTCAATATTGTATGTAAATGGCAAACCTGCGTGGATAGCGCCAAACCAGTGTATTCAGTATAAAGTAATGAAAAGTAATCTTGCTTTTCCAATGCAAAATGAAATGTGTGAACGCTTTGGTCTTGAAAATGACCCAAATGGTGCTCGCACCGATTTCGAAGATCGTTATCCTGAATTCTATCTTCTTACGCTTACGCCTTCCGAAAAGAAAAAAATAGAAAAAGCTTTTCCAACTGCTAAACTAGAAATCTATATTCCAACTGACAGAGCAGATAAGTACGGAGCTAAACCAACAACTCAACAAATGATTGATAATTTAAATACTTTTCCAAAAGATATTTATATAAATAATACCATGACTGACTTTGACAAATTTCAGGTGCCAACAAAGGGACAAACCATCGCTATTTCTAAGAATAATATCGCTTGGTACCGACGTATTATCACGGCCTACGAAGGACACATACTTCAAGAAAATAAAGACGGTACGCTACTTATTGATGGAAAAAAGGCAGTCAACTATACATTTGCCATGAACTACTACTGGCTTATGGGAGATAATCGATATAACTCAGCTGATTCAAGAGTTTGGGGGTTTGTTCCAGAAGATCATGTGGTTGGAAGAGCATCGCTTGTGTGGTTTTCCAAAAGTCCATACAAAGGAATTCGTTGGGATAGACTTTTCAAGCTGATTAAATAATGTCGCTTTTTCCGAGCGCGTATTTCCCTTCCATTGCCTACTTAAAATTATTAAATGAACATCCTAATGCCCAATTGGAGTCATGCGAAAACTTTGTAAAGCAAAGCATAAGAAATCGTTGTGAGATTTTAACCGCTAATGGTAAATTAAAGCTAGTTGTACCTGTAAAACACAATAAAAATAAAAAAATAAGTACGGGACAAATTCAAATTGATTATTCCACGCGATGGCAACAGATGCACTGGCGAGCCATTCAATCGGCTTATGCACACTCCCCATACTTTGAAGCGTACGATAGCGAGATAAGCGAATGTATTTTTACAAAACACGACTTATTGATTGAAAAAAATGAGGCTATTTTAACCCTTTTATGTTGCCTTTTAGATTTATCGTTTAAAATAAACCATACGAAAACCTATCTATCAGAAAGTAAAAATGACTATCGCATGCATGATTTTTTATCTCCTTTGAAAGAAACTAAGGTTTACCAACAAGTATTTAGCTATGAAAAACCATTTCAGGCAAACCTTTCTACACTTGACGTATTATTTAATGAAGGTCCATTTGCAAGAAATTGGATGCTCAAAGACCGAAAATAAGCGAATTTGTATCCTTACGTTGAACTAATTTATTCCAATTTATTTTAAGGATGCTATTGTTGAGCAAATCATTATTTGAAATAAATAAATCGCCTTTAGGGTTGAACGTCATAGCCGTTGGTTGGGTAAAATGCCTATCTGCAAGAAATGCGAAATTCACCAATTCTCCGAATTGATTAAATACAGCCATCGATTTATCTACCGAAGATAGCAGGTAAATTTCATTTGTTTTGGGGTGAATAGCAATAGCGGTAGGAAGAAACGTCAATCCGGGTATTGAATCACCATTTTCATCTATTTTAAATGAATTTATTTTAATGTGATTTGCTTCAGCAAAAAGTTCTAAATCGGCAACATCAAAAGTAAAGAGGGGAAGTTCATTGTAATTTCTTTTGTTTAGGTTTATAGTGTAAACAGATCGCTCCGTTGTAGGAAAGTCACTTTCTAGTACATCGCCAACGATGAACAAGCGGTGCGTAAGCGGGTGATGACATACAGCGGCGCTTTTCACAAAATTAATTCCTTCCATAATTTTTTCAGTATGCAAAGAATCAAATGGCGCGTAAGAACGATATACCGCCATGTTGTCATCAAATAAAATTAGGCTTGAATCGACAACCACCACATCGCGTATTTTAGATATTAAATGGATATTTAAATTAGTACCTACACTATTGGAAGCGGTATTGTACAAGACCACATTTTCTTGATTAGCCTGAAGACAAGCAAAATTCAAGCTGTCAAATAGCGAAAAATGCAAAAAGGGAGCATTCCCCATCGGCAAAGGCGTGCAATCGTTAACATGAGCTAAATCGAAATAACCACTTTCTTTAAGGAAGGTAGTGGCCTTTTGATGGTAATAATTTTTAATCCCAATTTCCTCGATTGAATGCGCTGCAACAACGGATAGTAGAGCTAAAACAAAAGAAAACAAATACTGCTTTTTCAACAAGGCAAGAATTTTTTAACAAATATATTGAATTTTTAAGAAATCATACCATGAAGTGAAAAAATTCAAGCGATGAATATCGTTTTCAAAAGTGAAAAACCTAAAAGTTATTGTAACTTTGTTATGCTCTTTTTTTTTATCAAATTTCCATGAAAAATTTAATCACTTTATTTATTGCTTTTTTTGTGCTTAACCTTAATGGCCAGGTGAGTATATCTGTTGGAACAGGACCACTAAAAGGTTTTGGCATCCCTAAATCTTTTTACGGTTTCCATGGTGGATTTGAACTTCCTAGGAACAACGATGTTACCTTTTACATTCGGTTGGGCTACTTCCTACCCAGAAAAGAAGATGATGTGCTAACCACGAATGTAACGGCGATTGATCCTACAACTAGTCCTTACAACTTGACTGTAAATTACCTTACCTCAACAAACTATACCACTATCGAAGGCGGAACGCGCTACTATCTGGGGAATGACTACGACAATGGATTTTCAATTTATGGAGGAAGTAATTTTATGCTTATTTTAAATTCTGTAAAGCGGAAATATGAAAAGACAGATGTCTCTGGATTATATGAATGGGAGAATAAATATGAACTATTTGGGACAGAGGAGCAAAAAGGAACAATTGTAAGTGTTGCCCTAGGCCTACAAGGTGGCGTTAAATACACGATTCCAGCAAGAGGAACAATATATGCTGACATAACAGGCAGCTACGCCTTGTTTGGAAGGGCGAGTAACACGACAGCAAGTAATTCTAATCTCTATGCCCCAATGATTTTTTCTTTCAATGTAGGCTATCGTAAAGATTTATATTAAGACCCTTTAATCTTCGTAATAAGTAGATTAGCTTGTTGTTCAATGGGTAGGTCACCATTGCTAATATGATTTGCTTTTTGATAAAAAATTTCCCGCTCGTTTAATAAACTGGTAATGGTTTCTACAAATTCTTCGTTTGAAACGGCCGAAATTAGTGGTCGATCGTGTTTCTGCTCTAATAAACGAGCATATAAAACCGAAGGACTGCACTTCAAATAAATAACAAGGCCTATTTTTAAAAGGGCTTCGAAATTATCATTATGGCAGGGTAAGCCTCCACCTACGGCACAAACAAATGAGCTTTCTGCTGACATTAAGTTTAGCCAATCCGATTCTTTCTGTCGAAAATACTCCCATGAATGCTGTTGGACGATCTCAGTCACCGACTTCCCTTCCATCCGCTCAATGACTTCGTCAGAATCGATAAATGGACAATCCATTTGAGCTGCTAGATACTTGCCCAAAGAAGTTTTACCTGCAGCCATGAAACCAATAAGAAACAGTCTATTTTGGAAATTCAAACTATTAAGTTTAAAAATTGAAAATCAATGAATTAAATTATTTAAGCTAAAAAAGAGCGAATTTACTAATTTAATGATTTGATAAACAAAATAATCAATGTATCTTTGCACCCCAAAAACATGATTCCGTAGCTCAGCTGGTAGAGCAATACACTTTTAATGTATGGGCCCTGGGTTCGAATCCCAGCGGGATCACAAAAGAAACCCATTTCCTGTTGGAAATGGGTTTCTTATTTTTAATAACGTTCAAAATTTATTTTGATAAGTTAGAAAAAATAAAAAACCAATAACTGCGAAGCAGTTTGGGTTTCATGCTTGTAATGAGCCAAAGACAGGGTTCATGAAATACTCCCAGAGGGCAGGAACTTGTTCCTGTAAGCGAGAAAAATAGAAAAGCCCAAACTATGCGTAGCATAGTGAACGCTATGTTTGGACTGAGTCAAAAAATCAGGAAATTTAGATCCATAATATCGTTCAATCATAAATTTATAGTGGTGTAAAATCATAAGTAAATAATAATCTTTGTAACTTTCACTCCAATACTAATGTTAATACTATTTAAAAATTAAATGTTTGTTTTAATTGACAGGTACAAACTAGGCATTCTCTCCGCATTTTCGCTGTACATCGCTTTTTTTATTTACCTCGAAATGCAAACTTACACGCGTTATTTTCCTATTATCCCCTTCAACGAAGAACCGGCTGTAGCCATTCAACCTGATGAATTAATTCTCACACCTGAACAAATTGAGATTCAACAAAACGCGAGTGATAGTGACTTAAAAAATATTTCAAGGGATCAAAATGATTCACGCGAAAGATCGAATGAAAATTGGCAGGAAAATAAGTCAGCTGGTGAAATAGAGCAATCCATTAAGGATTATGAAAAAAGTCTTTTTGAAGCAGCCGGTGGGGAAACAAAAAGAGCGACTATTTTAAAAGAAATGGAACAGCGTAAGGCAGATCAAAAAAATCAACCGATTATCTCAAATAAGAAAGGTACAAATCCTGGAGAAAATACAGTTTATGCAGGAAATGTAATGGTTAGTTGGTCACTTACAAAACGAACTGCCTATCAAAACAACAATTGGTTTGTAAGAAACCCTGGTTATACTTGTGGACAGGGTTCATCTGGTAAAATCACCGTACAAATCAAGGTGAACCAAAATGGATCAGTGATTGATGCAATTGTGCTATCATCAGGTGGTGCGAGTGACTGCATGACACAACAAGCGATTAAATATGCTAAACTATCTCGGTTTAATTATTCAAACACAGCAGCAACAAGCCAAGTTGGGACCATTACATATACCTTCGTTTCTCAATAAAGTCGCTCAATTTAATCTTTACTGCTCTATCTTACGATACGATTTCGCCATATAAATCGAAATGATCAGCACTTGTAATTTGAATATCAGCAAAATCCCCTATTCGAATAAAATTGTCCGCTGTTTTCTTTACCAAAACTTCATTGTCTACTTCGGGAGAGTCGAATTCTGTTCGTCCAATGAAATAATCTCCCTCAACACGATCAAAAAGTACTGAGAATGTTTTCCCAACTTTAAGCTGATTCAATTCGTAACTAATTCCGGCTTGCAAATCCATAATGGCATCTGCGCGTTCTTTTTTAACCTTTGCTGGAACATCATCCTCTAATAAGTATGCAGAAGTATTTTCTTCGTGAGAATAGGTAAATATCCCTAAACGATCAAATTTACTGCGTTTAACCCACTCATACATTTCTTGAAAATCAGCCTCCGTTTCACCTGGATATCCAGCAATCAGTGTTGTTCGTAATGCAATCTCGGGAACTTTAGCTCGAATCTCAGAAATCAATACTTCGGTTTTCTCTCGTGTAGTTCCCCTTTTCATCGATTGCAAGATACGTGTTGAACCGTGCTGCAAAGGCATGTCTAAATAATTACAAATATTCTTCTTCTCCCTCATTACGTCCAAGACCTCCATCGGAAAACCAGTTGGGAAAGCGTAGTGCAAACGAATCCAAGTAATACCTTCGACATCTGACAATTGCGTTAACAAATCTGCTAATGCACGCTTTTTGTACAAATCCAAACCATAATACGTTAAATCTTGCGCGATTAACATCAACTCCTTCACCCCTTTTGCTGCGAGTGATTTTGCTTGAAGTATCAAAGCTTCAATTGGAGTAGAAAGATGCTTGCCCCGCATAATTGGAATGGCGCAAAAAGAACAAGGACGATCGCAACCCTCCGCAATCTTAAAATAAGCATAATGCGAAGGGGTCGTTAATAAACGCTCGCCCACTAATTCGTGCTTATAGTCCGCTTTTAATGTTTTCAGTAACCTTGGCAAATCGCGTGTGCCAAAATAAGCATCAACCTCTGGTATTTCCTTTTCTAAATCATTTTTATACCGTTCGGAGAGACAGCCCGTTACGTAAACCTTATCGACTAAACCTTCTTTTTTTGCTTCTGCAAAACGAAGTATCGTATCGATAGATTCCTGCTTAGCATTATCAATGAAGCCACACGTATTGATAATCACAACAGACGCATCGTCTTGCATAGATTCATGTTCAACATCAAAATGATTTGCTTTAAGTTGTGCCATCAATACTTCAGAGTCATAAATATTTTTGGAACACCCTAGTGTAACCACGTTAACCTTATTTTTTTTTAGTGTTTTTGTTTTCATGTAGAAATATCGGTGCAAAGGTAAGCCAACAAAACGAAAAGAATTACTATTTTTGGACAAAGCAAAAAAATACAAGTTTTGAAACTACAGTATACCTATCAACTAAAAAAAAATAAGCCATGAAAACCTCACTCTATTTATTATGTTGTCTTGTTTTCTTGGCATGTAAAAATTCGAAACAACTTGTTGCTCAAAAAAAATCAAATGAAGATTCGATGATTCAAATGGGACGAATTGCAACATTGTCTGATTCCAGCGACGCCATTACTATAGAAGATGCTCAAATTTCTGGCAATACTTTGTTATTAAAAGTCAGTTATGGAGGCGGATGTATGACACACGAATTTGACTTAGTAGGTCGCTCAGAGATAGCAAAATCGCTTCCTCCAATTCGATCTATTCAACTCCTTCATCAAGCAAATAAAGACGCTTGTAGAGCGCTAATAGTTAAAGAGCTAAAGTTTGACCTATCTCCATTTGCTTTAAAAAAAGAGGCAGGAAGTGCAATCTATCTTCAGTTAGCTGGATGGGAAGAAAAAATACTTTTTACTTACCAATAAATAATGGAAATTAGACTAGATAAATTATTAGTAGACAGAAACCTAGCCCAAAACAGGGCACAATCGGAGGAAATCATAACAAAATATGGCGTACTTGTAAACGGCAGACTCTTTAATAAAATTGGCAGGAAATTTCCAGAGGATGCCGAAATTCGTCTTGTAATCGCCGACGAACGCTGGTCATCAATACATGCGCAGAAAATTATTGAAGCACTTTCCAAATGGAAAATGAACGTTAAGGGAGATACTTGGCTTGAGGTTGGAATTGATGCATGCGCGGCATCAGAAGTACTCCTAACTGAAGGGGTTATTAATACAATTTGTATTGTTAAAGATAATGCTTTCATAAAAGAACGTTTCCGGGATAACAAACAGATTAGCTTTATTCAAATCGCAGATATTAGAACGCTCAACGAAAAGGATATCCCTTTTTTGGTTGATGGTTTAATTATTGATTCAGCGAGTCCATTGATACAAACCTTACCTTTTCTGACAAAATTTCTAAAACCAGAAGGACTAGCAATTATAGTAATTAAACCCCAACTAGAACTAGATAAAAAGAAGTTGAATAAAGCAGGAACAAATGCTGAAAGTAAATACTACCCTTTTATGAAAACCCAAATTATAGAACTGGCGAATAGAAATCAATTACAATACAACGATTTTAAACTTTCACCTGTACTTGGTGAACACAGCAACAAAGAATTTTTAGGTTTATTTTACAAGAAAAGTAGTAGTGAAATAAAATCATATTTAGATGCTCTATAATTGAGCTGAGAACCGTCTTAAATTTACTATGACAATTGAACAATTATATAAAGCTATAAACGATATTGAATTTCAATACAAAAGATTCGTTAAGACAAACGAATTTGATGGCGAATCCCTTGTTCGTTTTGATATTATTTCTGCTGAAATTTGCGAACAACTAATTTCGATGAAACTAAGTGAAATTATTTCTGAAGAAGCTAGGACAATTGGACGGATTGATATGAACTACCTTCCTCAAATAGGTTTTGGCAGAAAATTACTAAATGTGCTCTCATTTGGGTATGCCACTAAACGTTACTTGCACAAAATGCGCTTAGTTTATTTGTACGAAGCAATCAATTCTCGTCACCGTTTGTTTAAGATGGTCGAATTACATCTAAAAGAAGAATAAATTTTTCAGTTAAAGTAGGAGGGCGCAAACCATCCATGTTAGATTTTAAGATATTGACATGATTTTTGTGTATAATTGTTTTATAACCAATCTTGGTCCTTAAATTATTATTTTAAATTTGACTTAAAATCTGTTATGATCAAAAGCCTCCTATGTTCTGTTTTAATTTTATTCATCGTTTGCGCTTGCGCTCAAACACCTGAGAAAAATAAGATTGTGCCTTTCAAAACAAAAACCAATTTTAAGCTTGGGGATTATTTAACGGTAAATCCAATTCTTGACAGCGAAGTGGAACGCGCATTCCTACAAATGGACGATACATCAATTGTTGCTCAATTAATTATGCCTGCAGTGGGTCGGTTAGGGCTCAACAAGGATACCATTTTACGTCATATTAATAAGCGATTAATTGGTGGTGTTTTGATGCTTAACGGCACGAAAGAAGATTTCACCTTGTGGATTCAGCAATTTGAAAAAGCGAATACCGTTAAAGGCAATTTACCTTTTCTTTACAGCGCTGATGCAGAACCAAGTTTAGTAAATCGTAAAATTATTGGTTCTAAACCGGTCAAAAAAGCCAATGAATTATTAACTATCGAAGAAGTTATGAACGTAACGGATATCATTTCAGGCGACTTAAATGAAATTGGTATAAATTATAACTTTTCGCCAGTGGTAGATATGTCACCCAATAAAACAGTAGGATTTAGAAGCTTTGGAGCTATCCCTGAAAACATTATCCCTTGGTCGAATGCTTTTATTCAACAAACCCAGCAGCATAACATAATTGCTACGGCAAAACATTTTCCAGGACATGGACTAGTGAGTGGGGACACGCACAAAGAATTACAAACGATTGATGGCGAAATGCTGGAAATAAAAAATTATCCTTCACTGATTAAAAATGGTGTGCTTTCGGTTATGATAGCACATATTGCAGTTCAAAACAACGCGAAATTCGACACAAAAGGATTACCTTCTACCTTATCAGAAAAAATAGTTACTCAATTACTTCGAGATAGTTTAGGATTTAAGGGATTAATTGTAACAGACGCTATGAACATGGGTGGCGTAATTAGCGTTCCAATGTCAGCGAGCAAAGCAGTGAAAGCAGGGTGTGATATTATTTTAATGCCTGTAAACGTTGCAAATACCCATTCAGAATTATTATCCTTATACCGAAAAGATCCGGAATTTAAAAAACGAGTAGATGAATCGGCAAAGCGTGTAATTCGAATGAAATTAGCTTTGGGTTTATTGAATACTAATTAATGTATAAATCTATCAGACCCTCTGGGGATTTTATTTCAAGTATGCTATCTGTTCTTCTTACCCGATGAATTAATCCATCAAATATTGGAATCAAAATTTCAAGGCCATTAAAATCAATTTTTAATAAGGGGTTAGCGGCATGGTCTATCACCTCGATGATTATGCCTATGTTTCCTTTTTTCATGTCCACGACTTGAAATCCAATGACTTCATGATCATAAAATGAATCCTCACCTAAATCCGGCAATGACGTTTCCGGAATATAGATATTCTTTTTCAAGAGTCTTTTAGCTGCGGCCTCATCGTCCACACCCTTAAATTTAACGGTAATAAATCCTTTGTTTTTTAACTTAACGTGCTCAATAAAAAAAGGAGTTAAACAGGAATCAATATCAATAACGAACATAGGGCTATCGATGTATTCACTTGGATCAGAAACGTCTAAAAACAAAGAGACCTCACCTTTAAATCCGTGAAGTCTCGCTACTTGTCCTATGTAAATACAATCCTCTTTGTTCATGCCATTATTCAGCAGCAGGCAATTCGTCAGCACTTGCCTCCTCCGATGCTGGAGCTTCTTCAACTACTGGAGCTTCTTCAACTACTGGAGCTTCTTCTGCTACCAATGTTTCCTCAACAATATCCTCTTCAGTTACTGCATCCTCTACAACCTCCTCTTCAACAGGTGTGTTTTTAGCCTCTATCATTGCTGCTCTTGCAATATTCGCCTCTGATTCCGCCTGCATTCTAGCTGCCTTATCTTTGAGTGCAGACTTGGATAATGAATCTTTTTTACCTTCAATCTTTCCATCTTTTTCTTGCATCCATTGAGTAAATTTAGCCTCTGCTTGTTCGAGCGTAAGAGCTCCTTTATCCACTCCTTTCAACAAATGGTTTTTATGTAACACTCCTTTGTATGATAAAATAGCACGAGCAGTTTCTGACATCTCAGCACCTTTTTGCACCCATGCTAGTGTATTTTCGAAATTTATTTCAATTACTGCTGGATTAGCCACAGGGTTATAAGTTCCTAATTTTTCAATGAACTTACCATCTCTTTTCGCTCTGCTGTCAGCTGCTACTAAATGAAAGAATGCTTTTCCTTTCTTACCGTGTCTTTGTAATCTAATTCTTGTTGCCATAGGTTAACATTTTACAATTTGAGGTCCAAAACCTCGGTTTATAATTATTTTGAGGATGCAAATATACGCTATTTATTTTGGTATTATTACATCCTAAACTAAATTATGAAAAATACAATTAGTTGCGATCTAATTTATAGGTGTATTGCACCATGACACAACGCGGCTGCTCAATTTTTAGGGGACGTAAAGAATAGCTACGATTCAGCACATTGCTAGCAATTAAAGCCACCTTGTGGGAGGGATTAAAAGTGTAAGCCAATCGTGCATCAAAAATCCAATTTCCAAATCGGTGCGCACTGAAGTAATCCATGTAGCGAATATTTTGCTTATCACCTCCCGAGTTAGCCGTTGTTTCCTCAAAGTCTTTAATAATCGCATCCATATTAACAATTTTACTAAAATACTTTGCACTTAGTCCAACAGAAAATTTCGAAAATAACAGCGCTTCGGCATCAAATTTTAGGTTATGCAAAAATCGGTATTTTAAAATTTGACTTGCCGAGTCCATGGAAGTTGAATTGTAACTGTATTTACGATTAATATCATCTACCGCATAAACATAGTCTGGATTGAGCGTTTTAGGTACAATGTAGTTATAACCCGTTAAAAAGTTCAACTCGAAATTTTTAGAAAATTTAGCTGTCCCAACAAATGATAAGTCTATTCCAATTACACGCGAAGCACCCGTGTTTAAAAATTTAAAGCCCGCAAAAGAGGCCGGCGCATTAGCCACATCCCAAATGCCAAACATGTATTCGATGGTATTTTGATATTCTTGCCAAAAAAAAGCAGCATCTAAATAAGCCAATACCTTACCAATTTTCACCCCCTGTTTAAGTCCCACCTCTGCATTCCAACTACTCTCTGGAAGCAAATCCGGATTAGGAAAAACACCAAAGTTACCCACACCCGTCTTAATAAATCGCTCTGTAATAGTGGGGAATCTAAATCCTTGCCCAAAAGAAGTGCGCAGATAGGTTTCCTGATACAATTTCAAGTTAGCCCCTGCCCTAAAAATCGGTTTAACTGCCTCGATGGTATCGTTCAATCGAAAATACTCGAGCCGTGCTCCTGCGGAAAGTGTAAGCAGTTTTTCCACTTTCTGCTCCACCTGCGTATAGGCGGAGAGATTGAGTAATTGATTCGTTGGCGATCCTGACCCAATGTATATTTCAGCGAATGAATTGGTAAACGTGGAGGTTATGCCTCCTATAAAATCGATTCCCTTTAATTGAGGATACGATTTTTGGAACATATAGTCAGCATAATAGGTAGTTGCCGAATTAGATTGGTTAGCAGTGCGCTGATTATCGGCATATAAAATTCTTGTTCTCAGGTAATGTCTTCCGTCAGTTTCCGTCAGAAATTGAACAAAAGGATCCAAGTTAAAAATAAATTGGTCCTGCAAAAAAATCGCGCCCGGATAGGCTCTGTACAAACCAGATGAATCATCCAACCAAGCAAAAGACATATTGCTCTTTGCAAACATGACGTTGCCGTTAATCCCATAATTTAACCCTTTCAGCTTTTTAGATCGATACCTTAAATTGAAATTAATGCGTGCCCGGAACGATGCCATCTGTCGGTCTGTAAAATTGGAGACTGTATCAATCACAAAGGGCCCCGGTTTAGGTGCACCGATGTAGCCGTGATCATAATTTAAATTAGCGCCAAGGACAAAGTCGAGATTTCCTTTCCTTTCGGAATGCAGCACATTAACACCTGAAATTAATGGAATACTCGAACCAGACCACCATGTGGCACCATCTATGGAAGGATTAGAATAAAAACCGGAATATAAATTAACCTTCGTTAACGGTTTTGCTTTTGGGTAAGCCGTTCGAATGTGAATAGAACCCGACAAAGCAGCACTTCCCGATAATACAGATGCAGCGCCTTTTATGACCTCAATTTGGCTAATATTTTCGACCGGAATGAATCCCCATTCTGGTCTACCCGCATCACCAGAAAGCATCGGCATATCATCAACTAAAACCGCTACTTTTGAACCCACACCGAATGTAAAACCACTCCCTCCCCTAATCTGTGGTTCGCCGTCCAAAATATTTAGTCCCGGTGTTTGATCCAATGCAGTCTCAATACTTCGTGTGTTTTTATTTTCAATTAGCTCAGGTTTTAAAACGACCATAGTTACCGTCTGCTCTTCCAGCGGTTTATCGAATTTCCCAACAACAATTTTTACTTGCTCAAATTCTAAAACAAATGGTTGTAAAGTGATTACATATGTTAGCGTTTTTCCTTCAACTATAAGATGAGTGGAAGTATCGGACCTCATCCCCGAATAGCGACAAACTAATTTAACATAACCAACGGGGAGTGATAAACTGTATCCACCTTCATTATCTGTTACGGCACCAGCAGTAACGTCACCCTTGTATATAACGGATGCACCAATAATTGCCACACCCTTGGAATCCACCACAACACCATTTATAATTCCCTTTTGAGAAAAACAACTAATGGATGCGAAGAAAAGAAATAAGTAAACTAAATGTGTAGACATTCAAGCATTAATCTACTATAAATTTAACAATTCCCGTTTTACCAGAATTAAATTGATAACGTGCAAAGTGTACTCCTGGGGACAGTTTCACCTTCGTATAGGCAGACATAACTCCATTATACTCTTGCATACCAGACGAATTAAAAATCAATACTTGTCCGTCAATTGGTTCATTTGAAAAGAAATGGATACCCGAAAAATCAGCATAATTAGCCCTTACTTCCGATAATTGACTTTCAATTAAGTTAGCCCCACTGTTATAAATTAAAGATACATCGTCAATTAACACCTCATCATTGGCAGCACCTCCACCCGGCGTTGAGTTTGTAGTAAAAGTAAGCAAGATAAACGCAGGCGTAGTTGCAGGCCCACTGTATACAAAAGGAACACTTTTCCTTACCCAAGCCCCTCCTGTTTGAGGGTAATTTAATTGAGCACTCGCTACAACGTGTGGAGCAGTAGTTACATCTTCCGGATCTCTAGCGTCAAAGGCATCGTGAATTAATGCTTTCATTCTTGCTTCTTGAGTTCCACCACCTGCTTGTGTATATTTAGCCCAAAAAACGATGGAATCAGGCGATGCAGTTAACACTTCTGAAAAATTTGGATCACTTGTTTTAGAATAATTATAATTTCCCGGATTTGCTGGACTTGTACTTCCCATGTTAATTTGACCTAATGTCATGTTTCCATTTGCAACAATTCCCAAAGTGGAGACTGAAAAAATTCGCGCACAATACATACCCGTAGCGCCGGCACGTACCATTGAATTTCTTTCTATTTGTTTAGATGCAAAACCTGAAAATTGGCCAGTGCCGGTTTTAAAACTGTTCCAATTTATGGGTTCCTCCGTAGGAGCTGCAATATTTTCCCAATCCTCAAAGGAACCATTGCCAATTTGTTGACCAAAAAGGCAAGAAAAACAACTAAAAAAAGCCATCCCAGTAAGTATTTTTTTCATATTTTATTTTTTTGAATTTAAACAAATGTAATTAAAAATAACATTTGATTAACATTTATAAACCAATCACCACAATTTCGTAATCATTAACTTTGTCTTACAATTAAATAAAAATGGAGGTAGAAATAAAACTCCCAGTAATGGAACTTTTTTACTCCATACAAGGAGAAGGAAAATATTCAGGCAAAGCAGCTTACTTTATTCGTCTAGCGGGCTGCGACGTTGGTTGCGTTTGGTGCGATGTTAAAGAAAGTTGGGATAAGAACCAACACGCGCAGTTAAGCATAGCTGAAATAATTGAGAAAGTAGCTGAAAGCAAAGCAAATTTTGCAGTCCTAACTGGTGGTGAGCCCGCGATGTATGACTTGCGACCTCTAATTGAACAACTAAAAAAAATGAACGTATTTGTAGCAATAGAAACCTCAGGATGCTATCCCTTGCTTGGTGCTGTTGATTGGTATTGTTTTTCCCCAAAAAAATTCAAGTCCCCTTGCGACGAGGCCTATACTAAAGCAAATGAATTAAAAGTAATTGTAAGTCACCCTTCTGATTTAGCATGGGCACAAGAACATGCTAAAAAAGTAACTGGTGCGTGCCAACTTTATTTACAACCAGAATGGTCAAAAGCTGATAAATTACTACCTTTAATTATTGAGTTTGTGAAAAGTAACCAGCTGTGGAAAATTTCGTTACAAACACACAAATTCATGCAAATTCCCTAATACGTAATTATGCTAAAATCCCTTATTTTTCTAACAGCTTTTTTATGTATACAATTTTCATCTCATGCCCAATTTAGGTATTCAACAAAAAGTAAAAAAGCAATTAAACTACTTGAAGCGGCACAGCGAGCTCCCGGTGAATCACTTGACCCTAAAACAAGGGGTCCAAATTACAGAGAGGGGCTTCTACTATTAGAACAAGCCCTTAAAAAAGATCCACAGTTTTGGGAGGCACATCTTCTTTCTGCCCAATTTAACGAAAATTTGAACCTCTACACCCAATCAATCTATCATTATGAAAGCGCGTTAAGCATTAACCCTGAACATTCCCGTTACGGATCAACGCACTATTTTTTAGCTGCGCTGTACTTAGCAGAAGGTAATTATGATAAAGCGCTAAAATATGCGGAAGTATTCATGAAAAATCCAAATGCAAGCGAAGAATTTTTAAAAAATGCCAAAGAAATAAGACTCAACGCAAATTTTGCGAGTTATTCATTAAAAAATCCAAAACAATTTGAACCGGTTAACGCAGGTCCAGGTATTAACTCGATTGATCCGGAATACTACCCAACCATTACTGTTGACGAAAAAACGTTACTATTTACGAGGAGAATTGCTGATAACCGCGTTAGAGGCTACCAAGAACAAGAAGATTTTTTTGTGTCGAACTTATCAAACGAAGGCAATATTTGGCAAAAATCACTACCCATGCCTACTAATGTAAATACAATCAACAATGAAGGAGCTCCCACTATTTCAGCAGACGGTAAAAGTTTAATTTTTGTGGCTTGTTCGGATGAAACAGGAACTTACTACGGAGAAAACAGAAGCGGGAGAGGAAGTTGCGATTTATTTTATACAAAAAAATTAGGGACTAAATGGATGAATCCCATCAACTTGCCTGGAGGCGTAAATACCTCACATTGGGAATCTCAGCCTTCGCTTTCTGCTGACGGCCAAACGCTATATTTTGTGAGAGGATTAAGAGGAAAAAATACCAATGGAAATAGTGACATCTATGTTTCTGAACTGCAAAGTGACGGTAATTGGGGTGCCGCAAAACGCTTATCTGATGTGATAAACACCCCCTTTTCAGAAGAATCAGTTTGCATTCATCCAGACGGAAAGACGCTTTATTTTGCCTCAAGAGGTCATGTAGGTATGGGAGGATCAGACCTATTTGTCAGCAAAATGGATGCAAATGGAAATTGGGAAAAACCAGCAAACCTTGGTTATCCAATTAATACAAAATTCGATGAGAATTCATTGCTTGTTTCTCCAATTGGTGAAATTGCGTTTTTTGCATCGGACCGAACTGGCGGATACGGCGATTTAGACATTTACTACTTTGAATTACCCCCAGAATTTAGACCTACCAAAACCCTCTACTTTGATGGAAAAGTATTTGACTTAGTAAGTAAGATGCCATTGCCAGGCCATTTTCAATTGACTGACCTAGAAAGTGGAAAAATTATCATTATTTCCGATGCGGACAAAATAGACGGTTCCTTCATGGTTGCCCTGCCAATCAACAAGGAATATGCTATTCAGGTTACACAAAATGGCTACGCACCCTACTCGATAAATTTTAATCTAAAAATTCCAGATGGCTCAGACCATTATCACTTAGATATTCCAATGAACCCGTTAACGAGCTCAACAGAAAATGTGCTTGCTAATGTATTTTTTGATTTAGGGAAATCAACACTGCGAAAAGAATCAACCATTGAATTAAAAAACCTTGCATTATTTTTAAAGCGAAACCCACTTTTAAAAATTGAGTTAGGTGGACATACCGATTCGCGAGGCAATGAAACTGATAATATAACACTCTCCACCGAACGAGCAAAAGCCGTTTACAATTTTTTAATTAATTTCGAAGGAATTGTAGGCAATAGACTAAGCTTCAAGGGATATGGGAAATCAGACCCTATTTTGACCGACAAATACATTGAATCGTTAAAAACGAGTGAAGAAAAAGAAATTGCGCATCAAAAAAATAGAAGAACTGTTTACAAAATCATGAACTAATGTACTTTTTCAAAGTGCTACGGCCCATCAACTTAATGATCATACTTTTTACGATGATTGGTGGAGCAGTACATTTATTTTCCACAAATACCTTTCAATATATTCGATTTAATACGTTAGATTTTGGCCTATTGATTTTCTCCACGCTATTAATTGCTGGCGCAGGTAACCTAATTAACGATTATTTTGATATTAAGGCAGACCGAATCAATAAGCCATCGAAATTAATCATTGGGAAATACATAAAAAAACGTTGGGCTATTTTACTTCATTGGATTTTCAATGGTGTCGCAGTTGGCATATCCATCTATTTAAGTTTTAAATATCAATCCTTGTGGTTTGTCTTTGTTTATGTAGTCACAGGAAATTTACTATGGTACTACAGTACAACATTAAAAAAGCGTCCAATTTATGGCAATATAGTTATTGCAGCAATGACAGCACTCATTCCGATATTAGTAATTCTTTTCTTTAAGGTAAGTAATGAATCTAATGATGCACACTCTCCCTACCATTCAAACACATGGAGTACCGATCTAAATTATAATTTTCTTTATTTACTCGCTCTGTGTGCTTTTTTCACGAATATGGCGAGGGAAATCATTAAAGATATTGAGGATATGAAAGGAGATTTAGCGATTAAGGTTAGATCGCTCCCTATGCTTATCGGGGAAAATAAAGCGTATTGGTGTGCAGTTCTAATTGCTCAAATGAGTGGTGTTTCCTGCTTAATTTCTTTTATTTTTCTCAAAAACACATTCACAGTTAACGAAAGTATTTGGATCACATTGATTTTATGTGGTGTATTGAACTTACTGCTATTTATTTTTCCACTAATTAATAAAATAACAATAAAGCATTGTAGTCTTTTGTTAAAAATTTCGCTTTTCTTAGGCATTTGTTCCCTTTATTTCTCATTATAAAATGAAAATCATACTTGGTTCACAATCGCCGCGCAGACAGGAATTGTTAGCTGGATTGGGCTTTAATTTCGAAGTTATCATAGCCGATACGGATGAGACCTATCCCACAGAACTTACAACAGAACAAATAGCACCTTTCATAGCCAAGGCAAAAGTCGATGCACTCCTACCGAAGATACGAAATACTGATTTGCTAATTTGTGCCGATACCATTGTCGTGCTGGGAGAAAAAATAATAGGCAAGCCAAAAGACAAAGTAGAAGCAAAAAAAATGCTCCAAGATCTTTCTGGAAAAACACATACCGTTATTACCGCATATTGTGTGTTTTTAGGCGGAACGTACTATGCTGATTCAGTTAGTACAGCTGTTACCTTCACCAAAATTTCTGATGCAGACATAAGTCATTACCTTGAAAAAGGGCAACCTTACGACAAAGCAGGCGGCTATGGAATTCAGGATTGGATTGGTTTTATTGGAGTCGATAAAATAGTTGGATCTTACACCAACGTAATGGGTTTACCGACATCAAAAATTTATGCACTTCTCAAAAAATTAGGGGCATAAAAAAAGGCGATAAATCGCCTTTCAGAAAATTGTAAAATTTAAGGAACAACTTTAAACATAACGCGTCTGTTTTTGGCATCACGCACTTCGTTATCGTCATCAGGTTGAATTTCGGCACTTGGCTCATTGGCTGACTTTGAATCTATATCGATCCGAGCTTCGTCGATACCTTGGCGAACAAAATACGCTTTTATTGCCTCTGCTCTTTGCCTTGCCATGTTAATTAACTCTTGGTTTTGCTCGGCAACCTCATCTTCTTTTTTGTCATTATGACCTGATATCAGGATACGCATAGATGAATTTACATTCATCTCCTCAATAATGTAATTAAAAGCCTCCTTTCCAGAAGGGGTATAAGAACGCTTTCCAAAACCAAAATAAGCTACCTGCTCTTGGATTTTCTGCTCTGTTGTCATTTTATCTGTTAAAATAGGTGTTTTATCGTAAATTAACGTTGAATAGACTTCAGGAATTTCGGTTGTATCAGCGGAATAACAATTACATTGCTCTTTGCTATTTACCTCCTTAATTCGAACGTTATCAATAAAATAATAAGCGTGAGGTAAAACAGGAATCTCACTTCCTTTTATCTTTTTTTGTACTTCGGTTTTCGTTTCTTCGTTTGTCTCGAAATTTCCTATGATAACACAAACTTCGTCCCCTTTGGCCTCATACATAGTGCACACTTTTTCCCATCCAAAAATCCCACTGTAAATTCTGTTTTTGTAGTTGCTCAATGTTCTTCCAGACTCTTTGTTTATAAAACCTTCCACCGGCTCATCCATTAAGTCTCTTGAAAACAAAAGTTGAATATTATTGGAGGCATATTTAGAGGATTCACCAAGAGATACAGAAAATTCAACACAATACTTCATTCCTTTAGTCATCTTTAATCTATCTTTTCCTAACATAAAAGGAATAGTGATATAAGATCTTTCTTTTGATAACTTTCCCGGCTTGTAAGTTACAATACCCGCGAATCCATCGCCACCACCTTTGCCATTTTTGTCAAATAAATTCTTATCAACTTCATTTAATCGTTCAGCAGAGGATTCCTGCGGTAGCTCTTCTCCGTATGCATTTACACCGACACCGTAATCTCCTGGCGAATTTCTATTGAATAAGTCAGCCCCTATTGTTGTGGATGAATATACATTTTTCAATAAGTTAATTTGTGACGGCTCAGAAATAGTTCCATCTTCGATAAATTCCTCGAACGTAAAATTTAAAAAAGCTTTGGTTTTATCGCCCTTTCCTGTACGCTGTGCGTTGGCAGTTAGTCCAAGCGTTATAAAGAATCCTAGGAGAACAAAAACACGGTTATTGGTAGCAAACATTTTCATAATTTTTAACTGTTTTAATTAATACTTTAACCTTTTCAGGATCAATATCTGGGTATACACCATGTCCCAAATTTACAATATGTCTTTGACTTTTAAATGAATTTAACAAATTTATTGTCTCTTTTTCAATAATTTCATTGGAAGCGTACAACAGACAGGGATCCAAATTACCTTGTAAAGTTTTTGAATCACCCACCAATTCTCTTGCTGACTTCATATCCATGTTCCAATCCAAACCAATTGTAGTACAGTTTAATTGTGCAATATCGGGAAGCGAAGCGATGGCACCTTTTGAAAAAACAGTTAAAGGAACATTCGGAAAAGCGTTAACAATCATTTTAATATATTTTATTCCAAAAATACTATACTGTTCTTTGCCTAATATACCAGCCCAAGAATCAAATAATTGAAGCGCATCAGCACCAGCTTTAAGTTGTAATTGAAGGTATCCAATGGTTACCTCACTGATTCGCAAAAGCAATTCGTGTGCCAATTTGGGTTGTGTATACAATAATTTCCTCGACTCAGAAAATGTTTTTGAGCCTTTTCCCTCAACCATGTAGCAGAGAATAGTCCATGGAGCACCAGCAAAACCAATTAAAGGCACCCTACCATTTAGTGCTGACTTAGTAATTTTTATTGCCTCAAAAACATAGGAAAGACGGTCTGCAACATCGATATTTTTATCTAACAAATCAAATTGTTGTTTTGATCTAATCGTATTTTCAAACCAAGGACCTTTTTGCTCAAGCATTTGATAAGGTAAGCCCATGGCTTCGGGCACAACTAAAATATCCGAAAAGATAATTGCTGCATCCACATCCAAATGATCTACCGGCTGAATCGTTACCTCCGCAGCTAAGGCAGGCGTCTCCACTAATTCTTTGAAACCAGATAGAGTTGCACGCAAGGCCCTATATTCTGGCAAAATTCGACCAGCTTGTCGCATCAACCAAACAGGATACCGTTCAATTGCTTCTCCTCTTGCGGCACGTAAATATAAATCATTACTTATTTTCATCATACAAAGTTAAGAAATCGGGCTACACACACCCTAAATAAAATTGAAAATTGACTACCAATTAATTCCATCCTTCTTATTTGCAGTGAGAAATTCATTTGCTTTAGTGAAATGTTTACAACCATAAAAACCTCTGTAAACCGAAAGTGGAGAGGGATGAGGAGCAGTGAGCACTAAATGTTTATCTCGGTTAATAAAATTTATTTTTTGTTGTGCCTTCGACCCCCAAAGCATAAAAACAATTGCATTTTGCTGAAATGAAATCTTCGAGATTATCGCATCGGTAAATTCTTCCCACCCGATTCCAGCATGACTGTTTGGCTTTCCTTTTTCAACTGTAAGCAGCGAATTCAATAACAAAACGCCCTGTTTTGCCCATCCAGACAAATCGCCATTCAATTGAATATCCTTATTCGTGTCATCTTTTACTTCTTTGAAGATATTTTTTAAGCTACTAGGAATTGACATGGATGGGTTTACTGAAAAACACAAACCGTTTGCATAACCCTGCGTGTGATATGGATCTTGGCCAATAATGACTACTTTTACATCCTTTGGAGCAGTCAAATTAAATGCTGCAAAAACACTATCTATTGGCGGGTATATTTGTCCGCTGTGCACCTTATACGTTTGCTGAACCTTTTTACAAACCACATTAAAAAGGTCTTTTGTCTTTTCATCTAGTAGCTGAAGCCAATCCTTGTCGAGCATTTCATTCATAAAGTGGGATTAGATTGAATTCACTTTTTGAAGAAGATGCTTTGCTGCATCATCATAACCCTTTAAATCAATTTTTTTGACTTTAAAGTACCTGAAAAGCATTTTTAATTGATTTTTCCATGAATAAAACGCAAGACTATAAAATGCAATAAGACAATAATGTGAAAAGCCTATTAGTAATGAAAAGGTAGGGTTTACGCCGATAAAAGAAAAATAATTAGAAATTAAAAATATAAATGGAATGTTGAAAATACCAAGTGCAAAGATGAGTATTACCAACTTGCTAGAACCCCAAAAAACGGGACGGGCAAAAACTTTTTCAACGAAACGCTTAACCAAGAAATAGAGTAAACCAGCATGAACAAACCCTAGTAATGAAAATGGAAATATAAGAACTAAGCTGACTAATTTTCTTCCAATATCCCATGTATTCGTGGCGGTCAAAAAGCGTTCATTTTCAGTTATTCCAGCCGAAGAAAGCGAGGAGAAATGAGCTATGAGTTCCGCCTTTAACGGCTCCAAATCAGCTAATTGCTCTTCAGATTTTTCATTTATTTTTTTCGCCAAAGCTTGCGAATACAGGTGTCTTTCTTCCAACGAACTATTTTCGTTAAAACACCCTGCATTCATCCCATTTCTAGAAATCATCATGCACTGCTCGTGAAATTCAAGCCAATCTATGTTTTCAACATGCGTAATTTGATCTTTCATGTACTGCTCGAGCTGATTCGTTAGCAATGAAATTATACCAGAAGGATTATTTTCATACTCTTTTCGATAATCATTCAAACAAATCTGTCGACTCGAAGAAATTAACAATTCACTTCTTGCCCTATTTGGTTCGGTATAATTACACCCCAATCCAACAACAAACACCTTGTGCTCCCAATTCATTTCCTCCAATGCAGAAAAACCAATTCTAAAAGCACCTTTTTTTATTGGCTTAATTCTACGAATAAATACCTCATCCGTAAAACCCTCTCCGAAAATTATGATATTCTTACCCTTTCGAATAATTTCGGACGTCTTTCGAAAAACCAACCTATTTTTTTCTTGCGTATCTCCCCCATCCAACTGACGGTATATGGGTATCATGTGCGATAAACTAAAGACGAGTTTAAAAAGCGGCTTAAAGACATCCGCGCGCACCATGAAATAAAATACGTTTTTGCAATAAACGGCAATGGCAAGCGGATCCATGAATGCAGCAGGGTGGTTACTAACAAAAATAGTTCTCCCTTCCCCAATCCGCGAAAAGTTAATTATTCGTACGCGCTTAAAAAATAGACGAAAACTAGGATTAAAAATCAAATAAAATAAAAAGTAAAAAAGCCTCATATTAGGTCAAAAATAACAAAAACCGTCGGTTTCCAACCATTTCAAATGTAATTCTTTCACAAGGAAAACTAATTACTATTAACAACACTTATAGTGAAAACTTTCGCAGTCGCCTAATCAAATCAGTCTGAAATGTAATATCTTCGTACAATAAGAAATAATGGTAATGAAAACGATTGGCTTATTTTGTGGGGGTTATTCTTCCGAATATGAAATCTCACTAAAAAGTGCGGATACTATAAAAAACAACCTACCGAATGACCTTTTAGCATTCAAAATAATTGTTTCTAAAACACAATGGCTAGTGGAAACTGAAACCGGCTATGTGGACTTTAACCTAAATGACTGCAGCTTTTTAATAGACAACGAAAAACATAGACTGGATGCCGCATTGGTTTATATTCATGGCGATCCTGGTGAAAACGGTAAAATTCAAGCAATGCTTGACTTACAGGCTATAAAATACATCAATTCGGGTCCTTTGGCTTCTGCGTTGTCGTTCGATAAATGGTACTGCAATCAGTTTTTAAAATCTTTTGGTATACCAGTTGCCGAATCGCTTTTTCTCACCAACAAAGCACAATACCATCCAAAAGAAATTATACAAAAACTTGGACTTCCAATTTTCATTAAACCCTCTGATTCGGGGTCATCCTACGGTATTTCCAAGGTAAAGCGCGAAGAAGATGTGCCTGCTGCACTAACTTTAGCGTTTAATGAGGGGGGGGCAGTCGTTATCGAGTCATTTTTGAATGGCACAGAGGTAACTTGTGGGGTATACCGAACAAAAGATGGCATAAGTGCACTACCACTAACAGAAATTGTTTCGGAAAATGAATTCTTCGATTTTGAAGCAAAATACAGTGGGAAATCGCAAGAAATAACCCCCGCAAGAATTGAAGATTCTATCGCTCAGGCAGTTCAATCAATGGCAAAAGAGATTTATGTTTTATTGCAACTCCGTTCAATAGCAAGAATTGATTTTATGCTAGTTGATAATAAACCGTTTGTTATTGAAGTTAATACCACACCTGGTTTTTCATCCGCATCGATTGTTCCTCAGATGCTTGCCTCAGCAAACATAACTTTGGCTGATTTTTGGAAAGCAATAATCTCATTTGAACTAGCTTAATATGTCGCCAATGCGTTGAGGATAACCTCCATCTTTGAACGAATTTGTGAAGCAGTACAACTGTAATCAGTCACGCAAAATGAAAAGGCAATATTTTTCCCTGAGGTAGATTTAACATAGCCAGCATAAGCCCTAACATTATTTAACGAACCACTTTTTGCAATTACCCTTCCCTCTCCCGCTTGGCCCTTGCACAAACCCTTGATAGTGCCGGATACTCCAGCAATTGGTAAACTTGACTTAAAAACTGTAAAATTCGGTGATTGGTTCATAAACGATAACAATTCACAAAAATGGCTTGCAGAAATTGCATTTTTTCTAGAAAGCCCGCTACCATCATAAAGCTTCATTCCGTTCAACGTTAATTTATTTTTCCAAAAATCGTTTAAACAGTCAATACTTACCGACGTTGATCCATTACTTCGCTTAGCATAACCAACATAGTTTAATAATCCCTCCGCAAAGAGATTGACACTTTTAAGATTGGTCCAATAGACAAGGTCTTTAACACTTTTACCAACTTGTGTAAAAAGTAAATCAAAATGCTCGTCGTAATTATTAGGCAATTTTGGCGATAACAAGCGATAACCCTTACCGCCATTTTTGATAGTAATTCCTTCTTGAATTAATATATCTGACCATTCTTTTGCAAGTTGCAACTCAGGATCAGGCATGCTACCCTTTACTTCAAAGCCCTTTTTATTAGCTGGGATTCTACCTGTGGCATTTCTCTTTAAGGCGAATACATCACCATGAATGTAACAGTCATCCCCACTTGAGTTACTAGCTATTACACTGCAATTCATTTCCAAATTTTCGACTTTGGGATAAATACCTTTTAATTGCGCCCTACTCCCCACTTTTCCCGAATCAAAAGATAACTTTATGGTATTATCAAAAAAATTAATTCCCGAATGCGGAGCGCCAAAATAATTTCCGAGATCATCTGAAGCCCATCCATCTGGCGCACCTTTATATCCGAATTCGGAACCATCGGCAATGACTGCTCCGGTAATACTTGTAATCCCCAGCGATTTAATGGTGTCCACCCAATTCAACAAAAAATCAAATTCATGTCCTAACTCGCAGAAATATTTACTTCCCATTGAAATATCTCCAGCACCTCTAACCCAAAGATTTCCATGTAAAACACCATCTTTATCAATCGGGCCATCGGCATAAATTCTTGTAATTGGAACATAATGCTCTCCTAAAACCTCTAGCGCTGTGGCAGTTGAAAAAAGTTTAGTAATTGAAGCGCTAACCAAGGCCTCATTTTCAGCGAACCTTGCAATTACCTTATTTGAATCCATGTCTACGGCCAAAAATGATATTTTACTCTGTTTCAAAGCAGCATCCAAAGCAAAGTGAGTTATTGCCTGTTGGACGTTTTGAGCCCTAAAAAAAATTGACAAGAATAAAAACTGGAATAAAATGTACTTTTGCATGGTATATTTTTAATGTAAAATTGAAACTATTTTTTGACTCAGCGCGAACAACTTGACAAAACGAAAAGAAAAAATTACAAATGCCTACCACCAAAAAAATTAAAATTTTACGCATAATTAATCGTTTTAATATTGGTGGACCGGTATACAATGCTGTACTTTTAACAGCATTCATGCCAACAGAATACGAAACATTATTAATTGGGGGATTACCAGAAAAAGAGGAGGAAAATTCGATTTACATTGCTGAAAAATACGGAATTGTTCCTGAATTAATTGCAGAAATGCAACGCACTCCTAATTTAAAAAATGATAAAAAGGCACTAAAAAGAATTAAAGAAATCATCTTAGCATTCCGTCCAGACATCGTGCACACCCACGCTTCAAAAGCAGGCGCTTTGGGAAGAAAAGCAGCTATCGACTGTGGAGTCCCAATAATAATTCATACTTTCCACGGGCATGTATTTCATTCCTATTTTAGTAGGTGGAAGACCAAAATATATCAGCTTATAGAACAACGGCTAGCACAAAAGTCTACTGGGATTATTGCTATTTCCGAACTGCAAAAAACAGAACTTTCCGAAAAATATAAAATCTGCGAAAAAGAAAAAATTGAAGTAATCCCCTTAGGTTTCGATTTAATGCCTTTTAACCAAAACAAAGACATAAATCGCAAAAAAACAAGGGTGCAATTCCAACTCGATGAGCATGATATTGCTGTAGCAATTGTTGGCCGTTTAGCACCGATCAAAAATCATAGCCTTTTTCTTAATTGCATTAAACAAATTCACGAAAAGACAACAAAAAAAATTGTGTATTTTATTGTTGGAGACGGGGAAGAATACCAAGCGATTTCAGAGGAGGTAAGTCAATTAACAGCTTTAGGGCTAAACATAAAAATGACCTCTTGGATAAAAGATATAGCGGAGTTTAATGCCGGAATGGATATCTTGTGCCTAAGCTCAAAAAATGAAGGCACTCCCGTTAGTTTAATTGAGGCACAAGCTGCAGGCATTCCTATTGTAACCACTGATGTTGGAGGTATTCGCGACATTGTTGCAGAAAATCAAACCGGATTTGTAGTTAATTTAAATAATCCATCAGCTTTTACAGAAAAATTACTATATTTAATCGAAAATGAAAATAAGCGATTGGAAATGTCACAAAATGGTTGGTCGTTCGTAGAGAATAAATTTGATTGTAAAACTTTAGTCAAAAACATGGACGAATATTATAAAAAAAAATTAAATGGAGCACTAAAATGGTCTTAATTAAAAAGCAAATTTTAGCTATTATTTCGGGAATAGCCCTGATAATTCTATCCTCCTGTGCTAAACTTAACTCAAGTGAAATGTTTCACATTTCAAAAAAGAGTAATTTTCAGTTCGATACCATCCCATCAGGCCCCTTGGATGAACATAAAATCGTAGCAGGCGATCGCTTTAGTTTTTCATTCTCTACCAACAACGGTGAAAAAATTATTTTTGGCACTTCGGGTATCGCCAATCCAACCAATGGTGCTCAAACGACCAACTCAAACGCATCTCATGATTATTTAGTTCAAGCAAATGGCGACGTTGAATTACCATTAATTGGCAAAATAAATGTTTTAGGAATGAGCACAAGAGAGTTAGAGGTGTTGTTGGCAAATCGCTTATCTAGTGACTATTTACTGCCATTTGTACAAATAAGAGTAACTAATCAACGGGTAGTAATATTTCCCGGTAGAAATAGTGCCCAAGTTGTTAACTTACTAAACACAAATACCTCTTTGGTTGAAATAATAGCAATGGCCAGCGGCATTCGCGAGTTCGGTTTAGCCAATTCAATTATTCTTATGCGAAAAACGCAAAACAAACGGGCTATTTATAAAATTGACTTGTCGACAATTGAAGGATTAAAACAAGGAGAAATGTTGGTACAAAGCAATGATTACATTTATATAAATTCAAAAGACCGACGAGGCAATGAAATACTTCGAGAAATAACCCCTTGGCTTGGTGTTTTTTCAAGTTCCTTGGCCATATTTGCCTTGATTATTAGATAATTATTAAAAAATGAGTGCAATACTAATCAACAAAGAATTTAATTCGATCATTTTTCAGAATGTAATTCGTAAGCATTGGTATAAACCATTTATTTTGTTGGGTTTTGGCTTGCTAGTGTCTTTTATTTACCTGCGCTACACCAAACAACAATTTGAATCGGTCGCAACGATTCAAGTCATTGAGGAAGATCGTGTGAAAGATGTCTTGGGCAGCCAAGGAATAAGCCAGCAGACGAATGACCTATCAAAAGAGGTCGAACTGTTACGATCGGATGTTCTTTTTAATCAAATGCTCAATAAATTGAACCTCAACCTTAGTATATTTTCAGATGGCAAATTATTAACAAAAGACCTGTATGGGTATTCTCCTTTTTCAATTATTGCCTATGCCCTCAAGGACTCCACTTTGTGTGGAACGAGAATAGGCATCTCAATCAAAGATGATAATATAATCAATTTATCCTATGAATTTTCAGGAGTTAAATACGATATTTCCGGTAAAATAAATCAACAGATTAAAAACAAACATTTTGAAATTGTTTTTAGGACAGCTGACTACGGTGCATTTGAACAAACAATTAAAGACAACAAGATCTATTTTATTTTTAACAATCAAAATTTACTTGCTAAAGAAATGAAAACCGGTCTTAACATTACACCGCTGGACCCAAATGCTAAAACAATACAGTTGGCTTTCAAGCACAGCAATCCAAAACTTTGCTACAATGTAATTCAAAATTTGATAAACGTTTATTTGAACTACGATAAAAAGAGTAAGCAATCAAAAACTGACCAAACAATAAGTTTTATCAATCAACAATTGGATTCGCTTTCACGTATACTCAAAAACTCAAAAGATAGCCTTAGTGATTTCCAGCGAGAAGAACGCCTTCCAAATCCAGAACAAGTAGAAACCCAACTTTCGAATAACATCAACGATTTAACGCAACGTCTTCTTGAAATTAATGAGGAAATTTCTACATTAGCCATGGTTAATAATAAAATAAGTTTAGATCCTAATCGCCTCGAAATTTACCGCCTCATCCCGGAAATGGTTGGTAAAAAAAGCTTTGAAGGAACTATTCTACGACAAATTGAAGATTTGAATAAATTGCTTGAAACACAAGAGGATTTACTTAGAGACATAACCCAAGAAAACAAGCAAAATAAAGTGATTAATGATCGAATCATAAATCGCGTGGTATCGATAAAGAAAAGTCTTAAAATCATCGATGACCGACTTAGAAACGATAAATCAATGGTACAAGGGAAAATAAATGAAATAGAAGCAAAATACTTTGGCCTTCCCGAAAAAAAAATGGAGTTTCAACGACTAAAATACATGGAAGAATTAAATAATCGCTACTTCTCATTATTCACTGAAAAGAAAATAGAATACGAATTATCAAACGCTGGCTACTCGACCTCTAACCGAATTTTGAATGCTCCGTTATTACCAATTGATGCCATATATCCTAGGTCATCGCTTGTTTATATTATTTCAAGCCTAATTGGATTATTACTTGGACTTGGATGGTTAGTTTTTAAATACTTATCATACAACGAAATTACAACTGTTCAGGATCTTGAGTCTTTACTTCCTGAGAAAGCGAACATACTTGGTTCAGTCCCATTGTATTCAAAAAAACTAAAGTTTTCAGAAATAGTTGTCAACGAATCGTCAAAATCAAGGTTGTCCGAGGCAATTCGAAACATTAGAACTAACATGAGTTTCATAAACAAGGAATCAAAGCTAATAGCCGTTTCATCCTCAGTTTCTGGTGAAGGAAAAACATTCGTGATTTTAAATTTAGCAGGATTGATAGCTGCAGGTGGAAAAAAAACACTGGTAATCGATTTAGATTTGCGCAAGCCCAAAATTCATCATGGCTTTAAAGTGAGCAATGAGCTGGGGATGAGTAATTATATTTCAGGGCTAGCCACATTTGAAGAAGTAGTTCATCACGCCTCGATAGCCAATTTAGATTTTATTACTGCTGGATTAATACCCCCAAATCCATCTGAACTTATTCAAAGTGAAAACTTCAAAAATATTCTTGCTAGCTTGAAAGAAAAATATGACGTTATCCTTGTCGACAACCCACCTGTAGGAATTGTGTCCGATGGAATCCACCTACTCGCCCAAGCCGATATTCCTATTTACGTGTTCAAAGCAAATTACTCCAAACGTGTTTTTGCACAACGCGTGGATGAATTATTTAAGTTGCAAAAACTAAAAAGTTTAAATGTAATCCTAAACGGTGTGGAGGCTAAACAATCATTTTATGGCTACGGTTATCAATATGGTTATACCTATTCAGGCTATTATTCTGATGAAGAAAGTGGATTTTTTCTTTTTAAATGGTTTAGAAAAATA